>CAVVLD010000095.1:0-21272 GCA_963748795.1 uncultured Solibacteraceae bacterium
CGCGCCGCGCGGGCGTGTTGGTGGCCGGGAACGAAGAAGGCATCTTTCACAGCGAAGACAGCGGCCGCTCCTGGAAACTGGCGGGCGCCGCCGGATACCAGGTGCTGCGCGTGGAGCAATCGCCGCACGACCCGTGTCACTGGCTCGCCTCGACGCAGGGCGGAGGCCTGTTCGCTTCCACCGACTGCGGAGTCACTTTCGAAAGCAACGGAAATCTGGGCGTGGGCCGGAATCTTTCCGATATCGCCTTCGATCCCTCGGCAGGCAATCGGGTTGCGGTGGCTGGATGGGGAGTGGGCGTGGCCATCTCGGAAGATCGCGGCAAGACGTGGCAGTTCCGCAATGCCGGGCTTCCTTCCACCGAGGTCTGGAGCGTGGCCTTCGATCCGGCCCGTCCGGGCCGCATGTACGCCGGCGTGCACGAAGAAGCGCTCTACGTTTCGCATGACAACGGCCGCACGTGGACGCGGGACGGGCTGGAAGGCAGCCGCGTGTTTCGGATGCTGTTCGTCCCGGAGGTGGCCGGCGATGAGCGGCCTGGCGTTTTGTGCCGCCCTGCTGCTGGCTCCCATGCGCGCGCAGACGCCGCGTTTCGCCGAGCGCGTCCGAGCGTGTGATCGAGGCGTATGCGCATCCCAAGGGCACCGGCGCGCTGGGATATGCCAACATCGCCGCCAAGCTTCGCTGCACGAGGATGCGGGCCTTGTGCTCGCGACGTCTGGAAGAGTTGCTGGCCGCACGCCGACCGGCGACATGTTCTGGATGTTTCCCGTCACCGCCATCGCCTATCTCGACCAGGGCCAGTTGACCGGAGCCGGCGCGCCAGGCGCTGCGGCGACTCTTTCCAGACGTACATGCCGTATCGCGGCGACACCGAGAATCACTGGCTGCTCTATTACACCAGCCTGTACCTGATGTCGCAGATGTGGCCGGACCAGCCCGGTGAGCTGTGGTACACCGGCAAATCGTCGGCGGAGAAACATGCGTGAAGCGCGAAGGCTGGATCGACTCCTGGGTGCGGCTCACCACCACGCGGGGGCAGGGCGAATACGACAGTCCGCACTACATGGGCCTCTACCTCCTTTCCATGTCGTACCTGGCGGCATGGGCGAACGATCCGGCGATGAAGAAGCGCGCCGCCATGATGCTCGACTACCTGATCGCCGATTACGCCGCCGAAAACCTCGACGGCATTTACGTGGGCGCGCACTCGCGCGTCTACGATCAAGCCGGTGCTGGAAAAGTGGTCAACGCGTCGAGCGATTTCGGCTGGCTGCTGTTCGGCCTCGGCCGGCCGCTCGATCCGCCCGATGGCTACGTCATCTTTTACGTGCTGGCCAGCGCCTATGAGCCGCCCGAGATTCTCAAGCACATCGCCACGGACCGCTCCGCAGCCCTACACGCATTACGAACGCAAGCGCACCCGCAACCGCTGGCGCTTCTATCGACGACCTGCACGGCCCTGTCTACAAGACCACCTACGTGCGGCGGGAGTACGCGGTCGGCTCCGACCAGGGCGGCATGCTGCAGCCCATCCAGGAGCACTCCTGGGACGTCACGTGGAATGTCCCCGACCCGCGCGGCGTGCAAAACACGTTCTTCACCCTGCACCCGTATTCTTCGTTAAGCGAGCTTGCAGACGTACTTCACGTTTCCACCCGACATCGGCATCGCCGGACGTGGTCAGTTCGAAGAAGAGCTACGATTCGCCGGACAAATTCGTGGGCGGCTCGCCGTACGAAAAGATCTTTCAGGACCGGGACACGGTGATCGTGCTGTACGACATCCCGCCCGGCACGCGCTTTCCGCACATCAACGGCTTCTTCTCCAAGGATCTGGCCGAGGTCCGGGAGGACCCGTCGGGCTGGATCTTCGCGCGCGGCGGCGATGCGCTCATCGCCTGCCGGCCGCTGCAGCCGTATACCTGGAAGCCGATTGAAGGCGGCGGCAGGCGCCTGTTCAGTCCGTACCTGAAAAACGGAATGGTGGTGCAGGTGGCGGCACGTTCGGAATTCAAAGATGCCGCGGCGTTCCGCCAGGCGATCCTCTCTCTGCCATTGGAATTCCACTTGAGTCCGCTTCCCACGGTGAGATTTCGTTCCCTGCGCGGGAAGAACTTGAGCTTTACTTACGGCCAGAAGCCGGACCGCAGCCACTGGCCATTATTCGGTGGGCCGTTGTGGAAGCGGCCGTGGATTCCGAACAACTCACGCTGAAATACGGGAAAATGCGCCGCGTTTTGGATTTTCGGCGGCTCACCGTGGCGGATACGCCGTAACTCAATCCAGGCCGGTCTCCAGGGCCGTTATGATGTTCGCAACCTCTTCATCGGTAGGAAACTGCCAGTCTAATTTCATGTTTCGCGCCCGGCGGTACATATCTTCCCGCTTCTTTTCAAAGCGGGCAGTCAGCGCTTTCGGATCGAGGCTCTTTCCGCGCAACGGAGGCGCCCAGTGTGTGCCCTGGCCATGATCCCCATGACATGAGCTGCATCCGTTCGCGGTATAAGCTTCCTGCCCGTTGCGGGGCTTGTCCCGGAGGACTTCCGGAAACGCAGCAGCGCCCTTAACTTGCTGGTGGTAAGCGTGCGGAATTCCTTCTCGCCGAAGTTGAAATCATCGGATAGCAACTCGCCGGCCGTGAAGGCAGGCTCGAGCCACCCCGCCTTTTTCATGGTGGCGAGTCTCGGCAAACACGTGGTACAGTTCGTGACCCAGAACGCGCGCCAACGCTCGACCTAAGAGCTGGTCGCGCTTCCGGCCATCTGCCTGCAGCAACTTGGCTTGCAGTAAATCGTGAAGGCGATCGCAGTCTATATCGACGAAAGGAAGAATTACGCCATCGCTGATATGCGTCAAGCCGAACGCCCCGCCCATCGCGCGGTGGGGTTGCAGCCTGACCGCCTCGCATGTGCCGGTGAAGGTCACCACCACCAGGGCCGCCGACGATTCCCCGTACCGGGGAGCGGCCAGCGACCTCCACTCCACACCCAGGCCAATCGGAGAGACCAGGGCCGACACCTCCGACTCCATGGAAGTTTCGACCGCCTGGGTAGGCGCGCTTCGAAATTCGGTGTAGATTCTGAGGGGGGCGCCGGGCCGCCCACTGTTGCGCTGAACGCGGACAAGGCGCTCAGCGTCAGGCAACAGAGAATGGATTTCATGCCGGGCCTGACACTTTCCGACAGTTAAACGCTAGCGCCACTCATCCGTGGTGTCAATATCCCCCTTGGACTACGTGGAACCACCGGCAACAGCCAGGGCGTCCAGCGTAGCCTCGGCGGTGGCACGCCAGGAGAACATCGAGGCCCTGCGCGGACCGGCTTTCGACAGACGTTCGCGCAGTTCGCAATCTTCCACCAGACGCAGCAGCGCGCCGGTGATGGCTTCCGGATCCAGCGGATCGAACAGCAGGGCGGCTTCGCCGGCGATTCCGGCCAGCGGCTCGATCCGCGAGCAGGCGGTGGGAACTCCCGCCGCCGAGGCTTCCAGCACCGGCAAACCGAACCCTTCGAACTTGGACGGGTAAATGAACGCCCAGGCGCGCTGGTACAAATCGTACAAATCCTGACGCGGGATCCAGCCGGGAAACTCCACCGAGTCCTCCAGCCCGAGCGACTTCCGTAACGCCACCAGCGGACCGGTGAAGAAACCGTGAATGCCGCACGCGATCAATCGGAATTCGGGATACACCTCGCGGAATCCGGCAAACCCACGCAGCAGCCCGTCGAGGTTCTTGTGCGGATGCAGCGTAGAGGCGGACAGCAGAAATGGATCGGGCCGCCGCCTCTTTCCGATCTCGAAAAATACCGGGTCCACACCCAGAGGCACGACGCGCAGTTTGGAGTCGGGCAGGCGGTAGAAGCGGCGCAGGTCGGCGGCGGTAGAATCCGAGATGGCCAGCACCAGCTTGGATACCTGCGCCGACCAGAACAGAAAGAACTTCCAGAAGGGCAGGTCGAACCAGCGGAAGTACTCCGGGTGCCGTTTGTGTTGCAGATCGTGGAAGACGGTCACCTGCGGGCAGGGGCAGAAAAGCGGAGCGGTAAAGCCCGGGTTCAGCATCACGTCCAGGCGCAGGCGCAGGGCCTGGAATGGCAGCATGGTCTGTTCCCAGAAGATGCGCGCCGGGCGCGAAACGGCCCGCACGGCCTGCGGCCGGATTTCGAAATTGGGCAGGGACGGCACCAGGTCCGACCCGGTTTCGCGGTTGGTAAATACGAAGTAGCGATTGCGGGAGTCGATCTCGCCGAGCGCCGCCAGCAGGCTGCGCAGATAAATCTCCGTGCCGCCCAGGCAGCCCGGAATCAGGTACAGCGCGTTCACTCCGATGCGCATGGGGTCAATGACGGGCTGCGCAGACAGTTGCCTGCCGGAGCGCCTCGGCGCCATTCGGCGTGGCGGGATCGAGCGCCAGTGCGTGCTGGTATTCCTGCACCGCTTTGCCGCATTCGTTCGTACTGTAATATACCAGCCCGCGATAGAAGTAGGTCAGCCCATAATTGGGGTCGATCGTCGCGGCGCGGTTCAACGCTTCCAGGGCTTGGGGCCACCGGCTGGCCGCGCCGTTCACCTGTCCGATTTGGGAATAGACGTGTGCCGTGGGGGTGAGCGCGGCCGCCTCGTTCAGTTTCTCCAACGCCTTATCGGTCTCGTGCAGTGCGGCGTAGGAAAGGCCCCAGTCCACTAGCAGATCGGCCCTGGGAGGACCCACGCGTGCCGCTTCGGCAAACTTCTGAATGGCGGCCGGGTAGTCCTGGCGCGCGTAGTAGACAAACGCCAGTTGGAAGCGGACGCGGGTCTTATTCGGCGACTTCTGGACGGTATCCTGCCACAGAGCCATCGGACTGGCCCACACCGCGGCCCGGGCGTGGGTAGCCAGCGCCGCTACCAGCACCACCGCCGCGCCACCGTAAGCAAGCTGCCGGCGATCGATCTTGATGCGATTCACCAGGTCTACGGCGATGAGCAGCAGGCCCAGCATGGAGAAGTACAAGCGCCGTTCGGCGATGGCGTCCTGAATCGGCAGAATCGAAGAGGTGGGAGCCATCAGGATCAGGTAGGCGAAGAAGCCGTAAGCAGCCAGCCGGAAGCGCCACCGCAAAAACCACGCTCCGACCGCGAGGGCAATCAGGGCGATGAGCCCGATGATGGCGCCATGATCCAAAATGGTATGCGAGACGGGGAAGTCCCAGTCGGCATTCAGATTCACGGGCAGAATGAACTCGCGCATATATACAAAGAGGGCGCGGCATTGCGTGAAGAAATATTGATACCAGGTGAAATCCTTCAACGCGAAGCCGGCGGTCTTCGCCCCGAAGATGAGGCGCCAGAAGAAGGCGACTCCAACCGCCGCGCCGGCGGCCATCACGGCGTACAGGCGCCAGTTTCGGGCAATTCCGCGCAACGAAAAACCGGGATTCCACCAGAAATCGGTGAGTAGCAGGAGGGCGGGGAGCGCCATAGTCTGTTCTTTGGAGGCCAGCGCCAGTCCGAACAGGGCCAGCACTTCCACCACAACCGTCCAGGTGGCGGAGGTTTCCCGGCGATAGAGGAACACCGCGAACGCGGCCATGGCGAACATGGTGCTAAGTGACTCGCTGCGGCCGGCCACGTACGCCACCGCCTCGGTCTGAACCGGATGCAACAGAAAGAGGAATGCCGCGAAGGCCGCCAGCACGGTCCGGCGGGGCTTTTCCACGCCGCTCCATTCCACCAGGCGCAGCACAATCAGGAAAATTAGCCCCGAGGCAAGATAGTGAATCAACAGATTCACGACGTGGTATGAAAACGTGTTATCGCCCGATAATTGCGAATTGAGCCAGTAAGTGAGTTGCAGCACGGGGCGGACGCCAATTGGCAGAGCGTCGGTAGCGGCGGTGGGAAGGGTATAAGAGAGCGCGTAATCGTCGAAGAGAAAGTCGCCGTGCAGCGCCGGACCGTAGGCCACGAAGAGGGCGACCAGCGCCACCGCCGCCGCAACAAGAAATGGCCACCGGCTGGCCTTTGCCTGTTCCTTCTTTTGTCTGGGCTGGGGCTTAACCTTCATGTTCTCGCAGATGATGCAGGTGATATTCCAGAATCGCCACGCGCTGCGCTAAAGCGATGTTGTCGTCACGAAGATGAGAAATGATGACGGAGAAACGAAAGAACATGACCAGTAACACGCCCGCACCCAGCAGGAAGAGCGTAAGGGGCGTATCCGGCAGACCCGCCATGCGGCGAAAAAGATCCAGCTGGGGCGCACCCGGGACAGCACCAGAATGGCGGCGGCAGCGAGCAGCCAGCTGACCGAGTATTCCACGCGAATGTGGGCGCGGCGCACGGACGAGCACCACAATCAACAGCACGATGCTCATGGCCGTGGTCAAGTTCAGGAGTCGATCCATCTATCCTCCTTTGCCGCCTTGTTCGGGTGGACGATGCAGCCGGCGTTCAAACTTCAGCACGTTGACGAACACCCCGAGCAGCACGTGCACAATATAGTAGAGCGATTTGAGCGCGGTGATGGACGAGCGCCCGGTGAGCGCGGACGAAACTGGCAGGGAATCTCGTCGAAGCGGAATCGCCTGCGCTGCAGCACCACCAGCGCTTCAATTTCCGGATACTCCAGGGGAAAACTGGCGCTGAACACGCCGAGCGCGGTGCGATTCACGCCGACGAAGCCGGAGGTGGGATCGTGCACGGGCTTGCCGAGAATCGGGCGCAGGACCGAGCGGAAGAAGACGGATGCCGAGGCGGCGCAGGGTCCCGGTTTGGAGTCGGTCAAATCGGCAAAGCGGGAGCCGATCACCATCTCGCAACCGGAGTCTTCAGCTTGTCGACACTCCGGGGGATATCGCGCGCGTCGTGCTGGCCATCGCCATCGACCCGGATGACGTAGTCGAACCCCAGTTCGAACGCGAGTTTGTACCCGGCCTGCACGGCGCCGCCCAGACCCAGGTGGTGCGGCAAGCGCGAGCACGTCGGCGCCCGGCCTCACGCGGCGCGGGCCACGGTGCCGTCCGAGGAGCAGTCGTCGATCACCAGCACCGGCACTCCCGGTACGTGTTGACGGATGCGATCCACCACGCCGCCGATGGCGCCCTCTTCATTGAGGGCGGGCACAATCACCAGCAGCGAACCGGGTGGGCGAGGGGAGTCAAAGAGCCGCCATCCTCCTGACGCTGATGGAGTGGCTGCGCACCAGGTGCCGGAAAACGGCCGGCGTGATGCGCGCGCGGGCCCGAATCCCGGCCCGCTGCCGCCACAGCCGCGCACCGTGAAGCAGCACGGCCCCATGCGCCCGAAGCACGTACCAAAGCATACGAATGCCGGCATTGCCTTCCGCGCGGAAACGCGCCGCGCTACCCTGCCCCCGCAAACTGTACCAAAAATGCCAGAAATAGCGGCCCCAGGCGGCAACGAGCGCGGCCGGAAGCATGCCTCCCGGAAAATTCTTCAGCAGGACGAACAAGCGATTTCGTTCCACGTAGTAGGCCTTGACCGGCGATGCCCGCCCGGCCGAATGGGAATAATGATGCTCCACGATCGCCTGCGGCACATACAGGCACTTCCAGCCGGCCCAGCGAGCGCGCAATCCCAGGTCTGTATCTTCACAGTAGAGGAAGAAATGATCGTCGAAGCCGCCGACCTCGTCGAGCATCGAGCGCCGGTAGAGCGCGGCCGAACCGCTGGGAAAAAGTGTCTCTTCGGGTACCGGAAAATCCTCCGGCGGCCGGCCGTGTCCCCGTTGTTTGCTGCTGCCGTCGCGCGCCACCAGCATGCCCGCCGAATCCAGCCCCGTCTCGCCGAACAAGCGGACCTGCGAGGCGCACATGCCCGCATCGGGCCGCTGCTCCATGGCGCGAACCAGGGCATCGAGCCATTCCGGGTGGGCCACGGCATCGTCGTTCAAAACCGCCAGGTAGCGCGAGCAAGAGGCCTCTATTCCCTCATTGACCGCTGCACCGAATCCAACATTTGTGCTGTTTTCGATAATCTCCGCTCCCGGAGCGGTTCCGTTCCGGCGCGCTAGAGACTGCCCGCTATTGTCCACCACCACGATTTGGAAATCGTGCCGCGACTGCCTGTGAAGAGCTTCCACGCATTCCCGGAGCCTGGCATCCGCAGCCAGCGT
Source organism: uncultured Solibacteraceae bacterium (assembly GCA_963748795.1). Classification (GTDB taxonomy): domain Bacteria; phylum Acidobacteriota; class Terriglobia; order Bryobacterales; family Bryobacteraceae; genus Sulfopaludibacter. Next base: position 8,119 of record CAVVLD010000095.1, read on the forward strand.
GGGAATCACGATGGTAACCAGAAAATCAGTCAATTCTTGATTTTACCTTGCACTCGTGGGACGGCGACAGTCGGTCTTTTGGCCGAAAGATAGGTTCGCGGCTCCAGACCGGTAACATCCATCACCGAAATCACGCCTACAATGTCGCTATGACCAAAAAGTTGCTTTTTGCATTGACGCTGGCTCTTGCCGTGGCCCTCGTCGCCTTCGCGGCGGACCCCACTGGCAAGTGGACCTATGAACAACAGGGCCGGGGCGGTGGCAACCCCACAACCGTTACTCTAACCCTTAAAGCCGAAGGCTCCACGCTGACCGGAAATATGAGCCGTCCGGGCCGGGGTGGCGATCCCATGGTCTCCGAGATCAAGGACGGAAAGATCGATGGCGACGCTATTTCCTTCACAATTGAACAGGCAGGCCGGGGCGGTGGCAACCCGACCAGCATCACCTACAAGGGCACGATGAAGGGCGATTCGATCGATCTCGAATATACTCGTCCGGGCCGCAACGGTGGCGATCCGACGACCACCAAAGTGACCGCGAAAAAAGCTACCACCTAAAAAGGTTCCAAAATTACGGTAACCGGTCGAGGCAGCGGGGGGCTGTGAATAATTCGCCCTACTGCTGCCTTACGGTAACATCCTGTCGATTCTGTACGCCTTCCCTAGCACTATGACCAAAAAGCTGCTTTTTGTACTGACGATTCTGCTTGTTGTTGCATTCGGAGCGATGGCTGCCGACATCAGCGGCAAGTGGACTGCTGAAACACCCGGCCGTAACGGCGGGGCTCCTCGCGTGACCACGTTCAACTTCAAGGTCGACGGCTCCACGTTGACCGGCAACATCTCCCGGCCGGGCCGCGGCGGAGATCCGATGGTATCGGAAATCACCGACGGTAAGGTTGACGGCAACAACGTGACCTTCAATGTGAAGATGAGCATGGGCGGAAACGAGATGGTGATGGGCTACAAGGGTACCATCAGTGGCGACACCATCGAATTCGAATCCACCATGACGGGCCAGGATGGCACTCCTCGCACGAACAAGATGACCGCCAAGCGGGCGACCACCTAGTTCCGGCTAAGCATCACCGGTAGGACAGGCCGCTTCGGTCTGTCCTACTTCCTCTCCTCTACCCTCACCATTGCAGGCGTCCCTCCCCGCTGTCCCATGTAAGTTTCCACGGTTTGTGATTTTCCGTCCGCTGATACACTGCGCACCTCCACCAGCGAAAGGCCCCGGTCGCCAGTCACCGTGGTCACCACCTTTCCGCCTTCCCAATGAGACTTGGAATGGAATTCGTTTCCGTTCACTTCATTGATGCAGTCGCGGTCGTCTGTGGTCAGTTTGAGAAACGATTTCGACTCGCCGCGGTTGTCCTCGCTGGTGGTTGAGATGGTGAGCACGGGCTCTTTATGGTCGATCACCTCGACATAGGATTTGGGTTTCGGCATCCGGCCGTAATCGCTCCGGGCGGCGTTGATGGTCCAGTGGCCCGAAAGGTCGGGCTTTTTCTCCTGCGCCCAAATGGGGGCGAGCAGCAAAACAGTACATGCGAATGTCAGCTTCATCGAGTTACTCCTGTCGTAAACACTTCATCGGATCGATGCGCACGGCGCGCCATGCGGGAAGCGCGGCGGCGGCCAGGGAGACTGCCAGCATCAGCGCCGCGGCGCCCGCCAGAATCCACGGGTCCGCCGGTGTCACGCCGAACAGAAGTCCGCGCAAAGACTGGCCGGCGGCCATGGAAAGCAGCGCTCCAGCGGCGATGCCGGCCAGCGCCAACCCGGCGCCGCGCCGTAACACCAGCGTCGAAATATCGCCGGGCGCCGCCCCCAGAGCCATTCGGATTCCCAGTTCCACCGTGCGCTGCGCCACCAGGTAAGACAGCACGCCATACAAGCCGGTGACCACCATGGCCAGCGCCACCAGTGCCAGCAGAACCGAACAGACCGAGCGCAGCTTCTGCGATGCCACCGAGCGATTCAGCCGCTGCTCCATGGTCTGCACATCGGATGCGGCCACCGCGCCATCCAGCCGCGCCAGCGTGCGGCGGACGGGTTCGGCAAGCGCCTCGGGGTCACCGGCGGTCCGCAGGATCAGGCCGGCGAAGCGCAGGCCGTTGCGCTGCATGTAGGGGCGGTAGACCGCGGGTGCCACCTCTTCTTCCAGAGCGCCGCGCTTGGAATCGCGCACAACCCCCACAATGGTGCGCCACGGCTCCGGCGATTCCAGAAAGCCCAGCTTGATGCGCCGCCCCACTGCCGGTGCCGCGCCGAAATACCGGCGCGCCAGCGCACGATTGACGATCACGGCGCGGCTCTCCGCGGTCATCTCGCCCGCGGTGAACTCACGGCCTTCCAACAAAGGCGTGCCGGCGGCGCGGAAGTACCCCGCGCTGATAAACAAGGCATCCACGCGATGGCGCAGACCCTCATCCGAACTCCAGGGCCGCTCGCCCTCCGCGCTGGCCAGCGCAAAACCTGTACTGCCGCCGGTGAAGGGGAGCGAGGATGCCAGAGCCGCGCCGCGCACGCCGGGCAGTGCGGCCAGGGCATCCAGCGCGTTCCGGTAGAACTGGAACTGCCGCGGCGGCTCGCGATAGGCGGCAGCCGGCAGGTTGACCGCGAGAGTGAGGGCATGGTCCGCGCGAAAGCCCGCGTCTACGGCGGTCAGCGCGGAAAAACTGCGGACCATCAGCGACGCGGCCACCAGCAGCACCAGGCTGAGTGCCACTTCCGCCGCTACCAGGATGCCCCGCAAGTCCACCGCCCGGCGGCGAGTGGTCCGCAGCGCGTCGCGAGCGGGAGCAATGCCGAACAATAGTGCGATCGCTACGGCCGTGGCGGCGGTGCAGGCAAACACCGGCGCATCCAAATGCACGGGCCGTCCGGCCAGCATGGCATCGGGAATCAGCGGCAGCAGAACGCGCACCAGCAGGGCGGCCAGAGCCAGGCCCGTCGCGGACCCGGCCGCCGCCAGCACCAGGCTTTCGGTGAGCAACTGCCGCACCAGGCGATGCGCTGGAGCGCCGATGGCCAGCCGGATGGCCATCTCACCGCGCCGCGCGGCCCCGCGCGCGAGCAGTAGTCCCGCCACGTTGGCGCAAGCCACCAGCAGTACGATCGCCACCACACCCAACAGCACGAACCAGACATGCTGCGTCTTGCCGGTGAGCCAAGTCCGCAGCGGAGTCACCACCGGGCGGCCTCCGGCGCTGAACCCCTGAACGCGGGCGGAGATGCCGGCAAGCGTTCCTGTCAGCCCCGCCGCGGTGACGCCCCGGTGCAGGCGGCCAATCACGCGCACCATCTCGACGGGTCCGCCGGCGCGCTCACGGGCCGGATCGAGCGCCAGCGGAACCCAAAGCTGCGTGGCGGGAGGGAACGCGAACGTTTCCGGCATCTCACCGATCACGCGATAGCTGCGCCCTTCAAGTTCCAGAATGTCGCGCCGCGGACGTCCATTCCAGAAAGCCCGGCTTACTACCACCACGCCGTCCGAGCCGGGACGGTCTTCCCTCGCGGCAAAGGTCCGACCGGTCGCCGGGCGCACGCCCAGGCAATCGAAGAACTGGTACGACACGCGCGCTACCGGAATGCTTTCGGCGAACCCGCCCCCGGTGAGCGTATACTGACCGGCGCTGTAAGCGGCCAGGGTAGCGGACTGCGATGCGCCATCCAGCCAATCGAAGAAAACCGGGCCGGTGACCACGTTCTCTTTGAACGATGCGTAGAACTGCGTGAGGGAAACCAGTTGATCCGGCGCGGGAAACGGCAGAGGCCGCAGCACCACTGAGTACACCACGCTGAAGACCGCGGTGCCGGCGCCTGTGGACAGCGCGATCACGGCCAGCGCCGCCGCGGCAAATCCGCGATTGCGCCGCAGCAGACGTACGGACAGACGAAGATCCTGCAACAACGTCGACATTTAAGGTTAGCCCTCTTGGCGCGTTACTTGCCGGCGAACAACGGGTACCAGTGCGTCGCGGGGTCCGCGCCATCCGCGGTGAAAAGCGAGCCGTGCCCTTGCGGGCAGACCAGTTCCGTTCCGGCGTGCTCTAACAACATGCGCGCGCCCTCGCCGAAATGCACAGGCATTTCCAGCCGGTGCAGACAGATGCGGCAGCGCCGGCGCTGATCGCGCCAGCACCAATACAGCGCCGCGCCCGGCCCGGCGAGGAACAGCCACAACGACGCCACGCCCGCGGCCAGATTGCTTTCTCCGCTGTTAATGGTCATCCACGAACTGCCGAATTCGACGGTCGCCAGCAGCATCAGAGTCAGCGAAAGCACCACCTTGGCCGCGAGGAACGCTGCAAAGGCCGGCGCGCGCCGGAAACGCACCACCGCCGCGGCTACGGCGCTACAGACCAGCACCAGCCACGGGATCCCCAGCGCGCTGAGCGGCCGCGCGGAAAGCCGCTCGACCGGCTCTACCACCACCAGCGAACCCCGGGAAACCGGCTTAACCTGGGCGGCCAGGTCACGCAATTCCGCTTGCGCCTCGTCGGGTTTCACCCCCGGCTTCAGCCGCGCCAGGGCAGGCGAAGGCGCGTCGCTCGCAGGCGCGCCCAGAATCCATACATCGGGCCGCAGATCCAAGAACCAGAAATCGCGCGGCAGCACACCGATCACCGGCGCGGAGTCGACGATGCGTCCCACCACCGCGGGATCGGCGTGGAACTTCCGCTGCCAGCACTCGTAGCTGAGCACGGCCGCGGGCAGTGCCGGCGCGGAAAGAGTGCCGATCGCCGCGTGCGTCCCGAGGAGCGCAAAGAATTTCGGACCTGCCCGCGCCACCTCGCGCCGCCGCGTGCGCGAGTAAATAGCGGCGCCTTCCAGCGACTGCGCCCGAGCATCCCAGTCCGCCACTTTCGCCGGAGGCACGCCCAGATGAGCGCCCATGAACGGAAGCGTCTGCTCCAGCACTGCCAGGTGCGCGCCGGCGAACGGGTCGCCGTGCAGCACGCGCCTCGTTTCCCTCAGACCACTGGCGGCCACCACGGCGATCAGCAGCAGAGCCAGCCCCGCCAGGCAGGCACCCGGCGATCCCGCCGCGCGGCGCAACGTGGCGATCGCGTCGCCGTGCGCGGCCCGCAAATACGTGGCATCTTTCAGCGCACCTGCGCAGTGGACCGCCAGCCGCAGCCGCTCCCCGGTATGGCTGCCGAGCCACCACCAGATTTCGGCGTCCCATTCGCGCCGCCACTCGGCGCGCTCTTCGCGCGGCACCAGGGCCGAAGCTGCCGCCAGCAGTGCGCGCGATTCAATGGGTACCCGCATCGCCATTCAACTCTCTTTGGGCGCCAACTCCGGGAAACGATATTTCTGCCCCGCCGACACCAGGGCAGCTTCTCCCTCGCTGGTGATGCGGTAGTAGCGGCGCGCGGGACGCTGCTCCGCGCGCGCCACCGCCGCATGCTCCCACTGCGACCGGATGAGCCCGCCTTTCTCCAGCTTGCGCAGCGCCGGGTAGACCGTCCCGCTAGCCAGCCCCGCTGCTTCCATCACCTGGAAGCCGTACCCCCGGCCGCTGGCAATCGCGTGCAGGACCGTCGCCGCAATGTAACTCAGTTCCGCCATCTGCTACATATGTATCACTTCTACATAGCCATGTCAACACCAAAAAAAGGGGACAGACGCATTTTTTGAAGGACGTAACCCCTTATTTTTCAGCGTGAAAAAATGCGTCTGTCCCCTTTTTTAAATGCGTCTGACCCCTTTTTGGAGCTAACCTTCGATAGGCTTGTTTCAGGCCCCTGCCAGCCGGAAGATGGGCTCTATGAGACGCTTTCCCCTGTTTTGGACGTTCCTTCCGCTGCTGGCCCTCTGCCCCCAGGCGGCTTCGGCTCAGGCCATGGTGGAGAACGCCCTCGGAGCAGGACGCGCGGCCACCTCCGCTGGCCCTATGAAGGGCATCGGCGGAACGCTGAACAACCTGGAAAAATCACTGAACAAGACTCTCGGCGTGGCCGAAACCACGGTGGAGACCCGGACCGCGCCAACAACCCGGAAGGCCGCTCCGGTGACGACCGTTCGCACCGCCACCCTCACCGCGCCCGTGGCGATCGTTATACCGGTCCATTACGAAGACCCCAAGCTAATCGCGCCCGGAACGGCCTACGACGAACTCCTTCGCCGCTTCGGCCCCGGTGCCCTGGAAATCACCACCGGCCTCAACACCAAAACACTTTCTTATATGAACCGCGAGGCCACCCTCGAAGTGCAACTGGTCGACGGGAAAGTGAGCCAGGTCCAGGACCTCACCCACGGGACCATCCTGAAGAATTAGCGCTACCGGCTGCGCACGTCTACGACGGCGTTTTCCTGCACCGCGTCGCTGGGGTTGGAGATTACCAGCTCGCCCGGGGCGAGCCCCGGAGATGACCTCGATTTCGGATCCGAGATCCTGGCCCGATAGCGACGCTCCGGAAGTGCACCACGTGGTCGGGACCGACCACCGCCACGCGCGCGCCGTTCTTATCCATGATCACGGCGTCGCCGGGAATGCGCAGCGTGGGCCTGGGGCGGCGAGCCGGCAAAGCGCACCTGCGCATACATGCCGGGAAACAGCGTAGCGCCCGGGATTGGGCGTTTCGAGGATCACCAGCATGGAGCGGGAATTGGTATCGAGCGAGCTGGAGATGTTGGTGACGCGCGCGGGGAAGACCTGGCCGGGCCGCTCCTGCACGCGCAGTTCGGCGGTCTGTCCGTCGTGCATCTCCTCGACGTAGGTCTGCGGCACGTTGACGAAAATGCGCAGCGGCTGAATCTGCGCCACGCGGAACATTTCGCGTGTAGCACCGCCGTTGCCGGCGTTGATGAGCGTGCCGACATCGACGTTGCGCGCGGTGACCACGCCGTCGAAGGGCGCGGTGACGCGGGCGAAGGCCTTCATCTCTTCCAGGCGGCGCAGGTTGGCCTCGTTGGCGCGAACGGTGTCCTGGGCGGTGGCGAGGGTGGCTTCGGCGCTGGTCGACCTGGGCCTCCTTCACGGCGAAATCGGCCTGCTTTTCGTCGCGCTCCTGGCGCGAGACCACGCCCTTGTCGGCCAGGCGCTGCCAGCGGTCCAGGGTGACGCGGGCCAGGTTCAGATTGGCGCGCGAGAGGTCGAGGTCGGCTTCGCAGTTCCTTGAGCGCGGATTGCGACTGCGCGAGCGTGGCGCGCGCCTGGGCGATCTGCTGGTCGAGTTCCGGGCGTTTCGATTTCGGCCATCAGCTGGCCGGTCTTCACGCGGTCGCCGATATCGACCAGGCGGGTTTTGCAGGTAGCCATCGGCGCGGGCGAAGATGGGCGATTCGATCATGGCCTGCAGGTCGCCGGGCAGATCGATGGCGTCCTTGGCCGCGGCGCCAGTGCGCGCGGCGGAAGCGATGACCACGGGCTTGCGGTCGCGGGCTTCCTGCGGACGCCGCGAGCAGGCCTTTCTGGCGGGAGAGGCGCGGCAGGACGCCGCCGACAATGGCGGCGGCGATCACCAGCAGCCAGCACGGCGAAGAAGACCAGCGACCGGCCGGCGGCCCGTCCGGGTCGTTGGCCGGCTGCGAGGGCAGTCATGATCAATCTACTTCGGCATTCCTGCCGTAGCGCGGCGGGGTGCGCCGCAAGCACGCTGTAGACCACGGGCACGAAGAACAGCGTGGCGACGGTGGCCAGCAGCAGGCCGCCGATGACGGCGCGGCCCAGCGGGGCGTTCTGCTCGCCGCCTTCGCCCAGCCCGAGCGCCATGGGCAGCATGCCGACGATCATGGCCAGCGCGGTCATCATCACCGGGCGCAGGCGGGTGAAGCCGGCTTCGAGCGCGGCGGTCATGGCGTCGGCTCCGGTCTCGCGCAGGTCGTTGGCGAAGTTGACCAGCAGGATGCTGTTGGCGGTGGCCACGCCGATGCTCATGATGGCGCCCATCAGGGACGGGCACGTTGATGGTGGTCTGGGTGACGAACAGCATCAGCAGGATGCCCGGCAAGCGCGCCGGGCAGCGCCATCAGGATGATGAACGGATCGAGCCAGGACTGGAAGTTGACCACCATCACGAAGTAGACCAGCACGATGGCGAAGACCAGCCCGACGCCCAGGCCGATGAACGAACTGCGCATGGTCGCGACCTGGCCGCGCGTTTCGATGAAGCTGCCCTTGGGCAGCTTGGGCGTGAAATCGGCCAGCACGCGCGTCGACGTCGGCGGCCACGCGCGCCCAGGTCGCGGTCCTGCACGTTGGCGTAGACATCGAAGAGCGGCTGCACGTTGTAGTGGTTGACCACCGCAGGCGGTGGTGTCGCGCTCGAGGCGCGCCACGTTGGCGAGCAACTGCGGCGACGATGCCGCGGCGCCGGCGTGGATGGGCGTGCGCAGCAGCTCGGCGGTGGAATCCACGCGGTACTGCGGGCGTCTGCACGGCGACCGGGTAGTCGACGCCGTTGCGCGGATCGATCCAGTAGTTGGGCGCGATCTGCGTGCTGGAAGTGAGCGAGATCAGCAGGCTGTTGGCGACATCCTGCTGGGTGAGGCCGAGCTGCTCGGCGCGCGTGCGGTCCACGTTGAAGCGCAGCTCCGGCACGTCGACCACCTGGTGGAGGTGCACGTCCACGGCGCCGGGGATGCGCGCCATGCGCGCGCTCGATCTGCCGGGCCATGCGCGTAGTTGGCGCTCGGCGTTGGCCAGCGGCCCGATGACCTGCACGTCGATGGGCGCGGGCAGTCCGAAGTTGAGGATCTGGCCGACGATGTCGGCCGGCTGGAAGAAGAACGTGAGCTCGGGGAACTCGCGGTTGAGGCGTCGCGCGCAGCGCGCGGATGTAATCCCAGGTGGAGGCGTGCTCGCCGGGGTGCAGCGAGACCAGGATTTCGCCGTCGAACGCGCCGATGGTGGCGGTGTCGCTGAAGGCGATGTTGAAGCCGCGAGTAGGGCAGGCCGATGTTGTCGAGGATGTCGGTGAGCTCGGCGGCGGGAATCACGCTGGCGGATGCGTGTCCTCGACCTGGGCGAAGTAGCGCTCGGTCTCTTCGATGCGCGTGCCGGCCGGAGCGCGGACGTGCAGGCGGATCTGGCCGGCGTCCACCTGCGGGAAGAAATCCGCGCCGAGGAAGGGAGCCAGCGCCGAGGCACGACGGCGCAGATCAGCACGAAACCGGCGGCCACCAGCTGTGCGATGCGCCAGCGCGGAGGCCAGCAGGCGGCGGTATCCGTCGCGGCATACTGCTCGAAGCGGCGTCTGGAAGCCGTGGTGGATGCCGCCGAAGAAGCCGCTGAGCGCTGTCGCCGATTCGCCCTCTTCGCCGCTGATAGCGGTCCACCTCGGCCGCGCAGCAGGTAGTGCACCATGGTGGGGACCAGCGTGCGCGAGAGCAGGTAGGACGCCATCATGGCGAGCACCACGGCCAGCGCCAGCGGCGTGAACAGATAGCGCGCCGCGCCGGTGAGGAAGATGACCGGCACGAAGACGATGCAGATGCACAGCGTGGAGACGAAGGCCGGGACGGCGATCTGCTGCGCGCCGTCGAGAATCGCCTGCAGGATGGGCTTGCGCTGGCCCAGGTTGCGGTGGATGTTTTCGATTTCGACGGTGGCGTCGTCCACCAGGATGCCGACGGCCAGCGCCAGGCCGCCGAGCGTCATGACGTTGATGGTTTCGCCCAGCAGGTTCAGGATCGCCGAGCGAGGTGAGGATCGAGAGCGGGATCGAGATGCAGACGATGATGGTGCTGCGCCAGCTTCCCAGGAACAGCAGGATCATGAGGCCGGTGAGGAGGGCGGCGATGGTGGCTTCGCGCAGCACGCCGGCGATGGCGGCGCGCACGAAGATGGATTGATCGAACAGCAGCTTCAGGTTGAGCGCCGGCGGGCAGCGTGGAGCGGATGCGCGGCAGCATGTCCTTGATGCTGGCGCACGATGTCGAGCGTGGAGGAGCCGCCGTTCTTGAGCACGGTGAGCAGCGCGGCGCGCGCGCCGTTGTGGCGCACGATGTTGGTCTGCACGGCGTAGCCGTCGCGCACGTGGGCCACGTCGCGGACGTAGACGGTGGTGCCGTTGGTCTGGTTGATCGGCAGGTTGTTGAAGGCGTCGACGAGGTCGGGCGCGCTGTTGAGCCGGACGGCGTATTCCTGCGCGCCGATCTTGACGGTGCCGGAAGGCAGGATGAGGCTTCTGGGCATTGATGGCGTTGACGACGTCGCCGGCGGAGAGGCCCTGGGCGTAGAGCGCCTTCGGGTCGAGGTCCACCATGATCTGGCGCGGCCGGCCGCCGTAGGGCAGCGGGAAGCTGGCGCCCTGCACGGTGGCCATCTGGGTGCGGATGAAGTTGTAGCCGTAATCGTAGAGCGCTGCTCGCTCAGGGTGTCGCTCGAAATGCTCAGTCTGCAGGATGGGGACGCTGGAGGCGTTGTAGCGCAGGATGCCGGGCGGGGTCATGCCGGTGGGCAGGGAGTGCGAGCGACGATTGCGAGGCGGCGGCCAGACTGCGCGACGGCGGCTTCGATCTTGGCTTGCGGATGGAAGAAGACCTTGATGATGGCGAGGCCGGGCAGGGATTGCGACTCCATGTGCTCGATGTCGTTGACCGAGGTGGTGAAGGAGCGCTCGCAGCGGATGGTGACGACTTCGGCCATCTCTTCGGGCGAGATGCCGGCGTAGCTCCAGATGACGCTGACCACCGGGATGTCGATTTCGGGAAAGATATCGGTGGGCATGCGGAAGATGGCCAGGACGCCCAGGATCACGATCAGCAGCGACATGACGACGAAGGTGTAGGGGCGGCGCAGCGCGAGTTGGACAATCCACATGCATCCCTCGCTGCTCCACCGCGACCCTGGCCATGAAGGATGGCCGCGACGATGAATATGTCGCTTGTGCGTTGCTTCACGATATTGGCGACACGCTGGGCACGTTCAATCATCCGGATATCGCGGCCGCGATCGCTCAAGCCGTTCGTTTCGGACGAGAATCACTGGATGGTGGAGAAGCACGGTATCTTTCAGGGTTACTATTTCTTTCACCACATCGGCATGGATCGTCATATGCGGGAGAAGTTTCGCGGACATCCGCATTTCCTGCGGACGGCGGAGTTTTGCGAGAAGTACGATGGGCCCGCTTTCGATGCCAAGGCAGAGTGCTTTCCAGTTGGAGGCCTTCGAGCCTGTACTCCTTCGTGTTTTCAAAAGCCCAGGAGTACAATCTATCGCCTGAAAGAATAGGACCGGGGATGTTTTGGCGCATTGCTCCCCGGGGCCAAAATAAAATCTGTCCCAAACCGCTAACTTTCCCGCGCGGCGGCAGTAGTAAGGTTGAGGCTAACTGTCACCAATGGGAAATCTGTTGCAGGATATTCGGTACGGTTTGCGCAACCTGGGGCGAAGCGCGGGCTTCGTGCTCGTTGCGATGCTGACGCTGGCGCTGGGTATTGGCGCCAACACCACCATCTTCAGCGTGATCAACAACACGCTATTGAAGCCGTTGCCGTTTCCCGGGCGGCGGATCGCCTGGTGCTGGTCTGGGAGACCTTCGGCAAAGGCCCCAACAACTGGAATATCGTCTCGGCGCCGAACTTCTGGGATTTCCAGAGGCAGAGCCACTCGTTCGAGAGCATGGCCATCTTCGATTCCGCCGGCCGAGGCTACAATCTCTCTGCCCGCGGGCAACTCGCAGGAGGCGGAACAGGTTTCGGGTTTGCGGGTGTCCGCGGGTTTCTTCTCCGTGCTGGGTGTGAAGCCGCTGATCGGCCGCACGTTCCTTCCCGAAGAGGAGACGCTCGGGAAAGGACCACGAAGTGGTCCTCAGCTACGGACTTTGGAAGTCGCGCTACGGCGGCGACCCGTCGCTGGTGGGCAAGACGCATCCGCATCGACGGCGCGGACTTCACGGTGATCGGCGTGATGCCGCGCGATTTCGAGTGGCAATTCTGGAGCGGCCCCGCCAACTCTGGGTGCCCGTGGGCTACACTAAGACCGACTTCGGCCGCGGCGACAACAGCTTCCTTTCGATTGCTCGACTGAAGCCCGGCGTGAGCCTGGCGCAGGCGCGGGCCGAGATGGAGGCGGTCGGCAGCAGTGTGGCGGGCAGTACCCCAAGGAAGACGCGGATATGGGCGCCACGGTATCTCGCTGCGGAATTCGGGATGGAAGGTACTTCGCACCACGATGTTGACACTGCTGGCGGCCGTGGCGTTCGTGCTGCTGATCGCCTGCGTCAACGTGGCGAACCTGCTGCTGGCGCGCGGCGCGGCCCGGCAGAAGGAGTTCGCCATCCGGCGCGCGCTGGGCGCGCGGGGTCCCGCATTGCGCGCCAATTGCTCACCGAGAGTATCCTGCTGGCACTGGCGGGCGGCGTGGCCGGACTGCTGCTGGCGGCCTGGGGCACACGGGTGCTGTTTTTCGCTTTCCGGCTGGATTCGCTTTATCTGCCGCTAGCGCCGTCGATTCTATCCCGATCGATGGCCGCGTGTTTGCTTTCGCGCTGGTGGTCTCCTGCCTGACAGGCTTGCTGTTCGGCGTGGCGCCGGCCATAAGCGCTGCGGACGGACATGAACGAGCCGCTTAAGGAAGGCGGCCGCTCGGCGAGCACGGGCGGGCGGAACCGCGTGCGTCAGTCGCTGGTGGCGTCGGAGGTGGCGCTGGCGGTGGTGGTGCTTTCCGGCGCCGGTCTGATGATCAGGAGCATGTCGCGCCTGCTTGGGCGTTGACCCGGGGTTGAATCCGAAGAACGTGCTGGCTATGGGGGTGTCGGTTCCGCAGGAGGAAATCTACGTGGGGCCGCCTGGGCTGCCGCGTTTCTGCCAGGATCTGGATGAGCACGTGGGCGCGATCCCGGCGTGGTGTCGGTGGCGCCGTCGGCCATTTGCCCTTTCAAGGAAATGCCGCGCGCGGATTTCCAGATCGAAGGTCGCCCCCGGCCGACCCCACCAAATGCCCGGCGCGAATTACAGCGTCGCCTGCCCAAACTATTTCCGAACTATGGGCATTCCGATCCTGAAGGGACGCGAGTTCACGGCGCAGGATTACGTGACCGCGCCGCCCGTGATCGTGATCAACGAGACTATGGCGCACGCCTTCTGGCCGAACGAAGATCCGGTCGGCAGGGCCATCCGGCTGGGCGGTCTAACGGACCGCGTCTGACCGTGGTCGGCGTGGCCGGAGCGTCCACCATCAGGGCCTGGATT
>CAVVLD010000096.1:0-64577 GCA_963748795.1 uncultured Solibacteraceae bacterium
CCCATCCCCAGCCGGAGGAAGTGCAAGCCATCCTGGCGCCGGAGATCCCCGATTCAGAGGGAGGAACCAAGAGCGAAGAACCAAGGCAAGCGTCCGTGCCCGATCTACTGGTGACGAAAGCCAAGCAAACTGGCGCAATCGTGACGTTCATTGAAGACGGGTTTTTACTCGAATCGATCGGTGGAGTGGGTGCGTTCCTGCGGTGGCGCGAATAGATCGGCCATTGGTTTGCTTATCAAGAAGCATGTCCAAAATCACTGAAGCTAGCCGCGATCGTATCGCCGACGAAAACTTCGCTTTCCCCAAAGAGCGCAAAGAACCCATCCATGACGCTGCTCACGTGCGCAACGCAATCTCCCGCTTCAAGCAGGTGCAAGGGGTGACCGATGCCGAACGCGATGCCGCCTGGAAACGCATCGAATTTGCTGCGAAGAAACACAAAGTAGAGTTGAATGAGCAGGACTGGCGCAAACTGAGTTAACACCCCGACAGAATCGGAAACATGAGACCCGCCATTTGGCGTTCGTGATGGCACGATTGGCAGGCGGCACACCTGCCGTTAACGACGCGTGACAATAGCAGTTGGCGATGCCGAAAGATCCCGGCCGATCGGCAACGTGTTGGATTCACCTTGGGGAGCCCGGTCGCAGTTCAAGATCGATGGAGTCACGGGTTACGGAGGGCGCTGCGGCCCTTGTCCGTGAGCGAGTAAAAGTCGCTACCTTTCGGTTCCAAGAGACCCGTGTCTACAAGACGCGTGATCACGTCAAGAACTCGCTCCCGGGACTGCGGATCGTTTCCTCCCGCCTCAAAGAGCGTGTGCAGATCGAGCGACTCGCTGCCCATCTCGATGAATTCCCTCAATACGCGAAGCGACAAATCATCCATTCCTAATAGTCTACTTCCGGCGCCGTAGTGGTCCATCTCCATTTTCCCTTCGCAATCGGCTCGCCCTCGCAGCACTTGCCAGCACCTACATCGAACTGCGGACGACACCTGTTTTGGGCCTCGAAGGCCTGGTTCACGACCGTGAGGCCCAAACTGTAGCGCTCGCAATCGGTCCCCAGTAGTGGACCGCGGCACCGCAGCGGATCCACACCGCAAGGCTGATCCTCGCGCCCCGAATTGGATCCACGTCGATCACATTGCCGAGATCCCTGGTGTAGCCCTCGGGGTGCTGTTTGCGAATCAGGCATTGTTCTTCTCCAGCAAGGCACGTGCTCGCTTGCAGACGTTCTCCACGGTAAATCCGTATTCGCGCATCAGCACCGGTCCGGGCGCGGAGGCACCGAAATGGTCGAGGCCAATCACGTCGCCCCGATCGCCGACGTAGCGATGCCATCCCTGCGTCGCGCCTGCTTCCACGGCGAGCCGTGCGCGGATCGAAGGCGGAAACACGGAGCGGCGATATTCCTCCGTTTGCGCATCGAACAATTCCCAACTGGGCATGGACACGAGGCGCGTTTGAATATTCTGCTTTTCCAAGCTCGCTGCTGCGCTTCGACGATCAGACTCACTTCCGATCCGGTCGCGATCAGAATGATCTCGGGCCGGCCGTTCGCCGCCTCGGCCAGGATGTAGGCCCCGCGTTTCAGCCCTCGGCGGAGGCATAGCGATTGCGGTCCAGGGTCGGCACGTCCTGTCGGGTCAGGACCAGCGCGACCGGCCGGTCCTGCGTTTCAATCGCGACGCGCCATGCGTACGCGGTTTCGTTCGCATCGCAGGGCCGGATCACGATCAGGCGCGGAATGGCGCGCAGATTGGCGAGTTGTTCCACCGGTTGATGGGTGGTCCCGTCTTCGCCCAGTCCAATGCTGTCGTGCGTGAAGACGTAGATCACCCGCTGCTCCATCATCGCCGCGAGTCGTATCGGCGGCCGCATGTAATCGGAGAAGATCAGGAACGTCGCGCCGTAGGGTATGATGCCGCCGTGCACGGCCAATGCCGTTCAGAATCGAGCCCATCCCGTGTTCGCGAACACCAAAGTGCAGGTTGCGGCCGGCGTAATTCCAGCCGCCGCCGCTCGAGCCTTGAGTGTCGCCCGAGGCTCGATCCGAAGATTCAAAATCGCCCGCGTCTTTCAGCGCGGTGTGCGTCGAGGGATCCAAATCCGCCGAACCGCCGATCAGGGACGGAAGTTTCGGCGCGATCGCGTTCATCACTTTTCCTGAAGCCACGCGGGTCTTCATCCCCTTCGGGTCCGCCGGAAAAACGGGAATGTCCGCGTCCCATCCGGCCGGCAATTCGCCGCGCATCCTTTGTTGAAATTCCCGGGCCAGGTCGGGATGTTTCGTGGCGTAGTCGGAGAATCGATCCTGCCACTCGGCCTCCGCATGCTGACCGCGCGCAAGGGCCTTGCGAAAATGGGCGAGCGCTTCGGGTGGAATATGGAAGAGCGGCTCAACGGGCCAACCCAGGTTCTGCTTCGTCAGCTTGACCTCTTCCACGCCCAGCGGTGAACCGTGCGCTTCAAACGTGTCCTGTTTGTTCGGGGAACCGTAGCCGAGGTGGGTGCGGACGAGAATCAGCGAAGGACGCCTCGTTTCGTTCCGCGCCGCGCGCAGGGCATGGTCGATCGCCTCCAAATCGTTTCCATCCTCCACCGATTGCGTGTGCCAGCCATACGCCTCGAAGCGCTGCGCGTGGTCTTCGTTAGAGGCGATGTTCGTACCGGCGGAGAGCGTCACATGGTTGTCATCGAAGAGGTAGATCAGCTTGCCGAGTTCCAATTGCCCGGCGAGTGAGGCTGCTTCGGAAGCCACGCCCTCCATCAGGTCGCCGTCGCTGACCAACCCAGTAGGTGAAATGATTGACGATCTCAAACCCCGGCCGATTGTAGCGCGCGGCAAGATATGCTTCGGCAATCGCCATGCCCACGCCATTGCCGAATCCCTGACCGAGCGGGCCGGTGGTTGTTTCCACGCCCGGCGTCACACCGCGCTCGGGATGACCGGGCGTGATGCTGCCCCATTGGCGGAATTGTTTGATCTGGTCGAGCGGCAGATCATAGCCGGTGAGATGCAGCAAGCTGTACAGCAGCATCGAACCGTGACCGGCCGACAGGACGAAACGATCCCGATTGGACCATTGCGGATTGATCGGATTATGCCGGAGAAACCGGGTCCACAAGCACATAGGCCATCGGCGCGGCACCCAGCGGCAGGCCCGGATGGCCGCTGTTGGCCTTTTGCACGGCGTCAACCGACAGGAAGCGGATCGTGTTGATCGACAGTTGATCCAGTTGCGCCGGATTGAGAGTTGTCTTGGTTGCCGTGCTCATTGCTCATTTCTCCTTGGCTGATGCGGGAAAACATACCAAGTCCACAGCGTCGGCCGTCGTACCCCCACACAATCCCCACAACGTCGAGAGGCGAGCCTCAAGCTCAATACCAGGGATGTCAGCATGCCGGATTCCATTCGTCTCAGCCCCAAAGTGGTGGTGCGATCAATGCCCGTGAGAGCATCGGCCTGCCAGGGGCGACCGCATTTGGTCGGCGGCTCCAACGCCTCAGTCCTTTAGCATGGATCCTCGCCGCTACGGAACGCCCCACGAGAACTGAGTGAGCGTTTTCAACCGCGACCCTCCATACCGCTTCTTGCCGGATTTTGGCAGGACTTGCACCTCTGCATTGCGCCCATTCCTTGGGTTTTGTTCACATATCCAGTTTTGGTTATCAATCTGCTGTTGATGAAAGGACAAGTGAAATATTTCGACTTGATTGATCGTTCCTTTAGTGTTGTTTCACTCGCAGTGGCGGCGGGGGGTACTCCCGTTGGCGCGGGTAGCGATCGCTAGTCGAGGCTGTGAAAACCACGAAACAAGTGAGGAATCATGACCAAAACGGCGATTGGTCTGTTCGAAGTTTCCACCAAGGCGGATGAGGTTGTAGCGCACCTTTTAGCCTCTGGCTTCTCTCGCGACGAGGTCAAGCTGGTTCGGCAGTCGGATTATGACGGGACGCCGGGGCCGGAAACCGACATCCTCAAAATCGGAGGTTTGCCGAAGGAGCATGCTGGCAGGTACTGGGAAGTCGTGCGCCTCGGGCGAGTGCTGGTGGCCGTTACTTCGAGTGGTATCAGAGCGGACCGGGCGGCCGAGATGATGGACCAGGATGGGGCGATTGACGTTGAGGAACGCACGGCTCAACCTCCAAACAGCGTTGGCGAGCGCGCCGATCCGTCCACTGATCCGGGCTTTTATCCTCGAAGGCCGGCAGCGCAACTCTTTGAAGTCTCATAAAGGGCGCCCACCAGTTGACTGTATTCTATGAACACAAGATCAAAGTTGGTAGACCGGCAGGAGATTGCCGAGGGCACCATGGCCTTCCGTTTCGAAAAACCATTCGGTTGGACATTCGAGGCTGGCCAGTCAATCCGAGAACTGTGGCCCCCCTCCCAAGCCTGACGGAAAGCTCCGCGAGGATGTGGCAACCGGTGCTCGGGCGCCCGAATCTGGTCGCCGGGATGGCCGGTTACCAAGTGCTACAGTAGCTGCTACAGTTTGCTCGGAGTATTGGGGGCATTTCGTGTCGGTTGGGTCGCAGTGGTGTGGCGAACCGTCTGACGACATCTCGCGGCAAGCAATTGAAAAGGCTGGGAAAACGTTGAAAAGGAATGGCGGGGACGACGGGGCTCGAACCCGCGACCTCCGACGTGACAGGCCGGCGTTCTAACCAACTGAACTACGTCCCCGCGATGTCACGCAGACACTAAAATCCTAGCACGACCGGTCCGCCCTCTCCAAACTTCATCCGCAAACAAATAGAGTGCGGTGCGTCAGATCGAACTCAAAAGCCCCGGTCCGCCTGAATACCGAACTCCGCTCCACTGTGGCCGGGCTCGCCGCCACGCCTCCCTTTCGATGATCTGTTACCGACCGGTCCCAGCGGTCCAATCGCCACACCGGCACGACGTCGATCTCTCGGCGGCGGGAGGCCTCCAGGAGTTTCTCGCGAGCTTATCGCTTGCCCGCACCGGAACCACCCTCGCGGACTTGCACCATAATCGCCCAGCCGCGCCGGGCGGCATACTCCCGCATGGCCCGGCTCTGCACCGCCAGTGTTTGCTGATCGTTAGTGGGACATGCGGGCGTAGAGGCCGGCGCGGAACATTTTCGCGGCTTTCGTGGCTGGCCCAAAACGGCTCCGGATTTTTGTCTGCCGAAGGGTTCTACTTCAACTCCTCGACGTGCCGCAGCAGCTTCGTGAGCCCAGTCCGGGCCGCGCCGCCGGGCCAAAAAATGCTCTGTATTAGATGTACTCAACGATTCCACCGCAGATAGAAACGCTGCTGGCTGGCGGCGTGCGCTACGTACTGCGGCGCAACCCGGTGCGGGCTGCCGAAATCGCCGCCACGCGGGCCGGCAAACAGGCCAGTCTGACAGCGCTGGCCACGCCATGCTCGATGGAGGTCCAGGTAGAAGGCGGCGCCAGTTGCCTGCGCATTCCGACGCCGCGCGATGCATCGCGCGCCCTCCGGGGCGCCCCGCGGCCGCCGTTGATCCCGCAGTCACTTTGCGGCACGAATAGGTCCATTCACGAACGGATGCTCCTCGGGCCGGCGGGTCGGGGCTATCGCGAGAAGACGTAGAGCACGCGGCCGGCGGCGATGGCAATGCATTGCCGGCCATCGATGTTGAAGGAGATGGGATTGGCGGCGATTCTGCCGCCGGTCTGGAAGTCCCACAAGCGGCTTGCCGGTCTTGGCGTCGAGCGCGAAGAAGTTGCCCTCGTCGGAGCCGGAAAAGACCAGGCCGCCCGCAGTGGAAAGAACGCCGGCCCAGGGCGCGGAGTGCAGTTTGAACTCCCAGCGCATTCGTCCGGTGGTGGCTTCCAGGGCGCGGATGGCCCCGGCTTCGGCTCCGCCGGGCGGCTGCGCTTCGCCGCCTCCCGCGAAAAACGTGCCGGGCTTGTATTCGGCCTTACGCTTGAAATAAATGGAGGCGATTTCGCGGACGGCCACGTAGAGCAGGCCTTCCGGCGGGCTGTACGACGGGCTGAACCAGACGGTGGCGCCGTTGAGATTGGGCCATACCAGCGTGCCCGCCTCGCTGGGCTCGGTGCCGGGAATGACGATGGGGCGGCCGCGATCGTCGAGTCCCTTGGCCCACGTCTGCTTGGAGTAGGCGCGGCCGGCGACGAATTCGCCGCTGGAGCGGTCCAGCACGTAGTAAAACGCATTGCGATTGGCCACCGCCACCAGCTTGCGGCGGGTTCCGCGAATCTCGGCTTCGAAGAGCACGGGCACGTGGGTGGAGTCCCAATCGTGCGAATCGTTGGGGGTGAACTGGAAGTGCCACTTGAGCTTGCCGGTATTGCCGTCGAGCGCCACCAGCGAGCAGCTATAAAGGTTATCGCCGCGGCGGGAATCGGGATTCCAGTCGGGCCCGGGGTTGCCGATGCCCCAGTACACCAGGTTGGTTTCCGGATCGTAGGAACCGGTGACCCAGGTGGAACCGCCGCCCGTTTTCCAGCTTTCGCCGGGCCAGGTTTCGTTGCCCGGTTCGCCGGGACCGGGAATGGTGTAGAAGCGCCAGGCGCGGCTGCCGGTCTTGGCGTCATAGGCATCCACGAATCCGCGGATGCCGGTTTCGCCTCCGCTGACGCCCACCAGCACTTTGCCGGGGATGGCCAGGGGGGCGAGCGTCATGCTGTATCCGGGCTTGTAGTCTTCGACTTTGGCCGACCAACGCTCCAGGCCGCTTTTGGAGTCCAGGGCAACCAGGTAGCAATCCAGTGTGGCGACGAAGATCTGGCCGTCCAGGATGGCCGGGCCGCGGCTTACGCGCCCGAATCCGATGTTCTGGTAGTCCTTGGGGATCGGCCGGCTCCAGGTCCATAACTCGCGGCCGGTGTGAAGGTCGAGCGCGGCGGCGGTGTTGGGACCGCTGATGTACATCACGCCATCTGCGACGATGGGCGAAACTTCCGATCTGGTATCCATTTGGTAGGCCCACCTGACTCGCAGGCCGGAGACGTTGGCGGGCGTGATTTCCGTCAGCGGCGAGAAGCGATGGCCCTGGTAGTTGCCGGAGTAAGTGAGCCAGTCACCCGGCTCGCGCGCGGCGTTGACGATGCGGTCGTAGGGGACCTGCGCCCACATGGGGACGCACAGCACCAGCGCGATCCACTTCATGGCTTCCCCCTCAGTCCGGCCAGGTAGGCCACCAGATCGTCAAGTTCCGTGGCGCTGAACTGCCCCTGAAAGGATGGCATGGGCGTTTGCCCGGCCAGCCGGTCAAGACTCTTCAATTGCGATTTGCGAAAGCTGAAGTATCGCCCGCCGGCATCGCGCACCTGAATTGTGAAGGAGTCTTCGTTGACGCGGATGCCGTGCACCGCCGTCCCGTCTGCCGGCACGGCGGAGACGTACAGGAAGTTATCGGGCAGGGTAGTCGCGGGTTTCAGAATGGTCTGGCGCAGGAAGGCGGCGTTGCGGCGCGCGCCGACGGCCGTCAGTTCGGGGCCGAACCCCTCGCCTTTGCCGTTGACCATGTGGCAGCCCGCGCAGCCTTTGGCAGCATAGACGCGGGCGCCGCGCGCGGCATCGCCGGGCAGCGTCTCCGGCGGTAGCGTGCCGAGGGTGCGGACATAGGCGGCGACACTGGCGACTTCGTCGGGATGCAACTGCCACGCGCCGGGCATATCGCCGCGGCCATCGGTAATGAGCGTGCGCAGTGCCTTGTCGTCGGGAGCCAGGTCGAGTTTCGGGCGGTTGAGGGCGGGTCCGCGGCCGCCGCCGCCGGTCTGGCCGTGGCACAGGGCGCATTGCGATTCGAAAATCTGGCGTCCCGGCTGCGCCAGCGCGCACCCCGCGATGATTACGGCAACTACCCAGCAACGCATAGGTTTTACTTCTTCTCCATCTGCTCCAGCTTTTTAACGCGGCGCGCCAGATCGGGATCTTCGCTGGCGAAACGGGCATTGAGGTACGCGTGCAGGATTTCTTCGGCCAGTTTGGGCCCCACGATCCATGCGCCCATGCACAGCACGTTCA
Organism: uncultured Solibacteraceae bacterium; assembly: GCA_963748795.1. GTDB lineage: Bacteria > Acidobacteriota > Terriglobia > Bryobacterales > Bryobacteraceae > Sulfopaludibacter. Next base: position 7,996 of record CAVVLD010000096.1, read on the forward strand.
CATTATCGTGCTCCACGCACTGATGCGCGCAGTAGGTATCGTGGCACAGGGCGGCCCGCATTCCCTTAACCTTATTAACCGCGATGGATGCGCCTACGCCCGTGCCGCACACCATGATTCCGCGTTGGGCGCGCCCGGACTGAATCTCGGCGCAGAGTTTCTGGGCGATATCCGGAAAATCGACCGGGTCGGCGCTATAGGTGCCGATGTCCTTCACGCTGTATCCCCACGCCTGCAGGGTTTGGATCAGCGGCCCCTTGAGCGGGAAGCCGGCATGGTCGCTTCCCACCACCAGTTTCCATTTTGCCGGTTCGGGGGCCGCCGCGGCCAGCGGCGCAGCAGCCAGTCCCCTTAAGATGCGGCGTCGTGCGATGCGGTCGGGGTTCATTTGGAATTCCTCCAGCATACACGATCGGTTGCCGCTAAACTCAGCCTACCCCTGTACGTCCTTTGGATAGAACACGCTAAAATAGTATTTGCGGAGTTCCCCCCGTAACGAGACCTATTCATGATTGTTGACGCCATTCTGGCAAAAGTCTTCGGCACGAAAACTGAGCGCGAGATCAAAGAGATGCGTCCCAAGGTGGACGCCATCACTGCTCTCGAGCCTCAAATGCGCGAGTTGAGCGATATCGATCTCGCCGCCAAGACCATCGAATTTAAAGAACGGATCGCCAAGGGCGAGACGCTGGACGACTTGCTGACTGAGGCCTTCGCGGTGGTGCGCGAAGGCGGCCGCCGGGTTCTGAACATGCGCCATTTCGACGTTCAGTTGATTGGCGGCATGGTGCTGCATTCCGGCCGCATCGCCGAAATGAAGACCGGCGAAGGTAAGACGCTGGTAGCCACGCTGCCGGTGTACCTCAATGCGCTGGAAGGCAAAGGTGTTCACGTGGTTACGGTGAATGATTACCTGGCCAAACGCGACGCCGAATGGATGGGGCGGCTCTACAAGTTCCTGGGTCTTAACGTTGGTGTGATTGTGCACGATCTGGACGATCAGGAGCGCAAGGAAGCCTACGCCGCCGATATCACCTACGGCACCAACAACGAGTTTGGCTTCGATTACCTGCGCGATAACATGAAGTTCCGCATCGAAGACTGCGTGCAGCGTCCGCACAACTACGCCGTAGTCGACGAAGTGGATTCGATCCTGATCGACGAAGCCCGCACCCCGCTGATCATTTCCGGCCCCAGCGAAGAATCCACCGACAAGTATTACAAAGCCAACCGCATCATTCCGAAGCTGGTGCGCGGCGAAGTGATCGAAGGCAAGGAACCGGGCGAACAGTACACCACCGGCGATTACACCATCGACGAAAAGCACAAGGCCGTGGCGCTTACCGAGGAGGGCTTCGACCGGGCCGCCAAGCTTCTGGGCCTGGCCGACATCTACAGCCTGGACACCATCGAATGGAAGCATCACGTGGAAGCTGCGCTGAAGGCTCACGTGCTGTACCAGCGCGACCGCGAGTATGTAATAAAGGATGGCGATGAGGGTCCCGAAGTCATCATCGTCGACGAGTTCACCGGACGCCTGATGCCCGGCCGGCGCTGGAGCGACGGACTGCACCAGGCGGTGGAAGCCAAGGAAGGGGTCAAAATTCAGCGCGAAAACCAGACGCTGGCCACCATCACCTTCCAGAACTACTTCCGCATGTACAAGAAACTCTCCGGCATGACCGGTACGGCGGAGACCGAAGCGGCGGAATTCCAGAAGACGTACAACATCGACGTCACGGTAATCCCCACGAACCAGACCATGATCCGCAAGGAATTCCCCGATCTGGTGTACCGCACCGAAGAAGAGAAGTTTCGCAATGCGGCGCTGGAGATCAAGAAGTACAACGAAACCGGCCAGCCGGTGCTGGTAGGCACGATCTCTGTCGAAAAATCGGAAAAGTTGTCCGCCAGGTTAAAGAAGATGGGCGTCAGGCACGAGATTCTGAACGCCAAGAATCACGAGCGCGAAGCCTCCATCGTGGCGCAGGCCGGGCGCAAAGGCGCGGTGGTGGTCTCCACCAACATGGCCGGCCGCGGTACCGATATTCTGCTGGGCGGCAACCCCGAGTTCATGACCAAGGACGCCTGTCTGAAGCAGAAGGTGGCCGAGCGCCTGTCCGAAGAAGAAGCCCGCTTCGTGGCCGACGAGCACTTCTACTACTTCACGCACCAGGACCAGTTCTACCGGGTGCGCCGCGATAAATGGGACGAACTGTACAACGGCTTCAAGTTGGAGACGGATGCCGAGCACGACGTGGTGGTGGGCCTGGGCGGGCTGCACATTGTCGCTACCGAGCGCCACGAATCGCGCCGGATCGATAACCAGTTGCGCGGACGCGCCGGCCGCCAGGGCGACCCCGGCAGCTCGCGGTTCTTCCTTTCGCTGCAGGACGATCTGCTCCGCATCTTCGGCGGGGAACGTATGCAGAACCTGATGCTGCGGCTTGGCATGGAAGAGGATGTGCCGATCGAAAGCAAGATGATCAGTAAGCGCATCGCCAAGGCGCAGGAAGCCGTCGAAGTGCAGAACTTCGAGACCCGCAAACACCTGCTGGAATACGACGACGTCAACAACAAGCAGCGGCAGGCCGTGTACGGCAGGCGCCGCCAGTTGTTGGAGGGCATCGATCAGAAGGAAAGCGTGCTCGACATGATGCGCGGGATCATCGAAGAGTTTATCGATGCGCGCTGCCCCTCGGACAAGCATCCCGACACCTGGGACCTGGGTTCTCTGCGCAACGACGTACTCACCAGTTTCGGCACCAAAATCGACCTCAACGAACTCGCCGATATGTCCATCGACGAGATGGCCGACGCCATCTTCGATAAGCTGCGGCAGAAGTACCAGGAGAAGGAAGACCTGGTGGGCGCCGACATCATGCGGCAGACCGAGCGCATTGTGATGCTGCAGGTGATCGACAACCAGTGGAAAGACCATTTGCTGTCGATGGACGAATTGAAGCAGGGCATCGGCAACCGCGCCTATGGACAGAAGGATCCACTGGTCGAGTATAAGAACGAATCGTATGAACTGTTCACGGCCATGTGGGACCGTATCGAAAACGAAACGGTCCGCTACCTGTATTTCCTGCAGGTGAACATAGGCGAGCGCCCGGTGCTGCCGTTCCCCGAGGAAGACGAAGAGGAAGAGCAGGAAGAGGCGCGTTCCGAACCCAGCGAGCAGGAACGGTTGTCCGCCCAGACCCAAATGGAGGACTTCACGCGCAATATTCAGCGCAAGAAGGAAAAGGAATTGCGGGATCTCCAGTTCGTGGGCGGCGATGGTTCCACTTCCGCGCAGCCGGTGAGCGTGGGCCAAAAGGTGGGCCGCAACGACCCATGCCCGTGCGGCAGCGGTAAGAAATACAAGAAGTGCCACGGGCAGTAAGCGGGGAATCCTGCCACGCCTGGAACCAAAGCCATGGCATCTTCCTACGAAGGATCCGCCCAGGAAGCGTACGACGCGTACCAGGCGATCGGGCGTAAGCGGCACGGCAAGCCCCCCGATGTAGTCGTTGGCCCGACTAATCCCTCGTTCGGGTGCTGGGTGGAAACTTATTGGCAAGCAGGATATACCAGTCTGATTCGCTGGATCAATGCCTGTGACGAGGTCGCCCGTGAACTTCTGAAGGAACGCAACCGCGCCCGGAACGCGCAGTTCGCCACATTGCCCATGGCCGATATTCCCCCGGAACAGCTCAGGTCCCTCGAGAAGGAACTGGCGCGTGATGGCCGTGATAGAAGGATTGACGTCGGCTCTCTCCGCGAACTCCCCAGCTATGGTCCGTCGCTTCTCGCCATCTGGACAGAGGCCAAGAATCAAGGGCTAGCGAATGCCGAGGCCGCTCTCTATGTTCACCGCTGGGCCACGGCATGGTGCCCCTGTTGGGACCGCGACGCGGAGCGCAAAGCCAAGAAACTCCCCAGGATCGACCCCAAAGTGACCAGGCGCCTCCGACAGGTAATTGCCTGGCGGCAAACCGGGAACCTGGAGATGCCTTGGGACGCTCAGGTATCCGGCCAACTCTGGCAAGTCCGCCTCAACGATTTTCCGCGGGCTTACATGTACACGCTGATCATCGCGGGCGAGATCATCGGCGATTTCAACAACTGGCCCGATGCGTGGGATCGTGGCGAAGAGAAGCCGGGAGTTTGCGCTGAGGCTGCGCCGGTAGCCCCACGCCCGGCAATTCAGGTCGATCCATCCACACTCATTACGCGATATCAAAGCGGGGAACGGGAAGCCGTTTGGCGCGATCTTGTCGCGCTCGGTGCGGATGTCCGCCAGGCGCCCTACCACGACGCGGCGTGGGCGGTCGCCGGGGAAACCATGCGCCGCTCCGCACGGAACGTAGAGCTGTTGTTGGCGCGCCTCAAGGATTTGGGCTACCAGTTTATCAACCCAACGGAGGTCCATCGAACTCTAAACGCGAAGGAAGGAAAGTTGGTTGAACGTGCCGAACGTAGCGGACTGTGGCTTCCGCTCTCGGTGCGGGCGTGGCTGCAAGAGGTGGGCCAACTGAATTTGAACGGCTCGCATCCGGCGCTGTGCTTCATGGACACCGAGCGGGGCAAACCGGGGATCTACACGGACCCGTTGCAGGTCTTGATTTGGCAACTCGATGATTTGGTCGACATGTGGACCCAGACGGAGAAAGAGTCTCGGGAGCCAATGGAATGCATTGCCAGCATGACTGCTGAGGATAAGGCCTTGCGGGCGCTGGACGAGGAGGCCGAGGGCGGATACCGATTCACGATCCCCAACGGAGCCGCGGACGCGGTGTTGGAAGGTGAACCGCACAACTTCACCTTCGTCGAGTACCTGCGCCACAGTTTTCAATGGGGTGGCTTCCCCGGTTGGGAGAAGTATCAGAACCGTCCCGAAGAGGAGTTGACCTTGCTGAGAGAGGGGCTGCTGCCGATTTGAGAGATGGAGTCCGCCACTGGACCATGCTCGACAAATACTGGCACGCGTTTCAGGTGTTTGGCGTCTAATGGTAAAGATGAAGTTTCCGCTGCTGATTTTGCTTTTTGCCGGGCTGTGTCCGGCCTCGACTTTGCCGGATACCGTCGGCGCCTACCATCGTACGGCCACGTCCCAGCCCGCTGCCGGCGATCCGGCCATGTGGAACGAGCTTGGACTAAAGGACTCTGAGACAGCCACTTACGAGAACGGTCCGGCCAGGTTTAAGGCCACCGCCTGGCACCTTCAGGATGCCACGGCCGCGCTGGCGGCCTTCGATTGGCTTCGTTCCGCCAATTCCACTCCTTCGCCGGTGGCGAACCTGGCGGCTGAGACGCCCACCAGCCTGCTGCTGGCCCACGCCAATTATCTGCTCGAATTCGATGGCTATAAACCTACACTGCCGGAACTGGACCAGGTTGCCGGCGAGCTCAAGAACGTGGAAAACGTGGCGCTCCCCACACTGTTTTTGCCGTCTGGAAACCTGGTGGCGGGGAGCCGGCGATACATCATCGGGCCGGTGGCGCTACAGAGATTCAGCCCGGCAATTCCCCCTTCGGTGGCTGCGTTCCACCTGGGAGCGGAGGCCGAACTGGCAGTTTTCCACAGCGCCAGGGGAGACGACCAGGTGTTGGTTTTTAACTACCCGACCTGGGCAATTTCGCAAGCAGCAGGCGAACGCATTCGGGAAAATACCCGGTGCCATGGTCAAGAGATCCGGCCCTTTGGTTGCTGTAACTCTGGCTCCGGCCGACCCCGACCTGGCGGAAAACGTACTGGCGCAGATCGCCTACAAGGCCGACGTGACCTTGCAGGAGCACATCCCCACGATGCGCGACAACATTGGCAATCTGATCATAAATGCCTTCATTCTCATCGGGATACTGCTGTGCTTCGCGATGGTTTCAGGGCTCGCGGTGGGCGGAGTAAGGGCCTGGATGCGCCATGGAAAAGACAATCCGGATGCCGACACACTCATCACCCTACACCTGGAGTAAGCATCCACTAGTTTCGATAACGGTTTGTTTTTGTGGACCTTAGAGGGAAATCCTCAGGCCCGGCGGGGCCTTTTCGGACTCTTGGGTCGTTCTTGTGGAAAACTACCCCTCCCGCAAGTCGCCCCGTAAGAGCAGCTTACGACCAAAAATTTTGCGCGGGATTTTTGCTTGACTTGGAAGCCGAGGGGAAATAAGATCCAACTACAAAGTTTTGACGGTTGCGATTCCGTCGAAGCTGATTCTCCCATCGAACATCACCCTGGTAGAACAGGGGAATTGAATGCTCACCCTTCGGGGTGAGCATTTCTATTTGTAGGCCAAATCGCGTTATACTGGTACCTATGCATCCGCCGCCAGCCCGCGAGCCGGCCGCAAGACCTTTCCTGGCGCGCGCGGTTCGCCTCGCTGCGGAACGTCCGTCCCTCTTCGCCCATGGTTTGGGAGACCAGCCCGCCGCTGGTCCTCGCCACGCACGTTTCTGCGGCTTTTGCCGCGCTGTTCTGCCGCTGGCCATGCTCTGGGTCTCCAAGCTCATCCTCGACGCCGTGGTGGCCCGGATTCTGCGCAAAGAGCGGCAATCTGCATCACATCTGGGAGCTGGTGGCCCTGGAATTGGGGCTGGCCGTTACTGAGCGACGTGCTGGGGCGCGCCAACACCCTGTGCGACAGCCTGCTGGGCGACCGCTTCACCAACCGGGTCAGCGTCCGGCTGATGCGGCACGCCACGGAGCTCGATCTGGCCTCGTTCGAAGACCCGGTGTTCTACGACAAGCTCGAGCGCGCCCGCCGCCAGACCACCGGCCGGCTCGACCCTGCTGGCCTCGCTGCTCGGCATGTGCCAGGACACGTTGAGCCTGATTTCGCTCTCCGGCGGGGCTGATCGTTTTCTCCCCGTGGCTGATGGCGCTGCTGGTGGCGGCGGTGATCCCGGCGTTCCTGGGCGAGACGCATTTCACCACCCTGTCCTATTCCGTGCTGTACCGCTGGACGCCCGCAACGCCGCCTGCTGGACTACCTGCGTTTTTTGGGGGCCAGCGCGCAGAGCGCCAAGGAGGTCAAGATCTTCGGCCTGGGCCGCCACCTGGCTCGATCGATATCATGAGGTTTCACGAGGCTATCGATAAGGAAAATCAAAGAGATTGCGATCAAGCGGGCGAGCGTGGGCGGCGGCCTGAACCTGATCGCCACCGGAGGCTATTACGGCGCTTACGTGGTGGTTCTTGATGCGGACGTGCTGGCGGGCGGAATCTCAATCGGCACTTTCACTTTTCTGACGGGCGCTTTCCAGCGTTCGCGCGGCTATATCGAGAGCATCCTCTCCAGCTTCAACGACATTTCCGAGCAGGCGATGTTCCTGAAGGACCTGTTCGATTTTTTCGCCATGCAGCCCACCATCCGACTCGACTGCCGAACGCCATTCCGGCGCCCCGGCCCATCCGCGAGGGATTCGAATTCCGCAATGTGGACTTCGCCTATCCGGGCTCGGCCCGCCTGGTCGTGCAAAGACATTAACTTTCGGCTGTATCCAGCAGAAAAAATTGCACTAATCGGCGAGAATGGCGCCGGCAAGACGACCCTGGTGAAGCTGCTGGCGCGGCTCTACGATCCCGACCGCCGGGCAGCATCCTGCTGGATGGCGTCGACCTGCGCGAGTACGACGTCGAGGATCTTCGCCGCGAGATCGGCGTCATCTTCCAGGACTACATGCGCTACGACATGCTGGTCCGTGAGAACATCGGCTTTGGCAAGATCGAGTCGCTCGACGACCAGGACCGCATCGAGACGCGCCGCGCAAAAGAGCCTGGCGAAAAACCTGATCGACCGCTCTCCCGAACGGCTACGACCAGATGGTGGGCAAGGCGGTTCGAGGGCGGCGTGGATCTCTCCGGCGGCGAGTGGCAGAAGCTGGCGCTGGCCCGCGCCTACATGCGCGACGCCCAGTTGCTGATTCTGGACGAGCCGACCGCCACGCTGGATGCGCGGGCCGAGTACGAAGTGTTCCAGCGCTTCGCGGAACTGACGCGCGGGCGCATGGCGGTGCTGATTTCCCACAGGTTTTCCACGGTGCGCATGGCCGACCGTATCCTGGTGCTGGCCGGACGGCGAGATTCAGGAACAGGGCACGCACGCAGCAACTGGTCGCCCTCGGCGGCCGCTATGCCGAGCTGTTCGAACTTGCAAGCGGCGGGATATCGTTGAAAGTGAATGCTTGAATGACTGATCAGCAAAGCTTACAGGTAATACCCCTGGGCGGGTTGGGCGAGTTCGGCATGAACATGACCGCCATCCGTTACGGCGACGACATCATCGTGGTCGATTCCGGCATGATGTTCCCGGAAGCCGAACTGCTGGGCGTCGACCTGGTGATGCCGGACCTGACCTTCCTGAAGGAGAACCAGGAGCCAGGTCGCGCGCTCTGTTCCTGACCCACGGGCACGAAGACCACATCGGCGCGGTACCGTATTTCCTCTCCGAGATCGACGTGCCGGTTTACGGCACGGCATTTCACGCTGGCGCTGGTGGACCGCCGGCTGGAAGAGTACGAACTGGAGGAGGAGCCGCGCTTCATCAAGGTCAAGCCGAAGCAGATCGTGGAAATCGGGCCGTTCAAGATCGAGTTTATTCACGTGACGCACTCCATCGTGAGCGCCGTGGCGCTGGCCATCACCACGCCGCTCGGCGTCATCATCCACACCGGCGATTTCAAGGTGGATCCCGACGCCCACCGACAACGAGCTGTTCGATCTGCACACGCTGGCCGACTACGGCAAGCGCGGCGTGCTGCTGCTGCTTTCCGATTCGACCAATGCCGACCGGCCGGGCTATACCGAATCCGAGCGCGCCGTGCGGCCGCGCATGGAGGAGATCTTCAACCGCGCGGAGAAGCGCGTCGTGGTAGTCCTGCTTCAGCTCCTCGATTCACCGCATTCAACTGGTGCTCGACCTGGCGCGAGGAGTACGGCCGGCGGGTGGCGGTGATCGGCCGCAGCATGGTGTCGGTGACGGAGATCGCGCATTCGCTGGGGCTGCTCGACGATTCCGGACGGCATTCTGCTGCGCCCGCAGGACGCCATGGACCTGCGCCGCGAACAAAGTCGCCATGCTGATTTCGGGCACGCAGGGCGAGCCGATGTCGGCGCTTTCGCGCGTCGCGGTGGACAACCACAAGCACATCTCGGTGGAAGCGGGCGACACGGTGGTGCTGAGCTCGCGCATCATTCCGGGCAACGAGAAGGCCATCTTCCGCATGATCGACCACATGGCGCGGCGCGGGGCGGATGTGCTGTACGGCACCATGAATCCGCCGCTGCACGTCTCCGGGCACGGCAGCATCGAGGAGATGAAGCTGGTGCTGAACCTGGTGCGGCCGCGCTACTTCATGCCCATCCACGGCGAGTTCCGGCAGCTTTCCAAGCACGCGCGACTGGCCGAGCATCTGCGCTTCGCCGGGCTTGGAGGACAGCTTCATCATGGAATCGGGCGACATTCTGGAAATCGACCACCACGGCGCGCGCAAGGCCGGCAAGGTGCACGGTGGGCCGCGTGTGCATCGACTCCGGGTCGGTGGACGACGTGGTGCAGGAGGTGGTGATTCGCGACCGCCGCCATCTTTCCGAGGACGGCATCGTGCTGCCGATCATCGCCATCAACCGCCACACGGGCCGCATGGAGAGTCTGCCGGAGATTGTCAGCCGCGGCTTCGCGCTGGCGGCCGAAGACGGCTCGCAGTTTCTGCAGAACGCGCGCCAGGTGGTGGCCAAGACGCTCGAGGGTTCCAACGCAGGAGGAGAAGACCGATTGGGGCGTGATGAAGGAGAAGATCCGCGCGGACCTGAAACGCTACATCGTGAAGGAGACGCAGCGCCGGCCGCTGATCATGCCGGTGATTCTGGAAGTGTGAGTCCGCAATACCTGGAAGACGCTTCGGGGTATCGCGGCCATGCCGAGCGCGTGGTCGATCCCGCGGGACGAGGCGGCGGTGGTGGCGTGCCTGCGGGAAGCTGCGGCCGGCGGTGTTCCGGTGACGATTGCCGGCGCGGGCACGGGAATTACCGGCGCGCGGGTGCCCATGGGCGGTTGGGTGCTCTCGCTGGAAAAGCTGAACGGCGTGGAGGTGCACCCGGGTTTCGCTGTGGTTGGTCCCGGCGCGTTGCTGCGCGACGTGCAGGCGGCGGCGCAGCGCAGCGGGCAGTTCTATCCGCCCGATCCCACCGAGACCGCCGCAGCCATCGGCGGCAACATTGCCACCAATGCCAGCGGGTCGCGCAGTTTCAAATACGGGTCCACGCGCCGCTGGATCGAAGCGGTTGCGCGTGGTGCTGGCGGATGGCCGCGTAATGGACGTCGCGCGCGGGGACGCGATCGATTTCGATCCCGGCGAAATTCCCCTTCCGCGGGTCACCAAGAACACCGCCGGATACCCGCTGCGGCCGGGCATGGATTGGGTCGATCTGTTTGTCGGGTCGGAAGGCACGCTCGGCGTCTTGACCGAGGCGCGGCTGCGGCTGATTCCCGCGCCCAAGGCGGTTCTGGGCGGGGTGGTGTTTTTTGCCAGCGACGACGCAGGCGCTGGATGCTGTGGACTCGGCCCGCAACGATGCGGCCGCCACCATGCTGGAATACATGGACGCCAACTCGGTGGCGCTGCTGCGCGGCAGGTACCCCGAAATCCCGGCGGACGCGGTGGCTGCCATCCTGATCGAACAGGAACTTTCGGGCGACGACGACCCGGAAGTGGACCGCTTACTTGAGGGCATCGAAGGCTTCGGCGGTCTGGAGGAAGGTTCGTGGTTCGCGCTGTCGGCGGCCGACCGCGAACGTTTCCGCCAGTTCCGCCACGCGCTTCCGGAACTGGTCAACGATACCGTGCGGCGCAGCGGCGCGTTAAAGATGAACACGGACTACGCCGTGCCTCTCGAGCGCGAATCGCGAGATGCTGGCGTATTACCGGCGGCGGCTGGAGGAGGAGTTTCCAGGGCGGTACGTGATCTTCGGACACATCGGCGATGCGCACGTGCATGTGAATCTGTTCTCGTCGCCGGAGGATCCTGCCCATGCCTCGGAGTTGCTGCTGGAATTCGCCCGCGAGGCGGTGGCGCTCGGGGGCACGGTTTCCGCCGAGCATGGCCTGGGCAAACGCAAAGCGCACCTGCTGCAGCTGCAATATACCGAAGACCAGTTGGCGGCGATGCGGGCGGTGAAGCGCCGGCTGGATCCGCGGAATCTGCTGGGGCGGGGAACGCTCTTCCCGGAGTGAGCCGGCGATTTCCAGCCGCCCCCACTTCCTATTTGCGCTACATTCAAAACTGGTTAATATGGTCGAGCCATCTTGGACGGAACGGGCAGTCCTCTGCATCCTCCTGATCACCTCGCTCACGTGGTTTTGGATGAGGCTGCGCCGGGTGTTGGATATTATTCGCCGCTCCCGCGCCACTCCCGATTTCGAAGTGGCGCCCCTGGGGCCGCGGATTTCGCAGTTCCTGTGGGAAGTGATGGCGCAGGGAAAAGTGATCCGGCAGCGGCCGTTGCCGGGCCTGGCCCACGCGTTTGTCTTCTGGGGTTTCTGCGCGTTCGCTCTCATTACGCTGAATCACATCGCGTCCGGGTTCGGTTTCCCTTTCCTCTCTCCGCATAGCGGATTCGGGCGTTTCTACTACGGATTTGTGGCCTGCTGGGCCGTCGCGGTGGCCATCTCGATCGCCGGATTGTTCGTGCGGCGTTTCGTGGTGCAGCCCAAATGGCTGGGTGTGGTGTCGCCGGAATCCGGCGTCATCGCCTTTCTGATCTTCGCCCTCATGGCCACCTACCTGGGTGGAATGTATTTCGGCGAAGGCACCACCGGCGGCAGAATCAACTGGTGGCTGCACACGCTGTCGCTACTCGTTTTTCTCCCGCTCATTCCGCATACCAAGCATCTCCACCTGGCTCTGAGCCCGGTGACGGTGTTCCTGCGGCGCGCCGGATTCAGCCGCATTCCGCCGCTGGAAGGCGACGAGGATTTCGGACTCGATACCGGCAAGGACGTCACGCGCATCGATTCCCTGCAGGCGTTCAGTTGCGTCGAGTGCGGCCGCTGCACCGAGCATTGTCCCGCCAACAATACAGGAAAGCTTCTTAATCCCAAGGAAATCGTCCTGGGTCTGCGCAGCTATCTGAACGAATTCGGCCCTGGCAACGAAGCCCCGCTATTGGGCAAGCATATCGCCGAAGAAGCGGCCTTCCAGTGCACCACCTGCGGCGCCTGCGAATTTCAATGCCCCGTGGGAATCCAGCACCTGCCCCTGATCATCGGACTCCGCCGCGGCGCGGTCAACACCGGTAAGTGGGAAGACGATTACGGCACCAAGCTGTTCCTCAACCTGGAACGCCACGGAAACTCCTTGGGCTTCGCTCCCGCCGAGCGGCAGAAATTTATCGAAAAGAACCAGCTTCCGTTTTACGACGGCACGCAGGAATACTGTTTGTGGCTGGGCTGTATGGGTGCGTACGATCCGCAGGGCCGTGAGATCGTGCTGGCCCTGGCGCGCGTGCTGCGCCACGCGGGCGTCACCTTCGGCGTCCTGCGCAAAGAAAAGTGTACCGGAGACCCCGCCCGCCGCCTGGGCAACGACCTCGCTGTCTCGCAGGTCGCCGAGGCGAATATCGAAACGCTGCGTGCGGCCAAAGTCGGCAAGATGGTCTCCATCTGCCCGCATTGTGTCCGCACGATTGGCACCGACTGGCGCGAGTTCGGCGCCACGTTCCCGATTGAACATCACAGCGAATTGCTGGCGCGCATTGCATCGCATTTGCCGGGAACGCAGGGTGCGCGAGAGACCGTGGTGTTTCACGACCCCTGTTACCTGGGCCGCTATCGTAACATCTATGAAGAGCCCCGCGCCGTGATCGCGAAAACGGCGGATGTGATCGATCCAGCCCGGTCGCGGGAACGTTCGTTCTGTTGCGGCGCCGGCGGAGGTCAGATGTTCCTGGGCGAGGAGAAGGGCAAACGCGTGAACGTGGAACGCGTAACGGAACTCGTCGGGACGGGCGCACAGGTGATCGGCACCGCCTGCCCGTTCTGCCAGACCATGTTCCGCGACGCACTCGGCACGGTCACCCAGTCGCCGCCCAAGCTGCTGGATATCGCGCAGATCGCCGCCGCATCGCTGGAGTAGGACAGACCTCCCGGTCTGTCCCTTCCGCCTACCCACCTAATTCCCCGAAGGCTTCTCCACGCGATCGATCACCAGCACCTCGTGCGGACCCTTGCCAGGTTCGAGCCGCAGACCGAGCTGCTCGCGCGTCGCCATAATCGCCGGGGCGTCCCCGATTCCCATTCCAGATGAATGTCAAATCTTCCCGTAACGCCGGTTTGGTCGATGACCGGCAGGCCGTCGGGGTGGAGCAGGCTGGCAAAGGCCGCGAGCGTGATTCCATGGATATCGAATACCTCGAACGACCCGTGTCGTGGGCTTCCCGCTCGGATCGGGTTTCCCGGATTGCGAAAAATCCTTGAGGCCGCCTTTCGCCACGGTCATGAGGTAGCCCGATACCTCCCGCGTCTCGCGGTGAATCTTCAATCGGAACCGGTCCTCCAAAAGGGCTTGCATCATCGGCCCGCGCATCATGGCGCCACTTTGCGGACTCTCCGCCTTCGCGTCGATGGTGTACCGGGCGGAGTCGATCCAGGACGGCGCCGCCTCCAGCGGCCGCGGAAACAACAGCTTCAGCGGATCGACCTTGCCGGACGCGTACGTATCGTATGCTTCTGCGATCAGCCGCCATAACGGCCAGCATCCCAAACTCAACCTGCCAGGCGAGGAATTGGAAGGCGGGGCCGGATCCCTGGCCTTGCATTCCTTGATCGACACCACTTCGAACTTCGGTTGCGCGTGCAGGGCGGGGAAGCACCAGACTCCCGCCATCACCAGCAAGTACCTTTTCATCAGCGCTCCCATCCACCTGACGTCCGCGCGTTGCAAAGCGTTCAACACACCTTTTGATTTTGCAGACCGTCTGATATTGTTATTACGATGAAAGCCATGCACGTTACACATCCGGCGGGTTGGGAACTCTCAAGGCGTCGTGATACCCAAGCCGGTCCTCGCACAACTCGGGCTGAGCAGCCATGCGGAAGTCGAAATGACCATAGAAGGAGACGCCCTTGTGTTGCGCCGGCCGGCCGAGCGTGTACGCACCGGATGGGCGGAAGCGGCCAGGAAGATTGCCGAAGCAGGCGATGACGCGTTGGTGATGGGCGAATTCGCTAACTCGAGTGACACGGAGCTGGCCTGGTGATTCGTGGGGAGATCTGGCTGGTGAATCTCGATCCCACGGTCGTGCGTCGTGCTGTCCCCCGCTGAAGTGCATGATCGCCTGCGTACTCTGATCGTCGCCGCCGATGTCAACTAAGTAGTCGTCAGAAAACTATTAGATCAATTGGCTCTAACCGCTCCCTCACGGTCGCGGCTCGAACGCGCATCGGAGCCGCGACCGTGAGGGAGCGATTGGCATGGTTATTTCCTGACAAACGCTAAGATCCGCGCCGCGGACGTTGTGAGGTCAGTGAAGAAGAGGTCTTCACCGAATAAGAGCAGAACGCGGCAACGGATCCTCACGCACCGCCGGGCCAGCCGTTCACAAGCAATTTCCCACTGAAAACAAAGGCCTTCCGGCGTGTCCCGGAACAGGCGGTTGTACAATGGAATTATCGGGAGGCTTGAATTGGCTTCGTTCCGCCAAACGCTCTTTGACATTTCTCCGGCCAATTCTGTTTTTTCAGCCACACTCGCCCGAATCGGCTTTGTTCTTGCAAATCGTACGATATCCACTTAATTGACAACAGTTGCCCGCACTCCGTATGATGAAATTTCAACCTGAGGATTTCTATGCTGGCGCTGCATAAGCGCCCATTCGCGCCCAAATGGCAACTATTACGTCTGCTCTGTTCTGGGACAAAATCATATGATCAAAGTTGAGGGTCTCACCAAGCGATACGCTCGTACTGTCGCTGTAGACAACATTTCCTTTGAAGTGGAGAAGGGGCAAATTGTTGGATTCCTGGGGCCAAATGGCGCCGGGAAAACCACCACGATGCGCATCCTCACCTGCTTTCTTCCGCCTTCGGAGGGCTCCGCGAACGTGGCCGGCTTCGATGTCGTGGCCAATCCGCTGGAAGTGAAAAAGAGGATCGGCTACCTTCCGGAAACGCCTCCCGTTTATCCCGAAATGGAGGTCTCCGAGTATCTCGTTTTCGTGGGCCGGCTGAAGGGAATCGGATCCGGCGAAATCAATTCCAAAGTCTCGGACGTCATCGGCAAATGCGCCCTGGGCGAGGTCCGCGGTAAGCTGATCGGCCAGCTTTCCAAAGGCTACCGGCAGCGCGTCGGCATCGCGCAGGCCATCATCCACAATCCCGCCGTGCTGATTCTGGACGAGCCCACCAGCGGCCTCGATCCCAAACAGATTATCGAGATTCGCGAACTGCTGCGCCACCTGGCCGGCGAGCACACCATCATTCTTAGTACCCACATCCTCTCCGAAGTCGAGCACTCCTGCGAGCGCGTCATCATTATCAGCCGCGGCAAACTGGTGGCCATCGACTCGGTGGCCAATCTCACCAATCGCCTGCGCGGCTCCGAGGCCGTCGCCGTGGAAGTCCAGGCGGTAGACGGACAACCCAATGCCGGCGACGTGCAGCAGCGCCTGGAACAGGTCTCCGGCGTGAGCCGCGTGATGGCCAAGGAATCCAAAGACGGCGGCCTGCTCTTCGAAGTGGAGAGCCTGCAAGGCCGCCACATCCGTGCCGACCTGGCCCGCACCGTGGTCAACTCCGGTTGGAACCTGAATGAGATGCGCTCGGTAGGCTTGAGCCTGGAAGACATCTTCCTGCAACTGACCTCGGCGGAGAAGCCCGCTGAATCCGCCCCCGCAAAGGAAGAAGGAGACAAGAAATGACCAGCGTCCTCCTCATCTGCAAGAAAGAATTCAAGAGCTATTTCACCGGCCCCATCGCCTACCTGTTGATGGCGTTCTTCGCGCTGATTTTCGGGTTCGGCTTCTATACCGCGACCCGCGACGTGGTGCGCTTCAGCCTGCAGGCGCAAATGATGGGCCAGCAGCAGCCCATGAACCTGAACGATCAGATCATCCGCCCGCTGCTGGGCTTCGCCAGCACCATCGCGCTGTTCCTCATCCCCATGATCACCATGCGGCTGATCGCCGAAGAAAAGAAGTCCGGCACCATCGAACTGCTGCTCACCTCGCCGGTCAACGATCTCTCCATCATCATTGGAAAGTGGCTCGGCGCCATGCTGCTGTACCTCTGCATCCTGGGAATGAGCGTGCTCAATATCCTCATGCTCTTCGCGTGGGGCAAGCCCGATTGGAAGCCTGTGGCGGTGGCTTACCTGGGGCTGATTCTGCAGGGCGGGTGCCTGCTGGCCATCGGGACTTTCATTTCCACCACGACCAAAAACCAGATCATCGCCGGCGGCGTGACGTTCTTCGTCTGCCTGCTGCTGTGGCTGTTGAGCTGGTTTACGGCGTTCGATACCGGCGCCTTCGGGCAGGTGATTGCTTACCTTTCGATCATCACCCACTTCGATAATTTCGCGAAAGGACTGCTATCCACCAAAGACGTGGTGTTTTATCTTTCCATGATCTTCTTCGCGCTGTTCCTGACGGCGCGCTCGATGGAATCGCTGAGGTGGAGGAGCTAATATGGCAACCTGGTACAAGACCCGTCAGACCAAGTACACCGCTTACGCCGGCGTCTACATCATCGTGATTCTGGCCGTGCTGGGCGCGGTGAATTTCCTGGCCAACCGCTACGATAAATCGTGGGATTCCACCAAGAACAAACAGTACAGCCTCTCTGACCAGACCATTAAGGTGGTCAAGGGCCTGAAGCAGAATGTGAATTTCACCTACTTCGGCGAGACCAGCAGTTTCACTACCGCCAAAGACCTGTTGGACCGCTACTCCTCGCTCTCTCCGGACCTGCATGTCCAGTATGTGGATCCGGTGAAGAAGCCGCAGCGTCGCCAAAGCGGCCGGGTTCCGCAGCGATTCGCCGGTGGTGATTCAAGCGGGCGCGCGCAGCGAAGGCGCCAAGAGCCTCACCGAAGAAGAAGTGACCGGAGCCCTGATTCGCGCCCTGAAAACCGGCGAGCGCAACGTCTGCTTCCTGACCGGATTCGGCGAAAAGTCCCTGGACGATGAGAGCAGCGGCAGCAGCTTCTCCTACCTGAAACAGCTTTTGGAGCGCGACAACTATAAGGTCCGCGCCCAGGCGCTCAAGCCCGCGGGCGCCGAACCGGCCAAACCCATGGCCATCGGCCAGACCGCACCGGTGGGCAATGTGGAAGTGCCCAAGGATTGCACCGTGCTGGTGGCCGGCGGCCCCTCCACGGCCTATCCGCAGCCGGTTGCCAATGCCTTGAAGACTTACGTGGAAAGCGGCGGCCGCGCGCTGATCATGCTGGACAACGTGCTGCGCATCGGACGCTCCGAACCGGCCAGCGAGCAGCCGGACCTTTCGGCGGTCCTCGCCGGGTGGGGAGTCACCGTGAATAAGGACCTGGTGCTGGATCTCAGCGGCGTCGGTCAGATTTTCGGATTCGGCCCCGAGGTCCCGCTGATTCTGCAGTACGAATCGCACCCCATCGTCCAGCCGCTTAGCCGTGTTCCCACGGCCTTCCCGCTGGTGCGCTCCATGGACATCAAAGCCGCCGACAAGAGCCAGCCCGACCAAACTGCTGGCCACCGGCGACGATAGCGTGGCCGTGACGGAGATCGGAGCCGGCGGCCAGATCGATCCCAAGAAAGGCAAGAAGGGCCCGCTGACCATCGCGGCGGTGGGCACCTGGTCCAGTACGCCGCAGGGCCGTTTCGCGGTCTTCGGCACCTCCCTGTGGGCCACCAACAGCCTGGTGGGTTCCCGCCAACTGGGCAACCGCGACCTGTTCGTCAACACGGTCAACTGGCTCAGCTCCGACGAAGACCTGATTTCGATCCGCCCCAAGGCGCCCGAAGACCAGCAGATCAACGTCACGCCGCAGCGGCTGAATTCGCTGTTCTGGATCAGCATCGTGATTTTCCCGCTGGGGTGGTGGGCTTGGGCCTGGCCACCTGGTGGAAGAGGAGATAGGCGATGAAGCCGAAGGGACTGTTGATCGCCGTCGTTCTTTTGGCTGTCCTGGGGGGCGTGGTCTGGTGGTCGAATAAGAAACAGGCCGCCGCCGCCAAAGCGCCCAGCGATACCTCGCCCAAAATCGTCGCCATTCCCGATGACCAGGTCGCGGCCATCCAGATCAAGCACGCGGGCGGCGAGACCGATACCCTCAAGCGCGAGAACGGCAAGTGGCAGATGACCGAACCCAAGCCGTTGCCCGCCGATTCCGACGCCGCCAGTTCGTTGACCTCCGCGCTCTCCGTCGGTGACCGCCGACAAGATCATCGAGGACAAGGCCACCGACCTGTCCGCGTATGGCCTGACCCATCCGCAGCTCGACGTGCTGGTGACCAAGAAAGACGGCAAGACCGACGAACTGCTGCTGGGCGACGATACCCCGACCAACTCCGGCACCTACGCCATGAAGGCCGGCGACCCGCACGTTTACACCGTCGCCAGCTTCGTCAAGAGCAGCTTCAACAAGACCGCCAACGATCTGCGCGACAAGCGCCTGCTGACCTTCGATCAGGATAAGCTGACGCGCGTGGAACTCCAGGCCAAGGGGCCGGCCGTCGAGTTCGGCAAGAATGGCCAGAACGAATGGGCCATTCTGAAGCCTCGTCCCTTGCGCGCCGACGGAGCCGCGGTGGATTCGCTGATTGGCAAGTTGAAAGACGCCAAGATGGATCTCACCACGCCCGTTCCCGACGCCGCCGCCAAGTTCGCTGCCGGGACGAAAATCGCCACCGCCAGCGTCACCGATTCCAGCGGCACGCAGACCCTGGAGGTCCGCCAGGATAAAGACAAAACCTATTTCGCCAAGAGTTCCGCCGTCGAGGGCGTCTACAAAATCGCCAGCGACGTGGGCGACGCGCTGAATAAATCGCTGGACGATTTCCGCAATAAGAAGGTGTTCGACTTCGGCTTCAGCGATCCCACCAAACTGGAGATCAAGGGCACCGTCTACACCAAGAGCGGCGACAAATGGATGTCCGGCGGCAAGACCATGGACAACTCCAGCGTCCAGAACCTGATCGACAAACTGCGCGATTTAACCGCCACCAAGTTCGCCGAAAAGGGCGGCGGCCAGCCGGTTTTCCAGGCGACGGTCACCTCCAACGACGGCAAGCGAGTGGAAAAAGTGACTATCGATAAGTCACTGGACCAATATTTCGCGCAACGCGAGGGCGAACCCAGCATCTATGAATTGGACGGCAAAGCGGTGGACGACCTGCAAAAAGCCGCGTCCGATGTCAAAGAGCAGGCGCCTGCCGCCGCGGCAAAAAAGAAGTAAGACAGGCCTCCTGGCCTGTCATCTGTTATGAACGGACTTCTCACCGACCTTTACGAGCTCACCATGGCCGCCGGGTACTTCGAGGCCGGCAAGGTCGAAGAGAAAGCCACATTCGAATTCACCATCCGCCGCCTGCCCGCGTTCCGCAACTTCGTTCTGGTCGCGGGACTGGCGCAGGTGGTGGAGTACCTCCAGAATCTCTCCTTCACGGCCGAAGAAATCGCGTATCTGCGCGGCCTGCCGCAGTTTCGCGGCGCGTCGCCGGCATTTTTCGAATACCTCCGCAAGTTCCGCTTTACCGGCGACCTGTTTGCCGCCCCGGAAGGCACGCCGCTCTTCGCCGGGGAACCGGTACTGTGCCTGCGCGCGCCCATTATCGAAGCGCAGATCCCCGAGACCTGGCTGCTCTCCACCATCACCTTTCAGACCCTGATCGCCAGCAAGGCTGCGCGCTGCGCCTCTGCGGCCGCCGGCAGGCCGGTGATCGAATTCGGAACGCGCCGCGCCCACACGCCCGATGCCGGCGTGCTGGGCGCGCGCGCGGCTTACCTGGGCGGCTGCGCCGGCACCAGCAACACCCTGGCTGGGTTCCGTTACGCCATTCCGGTTTCCGGCACCGCCGCGCACTCCTGGGTCATGTCCTTTGCCTGCGAAATGGAGGCCTTCCGCAAGCTCCAGCGCGTGATGGGCGAATCCACCGTGCAACTGCTGGATACCTACGACCCGCTGCAGGGCGCCCACCATGCCGCCAAGCTCGGCAAGCCGCTCTGGGGCGTACGGCTGGATAGCGGCGACTTCCTCGCCATGTCCCGCCAGGTCCGCGCCATTCTGGACGAAGCCGGCTTGCACGATTCCCGCATCATGGCCAGCGGCGATCTGGACGAGTACAAGATTCGCGAACTGGTGCGCGCCGGCGCGGCGGTCGATTCTTTCGGCGTGGGCACGCAACTGGCCGTATCCGCGGATTCGCCCGTCATGGGCGCGATCTACAAGCTGGTGGAGTTGGATATCCAGGGCATCAAGCGATTTACCGCCAAGTACAGCGACGATAAAGCCACCGTTCCCGGCGCCAAGCAGGTGTTTCGCGCGGCGCACCGCGACGTGATCGCGCGCTCCGGCGAATGCGGCAATGGCGAAGCCCTGCTGCGCCCGGTGCTGCTGGGCGGCGAACTGGTGGAGCCGCTGCCCACGCTGGAACAATCCCGCGAGCGCGCCGCCGCCATGATGGCCAAGCTGCCCGAAGAGATTCGCGGCCTGGAGCCCGCCGAGCCCTGGCCCGTGATCTATAGCCGGGAACTGCGCGAGCTGATCGAAAACACGCGCCACAACCTGATGCGATGAAAACCGTTTTCGTGGATGTCGACACGCAACTCGATTTTCTCTACCCCAGCGGCGCCTTGTATGTTCCCGGCGCCGAGCGCATTGCCGCCACTGTGGCGCGCCTGAACCGCCACGCCGCCGCGCACGGCATTCCCGTGATCTCCACCACCGACGCCCACACGGAAAACGATCCCGAGTTCGCCTCCTGGCCGCACCATTGCGTCGCCGGCGCCACGGGGCAGCACAAAGCCGAAGGCACGCTCCTGGAACGCCGCGTGGTAATCCCCAATCGCGAGTGCGGCCTGGCAATCGAAGGCGCGCAGCAGATCGTCATCGAAAAACAGACCGTCGATGCCTTCCAGGCGCCCAATATGCGGCGCGTCATCCAGAAACTCGCCGCGGACGATTTCGTCGTCTACGGCGTGGTCACGGAGGTCTGCGTGCTGTGGGCCGTGCGCGGCCTGCTTCTCCTGGGCAAGCACGTAACTCTGGTCATCGACGCCGTCCAGGCTCTCACGCCCGCCGGTTCCGAGGCCGCCATCCAGGAAATGCTGGCCGGCGGAGTCGCCCTGGCGCCGGGTCTCAATATCGGTCTTCCCGGCTAACTGCTCCATGTAAACACGACGACCAGTTGGTGAAAAGGGGATAAGTATGTCTGTAATGCCGGAAATGCTGGCCATCTAAGGACCGCTGCCAGAGCATTCGCCCTCCCGCCAAACTTTGTTTTTTCACTCCCTCAAATCCACGAAAACCCACCCGGAGAGCCGCCCAAGCTCATCCCCCCTTAACCACCCCCAACCCGCTTTTCATACCCGGGACACTCCAAAACCGGCAGCCGGGGATATTTCACGAACCGGGCGTCCTCAAACGACTTCCCGCATTGATAAAACACGGACCCGCGTTCGCTTCGCACAAGGTGCACGAACTGGCAGTCGGCGCACAGTCCGGCGTACCCGCGAACCTCCTCAGAGTCCATCGCCACCGCCCGTAACTGCCAGAAAGAAAACCAGATTCCTTGCCATCACTGGGCCTCCACAGCCCCCTTTGTAGAACCCGGCACGAAATCCGGACCATTTGAATCCTATTTGTAATCCGACCTGCATATCTCTTATACTGTGTGGTCGGTCGCCTTTCGGTGAACGCGACTCAGTTCTCGCTATTTCCGTAATTCTGGAGGAATTTCTTCCCATGCTATCGCTAAAGGGCACTAACGGTGTCGCGCGGGCCTCGTCGGTTCTGCGCATCCTTCTCGCTCTCCTCGTCCTGGCGGCGCTCTGCTGCCCGCTCATGGCGCAGGAAAACGGGGGAGGCGAAGCCAATCTGAAACTCCCCGATCTCAACTCCGCTTCCTTTCTGGGCGGCATCAACGGCGGCACGCTGCTGATGGGCGGCCTCGTCGTCAGCGCCCTCGGGCTTGTTTTCGGCCTGATCATTTTCGTGCGGCTGCGCAACATGCCGGTACACTCGTCCATGCGCGAAGTTTCCGAGCTGATTTACGAAACCTGCAAGACCTACCTGGCGACGCAGGGCAAGTTCCTGATGCTGCTGGAGTGCTTCATCGCGGTCATCATCGTGTTCTACTTCGGCTTCCTGCAGGGGTTCGCATTTTACAAAGTTGCCATCATTCTGCTCTTCAGCGTGATCGGCATCACCGGCAGTTTCTGCGTGGCGGCCTTCGGCATGCGCGTGAACACCTTCGCCAATTCGCGCACGGCGTTCGCCGCGCTGCGCGGCAAGGCGTATCCCGTGCTACGACATTCCGCTGCAGGCCGGCATGAGCATCGGGATGCTGCTGGTCTCGGTGGAACTGCTGATCATGCTGTTCATCCTGCTGTTCGTGCCGGGCGACCTGGCCGGCTCCTGCTTCATCGGCTTCGCCATCGGCGAATCGCTGGGCGCGGCGGCGCTGCGCGTGGCCGGCGGCATCTTCACCAAGATCGCCGATATCGGGTCCGACCTGATGAAGATCGTCTTCAAGATCAAGGAAGACGACGCGCGCAACCCCGGCGTGATCGCCGATTGCACGGGCGACAACGCCGGCGATTCGGTCGGACCCTCGGCCGACGGTTTCGAAACCTACGGCGTCACCGGCGTGGCCCTCATCACCTTCATCCTGCTGGCCGTCAAAGACCCCATCGTGCAGGTGCAGCTGCTGGTCTGGATCTTCACCATGCGCGTCATGATGGTGATCTCCTCGGCCATCGGCTACTTCGTCAACGGCGCCATCGCCAAGGCGCGCTACGGCGACGCCGACAAGATGAACTTCGAAGCGCCGCTCACCACCCTGGTGTGGCTCACCTCGATTCTTTCCATCGTCCTCACCTACGTCATCAGCGCGCTCATGATTCCCAACCTCGGCGGCGATGCGTCCCTGTGGTGGAAACTCGCCACCGTCATCAGTTGCGGCACGCTCGCCGGCGCGCTCATTCCCGAATTCGTCAAGGTCTTCACCTCCACCAATTCGCGCCACGTCCGCGAAATCGTCACCAGTTCCCGCGAAGGCGGCGCGTCGCTCAACATCCTCTCCGGCTTCGTGGCCGGCAACTTCAGCGCCTTCTGGCTGGGCATCACCATGCTGGCGCTGATGAGCGTCGGCTACTACGTGAGCACCATGGGCTTCGACGCCCTCATGCTCGCTCCGGCCGTGTTCGCTTTCGGTCTGGTGGCCTTCGGATTCCTCGGCATGGGCCCGGTGACCATCGCCGTCGACAGCTACGGCCCGGTCACCGACAATGCCCAGTCCATCTACGAACTCTCCATGATCGAAACGCTGCCCGGCATCGAAGCCGAAATCCAGAAGCAGTTCGGCTTCAAGCCGGATTTCGAAAAGGCCAAGGAGAACCTGGAAGAGAACGACGGCGCCGGCAACACCTTCAAGGCGACCTCCAAGCCGGTGCTGATCGGCACCGCCGTGGTGGGCGCCACCACCATGATCTTCGCCACCATCGTCGCCCTCACCCACGGCCTGCAGGATCAATACATGCGGATGATCTCGCTGATGCACGCGCCCTTCCTGCTCGGCCTCATCGCCGGCGGCGCGGTCATCTACTGGTTCACCGGCGCCAGCGCCCAGGCCGTCACCACCGGCGCCTACCGCGCCGTGGAATTCATCAAGAAGAACATCAAGCTGGAAGGCGTCACCAAGGCTTCGGTCGCCGATTCCAAGAAGGTGGTGGAGATCTGCACCAAGTACGCGCAGAAGGGCATGCTCAACATCTTCCTGGTGGTCTTCTTCGCGACCCTGTCGTTCGCCTTCCTGGAGCCCTTCTTCTTCGTCGGCTACCTGATTTCGATCGCGCTGTTCGGCCTGTACCAGGCCATCTTCATGGCCAACGCCGGCGGCGCCTGGGACAACGCCAAGAAAGTGGTCGAGACCGAACTGCGCGCCAAAGGCACTCCGCTGCACGACGCCTGCGTGGTCGGCGATACCGTGGGCGATCCCTTCAAGGACACCAGTTCGGTGGCGCTGAACCCGATCATCAAATTCACCACGCTGTTCGGACTGCTGGCCGTCTCGCTGGCCGTCAACGTGAGTGCCTCGCAGGGTAATAACTTCACCACCGTCCTGGCGGCCGTCTTCTTCCTGGTCGCCCTGTTCTTCGTGTACCGCACCTTCTACGGCATGCGCATCGAAAGCAAATAGCAAAAACAGGGGACAGACGTTTTTTTCGCCGTCTTTGCGAAAACATGGGACAGATCGCTTTTTTCGCCGTCTGTCGCCCATTTTGTGCGTCTGTCCCGCCTTTTGCACCCTCGTTGTACAATCCAAAAGTCATGCACGTTCCGCTGACGCCGATCCGCTGCCTGTACCGCGGGGTCGACCTCTACGCCAGGAAGACTGCCGATCGTCTCCGGCGACAACCGCTTCACCTACGCCGAGTTCGGCGAGCGCTGCGAGCGCCTCGCCGCGGGACTGCTCGCCGCCGGCGTCCAGCCCGGCGATCGTGTCGCCTATCTCAGCTTCAACAACAACCAGCTCCTCGAAGGCTACTACGGCGTCCCCGCTGGCCGGCGCCATCGTCATGCCGCTCAACGTGCGCCTCACGCCCGCCGAGCTCACCGCCATCCTCAACCACGCCGAGCCGCGCATGCTGATCTACGAGACCGACTTCGCGCCCCTCGTCGATCACCTGCGCGCCGCCTGCCCCGCCGTCGAGCGCTTCATCGAGATCGGCACCCGAGTACGAAGCCCTGCTCGCCGCCGGCCGCATCGACCGCCCCGACATCCGCTCCTTCGACGAGATCCGCCATCTGCGAGCTCTTCTACACCAGCGGCTCCACCGGCACGCCCAAGGGCGTCATGCTCTCGCACCGCACCCTCTACCTGCACTGCTTCGCCGTGGCCGCCACCTATACCTACAGCGACAGCGCCGTGGAACTGCACACCATCCCGCTCTTCCACGCCAACGGCTGGGGCCGCCCGCAGTCCTGCACCTTCATCGGACTCAAGCAGGTGATGGTGCGGCGCTTCGATCCCGCCCACGTGCTGCGCCTCATCCAGGAAGAGAAATGCACCGGCATGTCGCTGGTCCCCACCATGGCCAACGCCCTGCTGAATTGCCCCGACCTCGGCAAGTACGATACTTCCTCGCATGCGGGAGATCATGCTCGGCGGCGCCGCCTCGTCGCCCGAACTCATCGCCCGCCTGGAACAGGCCTTCCACTGCAATGCCGCCGCCGGCTACGGACTCACCGAGACCAGCCCCGTGGCCACCGGCGCCCGCACCAAGAGCACCGTCACCTACTCCGGCGAAGAAGACCGCCTCGCGCCACCTCGCCATCACCGGATGGCCCCTGCCCGGCTGCGAAGTCCGCGTCGTCGATCCGCACATGAACGACGTGCCGCGCGACATGCAGACCGTCGGCGAAATCGTCATCCGCGGCGACCTGGTCATGGACGGCTACTTCAAGGAGCCCAAAGCCACCGAAGCCGTCATGAGCGACGGCTGGTTGCATACCGGCGACATGGCCGTGTGGGACGAAGAAACCTACCTCCAGATCGTCGATCGCAAAAAGGACATCATCATCAGCGGCGGCGAGAACATCTCTTCCATCGAAGTCGAGCGCGCCATCTTCGCCCATCCCGCGGTGCTCGAGTGCGCCGTGGTCTCTTCGCCCGATCCGCAGTGGGGCGAAGTGCCGGCCGCCTTCGTCGTCCTCAAGCCCGGCCAGCAGCTCACCGAGGAGCAGCTCTGCGAATTCCTGCAAGGCCGCATCGCCCGCTTCAAAATGCCCCGCCGTTTCCAGTTCAGCGACCTCCCTCTGCCCAAAACCGGCACCGGCAAGATCGTCAAGCGCCAGTTGCGCGAAGGCCTCTGGGCCGGGAAGGACGTCAGAATCCAAGGATAACCTCCATGTGGCAGCAAAACTACACACCCATCGCCGGCAGCCTGGCATGGTCGGCGCTGGTCGCCGGCCTGCCCATCCTCGCCATGCTCTTCCTGCTCGGCATTCTGCGCAAGCCGGCCTGGATCGCTTCGCTCATCGGGCTCGCCACGGCAGTCATTGTGGCCGCCGCTGCGTACGGCATGCCAGCCGGTCCGCTCGCCGCCGCCGTCACTTACGGCGCGGCCTTCGGACTTTTCCCCATCGGGTGGGTGGTCTTCTCCGCCATCCTGCTCTACCGCGATCACCGTGGAGAGCGGCAAGTTCGAGCTGCTCAAGAACTCCATCGGCAATCTCACCAGCGACCGGCGCCTGCAGGCGCTGCTCATCGCCTTCGCCTTCGGCGCGTTCGTGGAAGGCGCTGCCGGATTCGGCACCCCCGTCGCGGTCGCCGGAGCCATGCTCGCGGGCCTCGGCTTCACGCCCTTCTACGCCGCCGCCATCTGCCTGCTGGCCAATACCGCGCCGGTGGCCTTCGGCTCCATCGCCATCCCCATCACCACGCTCGCCGGCACCACCGGACTGCCGCTCGATCGCCTCAGCGCCGGCGTCGGCCGCATCTGCGCGCCGGTCTCGCTCTTCGTGCCGGCCTACCTGATTCTGGTCATGTCCGGCTGGAAAGGCCTGCGCAGCGTACTGCCCGCCGCCGCGCTATGCGGCGTCACCTTCGCCGGCACGCAGTTCCTCATCTCGAACTTCGTCAATGCCCAGCTCACCGATATTCTGGCCGCCCTGGCATCCATGCTTTCCCTCCTGCTGTGGATTCGCCTGCGCGGTGCCTCCACCGGACGGTCCTCCGGCGACAAACGCGAGGTGGCCATCGCCTGGGCGCCCTACGCCCTGCTGGTGATCTTCGTGCTGCTGTGGGGATTCAAGCCCATCCAGACCCAGCTCGATTCCGTCACTCACTCCATCAACTGGTCCGGATTGCACAACACCATTCTGCGCATGCCGCCGGTGGTCGCCAAGCCCTCGCCCTATCCCGCCGTCTTCAAATTCTCGTGGCTCTCCGCTTCCGGCACCGCCTGCCTGTTCGCCGCCATTCTGGGCGCCATGCTGGTCGGCTTGAGCCCGGCGCGGTTTTTCAAAGTGCTCGGCCAGACCGCCCGCCAACTGGCGCTCGCCGAACTGACCCTGGCCGCCGTCCTGGCCCTGGCCTTCCTGATGAACTACTCCGGCGCCACCGCCACGCTCGGCCTGGCCTTCGCCGCCACCGGCGTCCTGTTCCCGTTCTTCAGCGCGCTGCTCGGATGGCTGGGGGTTTTTCTCACCGGCAGCGATACCTCCGCCAATGCGCTTGTTCGGTACCCTACAGGTGGTGACGGCCCACAAGCTCGGCATGAACCCGGTGCTGATGGCGTCGGCCAACTCCGCCGGCGGCGTGATGGGCAAAATGATCAGCCTCACCAGCATCGCCGTGGCCGCCTGCGCCACCAACATGAAGCGCGAGGACGAATCCCTGCTCTTCCGCTTCACTCTGAAGCACAGCGTCTTCCTGGCCTCCGTCATCGGCCTGATCGTGGTGTTCTACGCCTACGTGATGCCCGGGTGGGCTCCATGAGGCTGTTGCCGTTTGTGATCGCCCTCCCCCTGCTGGCACAGCAGTTCCCCGCCATTGAAGGCCAGAACCTGCTTGATCAGAAAGTCAAATTCCCGGATGGCCAGGCCGCCGTTGTCGTCATGGGCTTCACTCACGCTTCGCAGAACCAGACCAAGGCGTGGGCGCAGCGCATCGGCAGCCAGTTCCCCTTGTACTCCATCGCTGTGCTGGAAGATGTGCCGCGCCTGGTTCGCGGCATGGCCTCGCACGGCATCAAGAGCGGCACGCCCGAAAATCAGCGGGCACATTTCCTCCTGGTCTACCACAACGAAAAGGAACTCAAGCAGGCCGCCGGATTCTCCACGCCTGACGACGCCTACGTTCTGGTGCTGGATAAATCCGGCGTCATCCAGTGGAAGTTCCACGGACCTGTGACCGATGCCGCCTTCGACCAGTTGAAGGCCCACGCGCAGTCAGTGCCGCAATCTCCGCCGCAACCCGCTCCCGCAGTGCCGGAGGCTCGATCGCTTCCGCTCGCGACCCCAGCCCCAGCACCACGAACACCGCCTCCTCTTCGCGCTCAAATTGCGCCCGCAGCGTCACCCACCCGTCCGCATCCGTCGACGTGCTACCAGGCACCACCCTCTGCCACCTGCTGAACCACGCCGCCGCGCTCGGTTCCAACCGTAGCGTGGCCTCCATTCGCGGACGCTCCCCCTGCAAGCGCTCCACCGAGTGGCGCCACGCCGCTTCCAGATCGAAGCCCGCCGGCCGCGTGCAGGCTTCGTCCAGCATCCGGGCCGTTTCCATGCGCGACACGCGATACGTCCGCGTGCCGCCCGGCGTTCCGGCGAACAGGTACCACGTGCTGCCCTTGGCCACCAGGCCCAGCGGGCCCACCGCGCGGTCCACCACTTCTCCAGAGGGCTTGCGATACCGGATGGCCAGCTTGCGGTCGCGCGCTACGGCGTCCTGCACCACCGGCAGGAGTGCCAGATTTTCGCTGGCGCCGCGCCAGCCGCTGCTGTCCACGTAGAGCCGCTGCCGGATGGATGCCGCCCGGTCGCGCATCGCCACCGGCAGGGCCGCCATCAGCTTGGCCAGCGCGCTTTCCGCCGCCGCCGCCAGGCGCACGTCGCCGATCACCCTTGGCTGCGCCATCAGCAGCGCCCGTAGTTCCGCCTCGTCGAATCCGGGCACCGGGGCGCGCCAGTCCCCGGCCAGTTGCCAGCCGCCCTGCGCGCCGCGGAGCGCCAGTACCGGCACGCCCGCGGCGCTCAGCGCCTCCATATCGCGATGCACTGTGCGCATCGATACTTCCAGCCGCTCGGCCAGCTCGCGCCCGGTCATGCGGCGCTTCGCTTGCAGTAGTAGAAGCGCGGACAAAAGGCGATCGGCACGCATAAATATACGATCCGCGATCAATTATGCCATGCCCTGTCATATATGCCGCCGTATTCTGTTTTTGCAAGGAGAAACCGACATGAAATTCACCGAACTTTTTCTCGCTGACCTGGAACGCGAAGCCGAAAAGAACCGCCGCACGCTGGAGCGCGTCCCCCTCGACCGGCCCGATTGGAAGCCGCACGAAAAATCCATGCCTCTCGGCTATCTGGCCTACCTGGTGGCCACCATGCCGTCCTGGATCGCCATGATCGCGGACAGCGAGGAATTCGATATGCGCCCCGGCGGTGCCGCCCCCCAACGTCCGCCCCAGCCGGCCACGACTGCCGAACTGCTGGCTGCGCTCGATACAAGCGTCGCCAAGGGCCGCGAAGCCCTGACCCGCACCACCGACGAGCACCTGATGAAGAACTGGCGCCTCCTGGTAGCTGGCCGCGTGGTGGACGACCGTCCCCGCTATATCGTCATCCAGGACGCCGTGTTCGCCCACCTGGCGCATCACCGCGGCCAGTTGACCGTCTATCTGCGCCTTAACGAAAAACCTGTCCCCGCCATCTACGGCCCGTCCGCCGACGAGGCGATCTGAAAAATAATTCCGTCAGCCTGATCTGTGCGATTTATTTTGAAAAATCGCGCACATCAGGCTGACGGATTTTTTGCGGGGATGAAGGTCATGGCGCGCTCGGTGAGGGCGCAGATGGTCAGGCTGGGATTGACGCCCAGGTTGGCGGCGATCACCGAGCCGTCGCAGACGTACAGATTGCGATAGCCGAACAGGCGGTGCTGGTGGTCCACTACGCCTTCTTCGGGGGATGCCGCCATGGGGCAGCCGCCCAGGATGTGTGCGGTGCCGGGCACATTGAAAAGAATCTCGGTGACCATGCTCATGGGCGTGCCGCCGATCATGGCGGCGATTTTGCGGGCGAACTCGTTGGCCTGCGGGAATGTAGGTCGGAATGCGCGGCCCGTGGCTCATCAGAGTACGGTGGAAGGGCCAGAACCACGGGCGCCCGAGCCGCATATCGATGTGGCCGTCGAGGGTCTGCATGCAGAGCAGAATCAGCGATTCGCGGGCCCAGCCGAAGGGGTGAAGACTGCGCACGGTGCGGATGGGGTGGCGCAGCAGGGATGCCGCGCAGGTGGCGATCCAGTGCAGGATGCGGGTGCGCCCGGGGCGTCCGCCGGTGAGCAGCGTGGCCAGCAGTCCCATGGCATCCGAGCCCGCCGGATAGCGCGTGGCCTCGATGTGGGTGAACTCATCGAGGTAGATGCCGGAGCCGATGGCGATGCCCAGCGAGAGATCCTCGGCGGACCCCGGGACGCGCACCCCGATGAGCGATTCGGCATTGGTGCGCACGCGTTTGCCGAGGCACTCGCTGAGGAGGGGCAGGGATCCCTTGCGCTTGAGGCGAAACAGCAGGTCCATGGTGCCGAGCGCCGAGCCGGCGAATACCACGGAGCGGGCCGTAAAACTGCGGCGGCTGTTTGCGAAAGAAGGCCGTGGAGCGCTCGGTGCGGACGCTGTAGTTTTCGCCGGCGGGCGCCACGTCCACTACGCGGGTTTCGGCGAACAGCCGGGCGCCTCCTTTTTCCGCCAGGTAGAGGTAGTTCTTGTCGAGCGTGTTCTTGGCGTTGTAGCGGCATCCCATCATGCAACCGCCGCAGCGCGATGCAGGTGTGGCGGGGCGGGCCCGCGCCGTCGAAATACGGGTCGGGATGGGGCTCGCCGGGCGGAGCGCCTTCCGGCGGTTCGAAGACGGCCACCTGGGTGCGGTAGAAGGTATGGCCGACGCCGGCGGCTTCGGCGGCGCGGCGCAGGATGTGGTCGGCCGGTCCGAGGATGCGATTCTCCGCGACACCCAACATGCGGCGGGCGGTCTGGAAATGCGCCGGCATCTGGCTCTTCCAGTCGGCCAGCCCGGCCCAGGATCCGCGATCCCAGACCGAGTCGCCGGGCTGGAGCAGGGTATTGGCGTAAGTGATGGAGCCGCCGCCGACGGCGCAGCCGTGCATGATGAGTACGTGGCGGAACGGCTCGATATTGAAGAATCCGCGGAGCGCCAGGCCGGGCCGCCAGATCCAGCGCCACAACCGCCAGTTGGTGGAGGGCAGATTGTCCGCGGTCCAGCGGCGTCCCATCTCCATGATGGCGACACGGTAGCCTTTTTCGACCAGGCGGAGCGCCGCCACGCTGCCGCCAAAGCCGGAGCCGATCACGATGAAATCGAAATCCGGCGCGCTATCGGACATCGCAGGCCGCCGGGCGGACCGGCTCGCCGCACTCGGTGATGGCGGTGGGCGGCGGGGCGAATTGCAGGTCTTTGTTCAACACCGAGTCGCGCATGGATTCGAGCGTGCGCTTCAGGGACTTCTCGGGATTGATTCCCATCATGGATCCCAGGGCGCGCGAGAGCGAGTTGAATTCGCCGCTGAGCGTGATGGTTTCCGATTCCACCAGGACGCCCTTGTCGGTTTCGTGGAAGCGCCAGTAGGAATAGAGGCGCTGGAGGTACCCGTGGTTCTTGCCGATCTCGCGCACGCCGGTGGAATAAGAGCGGCAGCGCCAGCGCGCCGGATCGACCTGTTCCCATACGACGTCGTTCTGGGCTTCGATGACCGCGGGTTCCTTGAGCTGCATGGTGAAGCCGAAGCGGGCGGCGCCGGAGCGGCACTGGAGTTTGGAAGACGATATGATCTCGGGGAAGTAGCGGGCGCGATGGTCGTAATCCTGAAGCATGTGGACCGTGCGCTCGACGGTTGCGCCGGGAATCAGCACGGCGCCGATCCAATCGTACAATTGCCCGCCGGGGACGCGATGAGGGTTGGGGCCGTTGGCCAGGACGGTCTGAATTCTACGGCCGCGCATCACCTGGTCGCGCAGGGCCGCATCGGCGTCGGTGAGGAGAAACTGCTTACGCGCTTCCATGCGCGCTTCGGCCGACTGCACGTAGCAGTCGAACCCGTGAACGGTTTCGGGCTTCAGTTGCTGGGCACGAAGGCCCATGGATGTCGCCAGGCAGCAGACGATGGCCGTTGCCGCCGGGATCAGAGTCCCCGTCATATTGATACTTATACATCCGATTTCGGCCGGTGGCTATGCTCCCGGGATTATGCTGTAAGGGGGCGGCGATGGCGAGAAGAGTGCTCTCCTCCATGGATTCCCGGGTGCTAGCGGGAGCGGTCACGGTGTGCCTGGGCCTTGTGCTTACGGTGCTGAGCTTCAGCGTTCACCAGGAGTGGAGCATTCAGCGCTTCTGGCCGCTGCTGGTGGTGGTCTTCGGCGTTGTCCGGATCGCGGAGCAAGCGCGGCGAATCGAAGGCTGGGTCCTGCTGCTTGTGGGCGGCGTCGTGCTGCTTTCGAATCTCGGCCTTTTTGTCCTGCCGGGGAGCGAGGCAGTGCGGTACTGGCCGGTCGCGGTCGTGCTGGCCGGTGTCAGCGAGTTGGTGTTGTCCCAGGGTCTGGGCGCGAAGGGCGAGGGGGCCGCGGTGGTATTCCTCGGAGTCTGGCTGCAGTTGTCCTACTTCGGGGCGGTTGCTGTCAGCTCCTATCGCGCGTGGCCGCTGGCGGTGGCGGCGGTTGGCGGCGTGATGCTGTGGAGGGGTCGATATTCCCATGGCCGGCGAGCATATATTTGACGCAGTAAGAAAAATCGGCCTCCAGCTTCCGCATGTGGAGGAGGGCACGATGTTCGGCAAACCGGCCCTCAAGGTTCACGGCAGGATGTTTGTGTGCATGGCCTCGCATAAATCGGCCGAGCCGGATTCGCTGGTGGTGCGCACCGATTTCGAGCAGCGCGCGGAGTTGCTGCAGGCCCTCCCGGATGTGTATTACATCACGGACCATTACGCGGGCTATCCGGCGGTGCTGGTGCGCCTGGCGCGTGTGAAGCCGGACGTCCTTCAGGATCTGCTGGGCATGGCTTACCGGTTTGTCTCCCGCGAAGCGGGCGGGCGCTCCCGCGTGGCGCGATCGCGAGAAAGGTGAGAGAATCCGCTTCAAAGGGCGATGCACAAGCTTGCCGAAGTCGAGGAAGCCAAGCGACTGATGGCTGAGGCCAGCAACTGGTCGGTTTGGCAATGGTTGACGGAGAAGCGCCGGGTTCGGGCCGCCGCCGATGCCGCCACCGCCGCGCTGGAGCGGGCGGAAAAGAAGGTCAAAAGCACCTGGCCGGATGAACTCCGGAAGTTCTACCGGCAGGTGGGTGCGCACGTAGTTGAGGATGGCTCCGACCCGTTGCACCACCTGGTGGCGGCGGTAAAGAAGGCGGACGATGCGGCTTACGACGCGCGCATGGACGCTGAGGCGACCTTCGACGAAGCCGAGCGGCGCATGAGCGCGTCGATGGCCCGCGAAGGGGCGCAGAAGGCCATTGACGCCTATTGCCTGCACGAATCGGCCATTCGCAAGGCGGAAGCCGTAGCACGCCGCCAGCCCGGGTCATAAGGATTCGGAGCGGCCCCCTCAAGAATTTCACAGAACACGCCGATATAAGGATTTGAATCCTATGGAGTGTCACTGTGGACGGTTCGAGGATGAAATCGGGAACGCCGGATTCCTGGCGGCGATCGTGGAAGGCTCCGAGGACGGCATCGATTGCGTTTTCGCTTTCCGGCACGATTCTGACCTGGAACCGCGGCGCGGAAGCGATTTTCGGTTACTCCGCCGGGGAAGCGATTGGCAGGCACGTATCCATGCTGGTGGCGCCGGAATCGGCGCAGATTGTGCAGCAGGACATGGAACGGGTTCTCGCGGGGACGGCGGTCTCGCAGCGGGAAGTCTTCGGTTTGCACCGGGACGGGCGGAAAGTCCGTGTCTCGGTAACCGGATCGCCGATCCGGAATCCGGCGGGTGAGGTAGTAGCCACCTCCGCGATCGTTCGGGACATCTCCGGGCAGTGCGCGGCGAAGGAGGCGCGAGCGTTTCTGTCGGCGATTGTGGAGTCCACGGACGATGCCATTGTCGGAGCGCAGCCGGATGGCACCATCGTCAGTTGGAACCGGGGGGCGGAGGTGCTTTTCGGTTACACGAAGGAGGAGATGATCGGGCAGAATGTGAGGATTCTGGCGCCGCCCGGTTACGAACAGCAGGTAGACCGGAAGCTCGAGGGGCTCCGCACGGGGGCTCCGGGTGTGCTGGAGACCGTCCACCGCAGGAAGGACGGCGGCCTGGTGCATGTTTCGGTGTGTGCTTCGGCGATCCGGAACGCGGCTGGGAGAGGTCGTGGGATCTTCGGGGATTCTGCGCGATGTGAGCTGGCGGGTGCAGGCGGAGCGGCGTCTGAGGGAAAGTGAGGAGCGCTTTCGCATTATGGCGGACGGCTGCCCGGCGCTGATGTGGGTGACGGATGCCGACGGTGAAGTCCAATTCATCAACCGCGCCTACCGCGAATTCGGCGGGACGAGCTTTGAGCAGGTCGAGGGCGACAAGTGGCAGTTATTGATCCACCCGGACGATGGGCCGGGATACCTGGCGACCTTCCGAACCGCCATAAGGGAGCAGTTCCGGTTTCCGGGCGGAAGTGCGGGCGCGCCGTGCCGATGGCGAATGGCGGTGGATGGCTTCTTACGCCGAACCGCGTTTTTCGCCGGACGGCGAATTCCTGGGACACGTGGGGCTGAGTCCCGATATCACCGAGCGCAAGCTGGCGGAATCGGCATTGCAGAGCAGCGAGGAGAAATTCCGCCAGATTGCCGAGAACATCCGCGAGGTCTTTTGGATGATGTCGCCGGAAGGCGACGAGATGCTCTATGTCAGCCCGGCCTATGAGCAGGTGTGGGGCCGGAGTTGCGAGAGCCTGTACCAGAGCCCGATGTCCTGGGCGGAACCGATTCATCCCGACGATCTGGAGCAGGCGCACCAGGTATTTGCTCCGCCAACTGCAGGGCGAAACAGTCGAATCGGAGTACCGGATCTGGACGCCGGACGGGCAGGAGAAATGGATTCGG
This sequence comes from uncultured Solibacteraceae bacterium, assembly GCA_963748795.1. GTDB lineage: Bacteria > Acidobacteriota > Terriglobia > Bryobacterales > Bryobacteraceae > Sulfopaludibacter. The sequence continues at coordinate 43,006 of CAVVLD010000096.1, forward strand.
GACCGTGCGTTTCCGGTTCACGACCGCGCCGGAAAACTGATTCGGGTGGCCGGAATCGCCGAAGAGACCACGGAACGGAAACGGTACGAGGCGGAACTGATTCAGGCGCGGACCGATGCCGACGCGGCTAACCGGGCCAAGAGCCGCTTTCTGGCCAATATGAGCCATGAGATCCGCACGCCAATGAATGGCGTGATGGGCATGCTGCAACTGCTGGCGGACACGGATCTTTCGGTGGAGCAGAGGAGCTACGCGGAGCTGGCCTTGAGCAGCGCGCGATCTTTGTTGACGCTGATGGACGATATTCTGGATCTCTCGAAAATCGAGGCGCGGAAGATTTCTCTGGAGCGGAAGAATTTCAATGTGGGCCGCACCATCGACGAGGTGGTTCAACTGCTTGGAGTCCAGGCGGACGCCAAGGGGTTGCGCCTGACGGCATCGGTTTCCCGGGAGATCCCGGCCCTTCTCTGCGGCGATCCCTACCGGCTGCGCCAGGTGTTGAACAATCTCTGCGGGAACGCCATCAAGTTCACCGAGCAGGGCGAAGTGCGGATCCAGGCGGCAGTGGAAAGCCTGGGCGCGGGACAGGCGAAATTGCGTTTCACGATTGCGGATACGGGAATCGGAATCCGGCCGGAGCAGGCCGCGGCATTGTTCTCGCCGTTCGTGCAGGCCGATAGTTCCACGACGCGAAAGCATGGCGGGACGGGGCTGGGGCTGGCCATCTGCAAGCAACTGGTGGAAATGATGGGCGGGGCGATTGGGTTCGACAGCCTGCCGGGCCAGGGTTCGACCTTCTGGTTCACGGCGGTTTTCGATAGGTCCCTGGCCTTGCCGGAGAGGGTGTCCGAGCCATTCCACGCCGCGACGGCAACGGCCCGGCGCGGCCCGAAGCCGCGGGTACTGGTGGTGGAAGACCACGCCGTGAGCCGCGAAGTGGCACGCGCGCAACTGGAGAAGCTGGGATACTCTGCCACCGCTGTGGAGGGCGGCGCGGCGGCTCTGGCTGCCCTGGAACGGGGCGGCTACGACCTGGTGCTGATGGACTGCGAGATGCCGGAGATGGACGGCTTTGAGACTACCCGCCGGATTCGCGCCTCGGGACGGGCGGCGGTGCCGATTGTCGCTCTAACAGCGAACGCCATGGCAGGCGACCGGGAGCGCTGTGTGCGCGAAGGAATGAACGATTACCTGGCCAAGCCGCTGGAGCTCCGCGAGTTGTCGAAGATGCTGGCCAAGTGGCTGCCGGCCATCCCGGGCGAGGAGGCTGCGGCGGAGGTTTTCGGCGGGGAAGCGCTGCTGGGGCGGCTGATGGGCGATCGTCAACTCGCCGGGAGAATGCTGAGCGCGTTTCTGGGCGACGTTCCCTCGCAGTTGAACAATCTGCGCCGCAGGCTGGCGGAGGCGGACGCTCCGGGGGCGCGGTCGCAGGCACACACGCTGAAGGGAGCGGCGGCAACCGCCGGGGCCGAGGCCCTGCGTGCCGTGGCGATGGAGATGGAGCGGGCGGGAACGGCCGGGCAATTGGACCGCTGCCGGGAAAAGCTGCCGCGCGCATGGGAGGAGTTCGAGCGCTTCCGGCTCGCGGTGGAGCAAGCCGGCTGGGTCGCGGTGAATGCTGAAGGAAGGATGGCGTCAGACTGAATGATTAACTTAGACGACGAGTTGGCCCGGGATTATCTGGCCGAGAGCGGCGAGCAACTCGCGGCCACGGAACTGGACCTCCTGACCCTGAAACAGGCGGGAGGGAAGATGGATGACGAACTGATCAACCGGATTTTTCGGGCCGTTCATTCAGTGAAAGGAGGAGCGGGATTTTTCGACCTTTCCAGGATTCGCGAACTGGCGCACCAGATGGAAAACGTGCTGGCGCTGATGCGATCTCACGAAATGGCGCCCACGGCGGAGCGGGTGGACGTGCTGTTGAGCGCGTGCGACCGGTTGCGGGTGCTCACCGAGAACGCGGCGGCGAGCAATGGCGTGCGAGATCCAGGATGTCGTCCGGGATCTGGCCGGAATCTGCGGTCCTGAAAACGGCCCGGAAGCCGCGCTGCGCGTGCTGGTGGTGGAAGACAACTTCGCCGGGCGCCTGGTGCTGCAAAAATTCCTTTCGCGTTACGGCGAATGTCACATCGCCGTGAACGGCAGGGAGGCGGTGGAGGCCTTTCAATCCGCCCTGGAGCAGGGGCGCGGGTACCACCTGGTGTGCATGGACATCATGATGCCGGAGATGGACGGCCGCGAGGCAGTGGGGCGGCTGCGCGCCATCGAGGAGGCGCGCGGTATTTTCTCCACGTCCGGAGCGAAGATCATCATGACTACGGCGGTGGACGAAATCAAGTCCGTAAGCCGCTGCTTCATGGAACTGTGCGATGCCTACCTGATGAAGCCGATCGATCTTGCCAAACTGCTGGCCCTGATGCGCGAATTCCGCCTGGTGGAATAGGGGCTACAGGGCGTAGCGGCCGGCGGCGACCACGTGGCCCGCGATCTGGCGGCCGAGCGCGATGGTGTTGGCCGGTTCGTGTTTGGCCAGGCGGCGGACGATCGCCATCTGGGTGCGCAGCATGTCGCCCTCGGCTACCGCGGCGATCACTTTGCGCGCCGAGCGTTCGACGGTCTGGGCTGCCTGCGCGGCGTAATACCGGGTGAGGGCGATGGCCTGCTTTGCCGGTGCTTCGCCGCGCGAGGCAATCAGTTTTTCGGTGCGCAGAATGGACGATTCCAGAGCGTAGACCTCGATGATGCAGTCGGCCAGCGCGCCCATGACTTCCTGCTGGTCGGCCAGCCCCATCATGTACTTCTGCGAGGCGGCGCCGGCGGCGAAGAGCGCCAGTTTCCGGCAGTTGGCGAGCAGGTGATGTTCGGCGGCGAGCGGGCCTTCGCGCTCTTCGGGCGCGGTGGGGCCGGCCATCACTTCGTCCATGAGCTGCTTGATGGCCTGGAGCAGCGGCAACTGGCCCTGCATGGCGCGCTTCATCAGCCACCCGGTGATGATCAGGCGGTTGATCTCGTTGGTGCCTTCGAAGATGCGGTTGATGCGCGAATCGCGGTAGGCGCGCTCGGCGGGATACTCCTCGACGTAGCCATAGCCGGCGAAGATCTGCACCACGTGGTCCACCACCATGTCGAGCATCTCCGAGCCCCACACCTTGAGGATGGAGCACTCGACGGCGTACTCTTCGATGCGCTTCTGGATCTCGCGCGAGGCGCCTTCGGCGTGGGTATCGACATCGGCCAGGGCGGCGTCGATCATGCCGATGGTGCGGTAGACCATGCTCTCGCCGACGTAGATGCCGGCGGCGCTTTCGGCCAGCTTCTCCTGGATCAGGCCGAATTCGCAGATGGACTTGCCGAACGCCTTGCGCTCCTTGGCGTACCCGATGGCGTCCTGCAAGCTGTTGCGCGCGCCGCCGACGCAGGCCGCGCCCAGCTTGAAGCGCCCGATGTTCAGGATGTTGAAGGCGATGTGGTGGCCCTTGCCGACCTCGCCCAGCAGGTTCTCCGCGGGCACCTGGCAATCGGCCAGGATGAGCGGACAGGTGGAGGAGCCGCGGATGCCGAGCTTGTGCTCTTCGGCGCCGACGGTGAATCCGGGCGTGCCGCGCTCGATCAGGAAGGCGGAGAACTTCTCGCCGTCGACCTTGGCGAAGACGGTGAACAGGTCGGCGAAGCCGCTGTTGGTGATCCACATCTTCTCGCCGTTGAGGATGTAGTGGTTGCCGTCGGCGGAAAGCACGGCGCGGGTGCGGCAGTTCATGGCGTCGCAGGCGGAGGAGGATTCGGAGAGGGCATAGGCGCCGATCCATTCGCCGGTGGCGAGCTTGGGCAGGTACTTGCTGCTTCTGGGCCTCGGTTCCGTAGCAGACGATGGGCAGCGTGCCGATGCCGACGTGGGCGCTGAAGGCCACCGAGAAACTGGCGAGCTTGCTGATGGATTCGGCGACGAGCGCGCAGGTGACCTTGTCCATCTCCAGGCCGCCGTACTCTTCGGGGATGTCGACGGCCATGAGGCCGAGGTCGCCGGCTTTGCGGAGCAGGGCGCGGGTGACGGCGAAGTTCTTGGCTTCGATCTCGGCGGCCGCCGGCAGCACTTCGTTGGTAGTGAATTCCACCGCGGTTTTGGCGATCTGGCGGTGTTCGTCGGAGAAGTCCTCGGGCGTGAAAATATCCTGCGGGTCGCGTTCTTCGATGAGGAAGCTGCCGCCTTTTACGCGTTTTGCCACAGTGGCAGTATCGGTTGTGGCCATTGATTACCTCGCTTGGTTCAGGTTCTCGAAAATCCCGGCGGCGCCCATGCCGCCGCCCACGCACATCGTTACGATGCCGTAGCGGGCGCCGCGCCGCTTCATTTCCTGCAACAGGGTGGCGGTGAGCTTCGCGCCGGTGCAGCCGAGCGGATGGCCCAGGGCGATGGCGCCGCCGTTCACGTTCACCTTGGCGGGGTCGATGCCCAGGGCCTTGATGACGGCCAGCGCCTGCGCGGCGAAGGCCTCGTTCAGCTCGATCAGGTCGATCTGGTCGAGCGTCAGGCCGGCCATGCTGAGCGCCTTCGGAATCGCGTAAACCGGGCCGATGCCCATCTCTTCGGGCAGGCATCCGGCGTAGGCGAAGGCCACGAGGCGGGCCAGCGGCGCGATGCCCAGGGCCTGCGGCCCTCTCGCCGGACATGACCACGGCCGCCGCCGCGCCGTCGGACATCTGCGACGAGTTGCCGGCGGTCACGATGCCCTTGGCGTGGAAGGCCGGCTTCAGCTTCGCGAGGGCTTCGAGGGAGGTGTCGGCGCGCGGCCCTTCATCGGCGCGGAAGTCCATTTCGAGTGGTGCGGATCTTGGACTCGCGTCGGGCGCGGCGAAGGTGACGGGCACGGGCACGATCTCGCAGCTCGAATTTGCCGGCGGCCTGGCGCCGCGAGCGCCTTCTGGTGGCTGGCCAGGGCGAACTCGTCGGCCTGTTCGCGCGTGATGCCGTAGTGCGCGGCCACGCGCTCGGCGGTCAGGCCCATGGACGAGGTAGGACTCGGGGTAGTGCTCCTCGAGCCACGGGTTGATGGAGATCTTGTTGCCGCCCATCGGGATCATGGACATGGATTCGGTGCCGCCGGCGACGATGACCTCGGCGCCGCCGCCGCGGATACGCTCGGCCGCCAGCGCGATGGCCTGCAGGCCGCGACGCGCAGAAGCGGTTGATGGTCATGGCCGCCGATTCGATGGGCACGCCGGCGCGCAGCGATGCGATGCGCGCGACGTTCATGCCCTGCTCGGCTTCCGGCATCGCGCAGCCCAGGATCACGTCTTCCACTTCCTGGCGCGTCAAGGGCCGGGACGCGCTCGAGCGCGCCCGAATGGCGATGGCGGCCAGGTCGTCTGGCCGGGTGGCGCGCAGCGTGCCCTTAGGCGCCTTGCCGACCGGCGGTGCGCACGGAACTTACGATGACTGCTTCACTCATAAAGTCCATCGTTTAGCATCGCAATCGGCGTTAGCCGTGCTGACGATCGCTGCCGCTCCTTTCAATTCCTCAGCGGCTTTCCGTTCTTCAAGCGTGAACGCTATCCGCTCCTGGGTTTTCTTCTCTGCCGCAGAGAGAGAGGAAGCCTTCGCGCTCCAGATCCAACAAATACTGCTCGCTGACCGGCGTCCGGGCGTGACTTTGCCGCCGCACAGAACGTGGGCCACGCAGTTGGCCACCTTGACGTCGTGGTCGCTGATGTACTCGCCGCGGCGCATGGTGTGGACGCCGAGCTTGAGAGTGGCCAGGAGATTCTCGCCGGGCGCGGGAATATCGGTGCGCGGCAGGGGCGGAACGTAGCCGACGTCGGCCATCACGAGCCAGCCTCCCTGGCGTCTGCGAGCAGGCGCTCGCGATTCATGGTGACGCGGTCGGCCGGGAAAGATAGCCCAGGCGGCGCGCCTCGACGGCGGAGGTGGAGACCTTGGCCATGGCGATGGAGCGGAAATGCTCGGGCAGGGCGGCGAAGACGCCGGCGTCGATGGCGTGCAGCGTCATCTCCTTGCAGCCGCCGCCGGCGGGCAGCAGGCCGACGCCGGTCTCGACCAGACCCATATAGAGTTCGGCGTGGACCTGCCGGCGCGCGCCGTGCAGCGCGATCTCGGCGCCGCCGCCGAAGCAGAATCCGAACGGCGCCACGACCACCGGGCGCGGGCAGAACTTGATGGAGGCGGTCATGCGCTGGAAGGCGCGGATCATCAGGTCGACGTCGTCCCATTCGTCCTCCTGGATGCTCAGCAGAAGTTGCATGAGGTTGGCGCCGACGGAGAAGTTGTCGGAATCGGCGCTAGATCACGAAGGCGGAGAAGTTGCGCACGGCGTCGCCATCGGGGCGGAGCGTCTCGGTGACCAGACGCGACCATGTCCTCGCCGATGGCCGTCTTGGCCGAGTGGAGTTCGAGGCAGGCGACGCCATCGCCGATATCGATGAGCGAGGCGCCGGGGTTCTGCCGCACCACGCCGTGGGAGGCGCGGTAATCGGCGATGCGCGCGATGCCTTCGACTTCGGGGATCGTCTGGTACGTGGCGTTGGCGAGGTTGAAGGTCGCGGCACCGCAGTCGCCGTACCAGTTCTCGCCGGCTTCGAGCATCTGTTCCGCCACGGCGGCTCACGGGTTCGCCGGCGGCCTTCATGCGCTCCACGGTGGCGCCGCACGCCGGCGGCGTCCCAGAGTTGGAACGGGCCCATTTCCCAGTTGAAGCCGGCGCACATGGCGCGGTCCACGCTGGCGGCATCGTCGGCGATTTCGGGCAGGCAATCGGCGGCATAGTTCCAGAGCGCGGAGAGCAGGCGCCAGTGGAAGCGGGCGGCCTTGTCCTTGCGGGTATCGCCGCGGAGCAACTGGACCAGGCGGTCGCGCAGGCGTTCGGCGTTGTTCGCCATTTCGAGCGAGGGAAATTTGGGACGGGTGGCCGGACGATATTCGAGCGTCTTCCAATCCAGCGCCAGGCGGACCTCGTTGCCGGCGGCATCCTTCTCCTTCTTATAGAAGCCCTGACTCGTCTTGTCGCCCAGCCAGCGGCGCTCCAGCATGGTTTTCACAAAATCGGGCAAGACCAGGGGATCTGTCCGCGGGCTGAGAGCGCGGAAAGTTGGCGGCCACGTGCGCCAGCACGTCGAGGCCCACCAGGTCGGCCAGGCGGAAGGTTCCGGTGCGCGGCCAGCCGATGGCGGTGCCGGTGAGCGCGTCCACCTCTTCGATGGTGAGGTCTTCGTCCTGCATGAGGCGAAGCGCCTCCAGCATGACGAAGACGCCGATGCGGTTGGCGATGAAGTTGGGCGTGTCGCGGGCGAAGACCACTTCCTTGCCGAGGCGCAGGTCGGCGAAGCGCGGCTACGCCGTCGAGCGCGGCGCGATCGGTTTCGGGCGTGGCGATGATCTCCACCAGGCGCATATAGCGCGGCGGATTGAAGAAGTGGGTGCCGAACCAGCGGCGGCGCAGATGGCTGGCATTTCGCGGCGATGGAAGCGACCGGAAGGCCGCTGGTGTTGGTGGTCAGGATGGCGTCGGCTTCAGGTGAGGCGCGACGCGCGCCAGCAGGGCCTGCTTGATCGCCAGGTTTTCGGTGACGGCTTCGATGACCCAGTCGCAGTCCTCCAGCAGGGCCAGATCGATCGTCGAAGTTGCCGACGGCGATTCTGCCGGCGAGCGCGGGTCGTAGAAGGCGGCCGGTTTGGACTTCTTCAAGGCCTCCAGCGCTTGCGCCGCGATGCCGCTGCGCGCGGCGCCTTCCTGCGGAATATCCAGAAGCACCACGGGCAGGCCGGCATTGGCCAGGTGGGCGGCGATGCGCGAGCCCATGGTGCCGGCGCCCAACACGGCTGCCTTACGAATCAGGGGGGTCATTTCACAACTCCTTTTTTGACGTTGGCGGCGCAGGCGGCTGGGCCCAGGTTGCGATTCACCAGCCCTTGCGTCAGGGTGCGCGCGAACTGAGTGGCGATCTCTTCGGCGGGCAAAGGCCCGTCGGGCTCATACCACCGGCAGATCCAGTTGACCGCGCCGGCGATGGAGAACGCGGCGATCTTCGGATCGCACGGAACAATGGAGCCGTCGTCGATTCCCTCCTGCACGAAGGAACGCAGGCGCCGGTCGATCTTGCGCTTGTAATTGCGGACTTCGGCGAGGGCTTCGCTGGAAAGATCGCCATCGTCGAGGCGCATGACGCAGCGGCCGAAGTTTACGGTCATCACGTTGGCGTAGGAATAAATGAAGGCTTCCACCTTTTCCAGGCCGGTGCCGCAGTGGGTGGCGATATCGTTCAGGATTTCGTCGATCAGGCCGCAGCCCAGGCGGTAACACGCCAGCAGGATTTCCTCTTTGTTGCGGAAGTAATGGTAGAGCGCCGGCTTGGTGATGTTCAGGCGGTCGGCCACGTCGTTCAGGGAGGTCCGGCCGTAGCTTTTTTCCAGGAACAACTGGGCGGCGGTCTGGAGCACGGCATCGCGTTTGGTGCCCGGGTCGCGGCGGCGGCTGGAGAAAGCCTTCCAGTGAGATTCCGTACGGGGTGCAGGCTTGGGCATGACGAGTGCTATCAGGATTGACTTCGGTATTCGCTCCTGATATCTTACTCACCGGTAAGATAAAACGTCAAGAGGCTTGCGTCGTGCGCAAATTCTCTGAAGAAGATCTACCTTTGCAGTGGATGTACCGGTGGGAAAGTGAACGAGCCGGCCGCATCTTCCTGACCCAACCCCACGACGGGGGGAAAGTCACAGAATGGACATGGGCGGAGGCCGCCGGTGAAGTCCGGCGGATGGCCGCGTACCTGAAAGCACAGAACTGGGAGCCGGGATCGCGGGTCGCGATCCTTTCCCGCAACTGTGCCTGGTGGATCATGGCCGACCTTGCCATCTGGATGGCCGGGCATGTCACCGTTCCCATCTACCCGTCGCTCAAAGCGCAAACCATTCGCCAGATCCTGGAGCACAGCGATTCGAAAGCCTGTTTCCTGGGCGCCACCGACGATAAGGAAATTGCCGCATCGGCAATTCCGGCGGGCGTCGCGACGATCGGGCTTCCCACCGAGATGGCCGGGGTATACCCCTCGTGGGATGAACTGATCGCCGGCCGTGCTCCCCTGGACGGCTGTCCCGTACGTTCGGGAAAAGACCTGGCGACCATCATCTACACCTCGGGCACTACGGGAATGCCCAAAGGCGTCAAACATTGCTTCGCGGCCCTGAGCCACGACGCAATGTCGTTGTGCGGGCTTTTGCACCTGACCAGCGAAGAGCGCGTGCTCTCCTACCTTCCCTTAGCGCACATTGTGGAGCGCGCCGGATTGGAGTGTACCGCGCTGTTTCTGGGCTGCCACCTGTTTTTCACGGAAGGCATCGACACGTTCCTGGCCGACCTGAATCGCGCGCGGCCGACCATCTTCATCACCGTGCCCCGTCTTCTGCTGAAGTTCCAGCAGGGCGTATTCGCCAGGTTCCCGAAAGAGAAACTGGACCGCCTGCTGCGCATCCCCATTCTCAACCGCTCCGTGAAGAGGCGCATTCTGCGCAAACTCGGTCTGTTGACGGTGAAGTATGCCGCCTGCGGAGCGGCGCCGCTGTCTCCGGAGATCCTCATGTGGTATCGCAACGTGGGGCTGAATCTTTCGGAAGGCTACGGCATGACCGAAACGCTGATCACGCATCTTCCGGCTGTGGGTACGGTTCGGCCCGGTTTCGTGGGCCGCGCGCTGGAAGGCGTGGAGACGGCGATCGGCGAAAACGAAGAATTGCTGGTTCGCAGCCCGATGAACCTGCTGGGGTACCACAAGGACCCTGCAGGCACGGCTGCCTCTTTCACCGCCGACGGATTCTTCCGTACCGGCGATGTGGCGCACATCGATGTGGACGGGCAATTGCGTATTGTTGGCCGGATCAAAGAACAGTTCAAGACGAGCAAGGGCAAGTACGTGGCTCCGGCGCCGATCGAAAGCCAGTTGGGTTCGCATCCCGATGTGGAGGCCTGCTGCCTGATGGGCGCGGGACTGCCCAGCCCCTTTGCCGTCCTGGTGCTGAACGAAGAGGCCCGCAAGCGTTGCGCCGTGGAACCGCAGCGGACCGCGCTGGAGGAATCGCTGAAACAGCGGATGGAGTTGATGAACAGTGAACTCGATCCGCACGAGCGGGTGAAGTTTCTGGCCGTGGTGCAAGGTCCGTGGACCATCGGCAACGGGGTAATGACGCCGACGCTCAAGATCAAACGCAACGTGGTGGAGGGCCGCTACCAATCTTTCGTGGAGGACTGGTACGTGCAGCAGCGGCCGGTGGTGTGGGAGCAGGTGGCGGGTTAGCGAGGGAGGACAGGCAGGGATGCCTGTCCTACTTTTCGGTGATGCGGCGGATGGCCGTGGCGGCGGTGAAACGCACGCGCGGGACTGCTTCCATTTGATGCAGGATCGGAAGTGCCGGTGCGGCGGCCGGGCCGATTGCGGCGAAGGCCAGAGCCAGGCTTCGCTGGACGTGTACGTGCTCCTGCGGATTGCGCGCGGCGGCCATGAGGGCATCGAGGACGGCGACGGCGGCCTTGCCTTGCCGCGCGATGGCGTCGGCGGCGGTCATGCGGACGCCGGTATCCGGATCGCGCAACGCCGCGGCCAAAGCGGGTAGCGCCGGCGCCGCGGCCGGTCCCATATCACGCAGGGCCAGCGCGGCCATACCGCGCAACACCGGATCGGGATCGGTGAGCGTGCGGGTGAGTCCGGTGAGATCGGAAGGAACGCGCGGCGCCTGCACGGAGTCCGGCGTGCCGACGCGCGCCAGGACGAAGGCGCCGATCCCCAGGTTGTAGCCCTCGGAGCGCGCGTCTTTGCCGGTGCAGATGAAGGCGAGGGTATGGCGTCCGGGGGTCAATTGCTTCCAGCCCAGCAGGTGATCCGCGGCCACGTAGAGTTCCGGTCCCCACGTGCGCATGAGGGAGTCGGCATCGAGCGGCGCGCCGTCCAGTTCGACGCGATAGTCGCCGTAGTCCGGGGCATGGGCGGCTTGCGCGACGATTTCATAGTAAGCGGCGGCGGGCACGTCGAGCGGCAGTTCGATGCGGGAACCGGCGCCGGCGGCGCGGAAGAATAGCAGGTCGCGGCCCCAGAAGACTTCGCGCTGGACTTCGGCGGTGCCGCCTTCGGTCTTCGCCAGCGGGAGTAGCGGTGCGGTGTCAATCTGGCGCGCGTTTCCGTGCGGCAGGCGGGCGGCTCCGTAGGGCGGCTCGGGCAGGCCCTGCGCGATTCCGTCCTGATACCAGAAGGCCACCGAAGAGAAAATGTCGGGACGCTCTTCGAAGGCGGAGCGCACGGAGCCATCGGCATTGAAGGTCCAGCCGGCGTGTTCGAATTCGAAGCGCAGGCTGCGGTGGAAGGGAATCGGGTCGCGGATGTGCCAGCGGTAGGCGGTCATGCGGGAGCCGGGTCCGGTGCCTTCGGCCACGGGCACGCCCCAATATGGGTTTTCGCTCAGGCGCAGGCTCCAGGCGTCGTTGAAGTAATCTTCGGTGCCGGTGCCTTGAATACCGGGTTGGGTTTCGCCATCCACATAGACCATGTCGTCGCCTTCGCCGAACCAGCCGGGCTGCGTCTGAATCACATTGAGGACGGTTCCCACATACTGGCCGCGTCCCTGCACGGAGAGCACCTGGTAAGGGTGCCCGGCTTGGGCGGGAATCTCCTGACGGTACCAGGCGTGGAAGTAGCCGATGTCTTTGGGCAGGTCTTTGCGCTTTTGCCAGTCGACGTGATAGTAGAGATTCGAGAGGCGCACGCGGCCCTCGTTGGCGATGGTGATTTTGCAGGCGCGGCGGAAGGGCATGGGCCAGTACGAATTGCGTGACCGGCCTTCGGAGCCGTCCACCACCATGAGCGATTGGACGGTGCGCTCGTAGCCGTGGCCGACGGCGAAGAAATCGCCGACCGGGACATCCACGCTGGGTGTGGCGCTGCCGTCGTAATACACGCGCAGACGCAGCAGACGGGGCCAGCCGTACTCGCCGGCGGCGATGGTGAGCCAGATGTGCGTGACCACGCCGGGTCCTTGGAGATCGGCGAGCACGACGGTCTCGCCGGGTATGGGCCGCAGGCTGTCGTCATTGCTGGTGGGGTCGGGGTTATTGCTGGACGAGCGAAAGGCGCGGAAGTCTTTCAGGCGGGCCAGGTCTAGAGGATCCTGGGCGGCGGCACACAGGCCCAGGAGTAGAAGGGCAATCGGTTTCACGCGGGGGTCCTCCGGTCTTGCATTGTACAGGCGGGGCGCGGAAATGCCTTGTGAGTAGCGTTCTACATAGGTATAATTCCAGGCATGGCGGCCCTCGTGAAGAGGCGATGGCTACAAGATGCGGTCCTGCGCGCCGCATCTCTGCTGGCGCCGAGCGGGCAGCGCACCGCGTGGCTGGAGGAATGGCGGTCGGAACTGTGGTATGTGCCGCCGCGCGGGGCGACGCGGTTCTGCCTGGGCGCTTTTCGGGACGCTCTGTGGCTCAGGCGGCACAACCCGGACCCGGTGAAGACGCATCTGGCGTCTCCACTCACTTGCCTGGCCTGGCTGGCGGCACTGGCGGCGGCGAGTAGCGCGACAGTGGTTTGCCTTCCGGGTCCGCGCACCATGACGCACGCCTCGCGCCTGAGCGCCGGGGATTTGCCGGCGGGTTGTGCGGCGATGCTGCTGGTTTCCTGGGCGTTTTTTGCGGCCATGCGCGTGGCGATGGGGCCGGCGGCCGCCCATCCGCGGCCGGTGCCCTGGCGTGGCAGGCTGCGGTTGGGAGTCTTTCTGGCCTTGAAGATCGCGCTGGTGCAGCCGGTTCTGCTGTGCGGATTTGTGGCTGCCGCGGCGGTGCCCGCCGGGTCGCTGGTGCTGTGGGCGTGGTGGGCCGTGCCGTGTCATTGGGTGCTGGCGGACCAGCGGCGGCGCTGCCCCGAGTGCCTGCGGCTGCTCACCAGCCCGGTGCGCATCGGCACTCCTTCGCAGACATTTCTGGAGTGGTACGGGGCCGAATCGACGTGCTCGCGCGGTCATGGACTGCTGCAGGTTGCGGAGACTCCGGCGAGTTACTCGGGCGGACCGCAGTGGCTGCGGCTGGGCGATTCCTGGAGCGGGCTGTTTTGAAGAACCTGCAATTCCGGGTGCTTTACCGCGAGTTCCTGTTCCGGATTGTGGATCTGGAACTGCTCTCCGCGCACGCCGAGGGCGATAGCCGCACGCTGCTGGGGCAGCTTGCGTCGCTGCTGATTTTCTGCAGTCTCGGTCTGGCCGCGTACGCCGCGATGTGGGCCGCTTCGACTCGCGACGCTCCGCCGCTGGCGCACGTGATCGGCGCATGGACCATGGAGCACTTTCTGATCGCTACCACCATGCTGGTAGTGGGCCTGTTCGCGGTGCTCAGTTGGGAATCCACTTTTCCGGACCGGCGCGATGTTCTGGTGCTGGGTCCGCTGCCGGTACGCGCGCGCACTCTGTTTCTGGCGAAAGTCGCGGCGGTGGCTACGGCGCTGGGACTGACTCTGGCGGCTCTGCACGTGGCGGCAGGCATCGCCTGGCCGCTGGCGCTGGCGCAGTTCGATTCGGTACCCGCTCCGGCGCTGGTTTTCGATCCGCCGCTGGCACCGGTGCACGCCGCGGATTTCCCAGCCGTGATGAACCGCGACATCGCGCCGCTGCTGCGCCGGATGGACCTTGCGGCCGCCGATGGCGGCGCGGGCATCGTGGTCGGCGTCTCCGAGCACGGCGTGCGGCGGGTGATGACGTACGGTACCGCGCGGCCGGATTCCCTCTTCGAGATCGGCTCCGTCAGCAAGACGTTCACCGGCCTGCTGCTGGCGCAAATGGCCGTGCAGGGGAGGCTGGACCTGCGGGATCACGTGCGCGATCTGCTGCCTCCGGGCGTGGCCGCGGCGGGCACCGGCTTTGAAATCACCCTGCTCGATCTGGCGACGCACCATTCGGGCCTGCCGCGCATGCCCGATAATCCGGGTCCGGGCGACGAGCGGGAGAAGTTCAGCAACTATCGCGACCTCCGATCTCTACGATTTCCTCCGGCGGCACGGCCTGGAAAAGCCCACCAACACGCAGTTTCTGTACAGCAATCTGGGCTTCACAGTGCTGGGAGCGGCGCTGGCCACTCGCGCGCGCGCCAGCTATGCGGAACTGTTGCGGCGCGAGATCGCCGGACCGCTGGGAATGAAGGACACGGCGATTGCGCTCTCGCCCGGAACAGCAGAGCCGCTTTATGCAGGGGTATGGCTACCATGGGCGGCGGACGCCGCGCGCTGGGACCTGGACGCGTTCGCCAGCGCCGGCGGCATCCGCTCCACCGCGGGCGACCTGCTCACTTATCTGGAAGCGCAACTGCATCCGGAGAGGTCGCCGTTGCGCGCGGCCCTGGTGCTTTCGCAGCAGCTTCGCGCCAACACCGCCGGGAGCGGGCGGATCGCGCTGGCCTGGGCATACGATCCGGATACCGGCGTCTATGCGCACGATGGCGCCACAGGGGGCTTCACCAGCTATGCCTGCTTCGACCCGCGGCGCGATTTCGCCGCCGTGGTGCTGCTGAATGCGCACCCGGTCACGTTTCCGATTATCGGGTTCGTGGGCGAGCATGTGCGGCAGCGGCTTTCGGGGGAGCCGGCATTCTCGCTGACGCCGGTCACGGTACCGGCGGCGGGCCCTGTGCGCTCGCTGCTGGCGTACTGGGTCACGATGCTGGCGGCCGGGGTGTTCATGTTCTGCTGCGTGCTCGGGAGTGCAGGGGCTGGCCGCGCAGGTTCTGCCGCGCCGGTGGTTTCTGCGCGCTTCCGCATGGCTGCAACTGGCCATCTTCTGTCTGCTGGTGTGCGGCTATTGCCTGCAGCGATCGCCGGCCTACGTGCTGGTGAGCGGCGCGCGGCAGCCGTGGATTTCCTGGATTCCGTCGTATTGGTTCGCCGGCATGTACCAGCAGTTGAGCGGCTCGCTGCACCCGGCGCTGGCGCCCTTCGCGAGGCGCGCGTGGGCCGGCCTGTTCGCCGCCCTGTGCGCCACCGGCGCGGCCTATGCGGCCTCGTATTTCCGGACGCTCCGCAAGATTGTGGAGGAGCCCGATATCGCGCCCGGCTTCCGCAGCGGCTGGCTGCCGCGCTGCGGCGGGCTGTTCGAAACAGCCATCGTGCAATTCGCCATACGAAGCCTGTTCCGCGGGCGGCAGCACCGCATGATTTTCGCTTTTTACCTGGGCGCGGGCGCGGCGTTCACGATCCTGTTTCTGAATGCGCCCTCGGGAGAACCGGTCGCGCCCGGCGTCGAGGCGTGGCGACGGCTGGCCGTCCCGGTGCTGGCATCGACGACTCTGCTGATGGGATTCTGGGTGGTGGGCGCGCGCGTGGTCTTCTCGCTGCCGCTGGACCTGAGCGCCAACTGGATTTTCCGCGTGATGCCGTTCGGCGCGGGGACGCAGTGCCTGCGCGGGAGGCGGCGCGCGCTCTGGGCGGTGTCGGTGGCGCCGGCGTGGGCGGTCTCGGCAGTCTGCCTGTTGTGGCTATGGCCGTGGAAGCCGGCAGTGGCGCACCTTGCAGCGCTGGCAGTGCTCGGCATCATCCTGGCCGAGTTCAGTTTCGACGGCATTCAGAGGATCCCGTTCACTTGCTCGTATCTGCCGGGAAAGTCGAATATCCATCTCACATTCTGGCTCTGGATCGTGCTGCTGATGGTGGGAGTCGTGGGGGCCGCGGTGAACGAGTTGAAAGCGTTCGATAGTCCCGCGGCCAGCGCGGCGATGCTGGCCGGGCTCGGCACGGCGGCGCTTTTCTGCATTCTTCGCAATGACCGGCTGGCGGCCCCGAGACACGCCGAACTGCGTTACGAAGAGATCCGTTCTGACCAACTGGTGAGCCTGGATTTGTCTTGAGCCGCCTGCTATTCTGGCGTTCGATAGCGACACTGCCAGTGCGCTCCGGTGCCGGTATCGGACGGTTCGGAAGTGCTGCCGTCATTTTCTTGGAACGCCACCCTGTGAGGTTGACAGGTGCGGCAGAGTTTCAGGGAGGAAACCATGTTCCGCGTATTGACAATCGCAAGGGAGTACGGAAGCGGCGGGGGCGCCATCGCCGAGAAGATCGCCAGACAACTGGGTTGGGAGCTGCTGGACCGGAAATTGATAGAGGCCATCGCGCAGACAGCGGATGTGGACACGGACCTGGCGCGCCGCTATGACGAACGCGTGGATTCGTGGTTCCACCGCATCAATCGCGGAGGCTTGGAGAACGTTGCCATCGAGGCGGGCGCTCCGCCCGCGGAAGCGATGTTTTTCGATGCCGAGAGAATGGCCGCTTTCGCGAAGAAAGTGATCGCGGACGCCGCCGCGCGGGGGCGGTGCGTGATTGTGGGGCGGGGCGGTCAATGTGTGCTCGAAAACTGCCCCGAAGCACTGCATGTTTTCGTGTATGCGCCGTGGTGCGAGCGCATAGTGCGCGCGGGGAGGCGTGTGGCGTCGCAGAGAGACATCGAAGACGTGATCCGCCTGACGGACCAGGCGCGTGCCCGGCACATCCGGAGATATTTCGGGCGCGACTGGAAAGATCCGCAACTGTACCACCTGATGATCAGCTCGCATCTGGGGGATGAAGAAGTGGCGCGCACGATCATGGAGGTGATTGAGCGCAGCGGCGGACTCAGAAGTCCCGCAGTATCTTCGGCGCCGGCGTTTCAGTAAGGCTCACGTCCGGAAAGTGGGCGCGGAAGAACTCGCTGGACCGGGGCAATTGCGCGCCATGCTTTCGCAGCGGATCGGCCCAGAACCGGATGCGATTCCGGATGAAGTCGATGGACGTGTCGTCGCCGCGCAGGTATTCCAGGTATTGGAGTGTCACCTCATCGGCGCGGGAGAAGTCGGACTGTTCGATCAGCTTCTCCACCCATTTCCTTTGGACCACGCAATGGCTGGTGTTTTCGCGGGCCAGATCGAAGGTGGGTCCGGCGAACCTTTACACTGCTCCAGTTGACCGGCTTTCAGGGACGACTTGAAGAGGAACAGGTAAGCCGCGCCGTCGAGTTCCGCATCTGTGGGCTCGATTTCCTCGCGGACGGCGAGCTCCGCCGCGAGTTCGCGGACCGCCTCGAAGGAAAGATCGGTCTTGGGGGCGAAATCCAGGGCGACGCCGAGCCTGATGAGGTTGGGACTGCCTCGCTTGGGCGGCCGGGGCGCGACCGGCATGGTTTCGATGACAAACGCCTGCTGCCGGGATTCGACGAAGGTGAAAAGCGCGGCGTCGAGACCGGAGATCCTATAAAAGTGCTGGTCCAATTCGTCGAGAGCCCGATCGCGAGCGGGGTCGGGTTTGAGAATGGCGTCTTCGATGGCTTTGAGGGTCGGGGGATGGAGGTTCAGCGCGTCGATGGCTTTTTGCGTGAGCGCGGCAGCCGCCTCACAGCCGATGCTCGTGAGCGCGAGGACAACCGGCAAAGCGTATTGGCGGGATGAATTGACGAAGAACTGATGATAGCCGCCGTTGTTCACCTCCCTTTGCAGAGCCATGATGGCCAGCAAGGTGAGTTCTTCCGGAGTGGGCGACACCTCGGGCATACGGGTCGCGCGGAGTTGGATTGCCTGTTCGAGGGCGCACAACAGCGAATCGATCCGGTGCGTGCTCTTGCACGCCAGAATATGGGCGGTGTCCTGCCCGGTATAGTCCAGCCATGGAATCTTGGATTTTCGTGCCATTATTTTTTGGGGCGGAAACGGGCGGGGCGGCCCGCGGGTTTGGCGGAGGCCAGCTCGATATAGAGCTGGATGATTTTGTCCTTCTGCGCGGGATCGAGAACAAGCTGGCGGTGTTTGCCTTCCGGGCCGGGGGTGAAGCGAATCCGGCCATCGTCAGCGACTGCCAGCGTGCCTGGACCAGAGAGCTGGAAATCGGGCTCGGTGGGGCGGGCGGCGTGGAGCACCGCTGTCATGGCATAGGAAGGCGCGTCGTAGGGCATGGGCTTGTAGGCGCGATAGGCATCCACGATGGGGTGGGCGGGGGACCAGGCGAAGTCCTTTTCGATGCTGGCGCCGGGGAAGGGAAGGGCGTCGCCCACCTCGGGACCGGCATAGACGATGGGAGTGGGCCAGGCGGCGAGGAGCTTGCGGGCAGCGGGCACGTTGCGGCCGAAATCGGCAGCACACAGGAATTTGGCCTTGCGAGCGATCAGATCGCGCGCGCCGGGCAGGTCGAGAACTCCGGCGAGGTTGGTGGCGGGGCCCTTGAGCACCACTACGGCGTTCTGATCGAACTGCGCGGTGAGGGCGTTGCGGATCTGGGCGATGGGATCGGCGGTGTCGTTCAGTTTCGAAATACCGCAACTGTATTGCGGTTTGCCTTCGGCGTTGCGGCGCGCGAGCGGGGCGGCGACCATGGGAGCGTCGGGAACCATTCGCGCGGCCAGGGCGAGGCCGATGGGCGTGGGAGCGAAAAAGCCGCCCGGTTCCCCCAGGTAGAAACGCGTGATCACGTCGCAAAACTCGGCTGCTTCGAGATTGGGATTGTTGACGCTTATGGAAACGAGGCGGAGGGTGTTTTTGCCCTGGAGCCCGTAGAGCATGGCGAGGGCCAGGGCCGAGTCGATGGCGGTGCCCATATCGCTGTCGAAAACGACGCCCATTGGTGGCTTGCCTTGTCCCCGGAACTGCATCCCTGACCTCCCTGATTATGATACTCTTGCAGACAGCGGATTTTCAGGAGGGCATTCCATGTTTGTCCAAAGAAAGGCAATTCCCCGACGGACGATTCTGCGCGGCCTGGGCACGGCAGTGGCGCTTCCTTTTCTGGACGCCATGGCGCCGGCCTTCGCGGCCAGCCAGATTCCGGGGAAGGCTCCGGTACGGATGGCGTTCGTGTACGTGCCCAACGGCATCGACATGCGCAACTGGAATCCGGCCACGGAGGGCAAACTCGGGGAACTGCCGCGCATTCTCAAGCCCATGGAGCCGCTGAAAGACGAGATGCTCCTGCTGGGCAACCTGACGCACAATACCGGGCGCGCACTGCTGGACGGCGCGGGCGATCATGGCCGCTGCTGCGGTTCGTACCTGACCGGCGTGCAGGTGAAAAAGAGCCTGACGGACATCCACGCTTCGGTTTCGTGCGACCAACTGGTGGCCAACCAGATTGGCGGCCAGACGCGGTTTCCGTCGCTCGAACTGGGCCTGGAAGACGCGCGCCAATCGGGCGATTGCGATTCGGGCTACTCCTGCGCGTACACCAATAACCTGGCATGGCGCAGCGAGACCCAGCCGCTGCCGCCGATTCTGGATCCGCGGTCCCTGTTCGAGCGGTTATTCGGCGACGGGGTGGCGCTGAGTCCGGAGGCGCGGGCGCGCCAGGCGAAGTTCCGCCGCAGCATTCTGGATTTCGTCACCGAAGACACGCATGGCCTGGAAGCCACGCTGGGGCCGACCGACAGGCGCAAACTGGACGAGTACCTGACCTCCATCCGCAGCGTGGAAACGCAACTGGAGAAGGCCGAGAAGGATAACAAACAGATCGACCCGCACATGGAAAAGCCCTACGGCGTGCCGGCCGATTTCGCCGAGCATTTCAAGCTCATGAGCGACATGGTGACGATCGCCTTTCAGGCCGATCTGACGCGGGTGCTGACATTCCTGGTGACGCACGAGGGCACTTCGCGGGCGTACCGCGAGATCGGCATTTCCGACGGGCATCATCCGCTGACGCACCATCGCAATCAGCCGGACCTGATGGAAAAAGTGGCGCAGATCAACAGCTATCACATGGTGCAGTTTGCCGCGTGGATGCAGCGGATGAAGGCCACCAAAGAAGGCGGCGGCAGCCTGCTGGACAATTGCATGATTGTCTACGGCGCGGGCCTGAGCGACGGAAATCGCCATCTTCATGAAGACCTGCCCACGCTGATTGTGGGCCGCGGCGGGAACTTCATCAAGACGGGGCGGCGCGTGGTGTACCGCCGCGAAACGCCGATGTGCAATCTGTTCCTCACCATGATGGACCGGATGGGCACGCGCATGGAGCACTTCGGCGATGCCACGGGGCGGCTGGAAGGCGTCGATCTGACGTAGGTCCGGCGCTTCGGACCTGTGATTGCAATTACATCCCCGCCGTGTTGCTTTTCAACAACATGGCAACGCGGAATGCGGGCTTTCACCCGCGAAGTGGGGGATATGGCGCTTACAACACTGCGAAAGCACGGATTCACTCAGGGTCTTACCAACGCCCAACTGGAGACGCTGGCCGCACTGGCGACCCCGGTGACCTTCGAGGCGGACGAGGTGATTCTGGTGGACGGGCAGCACTCCACGTCCTTCTATTTGCTGACATCCGGCAGTGTGGCGGTGGAGTTGCGCACCGGAACGTTTGTGGTTTGCGTAGAGGCACTGGGAGCCGGGCAGGTATTCGGGTGGTCGGCGCTGTTGGACCATCAGGACACGCTGTTCCAGGTGAGGGCGCGCGAGAAGACCACGGCGCTGCGGATCAACGGCGCGCGGCTGCAGGAGCGGTGCAAGAGCGATGCGGGCTTGGGTACGGAGATCCTGGAGCGGACGCTGCGCGTAGTGGCCGGGCGGGTGAAGGCCACGGAGTTGCGGTTCGCCGAAATGTGTGGCGTGAAGCTGTCGAAGGCGCGGCGCCGGAGGATCGAAAACGCCGCTTGCTCGGACGCCGTGAAAAAATCAATTTGGCGGCGACACAGATGAACGCAGATGGCTGACCAACCGGGATTCCTGGAGAAGGTCTACCGCGTTCTCAGATCCACGAACTCCGCCTGCGGAGCCCCGAAATCGCTGGACAATCGAATCCTGGGTTCATCCGCTTTTATCGGCGTTCATCAGCGGCCGATAATAATCTTGGGCTCTGTTCGGGCGCGGGCTACGCGGCGCGCACCAGCAGGTCGGTGAACTGGACCCACGGGGAATCTGCGCGTGGAAGCGTCCGGTAGGCGGCGAGCAGGTCCGCGGACGGAATGCCAATGCCCGCGAGACCGGGGAAGAACGTTCCGGCAGGGCTGTATTTCTGGACTGCTGCTTCTTCCACATATCCGGATGGAGGACGTACGGCAGGAGGTAATGAAAACTCCGGTCCACGGCTTTCCATAGATTCACGCCGTTCACCTGCGCCAGGCGGCAGATCACCGAGAAGGCATCCAGGTTCATGGCGGAATAGCTGAGGGATTGGGTGCGTGCTTCCTCGCGCGGGCAACTGCCATCGGGCTGAATCTCGGTGGGCACCAGGTAGTCGCGGTAGTGGTCCCAGCACATCGCCAGAGTGGCGGAATCCGTGGTGAAGCAGGAGTAGGCGGCCACCTGGGCGGTCCACCAGGTGGCGTGGTTGTTGCCGGACTTTTTTTCGGCGAGGCCCTTTTGGCTGGTGTTCATCCACCGGGTGAAATCGGCGAACCACTGGCGGACGCCGCGGGAGACGCCGGGGTCGAGACCGCCGGCCAGATCCATGAGGGCGATGCCCTGTACCAGGTGAATGAAGGAGACGGTATCGATGAGGCCGGTGCCGCGGCCGTCATCATGGCCGCGCGTCAGTTGGCCGTGCTCCAGGTGGGGCGTCATGCGCGTTTGGGGATCCAGGAACCAGACGGTGAG
>CAVVLD010000097.1:0-85471 GCA_963748795.1 uncultured Solibacteraceae bacterium
GGAATGTTCGAAGCCACACCGCTGATGACCGGCGGCGTCCTCTACCTCAGCACGCCGTACAACCGCGTGGTCGCGCTCGACGCGGCCACCGGGCGCGAACTGTGGTCGTACGATCCGAAGGCGTACACGGACGGCCAACCGCCCAACGGCACTGGCTTCGTGCATCGCGGCGTGGCCGCCTGGCGCGACAGCAAGACCGGCAAGCTGCGCATTTTCATGAACAGCCGCGCCCGCCTGATTTCGCTCGACGCCGAAACAGGCAAGCCCGTGCCCGATTTCGGCGACAACGGAATCGTCAACCTGGTTGCCGGACTCCGCTGGGAGACCGACCCGAAGCAGTACACCAACACGTCGCCGCCGGTGGTATACAAAGACCTCGTCATCGTCGGCAACGGCGTCGCCGACAGGATGGTGTTCCGCAAGGATCCCCCGGGCGACGTCCGGGCCTTTGACGCTCGCACCGGTAAGCTGGTCTGGACGTTCTACACCGTGCCGCGCACCGGCGAATTCGGCAGCGATACATGGGGCCAACGGATCGGAGAAATTCACCGGCCACACCAACGTCTGGGCGCCCATGACACTCGACCCGCAGCGCGGCTTGCTGTATCTGCCGGTGAGCACGCCCAGCAACGATTTCTACGGCGGCTCGCGGCCCGGCCAGAACCTCTTCGGCGAATCCCTGGTCTGTCTCGACGCCGCCACCGGCAAACGCAAGTGGCACTTCCAGACCGTGCATCACGGCCTGTGGGATTACGACCTTCCAGGGCCTCCGGTGCTCGCCACCATCCACGTAAACGGCCGCCGGATCGATGCCGTGGTGCAGCTCACCAAGACCGGCTGGGCCTTCGTGTTCGACCGCGTGACCGGCAAGCCGGTGTGGCCCATCGAAGAGCGCAAGGTCCCGGCCAGCGACGTGCCTGGCGAGCAGCCGTGGCCCACGCAGCCGTTCCCTACAAAACCGCCGCCATTTTCCGAACAGGGCGTGACACTCGACGACGCCTTCGACCTCACGCCCGAGTTGAAGGCCGAAGCCCAGGCTGCCATGAAGAAACTGCGCATCGGCCCGATCTTCACTCCGCCCAGCCTGGAAGGCACGGTGATGCGGCCCAGCATTATCGGCGGCGCCAACTGGGGCGGCGGCGCGCTCGATCCCGAAACCGGCATGCTGTACGTGAAGTCCAGCGATTCGCCTTCGGTGGCCAAGGTGAAGCAGGCCGCGCCGGAAATGGGCGCCGCCTATGTCATGACGGATGCCGCGGCCACATTCCATGGCATCCCGCTGACCAGGCCGCCTTATGCCCACCTGACGGCCATCGACTTGAACCAGGGCGAGATCGCCTGGCGCGTGCCCTTCGGCGACGATGCCCGCCTGCGAGCCAATCCGGCCCTTGCCGGAGTCAAACTTCCGGACCGCCTGGGAGCCCCCGGGGCAATGGGCGCCATCGTGACGAAAGGCGGCCTGATTTTCGTGGGCGGC
This sequence comes from uncultured Solibacteraceae bacterium, assembly GCA_963748795.1. Lineage (GTDB taxonomy): Bacteria > Acidobacteriota > Terriglobia > Bryobacterales > Bryobacteraceae > Sulfopaludibacter. Next base: position 1,478 of record CAVVLD010000097.1, read on the forward strand.
GGCGACACTGCCTTCTATGCATTCGATACCGCCACCGGCCGGGAGTTGTGGAGCTTCGCGATGGGCCGGCGCACTACCTCCACGCCGATGACCTATGAAGCCGGCGGCAGGCAATTCGTAGTGATCGCGGCGGGTGTGGGTAGGGACGCCACCCTTACTGCGTTCGCGGCGGAGGAATAATAATCTCCCGCCGGCCGAAGACCCGCGCGTCCAGCGAAAAGGCCCCGGGTCCCAGCACTACGATCCCGAACAGCATCGCCACCGCGAAGACGATAGCCCCCTTGGAATCGAAAACACTTAAAGGGCAGGCCGGAAGCAGCGAGAGAGCCACGCCAAGGCCCCCAAACCCGACCACGGCGCCGGCAATCGGCGTCAGGAAACCCACCAGCAGCAGAATTCCGGCCGCGCCGGAGCCCAACCCGACCAGCCACGTCACCGCGGTAGCATCCGCCTCGCGTAAATAGAATTGGCCTTGCACCAGCAAAGATATCGCAAAAACCGCCCGTAACAGGAATAGCGCCATTCCGGGCCAGCCGCCGGGAAAAGCCGGAAATAAACGTTGCAGCAGGTGTCTCCTCGAACTCCCTGGCGCGATCGCATCGCACCTACCCTAACCTAACGAATATTGCAGCTTTGTGAATCCCTAACGCTTGGAGTCTTCTTGTACCACTTTCGGGGAATTACCTCACAGTTCGATGAACCCGCGGCGCACCGCGATTGCGATTGCCTGGGTGCGATCCCGCGCCCCCAATTTGTCCATGATGTGTTTGATGTGGACCTTTACGGTTTCCTCGGAGATGTGGAGCAGGTCGGCGATGTCGCGATTCCGGTTTCCACCCGCGACCCGTTGCAGCACCTCGATCTCGCGGGCGGTCAGTTCTTCGTCGCTCATGTGGTTGGCAAGGTGCGCCGCCACCTCCGGTTGAACCCGTTTCTTGCCGGCGTGGACCTGCCGGATCACCTGCACCAGCTCGCTGGGAGGCATGTTCTTGAGCACGTAACCGCGCGCCCCCGCCTGCAGCGCGCGCTGTACCTCCACGTCGCCTTCAAATGTGGTCAGCATGACGATGCGTGCCTCGGGAAACTCGGCGCGGATGGCGATCATGGCGTCGATGCCGCTCAAGTCGGGCAGGCGCAGGTCCATCAGGGTCACGTCGGGCAGGTGCTTGCGATAGTGTTGGATGGCCTCGCCGCCGGTGGCTGCCTGCGAAACCAACAGCATGTCCGGCTGGTTATTGATGATGGTCGCGATCCCCTCCCGCAGCAGGGGATGATCGTCAACGCTGAGTATCCGGATGCGTATTTCGTCGCTCATTTGCCTCTTCCATTCTTATGGCCCGTGCGCCGGATCGGGTTGCCGATCCACGGCAGCAACCGGCTCCGCCGGTCCTGAAATACGATGTGGCCGGGGATCGACAGTTCAATTTCGGTGCCGGCTGTGGGACTGCTCCATAGATGCAGGCGAGCGCCGATTCGATCCGCCCGTTCCCGCATGCCGGAGAGCCCGAAATGCCCGTCGCGGCCGGACTGTAGTATCTCCGGATCGATCCCGCAACCATCGTCGCGCACCAGAACGCGCAAATGCCGCGGGGAATATTTCAGTTCGATTTCGACCTTCCGGGCCCGTGCGTGGCGGAATGTATTGATCAGGGCTTCGCGGCCGATTCGATACACCTCGTCCCGCAGCAGCGGGCGCAACGGCCGCCGTTCGCCGTCGACGATCACCCGGAATTCGGGCTGCGGACCGGCCGGATCCGACGGAACCACCTCCTGCTGGACCAGGGAAAATGCGTGTTCCAGGTCCAGCGACGCGCTTTGCGATGCTCGCAGGCCGCGCACCGCGTTCCGGCCCTCTTCGATTACCTGCCCCATCAATTGCAGGGCGCGCGTGAGAATCGGCTTCACCGGCGAATCGTCCGGCAAACGGTCGGCCGCCACGTGGACCTGCATGGAGGAACTGAGAAAGCCCTGAAGCAACGTATCGTGCAGTTCCTGGGCGATGCGCGTTCGCTCCGCCAGCCGTTCCTCGGCCCGCAGATTGAGTTGCCGTGTGATCTGGTGCAGCCGGAAGCGATACAGCGCCGCTATCGCGGCCATGCACAGCACCACGCAGCCGGCCCGGAACCACCAGGCTTGCCAGAACAAGGGATCCACCTGGAACGCAATCACGGCTTCATGGTTGCTCCAGACCCCATCCGGATTGCTGGCCACCACCCGAAAACGGTAAGCCGCGGGAGGCAGGTTGGTGTAGACGGCTTCCCGTGAAGCCGCCGGGTCGCTCCACCCATGATCGAAGCCCTCGAGGAAATAGCGGAAGCGAACCCGCTCCGGAACCGACAGGCTGAGGCCGGTGAATGTGAACGTGATTCTCCGATGGCCGCCGGGCACATGAACGGCGTCTCCCGGGCGGATCGCCACACCATCCGCTGAGATGGTTTGCACGCGAGCGATCGCGGGCGCGGCGTTACGCGTCAACCGCGCGGGGTCTACCACCGAAATGCCGCGATTCGAGCGAAAACCAGATGCGCCCTGTTGGATCCGCGATCACGGAGCGGTTTCGCTTTACGCCCTCCACGCCGCGCAGGCCGTCGGCCAGACCGTACTCGCGGATATCGCCTTCCGCCAGGAATCCGCGCACCAGTCTGTCGCGATTCACACGGAGAACGTGGTTCGCCGTCGCCATCCAGAGCCAGCCGAACTTGTCTTCGGCCAGTCCCAGCACCTGTTCCCGCAGGGACGCGGGCATCTCACGAGGGACCTGGAAGCCGCTGGGACCGCGGAACGCCAGACCCGACGCGGTCCCCGCCCAGAGCACCCCGGCAGAATCCTCCAGAAGGCAATTCACATTATCGGAAGGCAACCCGTCGCGCGCGGTGTAGGTCTTCCAGCGCCCCCGGAGAGCGCGCTCAATCCGCTCGGGGTGGCAAACCACATGGTTCCGTCGGAGGTCTCCAGAATGGCGGCGACGGTATTGGATGACAGGCCGCTGGCAATCGTGTAGTTGGTGAACCTGTCATTGCGCAGCACGCTTACGCCGGCGCTCAGCGTCCCGGCCCAAACGGTTCCATCGCGGGCCGCATAAACGGAGTAGACGCTATTTTGCGCCAGTCCATCCGCCTGGGTGTAGGAACGGGCGGAGAACGAGTTGCCCTCCGGCCGCAGAACGGTCAATCCTCCGTGTTGCCTCCCGAGCCAGATCTCGCCGTTCCGGCCGGCGATGGAATAGACTACGTCGTGGTCCAGGCCGGCGGCCCCGATACGTCCGTGCTGGTTGCCTTTCACCCACCACAGGCCGCCCTGCACCGGAGGGAACCACATACGGTCTTCAGAATCGACGAAGACCGGATTGCTGCCGTCCGACGGCAGGCCTTCCGGAAGAGAATAGGTCACGAAGGCGCTGTCCCGCAGCCGCTCGAGCCCGCTGTCGCTTCCCACCCAAAGGCTGCCTTCCCGGTCTTCGAACAGGGCCGTCACGGCCTCGTGGGCGCGGCCTTCTCCGTTGTCCAAAGAGGAAGCGGCTCCCCCGCTGAGCCGCAGCAGACCGCCCGAGTCGGTACCCACCCAGATATTGGCGTCGCGGTCCTTGAGTATCGCCAGCACCTGCAGGTGCTGGAACGAAGCGGGTATGCCCTCAGACGTGAGCCGGCTCCCGTTCCAACGCACCATACCGGTGTCCGTACCTACCCAGAGACTGCCGGCGGTGTCGGCCAGCAGGCAGTTGACCTTGGGATCGGGCAAGCCCTCGGCGACCGACACGGTCCGCCCCTCGTGCAGACGAAAGAGTCCGGCGCCGCGCGTGCCCAGCCAGAGGCTGCCGTCGGAGGTTTGAGCCACGGAGAGCACCGGCGAGCGCGGCAGCGCAGCGGCATCGGAGAGCATTTCGAACTTGTTCCGCCGGTACACTCCCGTGCCCCGTTCCATCAGGGAAAGCAGCAAGTCGCCCTGACTGGTCAGGCTGGTGGCCGTGATCCGGGAGTCCAGCGCCGGCAACTGCGGCACGGGACTGTCGAACACTCCGTCGCGGTAACGCAGCAGGGTGGCGCCTTCCAGGCGGATCCACAGATTTCCGTCGCCGTCCGGCGTGAGGCCCAGAACGCTCCCGCTGTTCAGCATTCCAGGCGCCTCCCGGATCAGGCGAAAATTCAAACCGTCGAAACGGATCAGCCCGGCCTGGGTTCCGATCCACAGATACCCGTCGTTGGATTGCGCGATCGCGTACACCGGACCGCGTGGAAAGCCCTGCTCCGTGCCCCATCGCTCGTGAACGTACTGCGACATGGCACGGTTCGGATCGATGGCGTATGCAGGGGCCGCCAGGGCAGCGAAGCACGCCAGAAGAACCAAACCGTACCGGCAATTAGGGCAGGTATTCGAACTTCTCAACAATCACCTCGACGTCATGCTGCAACGGGTTCCGCTGATTGGCGAAGGCATACAGGTTCAAGCGTACCGACTCGCTGCCGGGCGAAGGAATCCCCGAAGTGAACGCGTGCGCGGCCACAACCTGCGCGTCGCGAGTCGTCTGGAAAGCCACCTTTCCGGGCTCCCAGACAAACGAATAGGCCAGCGTCCCGGGGGGCGTCAGGAAACGTACCACGTTCGCCGGAATGTAATAAGGCTGGACGACAAACTGCGCATTCTTGCCGGAGGATTCGCCCCAGCGGCTGATTTCGACGTCAAGTTCGCGGTAGGGCCCGGAACCATCCCAGGTGGAGATGGCAAGTACCGCGGCCGGCTCCAGGTGAGAAACGTCGCGCACCACGAAACGGTAGGATCCGTAACCCAGGCTGCGGGGCATGTCTATTTCGGAACTGGTCCATACGGCTCCCTTCCTGGCGATGCGAAGGTGCAGGAATCCGTTCCTGTCCACCGTTACATTGGCCGGGTCATAGAGGTTCCGCGAACCCCCGGGTGTGCCGGGGGTCCGGCGAACGTCCCATTCGTATCCACTGAAATCCACCACCTTCGGCGTCCCGCGGTCCAACATCGGCCCCTCGGCGGTGGCTAAGGCATGTACGAGGCCACCCGGTTGCGGAAGCTCATCCATGGTCGGCGGCGGCCTGTAACCCGCATCCACCAGGAGCGCCGCGTAGGCGCTTCCGGGGTGGGTAGTATTCTTCCATTGCGAATCGGGCCGGATCGTGGTGAAAGGCTGATTTGAAAGCGGCTGGACCCACCACACACCACTGCGGGCGAATAACACGATACGCTGCCCGGGCCGCGCCCCGGTGACGCGGCCCTCGATCGGCAGGAGTATATCCGGGCTGCCCTCGCTGGCCGGGGGCAGCCGCGTGAATTCAACCGAGGAGTGGGCCGGAGTCTGAGACGGCCGGCAGCCGCCCATGCCCAGACAAGCAATTCCCAACGTAGCGACCACGCTCGCCGCATGTGGAATATGGATCATGTAGCAAGATTTCCCGCATCCCCGTGGGTATTCCTAGATCGTATCAAACCCCGGCGGAACCACGTATACCCTGGAGGCGGAATCTGCTGCTACGGCATGTGTTCGGGTTGCTGACGCGCGCGGCTCGGATCGGAGACGCGACCGTAAGGGAGCGAATGGCAACTACGTGTGACGCTCCGTTTAGAAACGGTAGCCGAATCCGACGGACGGCTCCGCTCGATGGGTTACCCGGTCAGCACCGATCGCCTCAGCCACGTCGAAGGTCGGACTGTTGTAAACCAGGCCGCGATACTCGGCACGCACGAAGATGCGCTTGGTGATGTTGAAGTCCGCGCCCGCGCCATACACGAAGGCGAGCCGCGCCTGGGTGGATGCTCCGGCAGTGCCCCGGGGATCGAACACCAGGCCGCCAAGCCCCGCTTCGGCAAACGGCGTGAAGCTTTTGAACGGGTGCCGGTAGACGTAAGCCGCGGTCACCTCGTGCTGATTGGAATTCACTCCCAGCGTGCCATCGGGCAGGCCATAGGTCTGCGAATTGCGCGAATAGCCGTAGTTCACTTCCACGCCGTGGTTTTCCAGGAAGAAGAACCGGTATGTGCCCAGCACGCCGCCGCTGTTGGTGGCTCCCTGTGGAATGCCGTTGTCGGTTGTGGTTTTCACAAAGCTGCCGAACGCCTGGACCGAAACCTCCGAACGGCCGCGCCTCCTGGGCAAACACCGGCATTGCCGCAAGCGCCGCACCCATAAGAACCGCCGTGAGACCTTTTGATTGAAACATTGTTTTGACTCCCTGTATTTTTAAGTTAGCCGGCTTTCCTGCCGGTCGTCACTCACTAAGGCAAGTTACTTTCCAACATGAGTTAGTATTACTTACAGCAACTTACAGGAAGGGATATGTCACTTACCGGAGTTTGACAGCCGGAATCGCGGCAGGTGTCGTTATCCGGGCAGCAAGGGCGGCCATCGCCAGCCCCGCCAGGGCGTCAGCCAGGTAATGATAGCGGCCATAGACGGTCGCCACCGCGATTAACAGTGCCATCACAAACAAAAAGCGGCTCACCCATTTGTGTTTCGGCAAGGTCTTGCCACATGCCGAATGCGGCGGAGAACGCCGCGCCCACGTGCGCGCTCGGGAAGACGCTGGTGTGGATGCCGCAGTTGCCCAGCATCCACCAGTTGAACCTCCGAAAGATAGTGTCAAATGACGGCGCATCCTGTCCGAAGAACAACAGGCGAGGCGGCTCGGAGGGCCAGAACGGGAATTGCGCGTAGCACAGCAGGACACCCACGGTGAAGACGAGCAGGAAACGGTCCACCTGATCGCGCCGGCGGTACAGGTACAGCATCGCGACAGAAAACGGAGCGAGCGCGTAGACCAGCGCATAAGCGATTTCGAGTACCGAAGGAAGTAGAGGCCCCAACGCCTCAATCGCGGTCTTAGCGCCGCCGCGCAACACCAACCGGTCCCAGGCCACCCAGTATGACTCCAGAGCGTGGCCGTGGTGCGGTAGCGCGAACCAGCCCATCTCGCGGTAGGCCAGCAGTATCATGCCCAGCGGCAGCCAGTCGCGAATCACGCTGAGCGCCACGCTTCGCCGCTCGCGATCGCAATAGACCAGCAGCGCGCCAGTCAGAATCACGGCCAGATTCGAGAGCAACACCCGGTTCCGGACACTCGCGGCCACCGGCAGAATCATCGCGATGGCGGCGGCATACACCAGGAAAGCGGCGATGACCCACTCGGGTGGCCTGACCAGGGCGCTTCGGCGCCGCGCGCGAACAATCGGCCCCGCGGCGCGTAAGCCCGGATCAACGAGCGCGATTGGCATTTAGTAAGTGGTCCTCGCGAGCGGCGCACGAGACGAACCGCCCGGGGTCCGCCTCCAGGGACTCCACCGCGTCGCGAGTTTGACGCAGCGAAGTCTCCAGGGAATCGATCGAGAGATGATTGACGATGGGGCTGACGAGCCAGCGCAGCGACAGCGGGATGTCGCGCGTCAAGGCAATGGCTTCCAGTTCGAGATAGACTCCGCCGTCGCGTTCTTCATACCTGGCAATGCTGTGCATCCGCCAGATGAAACCGCTTCCGTGTCCGGGCTCCAGAAAATGCTCCCCGCTTTCTCCGTAGTCCTGAATTTCCCGCATTTCGGTGGTGGCGCCGATGTTGTACCCGCGGGTCCGGCCGGCGGAAAACTCGCGCGTGCTGTATTGACCCTCCATCGCCGCGCTGACGAACAGTACCTTCCGCTGCCACACCATGGAGAATCGCTGCTCCCCGGTTGTGCAGGCCAGCGCCTTCGATTCGACAACCGCGGGCCGGTAGACATCTTTGTACCGGTCATAATCGCGGAGCACGGCGAGCAGGGATGGAATGGTGGCGTGAGGGATGAAGATCGCGCCGATCCAGTCATGGATCAATCCGCTCGGCACCCCGCGGATTCCGTGTCCGGCCACCGGCACGACCAGGATTTTGCCGCTCTGCAGGCTGGAAGGCCGGCCGGTTGCTTCGTCCGCCCATAAGAACGGTTGCCGCCCATTCAGGCGCGCCTGCATTCCGGCGTCGGCGTTTTCGATATAGCGATCCCACGCCTGCAGGGTATTCGCGCGCAGTTCCACCGCGTGAAGGAATCCGGGGAGCCCCGCTGTCAGGAACGTGAGGTCGAGAATTATATGAGCGGCTTTCATCACTTGTCTCCCCGCCTGTAGAAAAGCAAGTAGGGGGCCGTCCGCCGCGAATGAGAATACAGCAGTTAGCTAAATAGCAAGTGCTAACATGCGGGCAAATGCCGAAATGCCGACAGCTCCGGCACTTCTCAACCTGGTGGGGCAGGCTTCAGCCTGCGCCGGGCTTCAGCCCGGCCTGCGCGGCAGCGGGACTGAAGTCCCGCGCAGGCTGAAGCCTGCCCCACTGAGTTATAACTCATAGATGATAACTTAGTCGCCACTTACTGCGCGGCGGCCGCCAGGAGTGCCACGCCGGCTATGACCTGCACCAGATCGTGAGGCAGTGCGTGCCGGGCTTCCAGATACGCGGGGCTGTTATAGGAAATCTGGACTTTGCCTTCGGGATTCTCCCAGACCAGGATCTTCAGAGGCAGGTCGATGGCGATCGTCGGTGAGGCAATCATCAGGGGAGTGCCCGCTTTCGGATTGCCGAAGATCAGCAGCTTGGTGGGGCGCATGGACAAACCGGCGCGCTCGGCTTCCCCGCTGTGATCGATCACCGTGAACAGTTTGATTCCCTTTGCCTGAAGCGTCTCCTCGATCTTCCGCACGGTTTGCTCCACCGAAAGATGGCCCGTGAGGGTGACGATGCCGGAATCTAGCGTGTTCAATTTAAGCCGCCTCGTCGCGCATCTGCACGCTGGACCACACCGGCTGGAGCTGTGCGCGCATCCGCGTCTGCGCGCGAAACAGCCGTGTTTTCGCGGCCGGCAGGGTCAGGCCGGTCGCCTCCGCGACTTCGCGAATTGTCAGGCCGGAAAACGCGTACAGCTTAAACACTTCGCACAAACGCTCGGGAAGCCGGGCGGCGGCCTCCGAGAGAGCCGAAGCGAGCTCGCGGGAGAGTGCGGAATTCTCCGGACTCAACCCCGTGGAGACCGGTTGCGAGGATGGCCCACTCCCGGACAGTTCATCGAAATTGATCCAGCGGAACCGGAACCTGGGCTGGCGCAGCAGCATGAGGCAGTGGTTCGTCACGATGCGGGTGATCCATGTTTTGAACGCGGAATCACCCCGGAAGCTGTCCAGATGGCGGAATGCCGTCAGATAGGCGGATTGTACGGCATCCTGCGAATCCTCCTCCGAGCGCAGGATTCCGCGCGCCACCCGAAGGGAGCCTGGATAATGGTGCTCAAACAATTCGCTGATGGCGGCTTCGTCTCCACGCTTGCCGGCGGCGATCAGTTCGCAGTTCGCGACTCTCTGGCATGCCTGCGATAATGGCAAGTAGAGCGCCAAACGCCACGAACGCCGAAACCGCACAACTGGCGGACTTTAGCAGGGTGCCGGAGTGCCGAAGCTGACAGCAAGTGCCGAAAGGTCGTCACTCGAGGCGGTCACTTGGGCAAGGAAGCCTGCACGAACTTCACCAGGTCCGCATGGTACTTGGCCGCCGCGGGCTGGTCGATATAGACCATGTGGCCCGATTCGTAATAGCCGAACGAAATGTTGTTCTTCTTCACCTCATCGGACACCTTGAGGTGGGCGATGGTCCACTCCACGGGGTAGAACGGGCAGGCGAAATCGTAATAGCCCATGCCGACGAAGAGGTGCATGTGGGGATTCTTGGCGAATCCGTCCTCCAGGTTCACCACGGTGTTGTATTCCCCGGACCAGGGCGGAGCGTTGCCCGCGACATAGTACAGGCCGTCGTTTTTGTAGTTCAGGTCGTTGCGGACGTAAGCCTCGAAGGCGGTGAGGAAGCAGTCTTCGATATTGGCGTTGCTGTAGTCGAAGCTGGTATTGGTGGCCCCGGCGTCAAGCTGGTAGCCGGCGAAGCGCGAATCGAGGCGCGAGGTCATCATGTGCTGGTCGCGCATCAGTTCGGTGCTGAAGGGTCCCAGCGGAACGCGCAGGTCGAGGCCGTCGATGAATGTCTTGGGAAGGCCGGTGTAACGGGCCATGTCGGTCAACACCTTTTCGCGCTGGGCCTGGGTGGCGCGGGCGCCGTCGAACAGGTACTCCAGGTATTCGCCTGATGCAAATTCGCGCGCCTGTTTGGCGATCTGCTCTACCGAGAGTTTTTCCAGATCGGGCGGCTGCTTCTTATGAAAGTGGGCCGTCATGATCTCGGTCGGCAGGGTTTGCAACTGGCGTTGTTCGCCCGCACTGGCATTGGCGTCAATGACGGCCGAGAGCAGCATCACGCCGTTGATGGGAATGTCGTGGTCGGTCAGGTAGCCGGCCAGTCCGGCGGCGCGGGTGGTGCCGTAGCTTTCGCCGCCCACGAACAGAGGCGAACCCCAGAGGTTGTACTCGTTGAGGAAGCTGCGGATGAACTCGCCGAAGGCGGCCAGGTCGTTCTCCACGCCGCCGAACTCAGGGCCGAATTGGGGCTGGTCCGGGCGGCTGAAGCCGGTGCCCATGGCATCGATGAAGACCAGGTCGCCGGTGTCCAGCAGGCAGTTGGGATTATCGACGTAGGTATACGGCGGCGGCGTGGCCAGGCCGTTGGAGGCCATCTTCACCATCTTGGGGCCGAAGGCGCCCATGTGCAGCCACACGGTAGCCGCGCCCGGCCCGCCGTTGAACAGGAACCAGACGGGCCGCTTGGATTTATCGGTGACGCCGTTTTTGGAGTAGTAAACGTAGAACAGGTGGCCCTTGGTCACGCCGCTGGTGGCCTGCTTGATGGGCATGAAGCCGACATGAGCGGTGTACTGGATGGTCTCCCCGTGCAGCGTGATCTGGTGCTGGGTAGTGATGGGCTGCGCCGGGTAGTTGATCGGCTGCATGCTCTTCCGTGGAACCGTAGTTGAAACGGTAGAAATCGTTGGTCGCGCCGGCGGCGCCCCGCCCGCGGCCCCCCTGCGCGAAGGCTCCCGCACTGGCGGCAGCGATGAGGGCTACGAAAAAACAAAGTTTGTGGATTCTCATGGCATTGCTCCTATTTGCGTGAAGTTGCTTCGCTGATAAACCGGCCCAGGTCGGCCTGCAGCCTGACGGAAGCCTTGCTATCGACATAGGCCATTTGGCCCGACTCGAAATGGCTGACGGTGATGTTGTGGGCGCGCACCTCCGGCGATACGCTCAAGTGGGCCAGGCTGTATTCGGTGGCGTAGAAGGGCGCGCCGAGGTCGAAATAGTTCACGCCCACGAAGAGGCGCAGATGGGGATCGCGGGCGAACGCCGCGGCAAGACTGGCCTCATCGCTGCCCGTGGAAGTGAAGGCCCCAACGCCGCCATTCGAAAGGTAGAAGACTCCGTTGCTGTTCCCGTTGAAGGTGAGTTCCTTGCGGAGGTAGGCCTCATAAGCGGTCTGGAAACCACCGGCGAGATTGCTCAGGTTGAAGTCGATGGCCATGGCCGGGACGCCGAAGCCGCCGCGTCCGCCCCGTCCACCGCGCCCGCCTCCGCCCGGCGGCACGAAGCCGCTGACGCGCGAATCCGAGTTGGAAAGCCCGCGGCGGGGATCGCGCATCAGCTCGCCGCTGAAGCGATCGAGCGTGACGCGCAGATTGTTGTTTATCAGAAACGGCTTGGAGAGGCCGGTGAGGCGCGACATATCGGCGAGCACCTTGGCGTGTTCATCGGCAGTCATGCGGTCGCCTTTGTAGAGGGCGTGCAGATACTCGCGCGAGGCGAACTGGCGGGCCTGTCCGGAAATCTGCTCGGCGCTCATGGCGCTCAATTCCGGCGCCAGCTTCTTGTGATACCAGGCGGCCATGACGAAGCTGGGGAGCATGGTGATGTACTCGGCATCGCCGGCGGCGGCATCGGGACTCGTAGTCATGGAGAGCAATACGACGCCTTGAACGGGGATCTCGTGCTCGGTGAGGAAAGCGGCCAGGCCGGCCACGCGGCCTGTGCCGGAATCTTCGCCCGCGAGGAACAGCGGGGAGTTGCGGCGGTTGTTGGTGTTGACGAAAGTGCGTACGAACTCGGCGAGCGAGGCGATATCTCCGGCGGTATTCCAGAAGCCGGCGCCCTGGCCCGGATGGTCGGGCCGGCTGAATGCGGTGCCGACGGGATTCACGAATACCAGGTCCGCGTGGACGAGCGGGGTATTGGGATTATCGGCCCAGGCGTAGGGCGGCTCGCCGGCGGTTCCGTCACTGGCCCACTTCATGCGCTTCGGAGCGAAGCCGCCAAACTCCTGCCAGGTGGCGGCCACGCCGGGAGCGCCGCCCACGAAGAACACCAGGGGGCGCGACGCTTCGTCGCTGACGCCGTCTTTGGCATAGCTGGTATAAAACAGGTGGGCCACCGTCTGGCCGGTGGTAGCGTTGCGCAGGGGCTGGTAGCCGACCCGCACGGTGTAGGCCAGCGGCTCGCCATTGGCCGTGATCTTCTGATGGGCTTCGGTGGGCGGCGCTTCGGGGATCGCCATGCTTGCGCCGGCCGCGGTGTCATAAATGAAGAAATCGCTTGCCGCGCCGGTGGGGGCCGCGCCGGGCTGCGGTGCTCCGGCGGCGGCTCCGCGTCCGGTGGGATTCGCGGGTGCGCCGGCCTGTTGCGCCGCGGCGGCGGCCCGTCCGGCGCGGCCGCCCTGGGCCCACGCAGCAATCGGCAGGCACAGCATGGCCACGAACAAGAATTGGGGGTTCCGAAAATATCGCATTGGTGAGATGGTACTACACGATGCCGAAAGCCTGGCGGACCAGGTTCCCGATGCCGGGCGCGCAGGCGAGGGCGTTCTTGCGATCGATGCGGCGCGACCCATCCAGAGCGAAAAACAGGCCGCCCGCTTCTTCGATGATCGGCTTGAGCGCCGCCAGATCCCAGACCTCGACCTTGGGCTCGAACCAGATGTCCGTTTTGCCCGCGGCCAACATACAGCCATCCAGCGCGCCTCCGTACGACCGCACGGCCCAGGAGCGCTGCATCAGTTCCATGACTCGCGGCAAGTGGGCAGCGGCCTGCGCCAGTTGCAGGCCATTGGGGCAGAACACGGCGCTCTCGATGGACGCGACGGCGGATACGTGAAGACGCTCGCCGTTGCGGTAGGAGCCGCCGCCGCGCGAGGCCCAATACGTTTCTTCGAGCATGGGAAAATGCGCGACTCCGGCGAGCGATTCACCGGCTTCTTCCAGCCCGACCAGGACGCACCAGAAGCGATTGTCGCGGACGAAATCGCGCGTGCCATCGATCGGGTCGATGATCCAGCGGCGGCCCGTGGTTCCGGGCTTGCTCGATCCCTCTTCGCCCAGGATGGCGTCGCCGGGGAACTCGCGTTCGATGGCTTCGCGGATGAGGCGCTCGTTTTCCTTGTCGGCAATGGTCACGGGTGAATCGTCCGGCTTGGTCTCGGCGGAGATGCCTAAGGCGCGCAGGCGCTTGGCATTCTCACCGGCCTCGAGGGCGATGCGCCGCGCAAATTCCAGTTCGTGTGTGTAGTTCATGATTAGCGCGCCAGGGCTACAGCCAGCAGGATGGCGCGCTGGGTGCCGCGCCAGGCGTCCTTACCATCAAACGACTCGTTGAGAGAATGCGCACCCATCCCGATTCCGCCGCCGGAGATGGTGATGGCGGGAATCCCCAGGTTCATGGGCACGTTGGAATCCGTGGAGCCCTCGCGTAACACCTCATCGATCTGCATGGCGCGCGAGACGGCCATGGCGGTCTGCACGATGGGACTGTCTTTGGGGGTCTGGCCGGCCGGGCGCATGCCCACCAGTTCCGCCGACGCGGTGACGGCTCCACGGCCGTTCCAGCGGGCGTTCTCCTCCTCCACCGCCTCCTTGATGGCGGCGTGGAATTTGTTGTCGAGTTCCTTGAGGGACGCGACGTCGGCGGAGCGCATGTCCACCTCCATCCAGGCCTCGAAGGGAATGGCATTCACGCTGGTGCCTCCTCCGACGCGGCCCACATTGAAAGTGGTCTTAGGCTTGGCGGGCACCTGAAAGGCGTCGATCTTGGCGATGGCGCGGCCCATGGCCTGAATCGGATTGGCCATGCCGAAGGCGCCATAGCTGTGGCCGCCCGGCCCTTTGAAGGTGACCTTGTAGCGATTGCTGCCGACGCCGATGTGGGTGATGCCGAGGCCGGTGCCATCCACGGAAACGAATTTATCGATCTGGCCCTTGAGGCTGTCGAAGAAGAGGCTCTTCATGCCGCGCAGATCGCCCAGGCCTTCCTCGCCGACGTCGGCGACGAAGGTGATGGTCCCGGGAGTCTCGACGTGTCCTTCGTCCAGGGAGCGGATGACCGAGAGCATCAGGGCAAGGCCGCGGCAATCGTCGCCGATTCCCGGGCCCTTTCATGAGGTCGCCGGTGCGCGTGACTTTGACGTTGGTGCCCTCGGGAAATACGGTGTCGAGATGGGCGCTGAAGACCAGGTTCGGGTGGGCGGATTTGCCCGGGCCGCACGCCGATCACGTTGCCGGCTTTATCGATGCGGACATCGTGGAGATGCAATTCTTCGAAGAGGCGCTTGAGTTCCAGGCCGCGCTTGTCTTCGTGGAAGGGCGGGGCGGGGATCTCGCAGACCTGCACCTGCAGATCCAGCGTATGCGGTGCGTCGGCGCGGGCGGCTTCCATGGCGGCACGGACCGTGGGTTCTTTCATGAGTACTTCGGGTGACTGGGCCAGCGCGGGTGCGGCTAAAGAGAGTATCAGGGCAAAGCTTGCAGATTGCATTTTTGACAAGCTTACCATTCCCGGCCGTGTGGGGGCCGGAGGTTCACCACGGAGACACAGAGAACACGGAGGAAACACGGAGGAGCGAGAAACGCAGCGGTACGTTATGCGGCCGTGCGGACGCCGGTTGCAGAGAGTACTTGCTTTTCCCTTCGAAAATACCCTGGTATCTGTATTGGGAACAGACGCGGGGCACATCAGATTATTTAGAGGAGGGTCACGCTCGCCATGCCGGCTCGTGGACTATGGGTTCTTCTCCTTTCTGTTGTGGCTGCGTCCGCCCAAATCTCTCAAGTTTCCATGGTTCCTCTTGAAGGTCCGCGGGCGGGCGCGGCCGAAGCCGTATTCCAACGCGCCGCCACTGCACCCGTCATGAAATGCGGATTCAAGCCTATCGCTCCAGCTTTAAATTTCAACCTGCGGTACGAAGCAGGCTACAGCCTGACGTTCCCCATAGATCCAGTCCATCGAACCAAGCCACGGGCTGAGTCTATTGCTGCGCCTGCAGTCAGAAGCCGCCAATGGAAAACCGATGTATCTGGCGAGCCGCTACGTTCTTCCCGGCGGCGGCGATGCCGGGGAGGAGGCGACGCTGCGGGCACGATTCGGATTGTCTGCCGGGCGCGTGGCGCGTCGAGGCACTGGCCATCGACGATGCCGGCAAAGCATGTCGCGCGGATTGGCGGGCCGAGGTGAAAGCAGACCCAACACCAGTTGCCACCAAACCCCAGCAGCGGCTGCGCCGCCTCACTGTCTTCGTCGATTCGCAACCGATCCGCATTACACCTGGCCTATTCCCGCCATCCGATCTCGCGATGTTGACGGGCTCGCTCGCTGCCCTGCTGCGGTTCATACCGGCTCAATCGGCGCGCCTGGTCATATTCAATATGTCGCAGCAGAAGGAGTCGTTCCGGAGCGATAGCTTTCAGCCGGCGGCGCTGCCAGAGGTTGGCAAGACGATCGAGGGCAACGCAGAGCGGAACGATCGACTACGCGAGTCTTCGGCCGCAGTTGACCGCGGAGTTCGTGGCAGGTTTAGTGAATCGGGAAGTTCGCGAACCCGACCCGGCGGATGCGGTGGTGTTTCTTGGAGCCGCTGGACAGGAGCGATACAAGGTTCCGCGCGGGATGATTGTCACGAGCGCCTCACATCCGGTTTTCTGGTACCTTCAACTCGGCCGGCCGCGAACTTCGGGCGGGCCGCACACTCTGGGATACACGCCGCCACCAGGGTCTACCATCGGGACGCCGGATTGCCACGGTCCCGAAACAGGAGGACCGTGTATGGGGGGACCTGTGGCGCCCGCGCTCGATCCGTCGCTTCGGTCTTTCTTCGGCACTCGTTGGCGACACGATCAGCGACTCGGTAGCGGCACTCGGGGGACAGACCATTGCCGTGAGTACTCCCATGGAGTTGGCCAAGGCCCTGGGGCGGATTGCATCGTCACACGCACGACAACGGTGAAGGATGTGGCAACACCTGACGGGTGTAATAGGCGGGGTCGGCGAATTTCTGGGTGTAGATGCGCTCCCAGCGGGCATCGTTGAGACACTGGCGGCATTGGCCGCACTGGCACCGGGGCTTTGGTGTGTTGCTCCCCGGACGCGTTGCGGCTCGAACGCGCCGGGGGAATCTCGATTTCTCCATCACCTTTCTTATCGGCTCGACGCCGGGCAAACTTCAGGGGACGGCACGCGATAATCGAAGGTATGAAGCGCGAGGCATACGCCGCAGCTCGAATCGTCTCTCCCACAGTGCACGCCTACTTTGCGCGGCGGATGGCGCAGTACCGGAACGAGGGTCCCGGGTGCCCGGCGCCGGTGCCGGAGGCGGAAGCCATCGAAGCCATGATCGATGCGGCATTCTGGGCCAGCCTGCGGCGGGAAGAGGGCTACCTGCCGCGGATTTCGCTGGCGTTTCTGTCGCCGGACCAGGCCGCCCACCCCCTGATGTTCGAACGCGCGCTGCCGCTGGCTCCGGCGGCGTTGACACGGATTGCGCCCGCCGTAGAGCGCCACGGCATTCACCTGGGCGTATGGCACAGCGGTGAGGACCTCTATGTGTGGGGCACCACGCGCACGATACCGGGGTACTGCTTCGTGCTGGAAGTGGCGGCGCCCGGTTTGCTGGTGGTGAAACACCACAGCGGCGACGAGGCGGGCAAGTTCGTGAACGTGGTGCTGCTGGAGGGCGACCTGATCAAGCTGGTGGACGAGCATGCTTCCGAGACACCCGAGTGTCCGGAACTGCTCACGTCGCTGCTGGGGTTCGCGCCCTCGGCCTCGTGGGCGCATTCGGTGAACGTGCTGGTCCAACTGGCTCTTTCGATGCGGGAGCACGGGCGCGGGCGGGGCTCTGCTGGTGGTGCCCGCGGACAGCGAGGCGTGGCGGGAATCGATTGCGGCGATGGCGTACCCGGTGTCGCCGCCGTTTGCGAAACTGGCGGAGTTGAACCAGCAGGACGCGGCGCACGAAGAACTGGAGCGGACCGTCGAATGGGTGGCGGGACTGACGGCGGTGGATGGCGCGGTAGTGATGAACGACCGGTATGAACTGCTGGGCTTCGGGGCGAAGATCGCCCGCCGCCGGGGCTGCCCGCAAGTGGAAGAGATCACGCTGACCGAGCCGATTCAAGGGCAGGTGGCGGCGCGGGTGCATCCCGACGAACTGGGGGGCACGCGTCACCTGTCGGCGGCTCAGTTTGTCCACGATCAGCGGGACGCGCTGGCGCTGGTGGCGTCGCAGGACGGGCGGTTCACGGTGTTCGAATGGTCGCCCTGCGAGAAGACGGTTCGCGGGCATCGCATGGAAGCGCTGCTGCTGTGATTATCGCCCGGCGGGGCGCGGACGCCGGCGCGCGGAGATGACGGCTGTGTTGAGCCCGATGGTATTCAAGCCGCCGAAGAAACGGGCGTGCTCGATCTTCATGCAGCGATCCATGACGACCTGGAGTCCGGCTTCGCGGGCGCGCGCGGCGGCGGCTTCGTGGACGACGCCGAGTTGCATCCAGACGACCTTGGCGCCTATGGCGATGGCTTCTTCGACGATGGAGGGAACGGCGGCGGGCTCGCGGAAGATATCGACCACCTCGACGCCGCCCGGAATCGCCGTGAGCGAGGGATAACTGGTACGGCCGAGCACGGCGGATTCCCGCGGGTTCACCGGGATCACGTCGTAACCCTCAGCGAGCAGATAGATGGCCGCGAAATGGCTGGGCCGGAACGGATTGGAAGACAGCCCGACCATGGCGATGCGGCGGTAGCGTTCCAGAATGGCGAGGCGGTCCGCGGCGCTGCTGGCGAAGCTGCCCTGGTTGACGGGCGAACTGCCGCCGACGCCTTCCTGCAGGAAATCTCCGAACGAAACGGCACACTGGTTCATACGCTGGCTTTCAACCCCCGGTCCAGATCCCATAATATGTCCTCCGGCTCTTCGAGGCCGATGGAGAGGCGGATCAGGTCGTCGCTGATGCCGCCGGCGAGGCGTTCTTCCGGGGTCAATTGCTGATGCGTGGTGGAGGCGGGGTGAATGACCAGGCTCTTGGCGTCGCCGATATTGGCGAGGTGGGAGAAGAGCTGCAGGGATTCGATGAAGCGGCGGCCGGCATCGAGTCCGCCTTGAATGCCGAAGGTGAGCACGCCTCCGCCGCCTTTGGGCAGGTAGCGCTGGGCCAGCGAGTGGTAACGGCCGCCCGGCAGGGTGGGGTAGTTTACCCAGGCGACGCGCGGATGATTTTGCAGAAATTCGGCCACCGCGAGGGCGTTGCGGGAGTGGCACTGCATGCGCAGCTTCAGGGTTTCCAGGCCTTGCAAAAACAAAAAGGAGTTGAAGGGGCTGAGCGCGGGACCGAAATCGCGCAGGCCTTCCACGCGGGTCTTCATGATGTAGGCGAAATCGCCGAAGGTCTCGTAGAAGCGGATGCCGTGATAGCCCTTGCTGGGTTCGAGGAGTTGCGGGAAGCGGCCCTGGTCCCACGGGAAGCGGCCGCTATCGACGATCACTCCGCCGATGGAAGTGCCGTGGCCGCCGATGAACTTGGTGGCCGAGTGGACTACGATATCGGCGCCGTGTTCGATGGGGCGGCAGAGATAGGGCGAGGCGAAGGTGTTATCGATCATGAGCGGCAGATTGTTTTCGTGGGCGACGGCGGCCACGGCGGCGATATCGAGCACGTTCATGCGCGGATTGCCGATGGTCTCGGCGTACAGGACGCGGGTGCGGGGCGTGATGGCGCGGCGGAAGTTTTCGGGGTCGTCGGGATCGACGAAAACGGCCTGGATGCCGAGGCGGCGGAAGGAGACGTCGAACTGGGTGTAGGTGCCGCCGTACAGGGTATTGGCGGCGACGATCTCGTCGCCGGCTTCGAGGAGTCCGGTGAGCGCGATGAACTGGGCCGCCTGCCCGCTGCCCACGGCGAGGGCGCCGACTCCGCGTTCGAGCGAGGCCATGCGCTCTTCAAAGACGGCGGTGGTGGGATTCATGATGCGGGTATAGATGTTTCCCAGCCGCTGGAGGTTGAACAGGGCGGCGGCGTGTGCCGTATCGTCGAAGACGTAGGACGTGGTCTGGTAGATGGGCACAGCGCGGGCGCCGGTTTCGGAGTCGGGCTGCTGCCCGGCATGGAGCGCGCGCGTAGCGAACCCAAAAGCGTGGTCGTTGGAAGCGGTCATTTCATTCAAGGTACCAGTTGGGAGAGGGGACGGGCCGCCTCGGGGGTAGGCAGGGGACGGGGAGCGGCTGAGTTTGGGTGGGGGGGCAGCGAAAACGGAACGAAGCCAATTTCGCGGTTTGGCTTTGATTTCTTCAGGTTGGGAGTCTTTTTGGACCTGGCGGTGGAGGCGCTGGAACAACTTCACCGCGGAGTCACGAAGGACACGAAGGAAACACGGAGAACACCAACGCGAACACTTAATCAACGCGGAGAAATGCGGCGGTCGCGCGGAGGGCGCGGAGGAAACTCCTCTCCATAAAGTCGATCTCCTTTCCATTTGCCGTGAGCTTCACGACGAGTCACGGAGAATTCATCGCGGAGGCGCGAAGGCGCGGAGGAAAGACGCGGAGAAAAGCAAAGTGCGGAGACGAACGCTTGCAACAGGGGTATGTTATGCAACACACGGAGGACCAGTCGACGGGGTAAAGATTCCGGAGTATGCTGTCGTCACGCGGTTTCACCACGCGATTCGGAGGAGAGCCGGGTCCCCGAGAAAGTCACGCCGGGGACCCGGGGATTACGGCTTGGATTTCAGCGCGGCGATGACGCGGTCCGTGACTGCCTGGATGATCTCTTCGATTTCGGTGGAGAGCGGGGCCGGCTGCGCGAGATGGCGGCGGGATCGCAATGGATCCGGGGACCGTGGGCAGGTCGCAGACGGCGCACTCCTGGTCTTCGTGGCGGGGGTCGGGCAGGCCCAGCTTTTTCTTGATGGCGACCAGGTCGGCGGCTTTGTCGCTGGAGATGTGAGAGAGCGGCGCGCCCAGTTGCGCCGACAGCATCAGGGTCCAACAGTAGGTATCCACGACTTCGGCGTACCATTCCGCGTGGGTGACGGTGTCTCCCCAGCAGACGATGCCGTGATTGCCGAGCAGTACGGTATTGTGCGTCTTGACGAACGGGATGACGGTGCGCGCGAATTCCGGTGTGCCCGGGGTTTCGTACGGGGAGAGCGCCACCTTGCCGATGAAGACTTCGTATTCGGGGATGACGCAGGTGGGCGGCACGCGACCGACGATGGCGTACGCGGTGGCGTGCGGGGGGTGGCAATGGACCACCGCTTTGGCCTCGGGGACCTCTTTGTAGATCTCCAGGTGCATGAGGATCTCGCTGGTGCGCGGGCGTCCGCCGGCGAGTTGTTTGCCTTCGAGATCGACCATGCAGAGATCCTGCGGGCGCAGGTCGGCTTTGCTCAACAGGGTGGGGGTGCAGATGACCTGGTTGGGGCCGATGCGATAGGAGATATTGCCGCCGTTGCCATCCACGTACTGGCGCTGCCAGAGCTTGCGGCCCACGTTGCAGATCTCCTCCTTGACCGCCTCGGCTTCGGGGCAGGTGAAGAGGTCGTTGCCGCCGGCGGGCGCTCTGCCGCCGCGGCGGACGGAGATGCGGTGCTGCTCGGTGAATTCGAGCGCCGAAGGGGTCATCACGGCGTTCTCGCTGACAAGCAGTTCGGTGGTGTCTTCCTTTGCCGCCGCGGTCAGGTCGCCGAGGGTGATGACTTTCTCCTTGGCTCAGATCGATGGACTTCATAGAATCCGTAGGGCGCCGCCGCCAATCACGATGCGGCGCTGCCGGGTGAAGGTCATGGGCGTGGTGACTCCTTCGCCGGTGGGCGTGGCGATGCTGTGGCTCAGATAGCTGGGCAGGTTCAGCGAAGCGTAGCAGGGCGCGTTCTGCACGAACAGCGTGGCATTGAGGGCGCGCGCCATCTTCGTGGCGTTGTCCAGGTTGCGCGAATGAATCATGGCGGTGTGCCGGTAGCCGTGCTCGGCGCGCACAGAGGCCCGGATGGCGGCGTCCACATCGGGAACGCGCACTACCGGAAGGAACGGCATCATCTGTTCTTCCTGCACGAAGGGATGATCTTCGGTGGTTTCGCCGAAGAGCAGGTCGGTGCCCGCGGGCACGCGCACGCCGGCGGCTTCGGCGAGCACGGCTGTATCCTGGCCGATGAACTCGCGCTTCACGTGCGGGTGGCGCACGCCGTCGGTCTCCGTGAAGGTGAAGGCCGCGCTGGTGAGCGCCTCGATGGCGCGGGCATCGAGTTGGACCGCGCCGGCGCGCCTCATGCTCTCCAGGAACGCATCGGCGACGGAGGCCACGACGAACACTTCCTTTTCCCCGATGCACAACAGGTTGTTATCGAACGATGCGCCCTGAATGATGGCTTTGGCGGCGGCGTCGAGATCCGCGGTCTCGTCCACGACTACGGGCGGGTTTCCGGGACCGGCCGCGATCACGCGTTTGCCGAATTTCATGGCGGCTTTGACGACGCCGGGGCCGCCGGTGACGCACAGCAGGGCGACATCGGGATGCTGGAAGATCTGCTCCGCGTTCTGAATGGTGGCTTCGCGGGCCATGGTGAGCACGTTGGCGACGCCGAGTTCGCGCTGGATCTCGCGGTTGAACATCTGAAGCGCGCGGGCGGCCACTTTGACGCCGGTGGGGTGCGGGCTGAACACGGCGGTATTGCCGGCGGCGAGGATGTTGATGGCGTTGCTGGCCATGGTGGGCACCGAATGGGTGGCCGGCAGGACCATGCCGATGACGCCCCAGGGGGCGTGCTCTACCAGGCAGAGGCCGGTGGCATCCGAACTGGCTTCGCTGCGCATGGCGCCGGCGCCCAGCACAAGCCGGATATTGCGCAGCTTGATGGCCTTGTGGTCGGCGCGGCCGATTTTGGTTTCGGCCAGTTCGATGCGCGCGAGTTCCTCGGCATTCTCGTGGCAGATGCGTCGGATGATGCCGTTCATGCGTTCGCGGTCTTCCAGGCCCATGGCGGCCACGCGCGGCTGTGCCGCGGCGGCAGCTCTGACGGCTTCATCGACGGTCTCGAAGACGCCATCGTCGCCGGCGCCGCGGGCTTCGATGCGGGCGATGACTTCTTCGGCGATGGTGCGGATGAGGTCCTGGCTGGCGATCATCATTCGGTAAAGACTTATGGTAATCGATTTGGCCCGGCGGGTACGACGATCGGGCGATTTTCATAGCCGTCTTACTATCCGTTTTGGGGGTACTCCGGCAGGGAGCCAGGCCACAAATGTTTCTTGACTTCGCGGAAGTGTGGCTGCATTCTGGCTTAACAACTCTTCGATTAACCGCCGGGAACGGCGGCAGTCCTCTGGGGGGATTCCGTGCCAACGGGCACTGGGGTGGTGCCGCATTCGCATTCCGAAGGGTTGAACGAAACGAGGATGGAGTATGAACGTCAGAGCGCAGTTCCTTTCCTGCGCCAGCATTGCCACGCTGGCGCTTTCTTTTTGTTCGCAGAGTCCGGCACAGAGTGACATGCCGCTGCGGTCGCGAGTCACCATCACGCACGTGAAGCCCGAAATGCTGACCGAATGGGTGGATTTGCAGAAGAACGAAGTGGTCCCGGCGCTGAAGAAGGCGGGTGAAAAGACCCGTACGGTCTATGTCACTTCCATCTTCGGCAACGCCTATGAGTATGCTCTGGTTTCGCCTATCGAAAAGATGTCGCAATTCGACGGGCAGAGTCCGATGGTAAAGGCGCTGGACGCGCCGGGCGCCGCGAGACTGAACGAGAAGCTACGCAAGTGCACCGAGAGCTCCACAAGTTTTATGTCCACGCGGCTGCCGGAAATCAGCTACATGCCAGAGGGGCCGACACCGAACATGATGGTAACGGTGCGGTATCGCATTGTTCCCGGCAAGATGGCGGACTTCCAGAACCTGATGAAGACCGAGGTGCTGCCGGTGTATAAGAAGGCCAAGGTGGGGCTGATTGTAAATCAGAGAGGCCCGGGAGCGAATCCGAGCGATGTGACGATCTTCACGGCGTACACCAAATTTGCGGATATGGAAGGAGGGCCCTTCCTGACGCAACAGCTTGGCAAGGAAGGCGCGGATCGGGTAAACGCGAAATTCCTGGGTATGCGCAATCTGGTAGAGGTGGTGGTGCGCAGAAAAGTCGCGGATCTGAGTTTTTGACACGGCGCCAATCGAGTTGTAATTATCGATTGGATCCGGCGGGAGGGATGGCCGGGCTGTAGCTGGTGCTCCGCCCGGCCTCGGGACTGCGAACCAGGAGGCCATCGCCGACGAGGGCAAGAATGTCGCGCAGGGCGGTATCCTGCGAGCATTTGGCGAGTTTGGCGTACTTCGACGTGGTCAGTTTGCCCTCGAAGCCATCGAGCAGGCGATTCAAAATGAGACGCTGGCGCTGGTTCATCGCGATACCGGCCGCGGATTCCCAGAATCTCGCTTTGGCGAGGACGCCGGCGAGAGCCGTTTGCGCGCTTTCGATCGCGCGGCCCAGACAACCGAGAAACCAGACCATCCATGCGGTGATGTCCAACGTTCCCTGCTGAGTTCGCTCAAGGATGTCATAGTAGGAGGCGCGCTCGTTTCGGATTTGGGCCGACATGCTGTAAAAACGTTGCGAGCTTTCTTCCGAACGCGCCAGCGCCATATCGGCAATCGCGCGCGCAATTCGGCCGTTGCCGTCATCGAAAGGATGGATGGTGACGAACCAGAGATGCGCCAGGCCCGACTTCAGGACCGGGTCCATGTTGGCCTGAGTGTCGAACCAGTGGAGGAATGCCGACATCTCTTTGGGGAGGCGTGACGCCGAGGGCGCGCGGAAATGCACACGCTCTCTTCCGAGCGCGCCGGAAACCACCTCCATAGGACCTGTGCGGTCGTCACGCCAGGCTCCGGTGGCGATTCGGCGCATTCCGCTGCGTCCGGATGGAAACAGCGAGGCGTGCCATGCAAAGAGCCTCTCCCGGGTGAGCGGCTGGTCGTAGTGGCGGGTGGCATCCAGCATCATTTCGACCGCACCTTCGACGCGGCGGTCGGCGGGCTTGAGCGCGCCGATATCGATGCCGAGGCGGCGGGCAATTGAGGATCGAACCTGTTCGGCATCGAGTTTCTCCCCTTCGATGTCGCTGCTCTTGAGCACGTCGGTTGTGATGGTTAGCAGCAGGGCTTCCTGTTGGCGGGGCAATCCGAGGGCTTCCATGTGACCCAGAAGCCGGCCTTGTTCGTGCCGGACTGCGGCGAGGGGTTCTGCTAACTGCTCCAGGCTCCAGGTGAAGTGCGGCCATTCGCCGAGGTCGTGAATATACATGCTCCGCTCCCGATGCGGAGATTATAACTTATAATCACCGCATAATTTGCGAAGAATGAACCACCTGATCACCGCAGCGCTCCGACATCGGAATGGAACTTTCGGGGGCGCGGCAGCGTATCGGTTTGCGGAATGGCCTCACTATGAAAGCCGCTGTTTATACGCGATACGGGCCCCCGGAAGTTCTGGAGATTCAGGACGTCGCGAAGCCGGCGCCCGGGGACAAGGAAATCCTGGTTCGGGTTCACGCGGCGACGGTGTGCGCGGCGGACTGGCGGTTGCGAAAGGCCGAGCCATTCCTCATTCGATTTTTGAACGGGCTTTGGGCGCCAAAGAAGGCCCGCATCCTGGGGATGGAATTTGCCGGAACGGTGGAATCGGCAGGCACGGCGGTCAACGCGGTTCCGCGCGGGCGACGAGGTATTCGGTTCGACCGGGTTCCGGTTCGGCACGCATGCCGAATACCTGTGTGT
Organism: uncultured Solibacteraceae bacterium; assembly: GCA_963748795.1. Classification (GTDB taxonomy): domain Bacteria; phylum Acidobacteriota; class Terriglobia; order Bryobacterales; family Bryobacteraceae; genus Sulfopaludibacter. The sequence continues at coordinate 26,465 of CAVVLD010000097.1, forward strand.
GCCGGAGGATGCCGGCGTTGCCATGAAGCCGGTAAATATGACGTTTGAAGAGGCCGCGGCGGTCCTGTTCGGCGGGGTGACGGCGTTGCACTTTCTGCGCAAGGCGGGGGTCCAGGCGGGCCAGAGAGTGCTGGTGTACGGCGCTTCGGGAAGCGTGGGGATTTTCGCGATTCAGCTCGCAAAGCACTTCGGGGCGCACGTCACGGGCGTGTGTAGCACCGCTAATTTGGACCTGGTGAAATCTCTCGGGGCGGACGAAGTGGTGGACTACACCAGGGAGGATTTCTCGACGGCCGGAAGGGTCTACGACATCGTGTGCGACACCGTGGGCAAGAGCGGTTTCGCGCGCACTCTCAGGTGCCTGAAGCGGGGCGGCGGCTATGTACGGATCGGGGGGTCGGGCGGAATGTTGGCGATGCTTGCAGGGATGCTGAGAGGTCAGTGGATCACCGTCACGGGCTCGGCAAGGGTCATTAGCGGAATGGCAAAAGCGGCCGAGGGGGACATGGCATTTCTCAAGGGACTGATCGAGGCTGGAACGCTCAGGACGGTGATCGACCGGCGGTATTCGCTGGAAGAGATTGCCGAGGCTCACCGGTACGCGGAGGCGGGCCACAAGAAGGGGCACGTGGTGATCCGGGTCGCGGGGCAGCCAGGAGATGACCGTGCGCGGTAGACTGGTGTTCGCAGAGGGAACACATGCTGATTCGAGAAGGGGGCGCGTTGCCGCTCCTGCTTCTACTGGCGGCTGGGGCGAGCCTGACGGCTCAGGAGCCCGCCGCGGGCCGGGCCGGAAGGGCGCAAGGCCGAGGTGAGGCCGCGGCCGTCGCGGGTTCCAAGGAGGACCCGGCGGCGGTGGAGCGCGGCGCCAAACTGTACGAGACCAATTGCGCGGGATGCCATGGAGTTTCGGCGCGCGGCGGGGTGGGCGCACCGGACCTGATTCGTTCATCGCTGGTGCTGGACGACGAGAAAGGCATTCTGATCGCTCCGGTGCTTCGGAATGGGCGGCCCGATGCGGGCATGCCCAAGCCGAACCTCACCGAAGCCGAGATTGGCGACGTGATCGCCTGGCTGCACGTGCAGACGTTCGCGGCGGGCCACCGTACCACGTATGCTTTCAAGGATGTGCTGACCGGTGACGCCAAGAAGGGGGAGGCGTATTTCGCCGGACCACTTGCAGCGGTTGCCACTCGGCGGCCGGCGACCTGAAAGGCATCGGGAGCCGTTACGATGCATTTGCGCTGCAAGCGCGGTGGCTGCAGCCGCGTGGAGGAAGAGGCGGCGGACGCGGCGGGCGTGGCGGACGGGGCGAGGGAGCGGGCTCGGCCCGCGGCGCGGTCACGGTGACGGTGACGCTGGCGTCCGGCCAGAAGGTCTCGGGGACGTTGGACCGGATCGACGATTTCAGCGTTTCCCTGCACGATGCTTCAGGCGAGTATCATTCGTTCACGCGCGACGGGGATTCTCCGAAAGTGGAAGTGCACGATCCGCTAAAACCGCACACAGACCTATTGGCCAAGTACACGGATGCCGATATACATAACGTGACTGCCTACCTGGTGACACTGAAATGAGAAACCAGCGACTTGCTCTGCGCATTCCTGACCCTGGCTCTTTCGGGAGCATACGGGCAAGGGCTCACACCGGCCGAACTGCTGAAGCCTCCAGCCGATAGCTGGCCGACTTATAACGGCGACTATTCGGGACGCCGGTTCAGTTCCCTGACGCAGATCAATGCATCCAACGTGCATGATCTCGCGCTGGCGTGGGCCACGCGGTTCACGGCGGGCGGCGGCGGCGGCGGAGGGGGCGTGCAGATCAAATCGACGCCGCTGCTGGTGAACGGCATCCTGTATTTCACCTCGCCGAATAACGTATGGGCCGCGGACGCGCGCACCGGACACGAGTTGTGGCACTATCAATACCCGCCGAATACGGGGAGCACGATCGGCAATCGCGGCGTGGGCATCTACGGGAACTGGCTGTTTTTCGAATCGCCGGACAGCAACCTGGTGAGCCTGGACGCGCGGACCGGGAAAGTGCGCTGGAAGGTTTCGATTGCGGACCCCAAGCTGGACTACACCTCGACGGTGGCTCCGGTGGTGATCGGCAATCACATTGTCACAGGGATCGGCGGGGATCATCTGGACAATCCGGGATTCATTCAATCGCGCGATCCGGAGACGGGCGCGTTGCAGTGGAAGTGGTGGACCACGCCGCGCAAGGGCGAGCCTGGGATGGACACCTGGCCGGACGAGTACAGTTCGGCGCACGGCACCGGGCAGGCGTGGATTCCGGGCACCTATGACCCCGAGTTGAACCTGTACATTGTGGGCACGGGGAACCCGAACCCGGTGATGGCGGAGAAGAGCCGGAAGGGGGACAACCTTTATACCTGCTCGATTGTGGCATTGAATCCGGACACCGGGAAGATGGTCTGGTATTTTCAGCCTTCGCCGCACGACGTGCACGACTGGGACGCGGTGGAGACGCCGATTCTGTTCGACGGGGTGATTGACGGGCAGAAGAAGAAACTGGTGGCGCAGGCCAGCCGCAACGGGTATTTCTTCGTGCTGGACCGGGCCACCGGCAAGCGCATCGTGGGCACTCCGTTCATCGATACGGTGAACTGGGCGAAGGGGTACGACGCTAAAGGGCAGCCTATCGGGAATCCGGCCAAGTATCCCACGACGGACGGCGTGCTGGTTTCGCCCTCTTCGAACGGTGCCACCAACTGGCAGGCTCCCAGTTACGATCCGGACACGGGACTGTTCTACGTGGGGAGCAGCCGGTCGTACAGCATGTACTACCTGACCGACACGGACGACCATCCGGAGGGATGGGGCGGTCTGGATAGCGGCGTGGGCAACGAAGGGAACGCACTGCTGGCGATTGACTATCACACCGGGAAGGCGGTTTGGCGGCACGATTGGCCGAGCGGCAGCGGCATCGTCAACAACCTCTCGACGGCGGGCAAGCTGCTGTTTACCAGCAACGGGTCGAACCTGATCGCGTTCCAGGCGGCGACGGGGAAGATCTTGTGGCATGCGGGACTGATGGCCTCGCCGAGCGCGGGGCCGATCACCTATATGCTGGACGGTAAACAGTATGTCCTGGCGGCCGCGGGGGACAGTTTATACGCGTTCACGGTGAATCAGCCGGGGCAGTGAATTCGGAGAGCTGATAGAGCGAGCCGATGATCGCAAGCGACTGCGTCCGTGAAATTGCGGACCGGGGTTATTGCGTACTCAAGGCGCATCTGCCGCAACCGGTCATCGTCAGATGCCGGGACGCGTTTTGGCCGGTTCTGCTGGCGTATCTCGACGCCCATGGCGATGAACCAAACCGCGGCCCTTATCGCCATTTTCTGCCCATGCCTTTCGATCCGCCCTGCTACGCGCCCGAGTTTTTCTTCGACCCCGGCATACTGGAGACTGTTCGTGGGGTCATGGGCGGCCGTGTAGTGGCCGACCAATGGGGCTGTGATGTGCCCGTTGCAGGCTCGAACTACCAGGAGGTTCACGCGGACTATCGCCGGCCTCTCTTCGAAGAAGCGCCGGATCTGCCACTGCCCGCGTACGCTCTGGCGGTCAGCTTCGGCCTCGTAAGCATCGGGGCCGAAAACGGCGCGATTGAAATTGCTCGCGGCACCCATCGCATGCCCAGGGCGGAAGCGTTAGAGGCGGTGCGCTCCGGCGCTGTTGCACTACAGCCGGTGCCGCTCGGGATCGGCGATGTGCTGATCCGCCATCCCTGGGCACTGCATCGCGGCACGCCCAACACGACCGGCACTCCGAGAGCCATGATCACCGTGCGCTATGTGCGGAGTTGGTACACCGATGATAGCCGCGAGGTTAACGCCATTGGCCGCGCGACCTGGCTAGCGCTGACGCCCGCCCAGCAGGGGATGATGCGATTTCCGGTCTAATTGCCGGACGGCACTTTGTCGGCGTGGTCGACAACGAGGTAATCCAACGGCATCTTTCTGGCTTCCAGCTTGAGACCCAGATCCTCCTCCAGCGCGGTCTGAATGATGGAGACGGGATCGGCTATAGCGCCCGATTGGGGAATGTATTTGGCCACGCTGATGGACACGTCGTAGCGGCCCTTGAGGCCGGTCTTATCGACTACCGGCATCTGAAAGATGAGCGACATCGGGTCAATCAACTGCGCCACACTCACCCTGTGCACGCTCACGGTCATGGTCTTCTGGTCGGGCTGGAATTCGCTTTCGCCATCTTCGGTCGATTCGTGGAACTTGGGTCCGTTTTTGCCCACGGTGAGGACATACGCCTGTTTTTCGATGGTCTGCCGGTGGAAGGTCAACTGGAAGCGGTCGGCGAGCAGGGTCTGGAGCATGAGGCGGAGTTCGGGCTCGGTGGCCGGTCCGGCGGCCTTGGCGGCGATATCGTAATGGTCGGAATCGATCCAGTCGGGCCCGGTGACCTGGTATTCGAAGACGTGATAGGCCCACTGGATACAGGCCTTCAGGGTCACCTGGCGCATGTTGAGGCTGCCCGGGGTGGCGCGGATGTTCTGGTTGAGAAAGGGATTGCCGCCGCGCTTGCCGGGTGGGCTTACTTTGACGGAGGCGACATCGAACGCGGGCGGGGGAGGCGTTTGGCCGCGGAAGGCGCCCACGGAGAGGGCCATGGCAAGCACAATTCGGGTCATCTTTGATGAAGACGAGCGGGACGGACAATTATTAACAAGTCCTTCAAAAAGAGTTTGCCAAAAACATATCGCCATAGTAGTATCGCATACGGGAATAATTATTTGCCATGAAGCTACCCAAACTAACCAGGTTGGAACTTCAAATCATGGAGGTGCTGTGGACCCGCGGACCGTGCGCCATCCGCGAAATTCAGGAAACCTTCCCCAAGCGGAACCGGCCGGCTTATTCCACAATCCAAACGACGGTCTATCGTTTGGAGGGGAAGAGGACTCTGCGGCGGATCAGGAAAATCAGCCATGCCCATATCTTCGAGGCATCGATTTCCCGCGGGGAGGCACAGGGCCGGCTGATCGACGATCTGCTGTCGCTGCTGGGCGACCGGCTGCAGCCGGTGATGGCGCACCTGATCGAATCGAGAAAACTCACCCTGCAGGATGTGAGGGAGGCTGAAAAATCCCTGCTCGCGCTGGAGGAACAGGACGCGAAGGAGGAGACGGAATGATATCCGGAGTGGCCGCGCATCTATGGCAGTCGACCCTGTTTGCCTGCGCCGCATGGCTGGCGGCGCTGGCGATGCGGAAGGAATCGGGCGCAGGTGGCGGCGGTCCAACAATTTGCGTTTCCCGCAGTGGGGGGCTCTGCTGGGGGCGCGGCGGGCGCGGCGCACCACGATTACCTTGCAGGTGCGGCAGTAGCTTTGTGGGCCTGCGGATTCGCGGCTGTCGCCATTTGCTGGCTGCTTCGGTGGAGGCGCGTTCAGAAACTGCGGAACTCGGCGCGCGCGGTGAGCGTTGCGACCGGTCTGCGGATTCCCGTGCCCGTGATGTCCGCTCCTGACCTGATCGAGCCGGGCGTTTTCGGCGTTCTGCGGCCTGTTCTGCTGCTGCCGGAAGGCATTGGCGAACGGCTCAGCCAGAGCCAACTGGAGTCCATTCTGGCGCACGAACTGTGTCATCTCCGCCGAAGGGACAACCTGACCGCGACCTTGCACATGGCGGCCCAAGCCCTCTTCTGGTTCCATCCGTTGACGTGGTGGATCGGTTCGCGCCTGGTCGAGGAGCGGGAACAGGCGTGCGATGAAGAGGTGCTGCGCCTGGGATGCAAGCCGAGTGTTTATGCCGAAAGCATCCTGACGGTTTGCAGGTTGTATCTATCGTCTCCACTCGAATGTGTGTCCGGGGTGACGGGGTCGGACTTGAAGCGAAGAATCGAGGCGATCATGAAAAACCGGAGCGTGCCCGGGCTGACTTTTGGAAAAAAACTCGCACTGGCAATCGCTGGGGCGGCAGCGTTGATTGTGCCGGTCTTCATGGGCTTTCTGAATGCCCCGGCCATCCGGGCTCAAGATGAAGCCGACTGGCAGACTAAGGCGGGAGGCAAGATGGCGTTCGAGGTGGCCTCCGTGAAATTGGATACCGGCGGGTTCCGGCCGCCGAACTTTCCGCTCGACAACAGCGACGCGTACCGGCCGGTGGGGAGCCGGTTCTCAGCGGATTTTCCCTTGCAGACATACATCAGCTTCGCATACAAGCTCTCGCTCAGCCCGAGCCAGCGGGACGCCATGCTGGCGCATTTGCCGCGTTGGGTCGCGACCGACAGGTATGCCATCGATGCGCGCGCCGCGGGCACTCCAACTAAAGATCAGATGCGTCTGATGATGCAGTCTCTGCTGGCGGACCGCTTCAAGCTGGCGGTCCATTTCGAAACGCAGACAGGCTCGGCGTACGCCATGGTGCTGGCGAAGGCAGGCAAGACGGGCCCACAGTTGCGCCCGCATTCTGAGGGGGAGCCTTGCGGAGCCATGTCCGCGGATGTTCCACCGCCTCGCGATGGCGAAGTATTTCCACCGATTTGCGACGTTTACATGATGACGATGCATCCCGGCAAACTGGCGAAAGCGGGTTCCCGGAATACGACTACGGCGTTGCTGGCGAGCGCGCTCCCCGGATCTGGGACGCTTCGATCTGCCGGTGGTGGATCAAACCGGGCTGAGCGGGCGGTTCGACTTCTGGATCGAATTCGCGCCGGACCCGAATCGGCCGGCAGCACCCAATGGGGACGCGCCGCCTCCGCTGGAAGGGCCGGCATTTCTCGACGCGTTGCGCGAGCAACTGGGATTGAAACTGGAATCGACCAAAGCGCCGCTGCGGGTCCTCGTGGTCGATAAGGTGGAGCGGCCGTCGGAGAACTGAGCCCGCTGTTAACTTTCAGGAAGCTGCCGCGTCCATTACATTATGGTGATGCGCACGGTCGCGATCGCGACGCTGGTACTTGCGGGCACTTTGTCCGCCGCCGATAAGAAGCTGCTGAGCCTGGTAATGCCGGATGTGAAGGTGCTGGGCGGCGTCAATGTGCGCGGCGCGGCCGCTTCGCCGCTGGGGCGGTATGTATTGACGTCGATGATGCAACGAAGCCGGCAGTTACAGCAGGCATCTACGGACTTCGGCCTGGATGCGCACAGTTTCCGTGAGCTGCTGGTGGCTTCCAACTCGGCGCCGAAGTATGACGCGGGCATTGCCCTGGCGCGCGGCAGCTTTCATCCACCCACGGTAATTTCCAAAGCGGTGGATCTCGGGGCGGTCACCGAGACGTATAAGGACGTGACGCTGGTGACCGACGCCAAGCGATCCATGGGGCTGGCATTCCTGGGGTCGAACGTGCTCATCACGGGGGACCTGGCCAGCGTGAAGACGGCGATCGACCAGGCATCGGCGCCGTGGCGCTTGCCGGCGACCCTTTCGGCGCGCATCGCGCAGTTGAGCGCGGCGGACGACGCATGGGTGGTCTCGACCGTTTCGGCATCCAGCCTGTTGCCGCCGCCGGCAGCGCGGGCGGGCGCGGGGCGCGGGGTTTCGGCGCAGAATATTTTGCAGAATGTGCAGCGCGTTTCCGGGGGCGTGAAGTTCGGCAAAGAGGCTACGGTGAGCGCGCTGGCTCAGGCGGACTCGCCGGAGACTGCGCAACTGCTGGCGAATACGCTCAAGCTGATGATGAACCTGTTGCAGGCGCAGGCCAAACAACTGACGCCGGAATCGGCACAGAGCCTGGTGGTGGACCCGGAAGGCAGCATCCTGAACCTGTCGTTTCATCTGACGGATCCGGAGTTTCGGAAGGTGTATCAGATGGTGGCGGGGAGTCAGGGGCGCGGCTCGGCGCCGAAGGCCGCGAAGTGATCCTTGGCGGCCTGGTAGATCTCCATGCCGTGGCCGGCGCCGGCGCGAAACAGAGCGGGCTGGAAGAGTTCCAGATCGGCCTCGGCGGCCGTGACCAGAAAGACGCCGGGCTGCGCCAGCTTCGAGCAGAAACGGGTCATGCAGGCATATTCGTCGGCCAGTCCCACCTCCGCCGAGAGATATTTCAGGGAATATAAGCGCGGCGGGGGTTCCTCTTCCTGAGCCCGCAGATCGGACAACTGCCGCAGAGCCTGCCCGGCTTCGGGCGGCACCAGCGAAGGATCGTTGCGCGCCAGCCAGGTCTGGAACGAATCGAATGTATCGATGCCATCGGCCACGCGATTGAGGGCGAAGCGGCGCGCACCGGCTTCCGACTGCAGGACGTACTGGGTGTAGATGTTGAGTTCCAGCAGATTGCGGCAGGCCCAAGCCAGCAGGCTGGTGGAATGCCGCAGCCCCAGTTTGAGCAGGCGATAGCCGTCGGGCGCGGCATCCAGCAGGGAGGCCAGCGTATCGCGAAACCAGGTGGCGGGGGACGGGGCCTGGCGCACTTCGGCGGCGAAAGCGCGAACGGCGGAGAAGGCTTCGTCGAGCGCTTCCATCTCCTCGGGTAGGATCATAGTCTCTCGTTCTATGATAGGGTTTTCGCCCCAGGAGGTTCCTCGATGCGTTTCCTTATCCGGCTGGCCGCAATTCCGATGGCCATGGCGTTGGCGCTGACGGCGCAGACCGTTTCTTCCGCGCTGCTTGGCGGGCTGGCAGTGGCGCAGTATCGGTCCGGCGGCTACCGGCGGGCGGATCGCCGATATCGCCGTCGCGAGGGTGCCTGGGGAGCCAGTCACCATCTACGCCGCTTCGACCACCGGGGGCGTGTTCAAGAGCCTCAATGAAGGCGTCTCGTGGATGCCGGTGTTCGACCACGCGGGCGGGATGATGTCGATCGGCGCGGTGGCGGTGGCGCCCTCCAACCCTGCGGTGGTGTGGGTGGGGACGGGCGAGGCGGACAACCGGCAGAGCTCATCGTGGGGCGACGGCGTGTACCGGTCGCTCGACGGCGGCGCCACCTGGAAGAAGATGGGGCTGGAAGATACGCACCATATCGGCAAGATCGTGATTCACCCGAGCGATCCCAATACGGTGTATGTGGCCGCGGTGGGGCATCTGTGGGGATCGAACGCCGAGCGCGGCGTCTACAAGACCACCGATGGCGGCGCTACCTGGAGCAAGGTGCTGTACAAAGACGAAAACACGGGGGCGATCGACCTGGCCATGGATCCCAGCAATCCCAACGTGATTTTCGCGGCGATGTACCAGCGGCAGCGCAAGGGTTGGGGGTACAACGGGGGCGGTCCGGGCAGCGGCATCTACCGCACCAGCGACGGCGGCGCGCATTGGACCGAGTTGCGCAACGGTCTGCCGGCGGGTGAGAAGGGGCGCATCGGACTGGACATTTTCGCGGGCGACTCTCACACGGTGTATGCCATCGTGGAAGCCGATCCACCGGGCTCGGGCGGCGGACGCGGCGGGCGCGGCGGGCGCGGCGGCGCGGAACAGACCGCCCCGTCCAGACAGCAGGGCGGGGTGTTCCGCAGCATCGACGGCGGCGATACGTGGGAGCACATGAGCGGCCTGGATCCGCGGCCGTGTTACTACAGCCGCATCTATGTGGATCCCAAGGATGCGACGCGGGTCTACATCATGGGATCCAACCGCGGCTTCTATGTTTCCAGCGACTCCGGGAGAAGCTTCCGCGAGGTGTTCAGCAACGTCCACAGCGAAGACCACGTGTTGTGGATCAATCCGGAGAACACCAATCACCTGGTGATTGGCGGCGATGGCGGGGTTTCCATTTCGTACGATCGCGGCCAGACGTGGCTGTTCCGATTGAATCTGCCGATCGGCCAGTTTTACAACGTGGCGGTCAACAATGCCGAGCCGTTCCTGGTATGCGGCGGCCTGCAGGACAACGGCAACTGGTGCACGCCGAGCGCGTCGCACATCAGCTACGGGATCTCTTTCAAGGACGCCTTCAATATCGGCGGCGGCGACGGCATGCAGACGGTCTTCGAGGGTGACGACCACACCGTGCTGGTGAGTTCGCAGAACGGCTACACGGCGCGGGTGGACCTGGACAACATGACGGCGCAGAACATCGGCCCGGTGCCTCCGGCGGAACGCGGCGCGCCGGCGTATCGCTGGTACTGGACGGCGCCGCTGATCGTGTCGGCGTTCAACCCCGACGTGATTTACACCGGAGCCAACGTGGTGTTCCGGTCGGTGGACCGGGGGCTGAGCTGGCAGGCGATCAGCGGCGACCTGACGGCCAAGATCGATCGGGAGAAGCTCACCATGATGGGCGGGCCGGTGCCGGCGCATGCGCTTTCGCGCGACGACGGGCAGACGAACTTCAGCGCGCTCACGGTGGTCGCGGAATCGCCGCTGGACAAGAACGTTCTGTATACCGGGGCCGACGACGGCAGTATCGAGATCACGCGCGATGGCGGGGCGCGCTGGAATCGCCTGGAGGTCCGGGGCCTGCCGCCCATGCTGAACATCAGCGGCATCGTCGCCTTCGAAGTACGCCGCCGGGCGCGTGTACCTGACGGTGGACGGCCATTTCAACGACGATTTCCACCCGTACGTATTCGTCAGCGAGGATTACGGCCGGTCCTGGAAGCCGATCGTGACGGGGCTGCCGCGGACTTCGGTGCATCGCATTCGCGAGCATCCCGGGAATGCCAATTTCCTGGTGGCGGGCACGGAGATGGGGGCGTATGCGACCTTCGACCGGGGAGCGCACTGGGTGACGCTGGATACCAACCTGCCGCCGGTCCCGGTCTACGACGTGGCCTTTCAGCAGCACGACCAGGCGCTGGTGCTGGGCACGCACGGGCGCAGCATCTGGGTGCTGGACCACATTGAGGCGCTGGCGGAATTGACGCCGCAGGCGCTGGAACGGGGGGCGCTGTTTTCCATTCCTCCGGCGCACCACGAAAATATCTTCGGGGGGCAGTTCTGGTTCGGCGCCGGGGAATATTTCGCGCCCAATCCGCCGCTGGGCGCGGTGCTGACGTACTACCTGCCGCAGGGCGCGCCGGGCGCGCTGATTTCGGTGGCCGATGAAGCGGGCAAGATTATCCGCACCATGCGGGGGCCGGGCGCGCCGGGTATGAATCGGGCGTGCTGGGACCTGCGGCAGGAGCCGGCACTGGCGCACGGTCCGGTGGCGTCCAGTTGCGCGTACAGCGGAAATGGCGGAGGCGGCCGCGGGGGCGGCGGGCTCGGGCCCACTTGTGCTTCCCGGAAAATACACCGTGACGGTGACACCGGAGGGAGGCGCTCCCATGACGAAAGATGTGATGGTGGGGCCGGACCCGCGGGTGCAGATCACGCAACGGGACCGCACCGCGCAGCACGCCGCGGTGATGAGCGCTTATGCGCTGCAGGAACAATTGGGCTCGGCGCGCGAGGCCGCGCAGGCGCTCTCGATGGAGTTGACGCCGATTCGCCAGTACCTGAATACGGCGGGCGAGAGTGGCAAGGGCGCGCTGCTGATTCTGGAGAAAGTTTCGCCGGAGATCGCGCGCCTGCAGGCTGAGATTGGACGGACGCAGCAGATGGCGGCGCGGGCGCAATCGGCCATCGATGCCTACCCCGGGGTGCCGACCGAGGCGCAGACACGGGAGCTGGATTGGGCCTGGGACGATGCGGCCAAGGCGGTCACGGATTTGAATCGGATCTTGCGCGACGAGATGGCGGGAGTGTACTCCGCGCTGGCCCCGGGATCGGCGTGGAAAGAGATTGCGCCGGTGGCTGTGCCGGAGCGGACGAAATGAGTTGGGACACTGAGGGCCCTGGTCAGGCCGTCACTTCGGCCGAATTGAAAAGCCTATGGCAAGAGCTTCTTTTACGCGATCTTCGCAGCTCTTACTCTTGAAGACAACGATTGCCGCAGGATTTGCACTTTGCGGTACCGTGACACCAGAAGAGACTGTTACTCTTTCGTAAATCCCGGATAGATTCACAGATGCCCGCGCATTCCGTTCTTGATAGAAGAGCCATCCCTCTCGAAACCGCGGGAACAGCCTGGTCAATAATCGTGATAAGCTCTGGTTCCGTTTGTAAGCCCCCAGACAGATAGTAAGGACGCACACCTGACCTTTTGAGCCGTCGGATGTAGCAATTGTGACTCCGGGGCGAACAGTATAGCTCCCTTTGAACGGCTTGCCATAAAGGCTTCGCAGGCTCGTCTCGCTGATCTGCCCTAAAGCCGGCATTCCGAGGGCCAACAGAAGAATCCATCTGCACGAGCGCCGTTTCACAGTTCGCGTCTCCATACCGAGGATATGCCGTCGACTGAGTGGCCGGCGCCTTGTTCGCATCTTCAACGGTAGCATGTTGGGAAATGGTCGAAGCCAATGGATTGAACATTGAGGACTCCCAGGCGAAGACGTGCACAGGCGGTACACTCTAGTCATGCGACGCATCGTCGTTCTCAGCGTGATGTTAATCGTCGGACTTGCTAGCGCCCAAGAGACAAGAAAGATGAGGCGGAAGGATCTATCGAAAGTGGCGAAGCCGGAGTGTGTTGAAGGGGCGATCTGCTTTTCCGGGGAAATCGCAGAAGGCCAGGAATATCGGAAAGATCTTAGCGTAGATCTGGCTTTCGTGCTCCATCTACCGGGAGGCCTTGCGGTTGTGCTGAAGAATGCTGGTGCCGAGTGCAAAACGCTCTCGTGGGTAGCCGACCCGCCGTTTCACGCACACAAGCTGACAGAAATCGATGCGATGTACGATTGGACAGCCGAGCAGGAGGTGCAAACTTCCCCCCGAGAGTTCCGCTTTGCCACGGATTGCACTGCCTACAAGACTCTATCCCGGTTGTTGGAAACGGACAGCGAAAGCTACATGAAAAATCTGGACACCCAGCGAAAGGGGCAAGGCCGTTTCTGGATTACCGATTCAAGAGTGACCCATTCGCGCGACGCTGATGGCGAACATAACGGCGCAGTTGAATGGATTAAATTCAGTGTCGAGATTAAGCTCCCGAAGCCGGATTGAGGCCACTCGCCGCTCGAAGCCAATGGCACGAGTTGGGGACCGCACTGGATCCACCCATAGGGGGCGGATCCTGGGCAGCATCGAGAGGCAGTCTGGGGTTACACTGGTACCGCGGCCGCGGAGGCCTTCCGCCAGGTAGAAGCGAACTACAAATCCCGGAGGGAATAGCCATGAACGCTTTGCAAGATTCGAGCAGTCGTCGTGAATTCATCAAGGGCAGCGGTAGGGCTGCTGCACTTTCGGTTTTGGCTGACGTTGCGATTCCGCCGGTTCACGCAGCGGGCAGCGATCTGATCCAGATAGCGCTTGTCGGCTGTGGCGGGCGCGGGGGCGGCGCGGCGGCGAACGCACTTTCCGTCAAGCGCGGTCCCATCAAGCTGGTCGCCATGGCGGACCTGTTTCCGGAACGTCTGGCGAGCGACCTGAGTAAGTTACGGCAGAATTTCGCGAGTCAGGTCGATGTACCGCCGGAGCGCCAGTTTCTGGGCTTCGACGCCTATCAAAAGGCGATGGATTGTTTGAAGCCGGGCGATATCGCCATTTTCGCAACGCCTCCGGCGTTTCGCTGGGTGCACTTCACTTACGCTATCCAGAAGGGCTTGAACGTCTTTATGGAAAAGCCGCTCACGGCCGACGGCCCAACCAGCAAGCGCATGTTCGCGCTCGCCCAGGAGGCTTCAGCCAAGAACCTCAAGGTGGGGGTAGGTCTCATGTCGCGCCACAGCCGGGCGCTGCAGGAACTGGCTGACCGTGTCCATAACGGGGAGATCGGCGAGATCGTTCTGCAGCGTGGATACCGCATGCATGGCCCCGGCGGATATTTTCTCTCCCTGCCCAAACCGGCTGGTATCACCGACCTGCTTTACCAGGTGAAGCGCTTCCACAGTTTCATCTGGGCGAGCGGAGGCTGCTTCAACGACTTTTATATCCACCTCGTCGATCATCTGGGATGGATGAAGAACGAGTGGCCGGTAAAGGCGCAGGCGTTGGGCGGCCGGCATTACAAGGTGAGTCCCGAAGGAGTCGCTTACGTCGATCAGAATTTTGACGTCTATTCGGTGGAGTACACGTATTCCGATGGCACTAAGTTCTTCTTCGACGGGCGATGTATGAACGGGTGCGAGGAGATCTATACGAGCTGCCTGCATGGAACCAAGGGCATGGGCATCGCTTCCAAGAGCGGCGATTGCGGGCTGCCATCAAGCCTGTACAAGAGTCAGACGGCGACCCCGGCAAGCCTGATTTGGGAATCCAAGGTGAACCCGGACGAGAAGGATCCGTATCAAAACGAGTGGAACGACCTGGTGGACGCCGTTCGAGACGATAAACCTTACAACGAAGTCAAACGCGGCGTGGAGGCGAGCCTGGTTGCGAGCATGGGACGCATGGCCGCCAACACTGGCCGGGAAATTACGTTTGAACAAATGCTCCAATGCGAGCATGATATGGCGCCGGGCATAGAAAAGTTCACAGTGAATTCCCCGGCCCCGCTAATTGCGGACGCCAAGGGCAGGTATCCGGTGCCGCAGCCGGGCATCGTGACCAACAGGGAATACTGACGAGCCTTCGAGGTCTGCATTTTCGTCATAGCCCGTTCCACGGGGTGATTCCGGTCTTCTGGCCGGCGGCGAGGGGGTGAATTTCGAGGGTGCCGTCGGGGAGGGCCGTCACCTGGTAGAGCGGGAGTTCGCGCTCTTTTACGACGTAGGCGCCGGTCTCCAGGGCGATTTCGTCGGCGTCTTTGGCCACTACCAGGGGCGTCTCGCCGGCGATGCGAATGCGGAACTGGGCGCTTTGGGGTTCGTAGTTGCCGAAGCTGAAGCAGCGGCCCAGACAGGCGCGATCGATCATGTGGGTGGTGGGATTGGTGGGCACATTGAGATCCATCACGGCGCTCACCACGCGCTGGCCCGGGGGCAGTTGGGCCACCAGGGCGTCCATCTGGTTTTCCAGCGCGTTCAATTTCGCCTCGTCGATGTAAGAGAAGGCGAAGAAGATCAGTGCGATCGCGGCCATGGCGATAGGGATTCCGCGGCCCACCACCGCGGCGCCCACCAGGGCGCAGATGCAGACGCCCAGCGCCAGGGCCATGCGCTCCGCCAGGAAGACCAGGGCATGGTGGTAGCCGGGGATGCGGATCCAATCGGGCAGGATCAGAATGCCGGCGGCGGTGAGAGCGCAGACCTGGAAGGGGACGCCGGAAACCACCTGGCGCGCGCCCTTATCGCGCATCCAGCCGGCCAGGGGCAAGCCCCAGCAGAACAGTAGGGCGCCCGCCGGCAGCATGTACTTGCCGCTATAGATCCAGATCTGATCGATGGCCACCATGGCGCTGAACTGCTGGGTGAACCAGAGCGTCTTCCACACGCTCTGGAGCACGGCGCGCGCCAGTACGATGGCAACCATGGCCGCGGCGAACAGGAACATGCGGTGGCGCGCGTCGATGCGGCCAGCCAGCCATTCATACCCGAACAGCGCCACAGCCCAGGCCACCGGCATGCCATGTGCCACGTAAGCCAGCGCCAACAGCGGCACTACAACCAGAGGACGGCGCACGGCCAGCGCCCAGAAGCACAGCCCCAGGCTGATATAGAAATTGAACAGACCCATGCGGAAGACCCAGCCATAAGCCAGCACGGCGATGACGGGCAGAAGGTGCCACGCCACGCGTCCGGCTGTGCGGCAAACGAAAGCGAAGGCGCCCCACACGAAGACCAGGACCGCCAGGGAGACGGCCACGCGCTGCGCGATGCCCGCGCCGAACGCATCCAGCAGGAGTTTCAGAAGCCAGTCGAACAGCACGTTGGTGGTCTGCGGGACGGTCACCAGGCCGGGGGCGCGGCCGGCCGCGATCAACTGGGCCAGCCATGCGTTGTAGATATGGCTGCCCAGATCGCCCGCCTGAATGCGCGCGTGCCAGAAGCAGGGGAGCAGAATCGCCAAGCTGGCGAGGACGCGTGGCAGGCCCCGGCGGATCACGCTCTATTGTCCCAGTTCTCCGCGGGGCTTTCCCTGGCTGATCTCCAGGTAGGTGTCTTTGATCTGCTGTTTGAGTGACGCCTCGCTGACCCATCCCTCGACGGCGGAAGAGAGCTTCACGGATTCTTGCAGTTCTTCGAGTTTCCTGCCCTGGGCAATGCCGTCCTGCACGGCTTTGTGCAGTTCGGTGAAGAACTGTTCCTGCCCGGTGATGAGTTCGCGGCCGCCGGGCAGCCCGTGTCCGGGCAGCACATGTTTCACTTTGAGCTTCTCGACGGCGCGAAGCACCAGGGGCCAGTTGCCGATATTGGCGTCCGCGGTGTTATTGTGCGGTCCGTTGACTACCGCATCGCCGGTGCAGAGCACTTCCTCTTTGGGCAGGTAGACGAACCCGTCACCGCGCGTATGGGCCCAGCCGAAGTAGCGGAACTCGACTTTGCGGGAGCCATCGTTGAGCACCTTGAGGGTTTCGTTGATATCCTCCTTCGGGGGTTCCGGGCCATCGCGATGCAGCTCGGCGACATCGGGCCGCGACTTCTCAGCGGCCAGCCAGCGCGCCGGTTCGAAGCGCTTCAACTCCTCGCCCACCTGTTTGAAGGCGATGGTGGTGGCGCCGGCTTGCGTCCACAGGGGGTTGCCGTACAGGTGGTCGCCGTGATGGTGGGTATCGAAGACGTATTTCACGGGCTTTTTGGAGAGGCGCTTAACGTCGTCCATGGCCGCGCGGGCGCCGCTGGGGTAATTGGCGTCCACCACGATCATGTAGTCTTTCATTTCGATGATGACGTTGTTGCAGTGGCCCTGCTCCATGTCCCCTTCGCGAAACCAGACGCCGGGAGCGATCAGACGGATGGTTTCGGCATTGGCATCGGAACGGGAAACGAAGAACGCCAGACCGGCCAATGCGGTAAAGCACAGAAGCAATGCTGCGCGGAATCGCCTCATGCCCACCCCCTTCTGACATACTCTACACCCGGTCCGGCGGGTTTGGAATGCTAAAATCAAAGAGATCTAGCCGAAAGGAGATGCATGGGTGTAAAACCTCGCCGCCAGGCGGTAGTGGTTGACGTGGGAGGTGTGAAGGTAGGGGGACCGCATCCTATCGTGGTGCAGTCGATGACCAATACCGACACGGCGGATGTGGCGTCGACAGTCAACCAGGTGATGGCGCTGGCGCGAGCCGGTTCGGAGCTGGTGCGGGTGACGGTGAATACCGAGCAGGCGGCGGCGGCGGTTCCGAAGATCGTGGACACTTGCGAGAAGTTCGGCGTGCGCGTGCCGGTCATCGGCGATTTCCATTACAACGGCCATATTCTGCTGAAGAAGTATCCCGAATGCGCCCGCGCGCTGGCCAAGTACCGGATCAATCCCGGCAATTCGGATATCGGCCGCAAGAACGACGACAACTTCAAGACCATGATCGAGGTGGCCGCGGAGAACGATAAACCGGTGCGCATCGGGGTGAACTGGGGCTCGCTGGATGCGGCCCTGTTGACGCGCATGATGGACGAAAACTCCACCCTGCCCGAGCCGAAGGATGCGCGCGATGTGACGCTGGACGCCATGGTGGCGAGCGCGGTGCAATCGGCGCAGGCGGCGGAACGGCACGGCCTGGGCCACGACAAGATCATTCTCAGCGCCAAGGTGAGCGGGGTGCAGGATCTGATCGACGTCTACCGCGCGCTGGCGGCGGTGTGCGATTACCCGCTGCACCTGGGGCTCACCGAAGCCGGGATGGGCAGCAAGGGCATTGTGGCCAGCACGGCGGCGCTCTCGGTGCGTGCTGCAGGAAGGGATCGGCGATACCATTCGCACTTCGCTCACGCCGATGCCCAACGGCGACCGCACCGAAGAGGTAATTGTTTCGCAGCAGATTCTGCAATCGCTGGGCATCCGCAGCTTCACGCCGCAGGTGACCGCCTGCCCGGGATGCGGCCGCACCACCAGCACGTTCTTCCAGGAGATGGCGGACGAGATCCAGACCTACCTGCGCGAGCAGATGCCCAAGTGGAAGGCAGGCCATCCCGGGGTGGAGACCATGAAGGTGGCGGTGATGGGCTGCGTGGTGAACGGTCCGGGCGAATCCAAGCATTCCAATATCGGGATCTCGCTGCCGGGCACATTCGAAGAGCCGAAAGCGCCGGTCTATGTGGACGGCCGGCTGATGACCACGCTGAAGGGCGAGCGGATTGTGGCCGAGTTTATCGACATTCTGAACAGCTACGTGACTACGCACTACGCCAACTAATGCCCAAACGGTTCACTCTCGCTGAAGCGGAAAGCCTGATTCCCAAGGTGGAGAGCCTGCTGCAGAGTGCCATCCTGGCCAAGGCGCGAGTACGAAAAAGCGGAGCGCGCGATTCAGGAATTCAGCGAGCACATCATGTTGATGGGCGGCGTGATGGTGGACCGGAAGCAGGCGGTGGACGCGCGGAACCGTCGCGAGAACGAGGCCTCGGAGCTGCGCAGCGCCATTGAAAGCGTGCAGGAGACTGGCTGCGTGGTGAAGGACCTGGACATTGGCCTGATCGATTTTCCGACTCTGTATCGCGGCGAGGAAGTGTACCTGTGCTGGAAACTGGGCGAGCCGGCCATCGCGTTCTGGCACGGTGTGGACGAAGGCTTTCGGGGGCGCAAGGCGATCGACCAGGATTTCCGCGAGAATCACCGCGGCGATTCCGCACACTAGGCAAATGGTAAAAGGCACCCACGAAACCGAAATCAAGCTGGCCGTTCCTAACGTGCAGACCGCGCGGCGGCTTTTGCGCAGCGCCGGGTTCCGGGTGTTTCGCCGGCGAGTGTTCGAAGTCAACCTGGTGTTCGATACCGCGGAGCTGACGCTGCGCAGGAATCGCACGCTGCTGCGCGTGCGCGAAGCCGGCGGGCACGCTACGTTCACCTTCAAAGGCGTGCCTCTCACGGGCAGGCACAAGAGCAGGGAAGAGCTGGAGATGGAGATTCCCAGCGCGCGGACGATGACGCAGATTCTGGAGCGGCTGGGATTCCGGCCGGCTTTCCGCTACGAGAAGTTTCGCTCCGAATATCGCGCGGCGGGCGGAGCGGGAATCGCCACGCTGGATGAAACGCCCATTGGCGTGTTCATGGAACTGGAAGGCAGCGGGCGTTGGATCGACCGGATGGCGCGGACGCTGGGCTTTTCGCACGACGCCTACATTACCCTCAGCTACTCCAGCCTGTACCTGGAGTGGTGCAGGGAGCGCGGCGCAACGCCGTCGAACATGGTATTTTCCGCCCGGCGGCGTGTGACTTGACGCATCGGTTGGCGGCTAGGGCTAAGCGGCGGTTCCATTCGAGGACGTCTTTGGCGTGGAAGCAGGCTTAGCGGGTGTCATTTAGCCGGTCGGGGGCGTTACACTCAGATGGACTGCCATCTGCCGATACACTGGAGTATGGTGTCGGCGGCGTGTCGAGCAGATCGCGCGAATCAGGTGATGGATAATTCCAGAGGAAACGACAATCTGTTTGCCGTGGCCGTAAACTTCAGGGACGCGCTAATAGCTTGCCCGAAGCAAGAGTTCTCCGAGTTCCTTCGCTGCCGTTTAAAGATTTTCCCAAAGCAGTGTTGTGATGTGGCAAGTCTGCTCCTGGCATATCGTCTCAGGGATCTTGGCTTTCAGAATATCGAGCGATGTTTCGGGTATTTAGACGGCGAGAGTCATGTGTGGCTTCAGGTAAATGGCTGGATTATCGATATTACGGCGAACCAATTCCCCAGCGTTGGCGATCCCGTCATAGTTGCAAGAATTGATCATAGTCCGTGGCACGCAAAGATCCGCCTTCAGGAACGCGAGCCGGCGTATTCTTTGCCGGCCGTTCGAGGGGAATATGACCGGGCCTATGCTTGGATTAAGGGCTGGCTTGGTCCGAACGACCCATCTAAAGCTGGCCAAAGTGCGCCGGGTCCCGGGAGAAGGCCTCAGAGCTACCAGTAACCTGGATTACCAACGCACCAGAAATTCAGAGTCCAGATCTGCGCTGCGGCGTCCTTCGTCACTTGGCGCGAATCTCAGCGTCTGGGAGCCGCACCGACGCTGCCCCGCGCTCATGGGGAAAGGCGTCATGCGGCGTTGCCGGATGCTATAAGCGGCTTATGCGAAGCTTATAAGTACTCTCATCGAGAACGATCCTGGACAGCCTCAAATGTTCGTACTCCGCAGCAGACACGAGCTCCCGAATCGACTCGGTTAGTGTGGGGCCAGCCCGGTAGCCGAGGATAATCTCGCGAATGCTGTCGGGGGGGGACGGGGCCAAGGAAGATCTCTCCTGCCGAACGCTGGACAATCCAGTCGCGAGGGATTTCGTTTTCAATCCATCGCCACTCTTGTTCATATTCCCACTCCCCACTTTTCGTCCGAAAGATGGTCTCCGGACGGACCCAGGGTTGGCCGGGAAGCCCCCGCGTAAGGCTTACTCGCTCCGAAAGGTACGTTACTGGTAGGAGCTTGCCGCTCTCGATCGCTCCCTTGAACAACGTTCCTGCGGTGTCGAAGGCCATAACAAAGCCCGTGTGCGTAGCCGCGTAATGTGCCCACATCGGAATCGAGTCGGGTTCTTGCGTCAGGGAAAGGATGCCCGAGGCGTGTGACCGCTCGTTGAAGGCGGCATTACGACGCTTGGCCACTTTTGCCTCATAGCGTCCAACGCCCTCGAGTCCGGCAGTAGGCGTCCCCGGCGAGAACTCAAATGGATCATTCAGGAAGAAAGGTTGGGTGAATCGAATCCGCCTTCCTGTGAGTATGTCGATTCGATCCGGCACGACGTATTTGTATAGGAGATCCGGAATCACCCTCATCTCTTCTCAGTGTATGCCTGGTGGACTCCGCCAGCCGGAACTTGGGTCGTCTTCGACTTCGACTTGCCGTATCACGCCCATCGATGGGCGTGCCCATGGCTCTTTGGCAAACGGTACAATTAAAAGCAATGACGGCTGAGCGAATGATCGTCGTGGATCAAGAGGTCATGAATGGGACACCCTGCTTTCGCGGTACGCGAGTGCCGTTCAAGAACCTGATGGACTATCTTGAGGGCGGGCATTCACTGCGTGAATTCCTCGAGCAGTTTCCCACGATTACACGCGAAATGGCTGTCCAGGCCCTTCAAGAGGCGCAAGAATCACTGCTCGACAGAATCGCATGAAGATTCTGCTGGATGAATGCCTCCCAGTGGATTTCCGGCACAGTTTTCCCAATCATGAAACGCGTAGCGCTGAATGGGCGGGCCTCAAGGGCAAGAAGAACGGTGAACTGCTGTTTGAAGCCGAGGTTCGCGGCTAATCAGGTGTTGCTGACTGTCGACTGTCGACCATGGAATCCCTCGCCAGCAAACGATGGTGGGCCGAAGCCTTGCGATAATTCTGATCCGAGCTAAGACCAACCAACTGGAAGATCTACTGCCGCTCGCTCCGGCGATCATCAACGTCCTGGAGTCCATTGAGCCCAGCCAGATTGTCGTGGTCCCGGTCTGGAGCTGAGCCTTCCGTGAGATTCGAGTCACACGGCGCTGGCCCGTATAACCTACATCTCCACTTTTACCGCCTTCTGGCCGGGCGCCGGGGCGATTTTGGACGGCGCGGGTTTGTCGGGCTTGGTGAGGAATCCGGGCGCGGGCTGCGCGGGGCTATCCGGCAGGCCGTGTTCCCACCACACCACGCTCTCCACGCAATAAACGCTCAACACGTTCAGTAACTCGTGCAGGCTGTCCGCTTCGTCTTGTCCAAGCGGGCGCTTTTCACCGGCGACCGCCATAAAGGCTTCGTCGGGCGATACTTCGTATTTCACCTTGTCGCCCGGAACGAACTCGCCATCCACCACCGTGCCCCTATCCACGGTCCATTCGAGTTTATGTGTTTCCAGATTCCAGGTGATGGCTGAGAGGCGCTTCACCACTTGCGGCTTTTGGTCCTGGGCGCAGCCCAAAGCCGCGAATAACACGAACAATGCAACGGCAGATTTCATATCGAATCTCCATCCCCGCCGCGGATAGAGCACGTTGCCGTCCGCGGCGGCAGGCGCGCGCCGCCGTTCCATAATGAAGCGTGACGGATAACCCTTACGATTCGGTGCCGTATGTCACGCGGCCCCGAAACGAGACTCATCCGGACCGCCTGGCCGCGGTGGGGACGCTGTTCGGCATGCGTCCCGCGCCGGTGGCGGCCTGCCGGGTGCTGGAGATCGGGTGCGGCGACGGCGGCAACGTGGTTCCCCTGGCGTACGGACTGCCGGAGAGCCGGGTGACGGGTGTCGATCTGGCGACAGATGCCATCGCTTCGGCAGGGCGGATGGCCGCGGACCTGAAACTGGAGAACCTTCGCCTGGTGGCGGGAGACCTGCGCGAGATCGGTCCGGAGTTTGGCGAGTTCGATTACATCATCGCGCACGGGGTGTACTCCTGGGTGCCCGCGGACACGCGCGACGCCCTGCTGCGTGTGTGCGCCGCGCGCCTGGCGCCGCAGGGAATCGCGTTCGTCAGCTATAACACCTATCCGGGCCGTCACGTGCGGCAGATGTTGCGCGAAATGATGCTGTACCACACACGGAGCACCGCGGATCCGGCGCGGCGCATGGAGCGGGCGCGCAGCTTTTTGCACTCGCTGGCGGAGGCGACGGCTGGCGCCGCCGGCGTGGCGCGGACTGCTGGAGGAAGAGGCGCGGCTGCTGCTCGAGAAGGACGCCGGCTCTTTCTGGCATGACGACCTGGCCGCGGTGAACGACCCGGTTTACTTCCACGAATTCGTGGAACATGCCGCCGCGCACGGCCTGCAATACCTGGGCGAAGCGGATGCGCACCTGATGTTCGACCCTCGCCGCGCGGCCGGCGGCGAAGCGGACGATTCGGTCGAGCGCGAACAGGAGCTGGATTTTCTGCGCTGCCGGCGGTTCCGGCAGACGCTTTTGTGCCGCTCCGGCGTGGCGCTGGATCGCGAACCCGGCGCCGCGCGCATGAGCGGATTTCTGTTCGCCGCTCCGGCGCGCCGGCTGGCGGATGGAGAAATCGAGGGGCTGAACGGCATCCGCATCGCTCCGGGACATGCGGAGCTGGAAGGGATTGTGGGCGCGCTGGGCGACAGTTATCCATTGCCCCTTCCGTTCGACGACCTGCTGCCCTACGCGAGCGGCGCGGAGGCGCTGGCGGAAATTCTGTGGGCGCTGGCGCGCAGCGGATTCGCCACCTTTCACGTCCACGATTTTCCGTGTGAGGAAACAGTCACGGCACGTCCACGCGCCAGCGCCCTGGCGCGCTGGCAGGCGGCGCGATCGTCGCAGGTTTCGAGCGCCTGTCACACGCCGGTGGAACTGGAGGATGCGGACCTGCGCCTGCTGCGGCTGCTGGACGGCTCGCGCGGTATGGAAGAACTCGCGCGCGAATGCGGGTTCGATCCACGGGAAGCGCTCGCCTGGTTCGCCCGCATGGGTCTGCTGGAAGGATAGGGCACGCTAAAATAGTTCTGAGGTTTGGGATATTGTCGAGCTCGTGGAACGATTGGGAAGGCCGGGTTATCAACGAGCAGTACCCCTTGGAGCGATTGCTGGGGAGCGGGGAGCAATCCGCGGTATTTCTCACGGAGAATGCCGCCATCAAACTGGTGGCGGCGGATCCGGAGAACGCTGAAGGCCAGCTCTTGCGGTGGGAGCGGGCCGCGCGGCTGTCGCATCCGCACTTGATCCGGCTGTTCGACGGAGGAGTTTGCCGGCCGGAAAGCGAGGGACTGCTCTACGTGGTGATGGAGTATGGCGAGGAGAGCCTGGCCGGCGTGCTGCAAGAGCGACCGCTGAGCGCGGTGGAGGCTCGCGAAATGCTGGGACCCGTCCTGGAGGCCCTGACGTATCTTCACGGCGAAGGCCTGGTGCACGGTCATCTCAAGCCGACCAATATTATGGCGGTGGGCGAGCAGGTGAAGCTGACGAGCGATGGCGCGAGCGGGCCGGTGGAAGGCCACACGGCGGCCGACGACGTGCGAGACCTGGGGATGACGCTGGTGGAGGCTCTGACGCAGCAGGCGCCTCGCTATGAGGGAGCGGAACTGGTATTGCCGGAAACGTTGCCGGTGGAATTTGCAGGCCTGGCACGCGATTGTCTGGCAGCGGAGCCTGGAAGGCGGCCGTCCGTCGCCGAGGTTGCGGCGCGGCTTCGGGGGACGCCGCCGGCGGCCCGGCCACAGGCGATTCCCGAACCTCAGGCACGCCCGCGCCGCAGTGTGCCGGTTACCGCGGTGGCGGTGGTGTTGGGTCTGGGCGTGGTGGTAATCGGGGCGGGAATTCTGCGCCGGTCCGGCGGCCCCGCGGCGAAAGAGCCGCCGAAGGTGGTGGCGCCGGATCCGGTGAAACAGCCTCCCATGAAACCGGCGGCGCCGAAGGCAATCGAGAGTTCGA
This sequence comes from uncultured Solibacteraceae bacterium, assembly GCA_963748795.1. Taxonomy (GTDB): domain Bacteria; phylum Acidobacteriota; class Terriglobia; order Bryobacterales; family Bryobacteraceae; genus Sulfopaludibacter. The sequence goes on from CAVVLD010000097.1 coordinate 50,746, forward strand.
CGCGAGGGCAGGTTGTTCGCGAGGTATTGCCCGACATACCCAGGCAGGCCAGAAACACGATCCACGGATCGGTGAAGGTGAGCGTGCGGGCGGCGGTGGATGCATCGGGGCGCGTGGTGAATGCCAGGCTGGAATCCGCGGGTCCGAGCAAGTATCTGGCGAAACTCACCCTGGAGGCCGCGCGCCGTTGGGAATTCCGGCCGCCGACGTCTGAGGGCAACAAGCTTGCGAGCGAGTGGATGCTGCATTTCAATCTGACACGGGGCGGCACCACGGTTCGTCCGGCGGAAGTCTTAAGGTAATACGCGGATGATTCCGTAGACGGCGAATGCGGCGAGGCCGCAATTCCACAAGCGCGGACGCCAGGGCGTTTTCCAAAACAGAGAGAACAGCAAGACGAACGCCAGCGGGGTGAGGGCATTGAAATGCAAGGCCTGGATCCAGTGACCTTTGGCCATAGCACAGAGCCCGCGCGTGAGTCCGCACAGCGGGCAGGCCTTGCCGGTGAGCCAGTAGACGGGCAGGCACGGAAGGCGGGCTCCGCGGGCGGCGAAGCCCACCACAAGAGGCTGAGCAAAAGACCCGCGCCCGCCAGCCGAAGGACAACCGCGCGCGACATGCTACAGCGAGCTGGTCTGCGGCTCGAAGCCGACAAGCTCTTTGTAGGCCACGGTAATGGCCGCAATGGTCATGGGAATGGTGACCAGCAGCCCGACCACCAGGCACAAGAGGCCGAGCACATTCACCAGGAACGCCAGGATCAGGAACATGGTGAAGCCGAAATAATCCTGCTTGACGATGGCGTGGCTGGCCTGCATGGCGGGCCAGAAGTCCATGCGTTTATCGACGATGAACAGGTAGGTGAATTTCAGCGAGGCGGCCACCACCAGCCCGGGGATGATACACAGCAGCGTGCCGGCGAAGGTGAACACGCCGATGAGGAGGGACGCCACCAGGGTGGGAATGAAGAAGTTGAAGCCCTTGAAGAGGTCCGCGAACTCGGCTTGCTGGCCGGTCATTTTCTTGATTGTGTAGATGTGGAATCCGGCGATAAGCGCGCCTTGAATGAGGGGCACGCCGTTGAGCACGAAAAAGATCAGGGCGGCCAGGGCGTAGGTGCCCATGTCCGCTTTCACCAGGTCCCAGCCGGCGCCCAGCCAGTGTCCGGCGGACACCTGCACGTTGGTAGGCGGCGTCCACATGGGGACCGGCCCTCCGAATGGGGCCGCGGGGGACCCGACGACAGATTGCCCGCAATTGGAACAGAATTGCTGGCCTTCGGCTATTTGCGTTCCACAGCGATCACAAAACATGAATTTGCTCCGTACCAGAATACGCCAAAGCGAATGCCGCCGTTCAATATTCCGCTGCTTCGTGCCGCGGGTGGCGGCGTCTCCGCAGCCGAAAGGGGGATGGGGGTTGGGGATGGGGATGGGGAATAGTGCCGCCCTTTGTGCCGGGCTTTCAGGGTCAACACCGTGGCGGCGCTCAGCAGGCCGAAAAATGGCGGCTTCCTCTCACCCCTTCCCGATAGGTTACGCCAGGAGGCCCGGCATCGTGATACAACTTGAATCAGAAAGGAGGCAGTATGAAATACTTCTCCACAACTCTACGGATGGTTGGTTTGGGTGTGTTGACCCTGGTTGCGATGCCCGTGTTTGCCGACACGCCAGCGGGGTTGGCAGCATTCAAGAGCAAGGATTATCAGAGAGCGTATAAGGAGTGGAAAGCGGCGGCCGACGCCGGACAGGCCGAGGCCCAATTCGATTTAGGTATTCTGTATGCCCAGGGGTTGGGCGTGCGGCGCGACCTTACGGAGGCGGCATTCTGGTACCGCAGAGCCGCTGAGCAAGGGAACCCGGAAGCTGAGTTTGCGTTGGGACAAATGTACTCCCGCGGCTGGGGGGTACCGAGGGATGAAGCCGATGCAATCCGCTGGTTGCAGATGGCGAATTCGGTGGAATCCGACGGTCCACCGACCGATTGGGCTAACGTGGAAGGGTACGGTATGCCGCAAGACAATCAACTGGCTGCGTATTGGTACCAACTGGCGGCCCAGAAGGGACATCCGGAAGCGGAGTACAACCTGGCCCGTCTGTATGCCGGCGGCCACGGTGTCAAGAAAGACGAGGAACAGGCGGCCCGCTGGGTGAGTGCCTCTGCCACGCAGGGTTACGCACCCGCGATGGTCAATTTAGGAATGCGCTTCGCCACAGGCAATGGGGTGACCCAAAACGAACAGCGCGCGTATTTCTGGTTGACTCTGGCCTTTCTGCACGGAGAGAAGAGCGCGGAAAAGACACGCACGGCGGCCGCGGCCAAGCTGAAAGCCACGGAGGTGGCCAGCGAGGATCACGCCGCCCAGAACTGGAAACCGAGGATGGCTCCAGCGAGCCTGAAATAGGAGACGAGGCACCCATGCTTCCGCGGCAGACATGAGATTCGCCATTCTACTTGCGGCTTCCGCCGTGGTGTTCGGCCAAACCCCGGGCGACGCCACGGCGGTGCTGGAGCGGGCACGCGCCCGCCTACAGGCGATGGCTCACGATCTGGAGAAGTATGTGTGCGTGGAAACGGTCAACCGGAGCTACTACCGGCGGGTGGAATCGCAGGACCCGGCGGCTTGCGGTCCGGACGGTGAAAACGCCTCGCGGAGCGATCCGCACGAGCTGGAATTCACCGACCGGGTGCGGCTGGAGGTGACGCTGTCGGACGGGCGCGAACTGCATTCCTGGCCGGGCGCGACGCGGTTCGATACGCGCAACATCGACGAAATCATCCGCGATGGCCCGGTATCGACGGGCTCCTACGGCGGCTACCTGGCGGGCATCTTCGCGTCGCCCGGCGTCACGTTTCAGTACAGCGGCACACAACAGAGGGATGGGAAGACGCTGTTCGCATACAGCTACCGGGTGCCGCTAGGGGCCAGCCGTTTCCAGATCAAAGTGGGTTCGGGCTGGCTTCCGGCAGCGTACGAGGGCGAAATCCAGATCAATCCCGAGTCTCTGGAACTGGAACACCTCACCGTTCGCACCAACGAATTGCCGGCCGGTGCCCCATTTTGCTCCGCCTCTACTACCTTGGAATACGAACTGGTGCACGTGGGAGACAGCGATGTTCTGCTGCCGCGCCAGAGCCAGCTTGATATCCAGATCAAGAGCGGGCGGCAAACGCGCAACACGATCACGTTTTCAGCCTGCCGGGAGTACAAGGCGGAATCGGAAATTGTTTTTGCCGGCGATCCCGGACCGGCAAGCGCGGTGGCGCCGGTGGCGGGCCGGGGACGCGTCGCGCTACCGATTGGATTGCCGGTCACGCTATCCCTGGTGGACCCGATCGACAGCGCCACTGCCGCGGCAGGCGACCCGGTGACGGCGACGGTGGTCAAGCCAGTGCTGCGCGCCGGTTCGCGCGAGGTGCTGATACCAGCCGGCGCGCAGGTTCGCGGACGTATCCGCCGCGTGGAACATTATTTTTGGCCGGAGCCGTATTTCCGGATCGCCGCGTCATTCAATCGCGTGGAGACGGGGGGAATCGTTTCGCCCTTCTTCGCCCGGCACGAAGCCGACTCGCAACTGGCCAAAGAACTGGACGCGAACGTGGTGCCGCGCGATACGGGGATCTGGTTCTGGGGCGTAGGCACATTCCTGTTCCCGAGTAAAAAGGACCACATGACCGTTCCCACCGGGTTCGAATCGAAGTGGTTCACGCTGGACCCGGGAATGCGCTGAGGGCGGCTATGAAGTGGCTATGGCTGCCGGTGGTGCTGCTGCTTGGCTTCTGCGCGCTGGTGGTTCGGCGCGTGACGCGCCAGTTGGGCATCATCCGGGCACAGCTTGCGGCCTATCGCCGAGGCGATTGCGAGGCCCAGTTGAAGATCGTCGAGGGACTGAGGGAGAGGGGCTCGGAACCGTCCAGTTACCTCTTCTTCCACGGTTCCGCCTGTTTTCAATTGGGGCGCTTACGTGGAACTCGTTCTCCTCCACATGCTGTCGTTCCAAGGCGAGTAGTACATCTCAACTGCCACCTGCTCTGCTTCCGAAACAAGGGCTCAAACCAATCAGCCTATCAGGGCTTGATAGGTCGCTCCATATCAGAACACCACTTTCGCGCCCAACTGGAGGGCGCGGCCGCCTCCGGTGCCGTTGACTCCGGTGCCGCTGCCAACGGTGCCGGTAACGTATCCGAAAGTGGAACTGGTGATGCTCGTACTTGGGTTGCTGAACTCCGGCGTGTTGGTGAAGTTGAAGGTCTCGGCGCGCAGTTCCACGTTCAATTTCTCGCTGATCTTGAAGTTCTTGAAGAGCGCGAGGTTCAACGCGAACAGGCCGGGACCGCTGATGATGTTCCGCCCGGAAGTCCCGAACCGGACTCCGGTGGGCTGCGAGAAGCTTGCCTGACTGAACCACGGATTGCCGACCGCGATGCCGTGCAGAATCTGGACCGGCGCCACCTGGTCGGCCGTCTGTGTTTCTCCCGGCGTGTTCAAGCTGCTCCCACTGGCGGTATAAGTCAGCGGCGTCCCGGTAAGCAGCGTCAGAATGCCGGAGAGTTGCCAGTTGCCCAGAGCGACCGCCGCCGGACCGTGGCTCAGCCAATGCTTGCCCACGCCGAAGGGTAACTGGTAGACGTAGCTCTGGACGTAACTCAAGGTGCGGTCGAAATCGGTGCGCGCATAGTTGCGGCGCTGGTTGATCAACCAGTCCAGGCCGCCATCGTCGTCCGTCTGGAAGCTCATGCCCTTGCCCCACGTAAATGCCGTGGTGATCATGAGATCGCTGAAGCGCCGGTCGAGCTTCACCTGAAGTGAATTGTAACTGGAAGAGTAACCCGCCCAACGGAGCGTGGCGCTCGCGGTCTTGCCGTATAGGATATTGAGCGGCTCGCTCGCCGTGCCAAGGCCCAGGGTGCTGAAAGGGCTATTCAGGTTATAGTTGGCGACCGTGTCCACACCGTGAACACCCACGTAGGCGGCGTCGAGCACCAGTTTGAACGGCAGGGAACGTTGTACGGCCACGTTCCAGGTTTCCGTGTATGGGTTCTTGAAATTCAGGTTGATCACGTCGAAGCTCTGGCTGAGCAACGTACCAGTGGCGGGAATAATGCCGTTGGAGGGAATCGTTACCGGCACCGGCAGCGGAAAGCCCTGCTGGAATGTGGCCGCCTGCCCACCCGGCAGCAGCGTGGTGGCGTAGCCATCGCCCACATTGCTGTAGAAGTTGTTCGAGCGTACCGGGTAGTTGTACGCATAGGTGTTATCCGGGAACGGCGTATAGCTGGTTCCGAACCCGGCCCGTATCACCGTCTTGTCGCCGAGGCGGTAGGCCAGACCAAGGCGCGGCGCAAAATAGTTGTAATGCGTCTTCATACCGAGGTTTAACGGGTTGCCGCCAACGCCTGCGATCACCAGGGTGTTGTTGTCCGGATGGTAATTGGAGAAGCCGCCGGGGAATTCCGGCGTACCCGGCGGATAGAATTCCCAGCGCACCCCAAGGTTGACGGTCAGTTTGGGAGAGACCTGCCAGGTGTCTCCGCCGAACCCGAAGAACTCCCACTGCCGGTAGGCCGGAAAATACGTGTTGACGTCGCGGCCAAGTTGATACGGCACGTTGAGCAGGAAGCTGGCCATATCGTTGGCGATTCCCAGCTTGGAGGAGTTGCAGCTTGTGGCCAGGCCGTCGGCGCCGATGTTAATGGGCGTGCACAGTGCGGTCTGCTCGTTGCCGAAGTAGTAAATGCCGCGCGGACTGTAGGTCTGATCCTGTAGCAGGTCGTCGCGTATGCGCTTGAGGTCGACGCCCCACTTGAATGTGTGATTGCCCTTGATTTTCGTCCACGTGTTCACTACGTCCACATTAGCCTCGGCGCGGATCCAGGGAAGGCTCGGGGAGTAGCCCACCACTGGGTTGGAAAAGCCGTCGTTGATCTGAATGCCCACCATGCCACTCGTGAACTGGTTGATATTCACCCCGGGAATGCCGAGTTTCTGCGCATCGTTCGATCCGTAATCGGACGGGTTGGCTTCGTTGTGATAGTGGGCAATACCGATGCGCAGTTCGGCTACGAGGCTTGGCGACAGGATTCGGTCGTAATTGACGCCGCCCAAGTAGGTCCTCTGGAAACCGGTGCCCATGAAGGCGCCGCCGGGACCGTCGCCGCCGGCCACATTGCCGAACAACGGAGCCTGGAAAATCACGGGCTTGGAATAACTGAACCGGCCGGTCAGGCGGTTCTTGTCGGAAACGTTGTAATCCATCTTCACGTCGAGGGAATCGACGGTTCTGTTGAACGGCAGCGCGGCAAAGTAATTATTGCTGGGGCTCGCCAGATTGAACGACTGGTTGGTGGGAGGTAGTAGCGCCAGAATCGCGCTGGAGATCGTATTGATACGGTTGGTCGGAATGATATTGCCAGGGAACGGTGTACGGCCAGTACCGTCGAGTGGGTTTCCGGTGGCCGGGTCATAGACCGTCGTGGCCCCGCCGCTCAGGTCCCCGGTACGCCATTGATTTGGCGGGATGGTCACCAGGTTGGTATTACCTTCGTGATCCATGGTACGCAAGTAATCTCCGAAGATGAAGATCTTGTTTTTACGAATAGGCCCGCCGAGATTGCCACCCACGTAGTTGTACGCCAGGTGCCCGACCGACGGATTAAAGTACGATCGTGCGTTGAAATCGCTGTTCTGCAAAAACTCGTACGCGCTGCCATGTATCTGGTTGGTGCCCGATTTCAGCACTGCGTTCACCACCGCGCCGGATGCGCGGCCCATTTCGGGATCGTGGTTGGATAGTGAGACATCCACGGTCTGGATCGCTTCGATGGGAGGGATGTAGATCTGCAACAGGCCGGTCCTTTCATTATCGTCTGTGCCGTCGATCATGAAGTTGTTGCCCTCGCGCATCTGGCCGTTGACTTCGGTCTGCAAAGAAGTCGAGGCGTTAAAAAACTGCGAGTGCTGCTCCTGCACGGGCGCGACTCCCGGCACCAGGTTCAACAGTCCCTGGAAATTACGGTTCGAGCTGATTAGCGGCTGGTCCTTGAGAGTCTCTGTCTCGATTTTCTGGCCTGTAGAGGCGGTGTCAGTCTGGAGGATCGGCGGAGCGCCGGTAACTTCCACGGTTTCCGTCACTGCACCTGTACTCAGTTGTACATCGGTGCGCGTCGAGGTATCCACCAGCAGAGTGATATCGCGGCGCGTTTCCTTTTTAAAGCCGGAAGCCTCAACGTTCACCAAATAGATACCAGGCGCGAGATTGGGGAACAAATAGTTTCCGCTCCCGTTGGTTTGCCCAATACGGCTGACGCCGGTGTTGGTTTCAGTGATGGTGACTTTTGCGTTGGGGACCACCGCTCCGCTCGGATCGGTCACGGTGCCTAGCAGAGTGGCATTAAGGGTTTGTGAATACGCGAGGCTGGTACACGAAAGAGCCAGCAGACAAAAAGCGCAGAGAAACCGCAAACGTGGCATATCTATTCCTCTTTCGAGCGCACTAAGACCCAAAAGCAGCGCTATTTGCGCCGATTATATGCCAAATGTTCCAAAGAATAGACGGCCTTATGGACTGGATAGCGTGTTAAAGTGCGTTCCTGCCGCGAATCTGTGCTTTTGATCACATTCTTGATTGCAAACTCAGCCCGTCCGCATAGAGATTGGCCGTATACGTCGACCACTCGGAATGGTCGACTTGCGTGCGCAGCGAACAAGCCCCATTCGGCGCCGGCATTTGACTGCTGATATCCCCACATGTCCCCACATATCTGGCCCTTGGGGCGTTGGCACTGTCGGGGAGAGGGAAAGGGGCAATCGATCTGCCTGTCAGTATTCAGCAATCGGCGGCAACTTGGATGGACCGCTGGTCCGGCGGCGCTTCCCAAACGCCAATTAGGGCCAATCTCTGAACGGCTGATTATACGCAGGGAGTCGCAGCGCTTTTACGAACAGAAACCAGAGCCGTCGTGCTTGCCTGGCGGTCTCCTCGAACGCCGGTCGCCGCGCTGTCATCCGTTCAGCAATCTGGCGGAGGACTGGGTGGTTGGTCCTTCTGTCTAAGCCTCCCTCAGTAATTCCGTCCGGTATCTGGGTGCGAGGGCCTTGACCTTCTCAATGAATGCGGCCTCTTCTCTTGCATCGAGCTTCGGCGCAGGCGCAGTACGCGTGGCGACCGGGACCCCAACCTCCAAGAAGAACTTCTCCTGTCCAGCAGGAGCGCAAATACACGGCATGCGTACGGCCTGAGAGGAGGTGTTGTGAAACTGATGTGGAGCGTTGGCGGGAATGTGCAACGTCTCGCCTGCGTGGATGATCAACTTCTTGCCGCGGAAGGTTGCTTCCATCTCACCCTCTAACAGAATAAAGGTCTCCTCGAAGTCATGCCGATGCGGCGGCGGCCCGCCGCCTGGCGGGATGTGCATATCAATTACGCAGAAACGTCCGTTAGTGGCTTCCCCGTTCATTATAATTGTGTAGGTATCGCCTACCAGACCAATATGGGGGAGTTTGTCGGGGTCCCCCAGCGAAAGATTGCGCTCGGGGTTGTCCGGCGGGATAGGCGGAACGGATGTTGGCATGTGGCTTCCTTTCGTAATTCTGCGTGTCGGTGCGTTCTCTTTGAAGCGACTCGAAATCTTCGTGGCTGGGCGCCGCGCGATTCGGGAAACGCGCTCCACGACATTATCGCGCGGCAGGCATCTAGCAACAACGCCCGCGACTTCCGCGTAACCGAGGCAGCGACGTCGCATCGAAAGGTACTAAGTGGCGGCGCTGTGGAGCAAGGTACCTGCTCTGGTTCGCACATCAGCTTTGCAACCCTCCCGATTCGTCCGGCGTATGGCAGGCCGGGAGCAGCTTGCCTGGATGCCGGGTGGACGAGCGCTGATCCGATCCCGCGATAGTAAAGTCACGCTCACCAGCGTGACACAGAGAAATGGCAGACGCAGGGCAGTCCGCCCGCCGACCGCGATGGGGCTCGGACGCGGTCGAGAGCGCGGAAGTACTGGAGACGTCCACTTTCAATGTCTGCAGGCTCTGCTCAGCGCCGTCGGCCCCGACCACGAAAGCCCAATAAAACCAGGGTGTCTTACGAATTCTCGCGCAGAGCCGATATTTCCAGCGTTTTCGGGATCGTGCTGATTGATTTCGCACGAGGCGCCAGTCCGCTTACTGACGGAGCGTCGACGAACGTCCGGAGCGATTCGGTTAAACTAAATCAACTTCACCTGTTCACTCTATTGGCCCAATGACGCGGCAGGTTGCTAGAAAATCTCGCAAAGCCTTTTGGAACTCGGGAAGATTCCGCAAAGTGGGTATGATCATTCCCTCTGCCCAATCGAAGAATTGCCGGACCTCCAGGAACTCGACGGATCCGGCATCATCAGCCAGTCGGGACAGCAGTTTGCGGTATCGCCCCAACACCTCTGACAACTCCAGCCCGTACAACACTTCGAGCGCCTGAATCAAGTTGCCGAGTTCACCAAGGTGAGCAACAGTGAAGTCGCATTCTTGCCTCGTCATCATGGGGAAATTACTCTCCATTCGTCCCAGACACGGGCGGTGCTTTACCCGTTCGCATCACGTCCTGGCAGACAACTGAGGCGGCGGCTCGTGACAGGCTACCCTCTTCCTTCTTATGTGATTAACTGTTCCCACAGGGCCTTGTAGTAGCGCAGGAAGCGTTCTGGCTCCTTGCTCTCGGCAACTTCTGCCAGAGTGTATCGGGCATAGCCCACATCGCGCATGAGCTGAAACAACTCGCGCCACGGATAGGGGCTGTAAAGCTCATTGATGTGTGCGTTGCGTAGATACGGCCTGAGTAACGCGAAGCTCTGCTTCACGCTGCCGTCCTTGACATCGGTGGGATTCGAATTCCAGCAAGCGCCCACATTCTTGTGTCCGGCTGTGCTCAGAATCTCGGCAGCCACTGTCGGCTCCTGAGTGCCTCGGCCGTGGACCTCCATCCAGATCTCGATGCCTTTTTCCTGACCGTAATCGCCCACTTCGCGTAGTCCCGCTCCGATGGTTTCGATGGTTGTGGACTGTGGCACGTCCTTGGGGAATCCGTTGGGCCGCACCTTAACCGCGATGGCACCAGTGTCACGCGCCAGGTCGACGAACGCCTTAGCGAGATCGATCTGCTTTTGCCGCGCCACCGGATCGGGCGATTGAAATTCACATGTCGTGCCGTAGCTGAGGAGACGCACCTTGGATCGCTGGAATCGCTCTTTGACCGCATTACGCTCGGCCGCGGAGATTGATGGCTCCACGCCGTGTTTGTGGCCGGTGCGGAGTTCGACGGCAGAATAGCCGGCGCCCTCTAGCGCGCGGATGAGCGTCTCCAGGTCCATGCCTTGCAGCAGATTATAGGTGACACAGCCGAGTTGAAACTGGCCTAGCGACGGGGGCGCCGCTGACGCTTGAGACAAGCCGACGAACGTGGCGGAGCCGGCTAGGAATGATCGTCGATTCATAGATCTGATTGGCCCTTTATATCACAGAGCGGGCCGGCGTTCACCGTTGGGTTCATCGCCCCATCGCCCCCCCCGCCAGCCAGGACCGCTGTTGGCTTTGAGAGCGCGCGCCCTTCTTCGAGCCGGACTTCTCGGCATTCCCCCAGCGTGGCTCAAGTCATGGCGTTTGTGGGGGGGTAATCCCGGTCAGAATTTCCACATCGGGACATGCGGCCTCTCAGCGGGTTGGTTAGTTCAGGCTATTGCCCCACCTTGGTCCGACCACCAGGTTTACCGATCCTGCGGGGATATTACTTGACAGCCCGGTGCCGGCTGACAAATGCATCCACGGCGATATCATGGCTCTGACCAATGCTATCGTAGCTGCACTCGCTGGTTCTCGACGACTCGTTCCCTCCCTGGTAGACGGTGGGCCGAGACGTCGACGGAAGGTCTGACGATTGGCCACTCTTTTCTGCCGAACCGGAAGTAGGCGGCGAGCCTGCCAGACGCGGATCTGCCGTCGCCGACTGCGCCGGCTCGCCGCGGATCCTGGCAGTCTGCGGTCGAAAGGCGGGCCTGCCAAATCTGCTCTTTCATGACTTCCGCCGATCCGGCATCCGCAATCTGACCCGGGCTGGTGTGCCGGACAAAGTGGCCATGAAGATCAGCGGCCCACAAAACCAGGGCCGTTTTCGACAGGTACGACATCACAGCCGAGGGAGATTTGACCGATGCGGCCGACAAGCTGGCAGCCTTTCGTGCGGCCAAGAAGAAGGTGGAGTTCGATTTGAATAGTGACAATAATCGTGACAGAAGGCCAGAAGAGGTGCTCAAATCGACGCCTGCCGTTTAATCTTACCTGCTTTATTATCAATTTGGTGCGGATGAAAGGACTTGAACCTTCACTCCCTTGCGAGAACTAGAACCTGAATCTAAGGGAGGGTGTTTTCGGGACATTTCCACCGTTCTAACCTGTTTTGTTTACAATAATGGAACTTCGCCTGCTCGTTTGCGATTCCTCTCTCGATTGACACAACTTCTGACACAGGGATCCCTTGGTGTAGGTTGTCAGAATTACTGAAAATTCCTGCCACAGTTCATGAAAAATGTCGCCACCGAAAGTGAAAAGATCCTACATGGCCCGCAGACAGGCATGGCTTGGGGAGATGGGCCTCGGTTCATTCGTTGCCAGCCTGGGTCGGAGCGCCGATCGCCTTTGTTCGTCCGGATGCCGTCCGGCAGGAAAGTAAACACTGCGCCGTTTGGCAGAAGTAATGCGCCGCCGCCATGCGGCGTCACAACTTTCCGATGGCCCATAATACAGACCGTCTCCCGTTCCTGACGCCTGGCAGATAAATACGGCAGACCTCGCTTGTCCCCCCAAGCCCGCCGCGCTACGTTAATCCGCGTCCAGAAACCCGGCTTTGAACAGCGGCCGCCCGGCGATTGCCGTGTGGAAGGCGTACCCGGCCAGGGCCAGCACCACCGCATAGGCGAACAGCGTGCTGCCGGCGTACCAGGTGGAAAGGTCGGTGGTCGCGGGGAATTGAAGCAACATCGCCCCGGTAAAAAAATTCACGGTCATGGCCAGGACTCCGAAGCGGATCGTGATGAAGAGGATGAGGGCCGGCCCTATGGCGGTCAGAGCCGCTCCGAGCAGCGGATGACTCACCGAACGGGACGTGAGCGAGACAAGGAGGACAATGAAGGCCGCCGCCGCGATCCATGGCTTCCGTAAAAGAGCCCGGAGCAGGAAGAACAGGAAGAACAGTACCAAGGAGAATCCAATCCGCAAGATCACCTGGTGCAGTATCTCACCTGCCGCCTGCCGGGCCGCAACGACAGTGTTTAGTTCGAGCCTGCCGGCCCCCGAGTCGTATAACTGGACAATCAGATAGTGTATCCGCCAGAAGGCTGCAACGCCCACGCCGCAAGCGACGCCGATGAGTAGGTTCCCTCCCACCACCGGATCGCGGACTCCGCCGCCCAGCAAGCGGCTCCAAGCGATTATGCTCTGCGGCCAGCGCCGTCTGACGTAGGGCTCCAGGGCCATGTAGAGAGTCCAGAAGAAGCCCGCGGCGAGGAGAGCGACACTCACAGCCTCCATCCAGCCGAAGATCTCTTCGACGCTTGGAACGTGGTCGGCAACACACAGCCATTCCATCATCTCGACGGAAAAAACAAATACGGCCAACCGGAACGCTCCCTGAGCATCGCCTTTGTTGAGGCGGAAATGACGCCAGGCGAGCAAAGCCGCCAGCGCTGTCAGAATAAGCAGGATGCCAACGGTGATCCGTGCCACGACAGGTAAGTTGAAGATGGGCTGCAGCCGGGATGGCTTGGTCCACGGGCCGATCATCTGGAAATTGACGGGTCGTCCGCGCCAGGACGCGGCTTCGATGCGCAAAGGGAGATCGGTATTGGGATACACTCCGGTCCACGCCGCGCGGGTGTCGAAGCTCACCAACGGGAGCCACTCAGGGTCGACAGGAGTGAAGCGGGTCATGTCCAAACCAGCCGCAGTGAAGAACCCTGGCCATTCGGGCGGCGCCGCGGCCTGAGCGGGTTTTTCTACTTGCGGAGGAACAGCAGTGAATTCAACCAAGCGGCCCTGGGGATTCAGATTCACGCTCACCATTCCCGAGCCGATGGGCGGCGGATTCGCCAGGGAAACGATATGCTGCTCCGCGACGGCGACCAGGTATTGCGGACTCTGGCGGTACCAGAAGCGGATCACCGGCGGCGAACCATTGGCCAGTAGGGCGCGATACGCGGCGGGGTCCTTCAGCCCCTCGCCGTACTGCTGGAATTCCGTGTCGTAGCTGAAGCCGTAGGCTCGGTCGACGGGTGCTTCGGTGTAGCCGAAGCTCTGGATCAGATCGCGGGCCTTCTGCTCCAGAACCGCGGGGGATTTATCGAAAGGCGTCTGCTCCAGAATATTGGTCTTGTGGCCGAGCACGGCGACGACAGCTAGCCCTACCAGGACGGCTCCCAGGGCAATGGCGGCAGTGCGAACCGCGATGCCTTCGTTGTCTCCGGCGGCGGCGACCATTTCGGGAGAAGGCGTATCGCCCGCGGCAAGTGCGGCGGCCAATGGATCGCCTCCGGGGAGCGCTCGGGCCACAGCCACGGCCGACTGCGGACGGTTCTGCGGATCGGCTTCGAGGCATCGGAGGATCACCTTCTCGACTGCAGGGTCGAGGTCTTTGACGATCGAGGTGGGAGAGGTCGCGGCTTCGCCACTTTCAAGCGTGGCGCGCTTGCCGGTGAACATCTCATGCAGTATGAGACCCAGCGAGTAGATGTCGCTGCGCACGGAAACTGCCCGGCCGGCGCGCTGTTCGGGAGCCTGGTAGGCGGGCGTGCCTTCGCGAACGCTCGCGGCGTTGGAGGGCCTGGCGAACTGGTCGGCCATCCCAGCCAATCCGAAATCGGTGATCAGGAGCTGGCCGCGACCATCGAGCATGATGTTGGCCGGTTTCAGGTCGCGGTGGAGTACGCCCTTGTCGTGCGCCGCCGCGAGTCCGGCGCACAGATGGCGTGCGATCTCCAGAGCCTTGTCGCCGGGGAGCCGTCCGATGCGGCGCAGCAGTGAGCAAAGGTTCTCGCCGTCAATATATTCCATGGAAAGGAACACGCTGCCGTCGGTCTCGCCGATATCGTACACTCGGCACACGTTGGGATGCGAGACCTGGCGGGCGATGCGCACCTCGCTGTGGAAGCGCGCGAGCCGGTCCGGATTTCGCGCCGTGGAGTCGGGAAGAAACTTCAGCGCCACGGGCTGCCCAAGCTTGAGATCGTTGGCGCGGTAGACCTCGCCCATGCCGCCGCGTCCGAGAAGTCCCAGCACACGGTAGCGGCCCGCCAGGACTGTGCCCGCCGGAAAGCGTCCCTCTTCTTCTATCCCGCTCGAAGACGAATGCGACTGAGAAAACACCGTCTCGGTTTCACGTCCGCCGTTCCCGGCCAGCAATGGCGCGGCGCAAGCCGGACAAACGCGCCAGCCATCCTGGACTCCGCGCGCGCACTGCGGACAGACGCCACTGCTGGGAATTGCCACGAGGATATTCTTTCAGATCATAACAGTGTGTTCCAGTCCACGCGGCAGCCCTGCTCCTGCTGTCGGTGCCGTTTACGAGAGAAGTTGTACCCCGCACGACCGTCACATAGGTGGCGAGGCGATTGTGGCCGAATGGTCAATCCGGAAGCTATCCACGTTGCCCTGTCTTCGCCATGTCGGACCCCGGCCCGTTATGCGTCGAGCCGGTATTCCAGCCATGGGTCCTCCTTTGTCGCCAAGCATTTATCGGCCGGTGTCCGAAAGCAGCCCCAGCCGCTGTCCGGTGTAGGATTATTTCAACAACGGTGGCAAGCGGGTAGGATATTTTCACGAACTCTGGCGAGACTTTTCATGTTCTGCGTCAACGAGCCGCTCTTGGCTCTCTGGAATCAACACGGCCGTTTTCAACTACTCTGTCAACCTACACTTGGAGCGGGGCCCGGGTCGACTTCTCCTGCTGGGTTCCATACCACCCCCAGCCGAATCTGCTAAGCCCCGCCCTGGCGAACCGAGAAGGCTAGCTTAGTCGGTCATTTCAGAAATACGCCGACGTATTTCGGAGCCGCTACTCGACTTTTACCGAGGGGTACTCAGCTTGGCAAGCAACTCGTTCAGGTCTTGCCGACTGAACTTCCATTCAAAGGGCTTGGCCGCCGCTTCCCAGTAGTACTGAAAATCAAGGAGTCGCTCAGCCAGAGTGTCCAGGTTCGGGAAATCGTTGGGTGTCAGAACCTTCCGCTGGAGAATGGAGAAGTAGATCTCCAGTTGATTGAGCCAACTGGCATGGATCGGTGCATGGACCAGGACCAATTGTGGATACGCGCTTTGCAGACGTTGGACGGCCCTGAGGCCGCGGTGAGCCGAACAGTTGTCGACGATCCAGAAGACGCGGCGGGCATCGTTGTACGGCGGCCGAGTCATAACCTGCTCGACGAGCCGGTCAAAGGGTGCGATGCCGTTCTGGGTTTCGCAGCGGCCAAAGATCCTGGCATTGTGGACATCCAGGCCGGCGATGTAGGTCCAGGCCCCGCACCGAAAGTACTCGTGCTCGACCTGCATCGTGCCACGAGGTCGGCAAGCGCGGGTAGGGTGTTTGCGTCGCCGGGCTTGAATGCTGGTTTTCTCGTCCGCGGAGATCACGAACTCGTCATCTTGCAAAGGCTGGCCTTCCCATGCGCGGGCATATAGATCGAGAATGCGACCGGCTTTGTCGGCAAAGTTGGGATCGCGCGGGAAGATCCAGCTACGGTGGTACCAAGGCCGAATGGCGTCTTGATGCAACCAGCGCCACAGCGTGCTGCCGCTGAGGGAAGCCACCAAGCCGGACTGACAGACCTCACGCGCCAGATCCGTGGTACTCCAGCGAGACAGCGGCAAGTCGTGGGTGGCCGGGAGTTCGCAGGCCAAAGCCTTGACCTGGACGACCAGATCAGGGGGAAAAAGTCCGGGGACGACCCGGACGAGAGCGTTCTTCTAAACCAGTCAGGCGTTCCAGAAAGAAGCGTTTACGCCACTCCGATACGACGTCACGGCGGGTGTTCAGTCGCGCGGCAATTTCGCTGTTTTCCAATCCTTCGGCAGCCATCAAGATGATTCTGGCACGTTGGACCCGAAAATAAGGCGACGTATATTTGGTGGCACGCCTGCGCAATTCGGCAGCCTCGGAAGCAGACAGGTGAATCGAAAACGGGCTTATTCTGGGCATAGTGGCACACCTACTCCAGAATCCCACAAGCGAGCCACACATGCTACAAATAATACGTCGGTGTATTTATGAAACGGTGTACTAAGCTAGGGTACCATCGTGAACCCGAAAGCCTTGACCTCTGCGATCAGCTGGCTCTCTGACCGTTTCTGGTGAGCGGTCTTCGCGTTCCTAAACATGCGGTCATCATATTCGCTGACGTATATGGAGCTGAAGTGACAGCTAGTTCTTCGGCGATTGACAAGAATGACCGAATGACCCGTTGTGTTGTGCACCACATAAAAAGCGATGGCGCTTCGCAGGCCATGTAGCACGCGAGCCGGCGGCAGCGGCGTAAAATGGGCCGATGACGAAGCTGTCCCAGGATCTGCTTTACACCGCCAGGCTGGTTCGAAAGTCGCCGGGCTTCACTACCATCGCAATCGCGACACTCGCGGTGGGGATCGGTGCCAGCACGGTCCTCTTTTCGGTGGTGCAAGGGTGTGTTGCTCAATCCCCTGCCCTTTCCGCACTCCGGCCAGCTTGTCACGATCTACCAACGTACGCCTGGAGTGGAACGCGGCCCCGTCGTCTATCTCAACTTCCTCGACTGGCAGAGCCAGAGCAGGTCGTTCTCCTCCATGGCCCTTTACCGCAATCAGGACTACAACCTCACGGGAACGGCCGAAGCGGAACGATTGAGCGGCTACATGATCTCCGCCAGTTTCTTTTCGACCCTGGGAGTGCCGCCGATTCTCGGCCGAACCTTTCGCGCGAGCGACGATCAGGTGGGGGCCGGGCCGGTGGTCATTCTCGGCGGTGGTTTCTGGTCGCGGAGGTTCGGCGCTTCGCCGGACATTATCGGCAAGGCGCTCACCCTGAACGGTGCGTCCTACACCGTGGTGGGCGTAATTCCCGCCGG
Source organism: uncultured Solibacteraceae bacterium (assembly GCA_963748795.1). GTDB lineage: Bacteria > Acidobacteriota > Terriglobia > Bryobacterales > Bryobacteraceae > Sulfopaludibacter. The sequence continues at coordinate 67,861 of CAVVLD010000097.1, forward strand.
TTTTGCATTTTACGGCCATGACCGTGACGTCTATGTTCCGATAGGCCAGTGGAATGACCCGTCGTTTCGCGATCGTCGTATTTCGGTGAGCGCGCACGCGGTAGGGCGGCTGAAAGCCCGCGTCACGATCCACCAGGCTCAAGCCGATATGGATGTGGTGGCCCGTAACCTGGGGGCGGCCTTTCCGGTGGCCGACAAGGAGGTTGGCGTCAACCTCGTCACCATGAAAGAGGATGTGGTCGGCAACGTGGAACCGTTTCTTCTGACGCTTCTCGCCGCCGTCTGTTTCCTGCTACTGATTGCATGCACCAATGTCGCAAATCTTCTGCTGGCGCGCTCCACGGTGCGCTTGCGAGAGTTTGCCGTACGCGCGGCTCTGGGCGCCGGCCCAACGCGGATTCTCCGCCAACTGATTACCGAAAGCGTGGTGCTCGCGGCCGCGGCCGGGACACTCGGACTGCTGTTCGCCTCGTTCGGTGTCAAGCTGATCGGCAAAACCCTGGCAGGTACATTGCCGCGCATGGAAGAAATCTCGCTCGATGGAAGCGTGCTCCTGTTCGCGCTGGCGGTCTCGGCGCTCGCCGCGATGGTGTCCGGACTTGCTCCGGCCTTCAGGGGCTCGCGGGTGGACCTGGTCGAGACCCTCAAGGAGGGCGGCCGCGATGCCGCCGGTGCGCACCATCGGCCGCAAAGGATTTTCGTGGCGATCGAAGTCGCCATGTCGCTGGTTCTCCTGATCGGTGCGGGGCTGATGCTGCGCAGCCTCTTCGCGCTCGGGCGCGTCAATCTCGGGCTTCAACCCCAGCCACGCCATCACCTTCAGTTTGTCGATACCGGCCACGGCGCGGACCACCTCCGCCGAAACTCGCGCGCGGCTGCGCGGGCTTGACGGGCAATGGAGCGCCATCCCCGGCGTGCAGGCAGTCTCCGTCACGCTCGGCTCGCGGCCGCTGATCCACGATTCTTCCATTCCCTTCTGGATCGATGGAAGGCCAAAGCCAGACAACGAGAACGAGATGGCTCAGGCAATGTTCTACCTGGTGGAGAGCGGTTTCGCCCAGGCCATGGGACTTACGCTCGAACGCGGCCGTTTCGTGACTCCGGAAGATAACGAAAACGCCCCCATCGTCATCGATATCGATGATGCCTTTGCGCGAACTCATTTCCCGCACGAAAACCCGGTTGGGAAGCATGTCCATCTGCAGCAATTTCAAGTGGAGGCTGAAATCGTCGGAGTCGTGGGCCACGTCAAGCAGTGGGGACCTGGGGGCGATGGAAAATCGGCCATCGAAGCGCAGTTCTTCTATCCATTCATGCAACTCCCCGACAATCTGATGCGGCTGGCCGCCAATGGAGTTGCGGTCGTGTTGCGAAGCGACGGAGATCCGGCGGCGGTGATGGCGGCGGTCCGGAGCGCGGTGCAGCGCCACGATTCTCGCGAAGTGATCTACGGCGTGCAAACCCTGGACACGGTAATCGCCGGCTCCCTGGCAGCGCGCAGAGTCACGATGATACTTCTCGGCGGATTTGCCGCGCTCGCGCTGGTTCTTGCCTGCGTCGGGATCTATGGCGTGATATCCTTCGCGGTGGGCCAACGCACGCATGAAATCGGGGTACGGATGGCGCTCGGCGCGCAACGCAAGGACGTGATGCAACTGGTGCTCCTGGAGGGTGCAAAAATGACGGTGGCCGGAATCGCCGCGGGAGTGGCCGCTGCGCTGGGACTGACTCACCTCATGGCCAACGAACTGTTCGGCGTGACGCCCCAGGATCCGGTGACCTATGCCAGTGTGGCAATCCTGCTGGCCGCGGTAGCGCTACTCGCATGTTATCTTCCAGCGCACCGCGCTGTGCAGGTCGATCCGATGGTAGCGCTGAGACAGCAGTAGGGTCTTGCCGGCGCTAGTCGGGCATATATGCGCTGTGCCATTCTGCGGTATAGCGAACTGGCCACGAGCGGCGCCGAAAGTCCGAGGACATAGGGCTGGGCCGGTCTTCGAAGCCGATGCACGCCGTCGGGTTCGGCGTTATGGCCAGCCCGTCCCTGAAAACCCGGCTTGTCCGGCCCACCCCCGGTGCGCGCGCCGCCGCCTGTCTGCTAAACTGATACGGCGATGGACGCACGGCACACCAACGGCATCACAGTGATAGCACAAACCCGTGGTGTCTGGCGCAAATCTAGCACAAAACGTAAATCCTGGTTTTTCAATTGTCCCGATGTATTTGTTAACAAAGGCAAGCTGGCGTAGCTCAGTTGGTAGAGCATCTGATTTGTAATCAGAGGGTCGGGGGTTCAAGCCCCTCCGCCAGCTCCATTTAATTCCTTACAGCAGCGATAGTTAGAGCCGTTCTATCCCTCCCCTCAGAATCCGCCGAATCTGTATTGTGCCCATTTTTGTGTCCACGTTGCTCCTTTTCCATGGCCGCGCGCACGTCTTCATCGTTCGGGTGAACGTACCGCATCGTAGTGTTCAGATCCGCGTGGCCCGCGAGTTTCTTTAGCGTGAAGGGGTCCATGCGCTTCGCCCATCGCGTCAGGCAGGTGTGCCTCAGATCGCAAGGAACGAATATGACATAGGAGAGTGAGCCGTGCCGGCATCTCTGGTTTCAAGAAACTCGGGAAAGGATCGCGTCCCGCAACTCGGTTTCCGCTGAAGATACTACTTCGGCGTAGTTCATCGTTCCCTCAACGATATCCTAAGTCGATCTTGCCGCCAACCGGGCAGGGTACCCGGCTTCCCGCCCCGTCGAGCTAGGCGGCATTTCCAGTTTTACAGTTTGTCGCGGTTAGGTTCGAACTAATGAGGATTAGCCATCAACGATTCAAGTGCGACGCCTCGCTTCTTGAAAATCATTTCGTAGCTCATCTTGGGACTCGTCGAGGCGCCGTCCGATGCTCTACGCGCAGAAACAAGCTCCCAACCTTCAGCCCCAAGTTTGTCGATTGTGGTTTTCAGTTCTTCATCCTTCGGAGCCACGATGGTGTATTGCCATTGCTCAGGTAGCGCACGGTTTAGAAACATCTGTCCAGCCGAAACCAGGAGGATCAACAAAAGCAACAGCGCGATTACATTGAGCCGCGCAGACACAGCCCTACTCTCTCCATGTATGCGGACCGTCTGCATTCCGCCGTCCGGCCGCGTGAGATCGAATCCGCAATCGCATCGGAGCGCACTGTCCGGATTCTCAAGCTTACAGTTCGGGCATTTCATCTGCTCGTCCGACCTCTCCTGTCGCCCCGTCGAGCCAAGCGGCACTTTCATTCCATTCCACAACCTAAGGGCTGTGTTTTTGCCTTAGGCTACTGTTTCGCCAATAATCGCTCCGCTTCGTCAACTTGCGCTGAGGCACAAGGCCACAAGGAGCTTGGCTGGACTGCAATAGCGAGTCCCGCGTGCTGAATTCGCTCAGCGGGAGTCGGTGGCGTTTTGGGCTTGTAGGCCAAACTAAGCGCTTGGACCACAGACGGACAGCTCGAAAGCTTATTATTCGTCAACACGGCCGTCCCAACTGAATTCACAAACGTGAAGGAGTTGCCGAACGAGTCGCTCCACGCATGAGAGGATAATTCGTACCACTGCATCGCGAGTTCGACAGCATCTCTGATCGCTGCCGATTCGGTTCCTTTTGATGACATATACACATCAAACTTGACCTTTGCATCCAGAACACGTTGCGAGTAGTCGCGATAGGAAATTCCGCTTGTAGTGACAGATCGCAGCCCCTTTAGCGCCACCATGAGTTCGTCCAGCGGGGTTGGGCCGGTAATAGCCGCCCTTTGTGTTGCCGGCGCGGACCCTAAGTAGATTGCGCGCACTTTGTCCAGCGGAATGGTGATCGGCTGTCCGGCGACACCGATTACTGCGCCCCCTGCGGTGGCCTCTTTGAAGGTGCCCTCTATGCGTTCACCTGTTTTGAGTTCGAGGGTGTCACCGTGAAGGTCAAAGGCGAAAACCAAAGCCAAAAAGGTGCCGGCCCATACGGAGAGCGATATTTTAGGCATGTTATATCCAGGGTCATTCGTTTTGCCAGTAACTCTCAATGCTGATATTGGTGAACCCTGGAATGGTTCTCAAATGTTAGCGGCCCCAACGATTCAACCGAATGGCCTATAGTCGCACGACTCGCGGAAGACCTGAACAGCACCAGTTCCTTGACGGCGGATGTGCCGAATTCTGTGCCCACCCCCCACTGTTGCGAGCCTGCCTGCTTCCGCAGTCCCGAAGTGCTTGAGAACTAGCAACATTTAGAAGTCATGGGCAGGCATTGTGCCTGTCGCTAAGTTATTGATGTATACTGCTTTGACGATTTGTAATCAGAGGGTCGGGGGTTCAAGCCCCTCCGCCAGCTCCATCCCGAGCGCGTCGCCCTAGTGCTACCCTGTATCGATGCTGATCAGGCGCCGCCGCAATGCCGTTGGACCCGTCCTCGTGCTCGCGCTGCTCAGCACCGGTTGCGCCGACCCCGCCCGGTACCGCGGCGCCATCGCGAAGTTTCACGATGCCACGGCTGTTGTTATCGCCGCAGCCAAAACCACCTACACCGCGTTGAACCAGGCGGAGCGCCAACACTATGCCGATCTGCAGGTGTCGCAGCGCAAGCCTATCGATCCGGACGAACTCGCCAAAGCGCAGTTGCTCGACCCGGCCGAAACCGCCGTCCGCATGAGCGCGCTCGATGTCCTGGCGAAGTTCTCCGACCTCATGGTCCAGTTGGCGGCCAATCCGTCCGGCGCCGCTGTGCAGGCCGGGACCAGCGACCTCCAGCAATCCCTGACAGCCCTTTCGGGTGACGTCGACAAACTGGCGGGCACCAACAGCGCCCCGTTTCAAGCCCGGGCCAAAAGCGTCTTCCCTTTGCTTGGCACCGCCCTGCAGGCATTCGTGAATGCCAGGACCGTGGCCGCCATCCGGCAGGCCACCACCGCCGCAACCCAGCCGGTGAACGATTTCATTACGGCCCTGGAGACCGATATGCGGCTGGCCCACTCCCGGGAACGCACTTTCCTCTCTGGCCGGAGGAGCGAAGCCTTCGTGCACTACCGGTCGGACCTCGCGGCCAACGCCGATACCGCCACGCTGCGGGCAGACGCGGCATTCATCCTGATGCTGGAGAATCAGTGGGAGACATTCGAGGCCGAAAATCCCACCGCCGGTCTCGAAGCGATGAAGCGCGCCTACGGATCCCTGGCCGAATTTGTGCGTAAGCCCAAGCCTTCCGGCGGCGATTTCCAGGCGCTGCTGGGCGCGGTGGATTCCTTCGTCAACACCGCCGGCCAGGCCGGACAGGCAGTACGGGCGTTTGCCGTCAAGTGAAAAGGAGCGCACCTGAATGACCACCCTGCTGGACGCCGTCGAGTTGATCGGCAACCGGATCACCGAGATCGATATGACGCTGGCCCGCATCCCGCCCAGCGATCCGAATGCCGCTGAGTTGATGACGCTTCGCCTCCAACTGGACCAGCAGCAGCAGGCGCTGCTGGGGCAGGCCTTCGATGAAAACTCCGCCCAGTTTCAGTCCGCCGCCACGGCGCTCCAGACTGTCAACGAGAGCATCGGCGACAGCATCCGGAAGATCGAACACATCGCGTCGGTAATCGACAGTGTGTCGAGGCTTCTGGCTTCGGTGACCAACCTCGTGACCACCGTTGGCAAACTGGCCTGAACCCGCCGATGCCTACATGAAGCTTCGTCCAGCCGCCATGCACTTCGGACGTTGAACTTCTTCTTCGCCGCTATCGGTCTGGAGCAGCAGGATCAGGCGTTCCGCCAGTTCCTTCGGGCAGATGAAATCGGCGTCGCTCGCGACTGGTGCCAGTTGCGGTTTCCGCTGCCACTCGAAAAGAATCTCGACCGGCTCCAGATCTTCGCTCATCCACTTGCCCTGCAGTTGCACAAACTCCTCGGCGTCCGGTGAACCTTGGAGCGCTACCCGCATCGAGCTCTCGTTCCGCGACAGAAGAAAGCCCTCTACCGTTTCCCCACCTGCATATTTGATAATCATGACGTGCCTTTCTACTAACTGTATGGTGCGTCCAAATAGCCACTTGTTTCAAGGGTCTTTTCCTGCCTGGCGGTATTATTAAGCTCCTAACCTTGGTTATGGACCCTGACCGGGCGAGGTACTATCACAAGGACTGGCTGACTCCCGGTAGCGGGATCATGCCTTGCAATTCGCCGCATAGGTTCTCAAACAGCTTCATCAGACTGGCGATGTCCACGCATCCACTTCCCCATCGATATAGCAGAAGCCGCCATCGCGCGCGCAACATACACAGCCGGAATTCCGTCTGCCTGCGCGTCAGCGCCGCGCCCAGGTCCGGGCGATCGATGGCGGAGTTGACCATCAGTATCCGCAAGGTGCCGCACATCTTCCGGAAGTCGTCCGCCAGGCTGTTCAGGTAACCGCGGAAGATGTGGCACCGCTGCCGGCGAAGGCGCCCGGCCATCCTTCGGTCGAACCCCGGCTGCCGCCACAGGAACTCAAGGTCCGAATCATCCAGCAGCCGCAGCATCGGGCGATACCGTTCCACTGAAAGTTCACTGATCCACTCCGCGGTGGACGGCGGCACTCCTTTGGTGGGTGGTACCCGGTGCGGCTTGGGCGCAATATTCAACATAGCGTCACCGTCGAAACAGCAACATCAAAATCTGCATCGGTCGATTGAACCATGATTCCGGGTTCGCCTGACAGTTCCGGTCGTACCAAAGGCGCGTACCAATTGGGACGTACCAAGAGCTTTCGAGGTAAAAGTTCTAGTAGTTCATCAGCTTTTTCCCATGCTGCCTCCCGCGCGGGCGCAAACTTTCGCCCTCATCCGTTGCCTGATAACGTCAATAACTAACGATAGTTCCAAACTTCAATATTGGTACACCGCTAGTACGCGAACCCCTGGAATCCGAGCCGTTCCTATTGCACTATAGAGTTGCAGAGCGATACGCCATGAAGATCAGATACCAGGACGGCAGTGCCATCGAAGGATTGACACTCTACCGTACGGACCAGTCGATGCGCATTGCCGTGAGCGGTAGGGACGATGTCATGGAATTGACTCGTATCCGTGGCGCATGGATAACAGACGATTGTGAACCGGTAATTATGGAGACTGGAATAGCGTTTAAAGACGTCGTGGATGATTCCGACGAAAACTTCATTTGTCCCAGGGAACTGGCGGAGCACCTCGTCTCTCTGCTGTTCATCGACGCCGCTGAGGATGTTTTCGAAGAACAGGGCCTCATGCAACCGGCGCACACCGGAGCCTCGACGCTGTTAGCGTAACGCCGGTACCTCACCATGATGAGAACGCCCCGGCGACCCAGTCCCTCCAAACAGTCCGGCGACCTGGTCCTCGCTACCATCGACCGTCTGACTCGCGAGAAATCCGAGTTGCTGGAGGAAATTCGCCAACTGCGTGCGGCTGTCGCTATCTACCGGCGCGTCGTCGAACAGGTAACCGAGCGCGCCCCGTGGATTTGCCCCCCACCGGCACGTCTTTGAGCGGATGTTCACCCTTGGAGACAGATTGGCTCGTCGGCGTAAGGCATTGGGTTTTAACGGGCTTTGCGCTGTTCGGGGAGTTTTTTCCGCGTGACTACACGGGTGTCGGTGTGGGGTAAGACTTCCGGCATTCGGATATTCAGGGCTTTTAGTAGAGCGCGCGACGCAACCGTTGGGGTGGGAATGCGGAGACAACTGCCGCCGCCTTCCAGGTTGATCTCGGTGGAGCAGAGCGTCTGGAGTTGATGTAGTCCCTCTTCCACCGTCACGTCCAGCGAAATCCAAGCGCGGCTCAGCTCACGACGGATCAGGTAAGCCAGCATCACCACCAGCACATGGCCGCGAGTGTGGTCGGCGGTGCGCACGTAGATGGGACGCGTTTCCAGGTGCGCGGTCTTGCAGGTGCGGAAAGCCTGCTCGACCTGCGCCAGGTCCTTGTAGCGATCATGCACGACCTGCGTGGCGGCGGCGATAGCCGGAAGGTCGGTTTTGAGAACATAACAGCCATCCAGCCGGGAAACCTCATCCAGGGCCTGTTGATTGACGGTCAGTTTCAAGGATCGGTCTTCTAACTCAACTGTTAACCACGGCTCCAGCTTCAGTTGCGCGATCTTGGCACGTATCGCCTTCTCTGCCGTAGCTACCTTGGCCCGCGGGTGTTGGTCGAGATAGCGGTTGAGTTGCTGGCGCAGCGTTCGACACTGGCTTGCTTGTCGGCCCGCGAGGCAGCTAATTCGTCGGCGCGGCGAGGATTGCGCCGCAGGATGTAGCGCACGCCTACCTGCTCGACTTCGCACAAGGTGTCGTCGAACAAAGCCATCTGCAGCACGCCGGTCTTGAGCAGGGTTTCGATCTGCGGTTTGGTGATGGCGGTGATGTAGTGAAACCCGGCCTTCTATAGATCCTCTATCTGGCCGCTCTTGATCATTCCGCGGTCGCCCACGAAGGTGACCCGCTCGCAACCGAAGCGCTGGCTGGCCTTCTTCACCTGGGAGGCAAACGTCGCCGGATCCTGGGTGTTGCCGCGAAACACCTCGGTGGAAACCGGCTCGCCCTGCTCGTCGCACAACAGGCCGATGACAATCTGTTTTTTGCCTTTCTTGCCATCGCGGTTATAACCGTAGGCCCCCAAGGCGTTGTCGTCGCCTTCCAGGTAGCTGCTGGTCACATCATAGAGAAACAGGTCCGGTTTCTTGTTCCACGCCGGGCGGTAAACAGACTGCTTCTCGATGGACTCCTGCTGCTGGCTCAGCCAGCCGAGATTGGTCGTAGAGATCGTTTTCGTCAAAGCCGCGGCGGATGCCCAAGACATCGCAGGCGGCATGCACTTGGGCCAGGCGCACGGCGGAGAGGCGCGAACCCTGATCGAGGACGCGGGCGATGACCTGCCAGAGAGCGAGTTGGCCGGGGAAGTCGGTACCGAGGGCGGAGTCGATGCCGAGGCGGCGAGCGGTTTCAAAGAGGGTCCAGACGGCGCCGACGGAGAGACCCTGGAGGAGTTGGACTGGTCGAGCGAGCCGAGGACGGAGAGGTTGCCCTTGTGTTTGAGGGCGAGTTCGATGGCGGCAATTTCGCGGGGATCGCAATGGGTGAGGTTGGCGATATCGCGTTTGCGGACGTGGGGACCGTCACGGTAGGACTCGCGGAGGTAGATGGAAGTGTAGGATTTGCCGTTGGAGGAGGGCCAGGCGGCGCGGGCGACATACATGTCCACATTATATAGCAAAATAATCCAATAATCAAGATAAATCTGGCAAGTCGTTGAACTTATGCATGTCTACAAAAAAAACCCGGACAACCCAAGACCTCTGAATCTATGGAGCTTACTCAAAAGACAGAGGTGAACATCCGCTACAAGGGAGTGAATACGATCGCTCGCCTGGACGTAGTCGAAGCCGAGCGCGACCAGTGGCAAAGATCCGGCGACGCGATTGCAGCCCTGAGTGCAAAGGATGGAAGCGTAGTGGCTGAAATCGGCGCGGGAGCAGGCTACTTTGTGCTGAAGTTGTCCGCGTGCCGGCGAGTTTCACCGGCCAGGTGATCGCCGAGGATGTCCGTCGATTCCCTCTGCTGTTTCTATGGCTCCGTGCATTGCTCCGAGGTGAGCATAACGTCCACGTGCGGGTCCGAGATGCTGACGATCCGGGCTTGCCGCCGGAGAGTGTGGTGTGGATGCGCTCCTCATCGCCAACACTTATCACGAATTTGCAAATCCGCGGCGAATGTTGGATCACATCGCCCGTTCGCTACGGCCGCGCGGCCGAATCGTAGTGCTGGATCGTAGTAGACAAGAGTGCGATCTCGGCATTGAGGACCATCGCCACGAACTTCGCCCTCAAGTGGTTGACAGTCAATTCCGCGAAAAAGGATTTGAGATCGTCCAGAGGGATGATCGCTTTCATCGTACGCCCGAGCGGAGAACAGTGGTGGCTCATGATTGCTCAAAAACCAACAAATTGAGCCTCACCTAGCGACGCTGAACTTTCCGGAAGGACCTTCGGCCCCAAGTCGGTCTTCCCCCGGGGTCAAGCCGATACACAACCTTCTCCAAGACCACTGCAAAAACCACTGCAAGAGGTCGCCGGTTCAACCCCGGCGGGTGGCTCCATAAAACCAATGATTTAGAAGAAACCGCCACCGAACGACCTCAGCCTGGGGTGGATCGACATCAATCGGCTGCCGAATGAGTAGTCCTATGCGCGCGATCATCGAGCTGGTCGATCGCGGTTGCCGGCAACCCGCGCGCAATTGGAATAAGCCGAAACTAACATCATTGTCTTGGTCGTGGCGAACAGAGGAGAATATGCCAATTCTGTTTCCCGTTAGTCGAAGACCTCCCCGACCGCACCGCCACGCAGGTAATCAGGAAATCCGAGAATCGTTGCCTCCTCGGTGACGCGGTGCTAACGACTCGGCACAAACCGGCAATCGGGGAAGCAACGCACCATGGACGGGTTCGTTGAAAGGGACACGAGGGCGCAGTTAGGCCGTTGCAGCGGGTGGTGTTTGTTGAGTGACGGCGCAACCACACCAGGTTATGTGCAAAGATGGGAAATAGGGGAGCGCCAAATGCCGATCCAGAAGTTAAATCGCACGATCCTCGAAGCTGCGATCGTTGGTTTCGAGTCTCAAAAGAAGGAACTAGACAGTCAAATTGCCGAGTTGCGGCAAATCCTGAACGGCGGCACCGCCAGTGCTGTCGCCGTGCCGGAAGCTACGCCACACAAGCGGCGGAAGATAAGTGCAGCCGGTAGGAAGGCGATTGCGGAAGCTCAGCGGAAACGGTGGGCTGCATCGAAGCCTCAATCCACGGCGTCCAGCCAACCCGCAAAGCCAAAGCGGAAACTCAGCAAAGCCGGGAAGGCGGCCATTGTCGCCGCGCTCAAGAAACGTTGGGCGGCGAAAAAGGCGGCTGCTGCGAAAGCACAAAAATGATGTCGGGCCGCAAAGGCGTTGGTCGAAACAGCGCCGCCCGATATCACACGGGAGAACGGGCGGCTCTCTTTTCAGTGTTAGCGGAAAGGGGTATCCGAAGCCGCCCCCGACCCTGAGAATTTAAGGAAGATACTTCGTCGCGCCGAGAAGAGGCATTCGGAAGTTCTACTTGGCGAGGCGGAACTCAGCCGTGGGACCACACTCGTAATCGACCGCGGGCGCCGACCAAGCTTTCGAGGTGAGCCGTGGGGAAGGGTCGGATTCCATGAACATTGGGGCTCTCGGGATCTCGCGGGCCGTCCTGCCGGCATGATGCGTCGGAGGCGAACGCTGCTCCGTCATCGTTTCATTTGAGGAGTGCGCTTGGCGGAATTAACATCGCAGTTCAACTTAGCAAGCGATAGCAAAGAAGAAACTGTCACCGGCCCGCAAGGCGGCACTGGTGGCAAACCTGGCGAAGGCGCGAGCGGCCAAGGCTGCGAAGGCTACGACTGGGGCACGGTAGTTCCAAAGTGTGGCCGAGACGTTGCCGATGTCAGCGGCCCGTAATCGTACGTCAGGTTGGTACTTTAACTAAGTTCTGCATATCTTGTGTCGCAAACAACGGCGTGTTGGGATGGAAGTTATGGGCAAGTCATCCCGCCGAAAGAAGGAGCAGTTCACTCCGGTTGAAATCAAGATCATTCATACCGACCAGCGAGTCCACCTTAGGGAGGGCCAGCACATCATAACGGTAATGTTCGACTTCAACCCGGACAAGCACGATCCGGAGCCGTGGAACAAAATGACCCGGTTGGCTCCCGTTGACTTCATTGGTACACCCGACAGTGTGGCGGTTCAGATCTACAGCCTGCTGGAAATCATACGGGGTGCCGTCCACTGTTACACGGGTTTGTCCGGCTTCCAGCGAGGCATCCTGATGTTTCATGTCGTGGCCGTGGATGGCGTTTTCCAAACCGAGGACGGGCCAAGCAACGCCATGATCGAGGAGACGCAGCGGCAGTTGATAGAGGCATTACAGCAGATCTCCGAGTGGCCGATGATCGAGCGCCGTAAAGAACGAGCGACTGCCCATAAGTCGACCCCCACAGTATAAGAAGCGTCCACCCCTTTCGTAATCCCAATACCGCGGCCTGTCCCGACAATTTCATGCCCGTTCATCTCTTTAGCGAGAACTCTGCCGAGGGCCCGCTGTCATAATCGACGGCAGGAGCAGACCAGGCCACCATCGTTTTGAGCCGGGGAGCTGGGTCCGACTGCATGTTGATCGGGACTATGGGTCGGATCTGCTTGGGCGCCAGGGCTTCTGGGTGCGCGAGGCTGAAGGCCTCCAGTTCGCGCTTCCACCGTTCAAAGTCCGCTCGAAGCTTTAGTTCCTGCTCCGGCGTCGGGCCGTCAGAGGGCGGGTTGACCGCGAAGTCACCGTCCGGCTCCAGGTTGAATTCGATTTGCCGGAGGTAGAGCTGCTCTGGCGAGGGCTTTTCTCTACCGCTGGAAGGACGGTTTGGATCGACAGAGTAATCCCCGAGAGTGCCGTTTGATGACGGGGACAGAGCGGGGACACCTTGGGTTATAGAGTACATTTCTTTTTTGGTTTTACTTTCTTTATCTAACTCTTTAACCAAAGGTGTCCCCGTTTGTGTCCCCGCCGAGTACTTACCTCGACCTACTTTGTTAATGTCTTCGGCAGCGGCTAACCTCTGCAGAGCTTTCTTGGCGGTTTCCCTCGATATCCCCAACTGCTGTGCCACCTCCGCCGGTCCAGATGGTCCATTCTCGGTCAGAAATTCCACGATGCGGTAGCTGGTCTTGCCCTTCATCTTCTGTTCCTTTTGTAATCGATAGGAGTTGCGGAGCCCTTCGGTAGCCCTCATCCCGGTAGCCAGCATTTGGCGCAGGTCGACGTCGTGCAACGGTAAATCGTGACGGTATCGCCAGGCCTCCAGCAGGAAGGCGGTCTGAGGCTGGCTCCAGCCGTTAGCCAAGGCAAACTGAGCCAACATCTTGCCGGTAAATTCACGATGTCTTGCCACGGTGAACCATTTCCTGCCAGGCGGGTTCGACCGGTTCCAGAAGTGTCTGGCCTTATGCAGGACCAGCAGACGGTAGATCAACTTGTCCGGGATTTGACCGCACAACAGCTCGTATGCCGGTAGGGCTTCTCTCCACTGGCGGGGCTTTTCCCAGGGCAGGCGGCCAGCTTCTTCTTCCGCTTTTGTTGCCACCAGGCACTGGCGTGCGGCGGCGACGGTTTCGTGTTTGAGGTCCGCTATGACCATACAAATGTATTTAGACGACAATTTGACGGCCGTCAATGACGCGCAAAAACCGGAGACGGCTTCGCCCGGCCACGGTCATAGCGGTGAGGATGGTCGGGCGAAGTCGAGTCGAGAAACGTGACAGTTCAAGGGTAAAAACCAATAAAAACCAATAGAAGAAAGACTTGATATAGATTTCTTACCCCTAAACTGTCACAACCGTTTTGCCGGGTTCCGCAACAACAGGACAGTGTCTTGTCCCTGTCTTGTCCAGAAGAGCAAAAACTTCGTTTCCAGAGGCGCGGACCACTTCGCTGCGCTCCGTGATCCTTCTCGCCCAAAATCGAAAGAAACTAAACCATACCGTGTGCACGCCCCCCCGGAACGACTGGCCGCCGAGGCCCCTGGCCCGCTCCAGGTACGCCGGTGGTCATCGGAGTTGCTGCCGACCGTCCGGCTCCTGGAATCCGGCGGACGCCGCAGGCGAACCCACAGCGCTCTCCGGTGCCATTAGAGGCCCGAGGAGCCCGGGTAGGACGGATTACCTTGCTGTCTGCCAGCACAACCCCTGGGCTCTTGGATCCTCGCTTGTTAACCGACCATTGACCTCTGTCACCCGGAAGACGCCGATCCGAGAATGTCACAGTTGTTGCGGGCATATTTGGTGTGTTTTGATGGTTAGGGAGTTTGTTCCCCAGACAGCCGCGCAGTCGGCCTCGATTGCAGATCGCGGAGCAGCCGATTTTCGGAGGTCGCGCAAACGGCAGCGCAACGCCCGTTAATCCATTTGGAATTCCGCACACTCCGAAAACGACAACAGGGAGGCTATGAAATGGCAATCGGCAATGCGATAGAGCGGAACTCGTACGTCTATATTTACGATGAGAAAGGGCGTCAGGTTGCGTCGATCCCTTGCGGAACTCAGGAGGGCAATGGGCTGAAGGGATACACGTCAACGACCGTCAACGTCAGGCGAGGCCGTTACATTTATACGTACAATGAGCGGGGCATAAGGATCGCTTCGAGGCCAGCATATTAGAGAATCTGGCGTTGCGCCTAGAGCGACTCGTTGTCCAAACATTGCGGTAGGGTGGAGAGACGTCAATGAAATTCACGCCGCCATCTGGGCACGCCACCATACGGTGGGAAGAATCATGCGTTTACCCAGACAAAATCATCCCCGGTTCTGCCGAGCATGACGGCGCACATGTCCGGCTATTCGAGCTAGCCCAGGCCGTGGAGTCTGATTTCGAACCATACGGCAAGTGCGTACGGGATTCCTCCGACTGTAGTTGCGGATGCCGCCATTATGCAATCCTGGCCGGAGTGCTCGGACAGGATTGGGGTGTCTGCATGAACAATCGGTCGCCGAGAGCGGGGCTGCTGACGTTTGAACACCAAGGGTGCCCGGAATTTGAACGCGGCCCAGACGAGCCAGAAATCTGACCACCAAAACGAACGCACCAAGATTCTACGGCAGCAATTTTGTTAGCGCCTTGACGAATTCTGGGTAGCAGAGCGTTTCGATGCAAATGATGCGCTCGTTGCAGACGTCGATGAGCACGTAACCATTCGCACCCGGCAGGTGGCCACCGGTTCCACGGCATCCCGAGGTCGACTCCTCGCCGGTGCTGGTGTAAACGGTGGCACACTCCTCGCCTCCGCAACGGCACCGGTCGTAGACCCACAATTCATCGACCTGCTTTGCCAGCTCGGCCTCGCCGCACTGGATCAACGTACGGCGGGTCTCGGCGGCGAATTCCGGCAGAGCAGTACTCAACCTGAAAAGCGGTGTTTGATTGCGGGGCCGCTCAGGTTCCGCCGGTCCTTCGTCGCCGAACAACTTCCGCAACAGATCCCGGGGAGTTTCTACCATACAAATTCCATGGGACCACGGCTGGAATGGCAAACCCAATATTCCAGGCGAGGTGCTTGTGCGCAGGCAAAACCGCCAGGCTAACGGCGCTGGTCGTCCTCATTTCCCTTTGTGTGTAGCGTTTTCAGAGCGCGGAGCACATCCGAAGTGGATTCCTCGCCGTCCCAGTATTTGATCAGGGCCTCGCGGTTGAGTTCAATCCAACGTGTTAGTAATGCAAACTCATCCGCGCCAAGCTTGCCGCTTACTATGCGGATGGCCGGGCGGATCGCTACGGCCACCAACTTCGCTCTGCTGCGCACCTTAAAACCCGGTGATACGTAAACCCGAACGTCATGCCGGGCACCCATCCGTTCGGCAACCCAGACTACGAAGGGCAAGCCCGTGCTCTCGGGCGCAACATTGGCCAAATCGAATCCTAGTTCCTGCTCGTGTTTACGACGGCTCTTCAAGGTCTTCACACCGGCCCCACCTGCCATCGCAACACGGCGATAATCCCGGCGTCAAGATCGGCCAGATGTCCACCGCAGAGGGCAGTTAGATGTATGGGTACCGGACGGTCCAGCAGCCTTGCACGTTCGTGACGGCGGCGTCAGTGATGACGCACTTCTGGGGAAAATATCGGCGGGGCAGCGACCACCGGGGCCTGCTCCAGCGAAGGCGCGGTGGCAGTAATGCTTCAAGGTGCGAGAGGGCGGAGTGGATTGGGCTGAGCCAGCGCGGCCAATCGCGGTGCCGGACAGGTTTGGCATCTGCAACCAGAAACAGCCGCAGGTAGAGCCGTCCCTTCTCGATCTCGTGGCGCAAGCCGTCGTAAAAATCGAAATCGCCCGCGAATTCGTTCCACTCCGTGGCGGCGTCCCCGGTCGTGAAATAGCCGAGACTCGAAAGTAATGGGAGTCCCTTGATCTCCGGACTCCAGGCTACTTCTCCCTCCACCTGCCAGCACGAATCCCAGAAGGCGTACTTGGCGAGTTGGGTCTCAATGTGAAGGACATCGTGGATCGGCGTGACCGTCAAGCCCGGCAGCTTGGGACCGATCTGTCTGATGACATCGTCGCAGGCCGTCCGCAGGCTGCGGAGGGTGACCGCTTCACCGACCAGTTGCGCCAACGGTAGGTACCGGAGGTGGCGGGCAACGTAGCGCAGGTTATAGCTCACGGCAGGTATCTGGGGCACGTTGAAAAAGACGCGCGAATGGCGGATGGAGTTACAGATCGGTGGGCTTGCTATTGGGTCTCGCCACCTCCGTTCCGCGCCGTCCGACCGCGCCAAACAAGGGCCACCCTACGGCAACCCCTACGGCAAGGGCCGCATCGGCATTTGGGAGCGCGCCGTGTCTTTTCGCCAGGGGAGGTATGTGGTGCGGTGCCACAGTTGCCGCTCTCGAAGGCGGGCAGGACCTGCGGGTCCACCGGAGGAGAACGGGCTGGAGCGCTCGCAATGTCTTTTTGGCGGCGGATCTGGCGGAAAGACGGCGGTGGAGATCGTGACCGCCAAGGCCAGTGCCGGTGGCGGCGTTGCTGGTCTCGCGGAGCGAAGCTAAAGAGAACGACCCTTGCGAGCGCGGTGCCGAGGACACGACAAGACAATGTCTTGCTCCTGTCTTGTCCAGAAGCGCACAAACTTCGTTTCCAGAGGCGCGGACCACTCCGCTGCGCTCGTGGTCCTTCTCGCCAGGGGTGAGAAAACTAGTGGGACGCTGGATACCCCGTTACCGGCGAAGGTGGCCTCCTGAGTCGTCCCCAACTTCTGGGCAATGGAAAGCGGAATCCTCAGGTCCGATTTACAGCGGACGAACTGAGCGCGCTCGATTGGGCGGTGGCGCAAACGACCGCCGGGCCATTCTCCGAGGCGCTCAGCGGTGCTCGCCACAAGCTCCGGGCGATGTCGGCAGGACTGGGGCAAGAAGCGGTGGGCGTGGCCGAGGTGACGGATTCCTGGGGTCCAACCGCCCCGGAGAGCGCGCCGGGGGTGCTGCTCCGGCTGGCGGAAGCCATCCTGCGGAAACGAGTGTGCCAAGTCGAATACCGAACGCCGGACGTCGCAGAATCCAAAACATATCAGTTCCATCCGTACCGCCTCCTGAATGTCGCTGGGACGTTCTACTGTGTGGGGAAAGTAGCGTCGCACAATCGACCTGAGGTCTGATTCGTTTACAGTCGACCCAACTGTAGAGCTGGAGCGCCATCGCCAGGAGGCATTTGGAGTGGTGGCTTGGGAGGAACCAATAATGTTGTCCTACGGTTCCGCGCAGACAGCTACCTACGTGGCCGAACGGCAGTGGCACCCATCGCAGCGGCTGAAATGGTTGGCCGACGGCAGCCTAGAATTGTCTTTCAAAGCCGGAGGCGCATTCGAAATCATCCGCTGGGTGTTGGGGTGGGGCGATGCGGTCGCGGTACTCCGCCCAGAGACACCTGCGAAACGTGTTACAAGGAACTTCACATGTCTGCCGCCCGGTGGTGTGCCGACGAATGATCGCACCCAGTGCGGCGCTCATGGGAACCGCCCAATTCACATGGCGCGCGAATCACGATCTGCT
>CAVVLD010000098.1:0-120534 GCA_963748795.1 uncultured Solibacteraceae bacterium
TGCCGAAAGCTCACCGACAGCAGCGCATAAAACGAGACGGCAGCCCCAAGGCGTGGCGCGTTATCGTCGATCCACTCGCTGGATGCCTGCCTGATCACTTGCGGTAATTGCTGGAGGAAAGACCATAAAAGTCCGGTGTGGGAACGCGAGGCATTTAACCCCAAGGGCTCTGACTCTACTCCCATCTTCAAGCCTCAAATCAGAATCAGGATACGCCGGAGCCGGCTGTTCATGCGCCGGGAGTTGCCGCGTCCGCCTCTTCGCGCGGCGCGGCGAGCCGGTTCTGCAGAGTTCGCAGGCTGATCCCCAACATCTCGGCGGCCTGTTTGCGATTGCCGCGCACGTGTTCGAGGGTGAGTTTGATGTAAGCCTCCTCGAGTTTTCGAGCGGCTGGCCGGGCTAGCAGCATTGGGGCTCCGTCGCCGCCGGGGATGGCCGCGTATGGAATCGGAGTTTGCGCTAAACGCCGGGGAAGGAAGGCCACCACCCGGATCAAGCCTTCGCCCGCCATAATGGCGGCCCGCTCCAGAACATTACGCAGTTCCCGCACATTACCGGGCCAATCGTAGCGATGAAACAGGTCCAGCACCTCGGCGTCCACCCCGGTGACGCGCGTGCCATGCTTCCTGTTCAGATTCTGCAGCATGACATCCGCGATCGGCGGGATATCCTCTTTGTGCTCGCGCAGCGGCGGGACTACGATCTGAAACACACTCAGCCGGTAGTAGAGTTCTTCGCGCAGATGTGTTCCGGGCGCCTGACTGGTGGCGGCAAGGATGCGGACGTCCACCGGAATCTCGCGCTTACCGCCAAGCCGCCGCACTCGTAAGTCCTCCAGAACGCGCAGCAGCTTTGGCTGCGTAGACTGCGGCATTTCGCCGATCTCGTCGAGAAACAGACGTGCCGCCATGAGCCTGCTCGAAGCAGCCGGCCGAGCGCTCCATGCGCCCGGTAAACGCGCCTTTCTCGTGACCGAACAGCTCGCTCTCGATCAGAGTCTCGGGCAGGGCGGCGGCATTGATCGCGACGAACGGCCCGTCGCGGCGGGGACTGCACTTGTGGATCTCCCGGGCAACCAGCTCCTTTCCGGTGCCGCTCTCGCCGCATATCAATACGGGCGCCGAGGTGGGCGCCACCTGCCTGATGATCGAGAAGATCTGCTGCATCGCCGGCGAGACGTCCCACCAGGTCTCCGAGTACTCCGCGAAGGCTCAGGTCGCGCTCAGTTCCTCGGCCTTTTGCAGGCTTCTCTTGTAACGAATCGCGCGTTCCAGAAGGTCTTGAAAGCGCGAGGTTCCACCGGCTTCTCCAGAAACCAGAATGCCTTCAGGTCATGAATCGCGGACAGCGCCTTTTCCATACTGCCGAAGCCGGTTAGCGCGATCGCCGGTGTGAGGTCGCCCCGTTCCTTCAGGTGCCGGAGCAGTTCAAAGCCGTCCATGCGCGGCATGACCAGATCCGACGACGATGACATCTGCGTTGAAGGCGGCGAGCCGTTCCAGCGCTTCCTGCCCGTCGGAGGCCACCTGCGTTTCAAAGTCGCAGCCGGAAAGCATCGCAACCAAGGCGGTACGCTGGCCTTCGTCATCATCGACGATGAGGATCCGGCCCGTAACCGCGGATGGTCGGGGCATCGCCCTCCATTCTAGCAAGCTGGGGCGCAGCAAGCGCCGGGTTTCGAATTGCCATCCTCTTCCTGCTGAACGAAGTTGAGGATGTCGAAGCGCTTCAACTCGCGATCCGGAAAGAAACTGTTCACCGCGTCCTGCTCATCGCTCGAAGAACTCGAAGGCGATGGCCAGCCTGGTCAGCATGAACAGCTTCAGATGCGCTCGATTGACGTTCAACAGCGCCAGCCTTCCCCGGCCTTGCGCAGCCTGGCGAGTCCAAATACCAGCGACCCCAGACCGGTGCTGTCAATGTCGGTGACCTCTTTGAGGTTCAAGACGATGTTGACCTTGCCGGATTCGATGGAGCGCCGCCGCCCTTTCCGCAACGCCAGATCTCCGTGGCCCAGCGTGAGTGGAGCCTTTCAGGTCGAGAATGACGATACCTTCGCGTTCCCGCTCTTCGATGTGCAGGCTCATATCAAGTTTTCGTTCGCAGTATCTTCCGTTTGAGATCCGGCCAGAACTCCGCGCCGAGGTTGCTGGCGAAGTCGAACCCGAGTTGCAGAGAGCCTTCGGCAAACCCGAGGCCCACCGTATTGAGCCGGCCCGGATACCACTGGTTGGAAAGATAAGCTGCTCCGTAAGCGCTGCCGAAGCGCCAAATGGACAGTGTCTCGGTTCCGCTATCGGTGTGCGTGAGAATGGTGCCCCGGAGCGCATGGCCCGCGCGATGCCAGAACCCGCCACCGGCGGAACGGAAATAGCGGGGATCCTCGTGGAGTGCCGAATCCAGGCCAAAAGCCAAAGAGCTATGGATCCCGGAACAGGCGACGGTGGACGCCGAGGCGTTTCCCGTAGCCGGACACCGCCTTGCCCCCATTCCGTGGGCGTATCGGCCTCCTGGAGGATTCCGGCGTACGCCGCGCTTCCGACCAGCGCCAACGGTCCGACGGATTGCTTCAGGTGGTAGCTGAGTTTATCGTCTCACCCCCAGCGCCGCGAACGGCTGAGCGAGTCCGCTACGGGAATCAGAAGGACTATGCCGGCGATGAGTATGAAACGCATGGACCAAACTTCTTACTCTGCACAAATGAGTGACTGCGGGCCGTGCCGGTCAGTTCATGAACCTATAACTGGTGACGCGCCCCCACAGTCCGACCGCTTGCAGGACCCACACGGCAACCGAGACTACCACCACGATACTTCAGAATGGTCTTGATGCTGGCGGCCATCGGAATGAAGTTGTTGATCAGCCACAAAGCGACGCCGACTACGATCAGCGCCACGACGATGTTTATCAAAGGCATTTTCTTACGCTCCTCACACGTCCAGTTGAATCGGCTACCTGGTAGTCCAACTAAGCGATCCTTCGTCCCTGAATCAGGCGGATTACTACAACCACCACCGCCACGACCAGCAGGATGTGAATCAGTCCGCCGGCGGTGTAGGACGTCGCCATCCCCAACGCCCACAGGATCAAGAGAATTACACAGAGTGTCCAGAGCATCTTTTTGTTCCTTCGTGCTGTGTTAGTGCAAGCGCTGGTCCAATGCGGCAAACATGCGCCTGCGGCGCCGCGGAGCTGCGGGCCCACCGTTGAGCCGCGGGGTTTCAGGGGTGAACGTGCAGATTCTGCGTGGCATCCGGCAGTTGCTGCATGTCGATCTCCAAGGGGCGCCACGACGATTTCCGGGCCAGCTATTGCCGGCATGCGTTGCTTTGAGACGTGGGCCGGCAATTCGGTTTGGCCTCGTTCGTGCACTCATGATGATGCGTGAAAAAGCAAAAGGTCAGGATGCCACGGAGCGACGGTATTGCTTTGCTCACGCAGGAAACCCTGAACGAGCACCGCCGGCTCAAGACTTCCAGTTGGAAACACCTCCGGAATACCCGACTGGCTGGTAATCTTGTCGTCGCCGCTTATTTATGCCTGTGTGTTGCCGTTTCTCCTGCTTGACGCTGCCGTGGCCGTCTATCAACTGATTTGTTTTCCGATTTACGGCATTCCGAAAGTTCGCAGAAAAGACTACCTGGTCTTTGACCGGGGCCGGCTGGCCTATCTCAACACGATCGAGAAGGTGGGTTGCATCTATTGCTCGTACGCCAACGGGTTGCTCGGGCTCGTGACGGAGATTGCCGCGCGAAGCGAGCAATACTTCTGTCCCATCAAGCATGCCCATGCATTGGCTCGCCCGCACTCCCGATATGCGAAGTTTCTTCCGTACGGAGACGCCCGCGCCTATCGCGGGCAATCGGATGCGGTAGCCCGCGCATATGACGATGTCGAGTCACGACCCGAATGACCTTTGCCGGCTGGCAAAAGGACCAGAAAGGAACACCGGATGGCAAATGACCCTATGATTGCGATTCTCGACGAGGAGGCTGCCGGCAAGGCGGATATCATCACCGAGGTCCGCCGCGAAGAAGCGTTGCTGAAGACGGGGGCCTTGCAGAACGCGATTTTCAACAGCGCCAACTTCTCCAGCATCGCCACCGACGAGAAAGGCGTCATTCAGATATTCAATGTCGGCGCCGAGCGCATGCTGGGCTATACGGCCTGCCGACGTGGTGAACAAGATCACCCCCGCCGATATCTCCGATCCGCTGGAACTGATCGCCCGCGCCGCAGGCATTGAGCGCCGAACTGGCCACCACGATTACGCCGGGCTTCCAGGCCCTGGTCTTCAAGGCCTCGCGCGGGATCGAGGACATCTACGAGTTGACCTACATCCGCAAGGACGGCAGCCGCTTTCCGGCCATCGTCTCGGTCACGGCGCTGCGCGACGATCAAGGCGCCATCATCGGCTACCTGTTGATCGGCACCGACAATTCCGCGCGCAAGCAGGTGGAAGCAGAGCAGATGAAGCTCGATCAGCGCCTGCGCGACCAGCAGTTCTACACGCGCTCTCTGATCGAATCCAATATCGACGCGCTCATGACCACCGATCCGGCCGGCATCATCACCGACGTCAACAAGCAGATGGAGGCGCTCACCGGCTGCACGCGCGACGAACTGATCGGCGCGCCGTTCAAGAACTATTTCACCGATCCGGAGCGGGCCGAGGCGGCTATCAAGCTGGTGCTGCGCGAGAAGAAGCTCACCAACTACGAACTCACCGCTTGCGCCCGGGACGGCAAGACCACCGTGGTGTCCTACAACGCGACGACTTTCTACGACCGCGACCGGAAGACTGCAAGGCGTGTTCGCCGCCGCGCGCGACGTCACCGAGCGCAAACGTCTGGACCAGGCTCTGCAGGAGCAGAACGTCGAGTTGAAGAGAGCCAGGGCCGCGGCGGAGAAGGCCAACCTCGCGAAATCGGATTTCCTGTCCAGCATGAGCCATGAGCTGCGCTCGCCGCTCAATGCGATCCTCGGTTTCGCCCAGCTCATCAATTCCGATTCGCCGCCGCCCACGGCCTCCCAGACGGCGAGCATCGATCAGATTCTCCATGCGGGATGGTATCTGCTGGAGCTGATCAACGAAATTCTGGATCTCGCACAGATCGAATCCGGCAGGCTGGCGCTGTCGCGGGAGCCGACGTCGCTTGCCGAAGTGATGTCCGAATGCCAGGCCATGATCGAGCCGCAGGGACAAAAGCGCGGCATCGGAATGACCTTTCCGCAGTTCGACGTCCCGTGCTTTGTCGATGCCGATCGGACCCGGTTAAAGCAGGTTCTCATCAACCTGCTTTCCAACGCGATCAAGTACAACCAGGCGAACGGAACGGTCGTGGTGGACGGCGGTGCGCGCCGGAAGCACCCCGGAACGCATCCGCGTCAGCGTCAAGGACACCGGCGCGGGGCTCGCCCCGGACATGCTGACGCAGCTTTTTCAGCCGTTCAATCGTCTCGGACAGGAGAGAAGCACCGAGGAAGGCACCGGCATCGGCCTGGTGATGAGCAAGCGGCTGGTGGAACTGATGGGAGGCGAGATCGGCGTGGAGAGCACGGTCGGGTCGGGCAGCGTGTTCTGGTTCGAACTGAACTCGGCTGACGCGCCGCAACTCGCCGGCGGACAGAGCCGAGCTCGCGGCAAATTCGCAAGCGCAGGTTCAGCACGGCGCGCCGCTGCGCACTCTGCTCTATGTCGAGGACAACCCGGCTAATCTGAAGTTGATCGAGCAACTCATCGCGCGCCGCCCGGATATGCGCCTGCTGAGTGCGACGAGACGGAAATCTGGGTATCCAGCTGGCGCGCGCCAACCAGCCGGAGGTGATCCTGATGGACATCAATCTGCCCGGCATCAGCGGTATCGAAGCCCTGAGAATCCTCCGCGAAGATCCGGCGACGGCGCACATTCCCGTGGTCGCCCTCAGCGCCAATGCCATGCCGCGCGATATCGAGAAGGGACTGCAGGCAGGATTCTTCCGGTATCTCACCAAACCGATCAAGGTCAATGAGTTCATGCAGACGCTGGATACGCTGGCATCTGGAATTCGCTCGACAGGAAGCCAATCGTGCCGATTAAAGCGGGCCGAGCTGATGATCAGCCCAGCCGACATTCTGAACGCGAGAATCCTGGTGGTTGACGATCAGGAGGCCAATGTCCGTCTGCTGGAGGGCATGCTGCGCATCGCCGGCTATACGTCCGTCGAGTCTACGACCGATCCGAACGCAGGTCTGCGATCTTCACCGCAAGAACCGCTACTCCCTGATCCTGCTCGATCTCCAGATGCCCGGCATGGACGGATTCCAGGTGATGGAAGGCCTGAAGGAAATCGAAGAGGACGGCTATCTTCCGGTGCTCGTGATCACCGCGCAGCCGGATCACAAGCTGCGGCGCTCTGCAAGCCGGCGCCAAGGATTTCGTCAGCAAGCCGTTCGATCTGGCCGAGCTGCGCGCGCGCGTTCACAACATCCTGGAAGTGCGTCTGTTGCACCTGGAAACGAAGAACTACAGCAGAGAGCTGGAGGAGACGGTCCGGGAACTGGAGGCAAGCCGCGAGGTGATTCGTCTCAAGAACCTGGAGGAGCGCAAGAGCGAGCGAGCAGGAATTGGCCTTGGCGCAGGAAACTCAGGAAAGCCTGCTGCCCCGCTTCCTGCCCCAGTTTGAGAATTTTCGCATCCATGCGTTTAACAGTCCCACGCGCTATGTGGGAGGGGATTTCTACGATTTCCTGCAACTGAGTTCAGGGGAATGGATGGGGGTTCTGGCGGATGTCTCCGGCAAGGGGATGTCCGCGGCGCTTGTTAAGTTCGATGGTGCTGGGCGCTCTCAGCATGGAGTTTCACTCCGGGACGCAACCGCAGGAGGTCTTGAACCGGGTAAACCGGCTGCTTTGCGAAAAATCTCTTCCCTACCAGTTCGTGACTCTCTTTCTCTTTCTGCTGAGCCCGGATGGCACGGGACAATTCATCAGCGCGGGACATAATCCGGCCTATCTGTTCCGTTCCGCCACGGGAAAGATCGAAAAGCTGGTCTCCGAGCCTCTTTCCTGGGGATGTTCGATTTCGCCGCTTATCAATCTCGAGCCGTTCCGTCTCGACAAAGGAGACATTCTGGTGGTGTATTCCGACGGCCTTACAGACGCGCAGAATCCAGCGGGAAGAAATGTTCGGAGAGGAAAGGCTGCTCGGAATCATTCGGCAAGAGGCGCCCTCGGGAAGTCACGCGCTCGAGCAGAAGTTCTTGAAAGCCATTGAGGAATTCACCCAGGGCATGCCGCAAACCGACGACATCACTTTCGTGATGGTCGAGAAAGTATCGGTGAGCCGCTGCAGCCCGAACATGCCCACGCCTGCAGTCACGCCATGGCTAGAGCACCCCAAAAGGTGACCGCATGCGCCCAGCGACACGCGGCGCCCCCGGCGCGTGCGCCAACCCACCCAGAAGCGCCAGGAACAACAGTGAAGTTCCGGAGACCAGTACGGATCAGGGCCGAATCTGGAGCCATGGCTGTGACCGCGAGAGGCAGAGCAGCTCCGACGACGAAGCTGGCGGCCGACGCCAACGCAGCTTGAAGTGGACGCGCACTGAGACCGGGTGAAATGCCGAGTTCGTCGCGGGCGTGTGCGCCCAACGCGTCATGAGCCATCAGTTGGTCGGCAACCTGCCCGGCGAGCGTGGGATCGAGCCCGCGGGTGACGTAGATCGCCGCTAATTCCCGGCGCTCACCTGCATCGTCTGTCTTCAGCTCCGCGCGTTCCAGTTTCAGGTCGGCTTTCTCTGTGTCCGCCTGGGAGTGCACAGACACGTACTCACCGGCGGCCATCGACATCGCGCCGGCGACCAGGCCGGCGACTCCGGCCACGATTACGCTGCTGTGCGTCGCGTGCGCAGCTGCCACACCGAGCACCAGGCTGGCCGTCGATAGGATTCCATCGTTCGCGCCCAATACTGCCGCGCGCAGCCAGCCTATGCGTTCGGTGCGGTGCCGTTCCGTTTGGATTCGGAGTACGCGCATGCCCGCTTACAATTCCACGGTGATCGCAAGCCTGACGTCCGGATACCTGCGGTTGTAAAGGTAGTACCCGTGGTCATAGTTGTCATAGTCGATGTAGACGTCGTCCGTCGCATACCAATCCTCTGCCCAGTATTCCGGGTAAGGATCCACCAGCAGGAACGAAAAGCCGGCGTACTGGAAACGGGGATACCCATGTAGATGGTGGGCATGCTGCGAATTCGGAACCAGTGCTGACTTCCAAAATTGATGCCGAAGGTGTACTGCGGAATGTAGTATCCGCCATAACCTCCGCGCTGCGCCCAGGTGCGATGCTGGCTTCCCCACTGTTGCGCGCGATCCTGCTTTGCGGTGGGCGCACCTCCGGAACTCAAGGGGTTGGAGGCCGCTGTTTCCGTGGCAGTGGATCCTCACAAATGGCTGTACGCACCCCTCGAGGCAGGGTGTGCGCTCGTTCGCAATCCCTCGGCTTTGCGGAACGCGTTCTCCTATGGTCCACCCTATTACAACTTCGACGGGGAGGGCCTAAACTACTACGACGTCGGTCCTCAGAACTCGCGTGGATTTCGCGCACTCAAAGTCTGGCTCGCCCTGCAGCACGCGGGGGCAGCAGGCTACCGCAAGATGATTCAGGATGACATCGCTTTGGCACGGTACCTGTACGACCTGGCGGCGGACCATCCCGAGTTGGAAGCAATCGCGCACCACCTCAGCATCACCACGCTTCGGTATGTACCTCCGGAACTTCGTGCTCAACTGGGGTGTGAACGGACGGAGGAGTACCTGAACGAATTGAATCGGCGCCTGCTGGAGGCCATCGAGAAAAGCGGCAAGGCATTCCTTTCGAATGCTGTGATCGCCGGCAAGTACGCTCTGCGGTTCTGCATCGTGAATTTCCGGACTTCGGCTGCCGACATTGAGGCCATGCCGCAACTTGTTGCCGATCTAGGCCGGCGGACTCATGCCGAACTCAGGCATTCAACCGCTACCTGAATGGCGGAATCCGGAATGGGAAGACGGCACAAATGGGTCAGCCAATGGACCGGCTTGAGCACCACCGTCCCGCATCCGAAATTCATTAAAGGCGAGCACACCGCCCCATTCCGGCGCGTGCCGGAAAGCAGCAATCGCATTTGCCAAAATCGGCAGAATACGACCCTCCGTAGTGTTCATGGCTGGCTTCGAGCGCAGCAAGTCCTTCTTCCATACCAGCCCACTTGTCGCGGCCCATTGTTTGCTAGCATCCTGACCGATGCGCGTTGTCGCCCTCGCTCTGTTCAGTGCGTGCACCGCCTGGTCGCAGTTCCGTAGCACCGTCCCGCTGGTAGTTGCGCCTACCACCGTTACCGATTCCAAAGGCCGTTTCGTGGACGGGTTGGACGCGCCGGACTTGACTCTTTACGACAACAATGTGCCGCAGGCCATACACATGGACTGGATGACGTTTCCCATCTCGCTGGTTGTGGCCGTCCAGAGCAGCGATAATTCCGGCGCGGTCCTGGATAAGTTGGGAGGCAGCGGCATTCTGTTCACGCAGTTACTCGCTGGCGAGGGGGGCGAGACCGCAGTAATCAGTTTCAGCGACGGCGTCACCGTGCACCAGGATTTCACTACCGACGGCGACAAGGTCATCAATGCGCTAAAACGGATCCACATGGAGGGTGGAACGGCGCCGGCCCTGGATGCGATTCGCAAGGCGTTGCAGATGCTGAGCCACTGCCAACCGGGACGCCGTCATATCATTTTCATGATTGCCGAAAAGCGCGATCGCGGCAGCGCGGCGCAACTATCCGGCGTGATGGGGGAGGTCCAGCGGCAGAACGCGACGATTTACTGGCTGACTTATTCGCCCTTTCTGGAACCATTTACCGCCAGGACCAAGACCAGGGTTCCGCCCGGATCGGAACGGTGGCGAAAGCCGGAACAGTTGGAAGCAGAGCGCGAGAAATCCAAAACGCTGAAAGGCAAAGTGGAGGACAAACGCACCCTCGAAAAGGACGGGGAACTGGTCCCGCCGGATATAGGTCCCGGAGGACTTCTATACGCGCTCGGCGAGTTATATCACATGACCCGGCCGGATCTGGCCGACCTGTTCACCAAAACCACCGGCGGCGCCACCGATTCGTTTCTCAAGAAAGACGCTCTGGAGAAAGCCATCGAGGCGATCGGCAGGGAAGTGCACCGCCAGTACATCCTTACCTTCGAACCGCACAATACGGAACCAGGCAAATTCCACGTCATCAGTGTGCAAGTGCGGGACCGGCCCGACCTGCACGTGAAGACGCGCGCCGGATACTGGGCCATCCAGTAGACACACTAATGCGCTTGGCAGGCGCGAACGCCTGCCACTCCGCACTTCACAACTGTAACGAATCGAAGGCTATCGATTCCCGCCGACCGCCATCCCGGTCGCTTTGCGCGTCAGGAAGCATTCCCGGCAATATACCGGACGCCCCTGCGTCGGCTTAAATGGTACCGTGGTTTCCCGGCCACACTGAGAGCAGGTGGTCATGGTTTCGGTTTTTGCAAAACCCGAACCCGGACTCCCCTGGCGCTTGGTTTTGCAAGTCTTACACCGTTTGGGTTCGTTCTTGAAATTCTTGTCGTGGAAGAAGTGCTGTTCTCCCGCTGTGAATACGAAATCTGCCCCGCAGTCTGCACACTTTAGGACGCGGTCCTGAAACTCCGCCATATCAACGTTGCCCCGTGATCAACCTGAACTGTTGTCGGATTTAGAAACGGCGGGGCTCCGTAGCCCCGCCGTTTCGGGTTTACTCAATTTCCCGGCGATTCTTCTTCCGGTTCCGTTTGCGGGCCAGCGCCTGCTTGGCCCGGAGCTTCTCTCCTGGCTTCAAGTAAAAGGAGTGACGTTTCACCTCCTTGATAATGTCCTCTTGCTGGACCTTACGCTTGAAGCGGCGAAGGGCATTCTCTAACGTCTCGCCCTCCTGAAGCTTAACTTCAGCCAAACGAAATACACCTCCCCACTAGACCATAAATTCCGGTGCGGGTATTAGAATCGCGAGGTCCTGCATCACCCGATGTGAGGCCTATCCCCAAAAATCCTACACGGCGCACAGAAGGTACTGATATCATAGGTGGTTGACAGATAAAGTCAAGTCCAAAATTACAACCGCAATACGGCGCAACCGGCAGAATATCCGGATACACTTTCTTTTCAGAGGGTTAGGCTGAAATGGAAAATGTACTAGCGATCCTGTTGGCTGGGGGCGCCGGGGAGCGTCTTTATCCTCTAACGAAGGATACCGCCAAGCCGGCCGTTCCATTCGGGGGGGCCTACCGAATCATCGACTTCACCCTGTCGAATTGTATAAACTCCGACGTCCGCCGCATTCTTATCCTAACACAGTACAAATCCCTGGAACTGATACGCCACATTCGAGATGGCTGGAACATTCTGTCCGCCGAGGTGGGCGAATACATCGAAGTGCTGCCCCCCATGAAACGGGTGCACGAAGATTGGTACCAGGGTACTGCGGACGCAGTCTTCCAGAATTTCCAGAGTATCGAGGCCGAGGCGCCCGACCATACCCTGATTCTCTCCGGCGACCACATCTACAAGATGAACTACCACGAGATGCTGGACTGGCATCGCGAGAACGACTGCGGACGTTACGATTGCGACCATACAGGTTCCCCCATCCGAAGCCGGCAGATACGGAGTTGCTGAAATTATCGACGATTACCGCGTGGTCGGCTTCGAGGAAAAACCGAAGCATGGCAACCCCAAGCGCTCGCGGTTCGACAGCTCGATGGTGAGCGCCTCCATGGGGATTTACCTGTTCGCCACCGACGTGTTGCTGACGGCACTGCACGAGGACGCACAGGATCCGCACTCCAGCCACGATTTCGCCCGCGACGTGCTGCCGCGCCTGCTGGCAACCCGCCGCGTGATTGCGTACGATTTTCGCGATCTCAACGCCAAGCAGGTGCGGTACTGGCGGGATGTAGGAACACTCGACGCCTATTACGAGGCAAATATGGATCTGGTGGACGTGGTGCCGGAGTTCAATCTTTACGACCACCGGTGGCCCATCCGCACCAAGGTGACCCAGCAACCGCCCGCCAAGTTCGTATTCGCACAGGAAGGGCGGCGCATGGGCGTGGCGGTGGATTCGATTGTGAGCGCCGGCGTGATTGTTTCCGGCGGGCGCGTTCTGCACAGCATTCTTTCGCCGGGCGTGCGCGTGAACAGCTATTGCGAGGTGGAGTATTCGATTTTGATGCCCGGCGTGGAAGTGGGGCGTTACAGCCGGATTCGCCGGGCGATTCTGAATACCGGCGTGAAGATTCCGGATTCCAGCGTGATCGGTTTCGACCTGGAAGCCGACCGCGCCAAAGGGTATCACATCACCGAATGCGGGATCGTGGTGGTGGCGTAGTACGACGGGCCTCCCGGCCTGTCGCGACTTAGTTTTTTAGGAGCGTACTTTGACGACGATTGTAAAGGTAACTGGAAGAGAGATTCTGGATTCGCGTGGCAATCCAACAGTGGAAGCGGATGTTTATCTGGCGGACGGAAGCATGGGACGGGCCGCAGTGCCGTCCGGCGCCTCGACCGGCGAGTACGAAGCCGTGGAACTGCGCGACGGCGATAAGTCGCGGTATCAGGGAAAAGGCACGCTGAAGGCGGCCAGCCACATCAACGGTGAGATCGCGACCGCCTTGCATGGCAAGGACGCGACCCAGCAGACCGAGATCGACGCCATCATGATTGAACTGGACGGCACGGACAACAAGGGCCGTCTGGGGGCCAATGCCATTCTGGCCGTATCCATGGCGGCCGCCCGCGCCGCGGCAGCGGCGCAACGCACCCCGCTGTATCGCTATCTCGGCGGTGTCGGCGCGAGCATCTTACCTGTCCCGATGATGAACATCATCAACGGCGGCGCTCACGCGGACAACTCGGTGGACGTGCAGGAGTTCATGATCGCTCCGTTCGGCGCCACGAAATTCAGTGAGGCGCTGCGCATGGGCGTGGAAGTATTCCATACCCTCAAGAAGGTGCTCAGCAAGAAAGGCTATTCCACAGCCGTCGGCGACGAGGGCGGGTTCGCCCCGATGCTGAAAAGCAACGAGGAGGCCATCGAATCGGTCCTGGAAGCGATTTCCCAGGCCGGTTACCAGCCGGGCAGCCAGATCGGAGTCTGCCTGGATCCGGCGGCCAGCGAGTTCTTTCAGGACGGCAAGTACGTCTTCAAGAAGAGCGACAAGAGCCAGCGTAGCAGCGAACAGATGGTGGAGTATTGGGCCAACTGGGTGCGGCAGTATCCGGCGATTCTCTCGATTGAAGACGGCATGAGCGAGGAAGACTGGTCAGGCTGGAAGCTGCTCACCGATACGCTCGGCAAGAAGATTCAGTTGGTGGGCAGACGATATCTTTGTGACCAATCCCGCGATTTTCAGGCGCGGTATCGACCAGGGCATCGCCAATTCCATTTTGATCAAGGTCAATCAGATCGGCACCCTGACCGAGACTCTGGCGGCCATGCAGATGGCGTCGGCTGCCGGTTATACGTCTGTGGTCTCGCACCGGTCCGGAGAGACGGAAGATCCGTTTATCGCCGACCTGGTGGTGGCCACCGGCGCGGGCCAGATCAAGACCGGTTCGGCCAGCCGCACCGATCGCATCGCCAAGTACAACCAGTTGCTGCGGATTGAAGAACGGCTCGGGAGTTCGGCACAGTTCCCGGGCAGAAAGGCATTCCGGCAGTGACGAAACTGGTATTGATCCGGCACGGCGAGAGCACCTGGAACAAGGAAAACCGCTTCACCGGCTGGACGGATGTGGACCTTTCGGAGAAGGGCCGGCAGGAAGCGCACGACGGCGGGCAGGTGCTGAAAGCCGGAGGTTACACCTTCGACGTGGCCTACACGTCTGTGCTGAAGCGAGCCATCCGCACCCTGTGGACGGTGCTGGATGAGATGGACCTGATGTGGATTCCGGTACACCGTTCGTGGCGCCTCAACGAGCGCCATTACGGCGCTCTGCAGGGGCTCAACAAGGCGGAAACGGCGGCGAAGTACGGCGAGGACCAGGTGAAGATCTGGCGCCGCAGTTACGACGTTCCGCCACCCGCGCTGCTCCCGCGAAGACGAGCGTTTCCCCGGCCACGACCCGCGATACAAGGGCCTCGGCAAGGACGACCTGCCGCTCACCGAGTGCCTGAAGGACACGGTGGCGCGATTTCTGCCGCTGTGGCATGAGACCATCGCACCCGCCATTCAGGGCGGGCAGAGGGTGCTGATCGCGGCGCACGGCAACAGTCTGCGGGCGCTGGTAAAGTACCTGGACAACGTGTCTGAGGCGGAGATCGTCGAGCTGAATATCCCGACCGGCATGCCGCTGGTGTACGAGTTAGACGACCGCTTGCAGCCGTTGAACCGCTACTATCTCGGCGATCCCGAAAAGGTGAAAGCCGCGATGGAGGCCGTCGCAGCCCAGGGCAAGAAGAAGTAATTGTGAACGGGGGCCGGTTCGCCGGTCCCCTAAACCCAGGGCACGACGGCAGCGCTGACGGGCTTTTCGCCTACGGGGATCATTGTAAATACTGGAGCCGAACGGAAGCGCGCGCCCATGGTGCCAAGCCTTGGCACGCGCAGCGAGTAGGTGCGGACAACCGCCAGATCGCCCGATTTTTCATTCAACACGAGGACGTACTGCTGGTCCGGCGTGAGGAGCAGCCCGCTGGGCTGTTCGCCCACTTCCACCAGTGCGACCAGCCTTTGGCTCGCATCGAGAACCGTGAGGCTGTTGGTTTCGGGATTGGCCACCAGAAGCAGGCTGGGCGATTCGGTCAGTGCCAGGACGCCGGGAGCGCGTCCGGCCAATACCGTCTGCCAGATCTCGGTGCTATACGGAAAGACGATGACCACCGCGTCCATGCCGTCGCCGCTGAGGAACAGTTCGCCACCGTCGGAGCTGACGCAGAAGTGGCGCGGTTCCATGGGCAGGGGCAGACGGACCACGGTCTTTCCGGTGACCGAATCGAAGATGTTGAGGCTGCGATCGGGCCCGCTGCCGGCGAGCACCTGGCGCCCGTCCTTGCGGAAAAGCACGAAAGAGGGTTCCGCGCCGGCGGCGATGGTACGCTCGATAGTGCCGGTGGTCAACGATACCAGGGCAATGGACTGGTCCTGTGCCCCGGCCACCGCTGCCTGGCGGGTGGCGCCGTCGTCGCTGGTAAAGAGCTGGAAAGAATCGGGCGGCGAGGAAAGGCGGATGCGGCGGCCGGGCCGGAAGGTGTCGATGGGTATTTCGACCAGCGAAGCAGGGTCGCGCGAGAGCACCCAGAGGGCATCCTTGCGAGGCGAGATCTGCATGGCAACGGCCTGGTTCCCGGTTTTGGCGCGGCGGCTGACACTCATCGGGATGCCGTCGATTTCGTACACCGTGCCGGCATCGGGCGCGAGGACGAAGACCTTTGTCAGCTTGGGATGCGGCAGAACGGTGGCGGGGGCGGCGTCGAGCGCGATCTGCTTCCGGACGTGGAACCGGTTGAGGTCGACCACGGCCACGGAGCGGCTGACCTGGTTGGCGACGAAACAGTAGCCTCGGAATCCGGTGGCTTTCGGCGGGCTACAGGACAGGGCCGCCGCCGAAGACAGAAGCAGGCTCCGGCGGGAGATCGTGAGACGGGTCACTCTCCTTATTCTACTGCGCGGGCATGTTATTCTGATGAGAGACATCCAGCGCAGCTTCGGCAGGTCGCAAGCGGCGGCATTTCCTCGAACCGGAGAGATGGCCGAGTGGTTGAAGGCGCACGCTTGGAAAGCGTGTATAGGGGAAACTCTATCGAGGGTTCGAATCCCTCTCTCTCCGCCAGTTTCTAACCGACACAAAATACGATACTTGCCAGGCACCCATCGGGCAGATACAGCTTTCTCTTGGACACGCTTCAGCGGTCACAACGGAGATCTACCCCGGAGTCAAGCAGAACCTTCACGATGCACCCTGCGACCGCCTGGGAATTACCCCCAAGACCCATGAGCGATAAGCCACGCTGCTGATTGATTACCGGGCGGTCTGGGCGTCGACGGCTGGTGCTGCCCCCCCGCAATAGGAGGCGAATCGTTCCGTGCGGATTGTACGTACAGAGGGATGCCTATGGAAATCGAGAAGCGCAGTCCACGTCAGTACATACAAGTCCCGAGCGAAATCCGGGTCTGTCCGTATATCGTCCAGCCAATCCCCGATGCAGAATCAAGTCAGGAGCAAATCAGCACATGCAAGTTGGAAGTCCGCATCAGAAACCAGAGATCCAACTGGCTGCTTTGTACCGGCAGCGGCGGCTATTGACGTCGCTGATCCGATCAATGGAGCGCTATCAACGCTCTACGGCTCTCCTAAGACGAAGATACCCGCGGCATTCCAGACCAGCCGCATGAGGTGCAACCATGCAAAATAAATACCGGGTTGGCCCGGTTTATCGATCCGGCCTGATTGTAAGTGGCGGCATGTGCGCCGGGCTGGGGATCGCCATTCTGGTGGCGCTGACGCTTCACCGGATAACCTACGCCAGGCTATTACCGGATAGCGTACCAACTCCCCCAGCCTCTGCCATAGGCTTTGTGGCTTGCGGGCTGGCCCTTATCGCGGTTGCGTTCTGGGTTCCACGGCTGACGTCCATGCTGGCAATGATCACTCTGTCGATGTTGATGGTAGTGGAGGCCGAGAGGGTATTCAGCCTTGGGCCCCGAGTGGAAAGCCTGATCGCGGCTAACCTGGGGCCAGAAAATTGGCTTACGATCGCTCCCAATACCCTGGTCGTGCTGCTCCTCGCTGCAGGAGCATTGCTACTCCGCCACGCACCGCGCTGGTTCGAGCTGCATCTTTCGGCAATCGCCGTTTTGGGATCGATTATTATGGCCATAGGAACTGTGGCCTGCGTGGGCTATATGACAGGGATTCCAATTTACGCCTGGCAGCCCGGAGCTCCGATGTCGTTCCTGAGCGCCGTTTGCTCAGGCGCACTGGGACTGGGTCTGGTGATGAGTGCCTGCAGGTACAGCGAACTGGACGAATCGGGTGTACCCCGATGGTTCAGCCTGGTAGTCTGCACGGGAGCGGTGGCCATTACTGTCAGCACGGCCGTCGCGTATTTCTCCAGAGCCGGAGCCGCTTGGAAACAGGGAGAGGTTCTCGGTCTGCTGCCGATGGTCGTCGTCTGTAGCGTTCTGGCACTGGTTGCTGCCAAGCAGGGATGGCGTCTCCAAGCCTCTGGAGATGAGTGATGCCCTTCGAAAGCACTGCGGGTGGATTCCTGCTTGACCTGCGCCCGCCGAGTCTCCTCCGTATTTTGATCGGCCTAGCGGGACTTAGAGTCATTTTGGCCCTTTGGGCAAGTGCATCGACCGCCGCCAGCAGCGCGGTGGAGGCAGGCCACTGGATCCTTTGTGCTTCCTCGATCATCCTGATTGCCGTGTGTGAGCGGGATGTGCGAGAGCACCATCCCGGCGTCACTTCCCTGTTCCGTGATTTCTCCTACGGAGCGATTGCAGGCTCGCTGCTTCCAAATGCGGCGAACCTCGTCTTCTTCAAGGGGTCAGACGCCGCTCCGCAGTTTGCCGTCGAACTGTTGGGGCTCGCCCTGACCTTATTGAGCGCGAAGCTGCTGGAGTGGCTCCTGAGAGAATACGACCGGGACCTGGCGCCGGTGCCGGAGAGCGAAGTGATGGCTCGGTTGGCAGCCCTTATCGCGGTGATGAAATACGGCTCTTGGGAATCATCGGCCAGCGCTCAAAGAGGTGGCGTTCTATAACGCCATAGCAGAATGCTGCCGACAGCTCACGGATGATCACTACAGTTTGTTGAAACTGAAGTAGCCGGAGGCCGAGCCGACCGGTGAAAATCGACACGGCGGCTGCGGGTGCCCTCTCAGCACTCCACGATGTTATTGCGGATCGCATAGCGGACCAGTTCGGTGACCGAATGAAGGCCGAGCTTCTCCATGATGTGGGCCCTGTGGGATTCCACCGTCTTGACGCTGATCTGAAGAATGTCGGCGACCTCTTTGTTGGACTTGCTTTCGGCCACCAGTTTGACGATCTGGCGTTCCCGCGGGCTGAGCCGGCTCGCAAGGCGGTCCGCTGCCGCTTCGGCGCATCGCGGCCGAGATAGCCGCCCAGCACCACCTCAGACACTCCGGAAGTGAAGAATAGCTTATGCTGGCGAAGTGCCTCCAGCGCCGCGATGAGGTCGTTGCCCGCGTCCCGCTTGAGGATGTAGCCCCGGGCGCCCGCGCTTAGGACATCGTGGACCATTTGTTCCGATTCATGCATGGACAGAATCAGAACTTCGATGCCGGGATTGTCCTTCAGAATCTCGCGCGTGGCCTCCAGGCCGTTCATATCGGGCATGGAGATGTCCATCACTACGACGTCCGGCTTGAGACTGGCGGCGGCAGCCACGGCTTCGCGGCCAGTGGAAGCTTCGCCGCACACCTCCCACTCGGGCCGCGCGTCCGCGATGAGCCCGGCGACGCCCCGCCTGTACGACCTGATGATCATCGACCAACAAAATTCGCGTTTTCTTCATGGGATTGAACCAAGGGCAGAGTTACGGTCAATTTCGTGCCGACATCGTTCGAAGCGAGCTCCAACCGGCCGCCCAAGCTGCTCGGCGCGCTCGCGCATGCCCATGATGCCTACGCCAAAGCGGACGAATCCCTGCTTTGCCCGTTCAGCACCTTCGGGAAGGCCGCGGCCCCGGTCCTGCAACACCAACCGGACTTCATGCGGGTCCCGTTCCAGCCGGATCGACGGCCAACGGGCTGCCCGAGTGCTTGTGGACGTTCGCCAGTCCTTCCTGGACGATGCGGAAAAGAGTGGCTTCCAGCTCGGGGCTGAGCCGGCCGAAGTCGGGCGGGATTTTGATCTCGACCTGGATTCCGGTCCGCTGGTTGAAACCCTGGGCGTAGGCCTCCAACGCGCTCGCCAGCCCGATTTCGTCGAGCAGAGGCGGATGCAGGAGGTATGTGACGGTTCGAATCTCCGCGAAGCAGGCGGCCGCCAGTTCCCGGCCTCGGAGAGCACCTGCCTGCGGCGGTCCGGCTCCAGCCCGGGCATCCTGCAGGCGGCTGAGATTGATGCTCAGGGCAGCCAGGAGCTGCGCCGTGCTGTCGTGCAGTTCCCGCGCGATTCTCCGCCTCTCGTAATCCTGGGCGCGCAGCAGGTCTCTGGAAAGCTGTTGCAGCCTTCCATTGGACTCCCGGAGCGCTTCCTCGGCGCGCTTGAGTCCGGTAACGTCGAGCATCGCCCCGACCACCCGAACCGCCTTCCCCGAGCCATCGCGGGTGATTACGGCCCGGTCCTGGATGTTGGACCATTCGCCATCGGCGCGCATAAGCCGGTACTCCGCGCTCCAGGAGAGGGCCGATCCTTCCAGCGTCTCGAAAAAGCTCTTGAACACCCGTTCGCGGTCTTCGCGATGAATGCGCCCGATCCACAGTTCGTGCGAGCGGCCCGGTCTCCGCCGGCGCTGGAATCCTCGCCATATTCCTGATTCCATCGCACGAATCCGGTGACGGGGTGGTATTCCCAGATGCCTTCATTGGCGGCGGTCATCGCCAGGCGCAGGCGCTCTTCGCTTTCCCGCAGCGCCTCGTCGGCCCGCTTTGCGCTCGATGGCATAGCGCAAGGACCGCGTCAGCAGGTGGCTGTTGGCATAGGCTTTCACCAGGTAGTCCTGCGCGCCGGCCTGCACCGCTTCCACGGCAAACTGCTCGTCGGCGGCGCCGCTCAGCACCACCACCGGGATGGCCGGCGCCAGAGCCGAATCAGCGTCAGCGCCCCCAATCCCTGGCTGTCGGGAAGACCGAGGTCCAGCAGGACCACGTCGACGCCGCCCTCGGCCAGGCGGGCTAGCCCGGTCCGAGAGACGTTCCACCCACTCCACCCGGTAGGCCGGGTCCGAGCTCCCTTCAGGGCCTCCTGGACCAGACCGCGCGTCGCCCGGGTTGTCCTCGATAAGCAGGACGTTGATGCATCGGCCGGTCATTTGGCGGCAGCCTCACGGTCGCGAACCAGAAGTCCTCGATCGACTTCACCACCGTCATGAACTTGTTGCAGGTCTACGGGCTTTGGTGACGTAGCAGTTGGCGTGCGAGCCCGTACGCTTCGAGGACGTCTTCTTCCGCCTCGGAGGTCGTCAGGATCACGACCGGAATGACCCTGAGGCTCCGGCGTCGGCCTTGATCTCCGCCAGCACCTCGCGGCCGTCTTTTCGCGGCAGGTTGAGATCGAGCAGGATCAGGTCCGGGACGCATCGCCGCCGCTGAACTCGCCCTCCCGGCGGAGGTACGCCATGGCTTCGACGCCATCCTTCGCCACGTTCAGGTTGTTCCACACGCGGATTCGGACTCAGCGCCTCCCGGGTCAGCCGCACATCGCCGGGGTTGTCTTCTACCAATAGGATTTCCACTGGCCTGCCCGTGTCCGGTCTTCTGGTCAGTCATACCGCTCGACCGCCAGTTCTCCCATCGCGCTCCGGTCTGGCTCGCCGGCAGCCGGAATGGTGAAGAAGAAGGTCGATCCCGCTCCCGGTCTCGGACTCCACCCAGATTCTTCCCTCCGTGCCGCTCCACGATCTTCTTGCAGATGGCCAGCCCGATGCCGGTGCCGGGGTATTCGTCGCGGGCGGTGCAGGCGCTGGAAGACGACGAAAATACGCTCGGCGTACTGCGGCTCGATGCCGATGCCGTTGTCGCGCACCGAAAAGATCCATTCGTCGCCGTTCCGGGCGGCCGAAACGTGCACCCGGGGCGGTGTCCGCGCCCTGAACTTGATGCCATTGCCGATCAGGTTCTGGAAGAGCTGCACCAGCTGGGTACGGTCGGCCGAACTGACCGGGCAACTCGTCGTGACTCACTAGCGCGGCGTTTTCGGCAATGGCGAACTGAAGATTCGACACGGCGCGCTCCAGCGCCTCGTTGCAGTCCGACCAGCCTCGAAACTCCTGCCCCTGGGTGCCCACGCGCGAATAGCGCCAGCAGGTCCTGGATCAAAGTCTGCATCCTGGTCGCGCCGTCCGACGGCATAGGCGATGAACTCCCGGGCGTCGTCGTCCAGTTCGGCGCCGTATCGCTCCGCCAGGAGCTGGGTGAAGTTGGCGACCATGCGCAGCGGCTCCTGAAGGTCGTGGGAAGCCACGTAGGCGAACTGCTGCAGTTCGGCATTGGAACGCTCCAGCTCCTGTTCGCCTGTCCGCCAGAGCCGCCTCCGCCCGCTTGCGCTCGGTTATGTCCCGGTTGATCTCCAGAATCGTGCTGGGGTTGCCCGCGTTATCGCGTTGCAGCGACCACCGGCTTGTCACGATGACGGTCTGTCCGCTGCGCGTAACATGCGTCAATTCGCCTTCCCATTGCCCCTTGAACTGAATAGAGGCTCTGATCTCGTCTAAAGGAACGGGGAACGCGGTCTTCAGGAGTTCATGGACAGTCTTCGTCAAGGGCCTCCTCCGCCCGCCAACCGTACATTTCTTCAGCACCCTGGTTCCAGAACGAGACTTTGCCATCCCAGTCAGTCGCCAGGATGGCGTCGTGCGCGAGCCGCAGCAACTCGGCTTGTTCGGAGAGTCTCACCTGAGCCCGCTTCAGCTCCGTGATGTCGATTTGCACCTCCATGATGAGGTTGGACCCTTCACTGTCTCTGTAGGGGAAAATGAAAACCTGATACACGCTGCCGTCCGGACCCGCGCATTCCCATCCGTGGACCGCCCTGGTTTCGAGGGGCTGGTGGTTATCGCAAAACTCGCACGGAGCGGAGAGACCAAATATCGTTTCGAAGCAGGGGCGGCCATGAGACTCGCCGAAGCGCTCCAGGAACATGCGATTGGCGAAGGAGATCTGATGGTCCGCGGTCAACAGCGCTACGCAGACCGGCAGAGATTCCAGAACCTCGCGGAAATGCCGCTTCTCCCGCTCCTGCGTTTCCACGCGCGGTTCAGCTCTTGCGTCCGCTGTTCAACCCGAAACTCCAATTCGTGCGCGCGCTTTGCACAATTCCTCTTCGGACCGAACGCGCTTTTCGACTTCCTTTTGCAATTCGAATTCCCGGGCAAGCGCGCGCTCGCTAGCGGTGTGCGCGGTGTAACCGGTAAATATGATCGCCGAGCAAACCAGGAAGTAGTTGCCATCGAGTGCCAGGTCAAGGGCGGTTGCGGTAAACAGCGCATTTGGATGGTGAACACAGAACAGATCGGCCGCCACGAAGCCTAACACCATCGTCAAGAGAGATGGCTTCCACCCGGAAAACCAAACGGATAAAGCTACCGCCGCAAAAAACGTGGGAAAGGGCAGTTGATCTCCGAGCAGGGGGTTGAGCGCTATCCTAACCAGCAGCGCCAACACGACGCTGCCTACGGCGATGGCATATCGCATAGCCGTGGAGCGTTCAGGACGTACTAGGAATCCCGTCACGCGCCCCCCACCGTTGTCCTCTCAAATGGCCGGATCGAACCCAAAGCAGCTCTAAGTCGCACTTTCGATGCGTCCCCAGCATAATTGAAACTAAATATCTAAATTCGTCTACCTCATCATATGTCTACATACATGCTACTACCGCGCGCACTGAAGCTCAAGGGTATTCTATTACGAGTATTCCTTAGATATAACGAATCTACACACTCATGATCTGTAAAACTGAGTAGCCGGACTTTCTGCTGCATTCTCTAAAGAGATACTAGCCTTCCGGAGGCAGCTTGACGATGGAAAGCCAGAATTCTCCGGCGGAGCGAACTACCGCCAGGAACTCGTCCACGTCCACCGGTTTTGAGATAAAGCAATTGGCACCAAGGTTGTAGCTCTTCAAAATGTCGCGGTCGGCTTGTGAACTGGTCAGAATGACTACTGGTACCCGGCTCATCAACGGATGTTTCTTGATTTCGCGTAGCACCTCGAACCCGTCTTTCTTCGGAATGTTCAGGTCCAGTAAGATCAGGTCGGGGTGCGGGGCATTCTCAAAGCCGCGGGCTCGATTCATGAAATCCAGGGCCAGTTCGCCGTCGCTCGCAACGCTGATTCGATTGAGCACTTTGCCGTGCTGCAAGGCCTCCTGGATCAACTCTACATCTCCGGGGTTGTCTTCAACCAACAGAATCTCAGCCGGTTTGATTTGCATGCTCATTCCTGACTCCGTTTTTCCTTTTCGGAATTGTAAAGTGGAAAGTCGATCCCTTTCCGAATTCCGATTCCACCCAGATTCTTCCCCCGTGCCGCTCGACCACTTTCTTGCAGACCGCCAGGCCAATGCCGGTGCCTGGGAACTCGCCCCGTGCGTGCAGACGCTGGAAGATCTGGAAGATCCGCTCGGCATGACGCGGCTCGATTCCGATGCCGTTATCCTGCATGGACAGCAGCCACTCCGTGTGGTTCTCTACCGCCGAAATATGAATTCGCGCGGGCTCTTCTTTCCGCTGGAACTTGACCGCATTGGCGAGCAGGTTCTGAAACAACTGGACAAACTGCGTCTGGTCCACCAAAAGCTCCGGAAGCGGCTCCCAGGCGACGGAAGCCCCACTCTCCCGGATCCCATCCCTCAGATTCTCCATGGCGGTCTCAACAACCGCTTCACAGCCGGTTTGACGAAGGTCAAGTTCCTTGCTGTTCGACGCGGGAAAACGCCAGCAGGTCGGCAATCAGGTGCTGCATGCGCTTGGCGCCATCCACGGCATAGTTGATATACCGGTCGGCTGTCTCGTCCAACTTTCCGGAGTAGCGCTGGGAAAGCAATTGGGTGAAACTGGCGACCATGCGCAGCGGCTCCTGCAAATCGTGGGAAGCTACATAAGCAAACTGCTCCAGTTCGGTGTTCGACCGGGCCAACTTCTCGACAGTGGCCTCCAGGGCTGCCGCCATCCGCTTACGCTCGGTCATGTCCAGCAGGGCGCGTACGAATGCCGACGATCTCGCCCTTGGCATTGTGCACCAGGATGTCGTGGACTTCGACCCATAACTCGCCACCGTCTCGCCGGACGAAACGGCGCTGCACCGGTTCCAGAGGTTGTTCGCCGGACAGCTTTCCGCCGGACGGCCTCGCGGCTCGCTTCCCGGTCCGCCGCGGTGACGAACTCCGATACCGGCCGTCCCAGCATCCCGCTCGCGTCGTAGCCAAGCAGGGCGCACTCGGTACGGTTCACCCGGCGAATCACGCCGTCCATGTCCAATTCGTGATACGCTACCGGAGCAAAATCGAACAGTTCGCGGTACTTGGCTTCGCTTTCCCGCAGAGCCCCTTGCAGGCGGTCGATGGTATCGCCGGTGCGCCGGGCGACCAATCCGATGAGGACCACAATCAAGACACAAGCCATCAATGCCGAAAACGAGTCCCACAGGGGATCCTCGCGCGCCCCAGCAAGCACCACGGCCTCCACCCAGCCCTGGAAGAGAATGAACGCCAGGACTGTCGGCAGGAAGGCGCGCACGAGCACGCCACGCATAGAATCCCCGCGCCAGGCGTGTAGCGCCGGAACTCCGGGCAGCGCCAGCTTAACCTGTCCCACACCCACCAGCACCAGAGCGAGGGCGGTGGACAAGGCCATCGGGATGATGGTGGCGCCGCCGTACGACAGCGGAACGCCGTAGGAATACCCCATTAAGATTACGAGGTTGGCCACGGTGGCCAGGAGCGCGAGCAACGTGGCTACGATGGCGGCACAACGCCACCGGGAGGTGTGAAGCAAGAACAGGAGGGCTCCACTTTCCAGAAGAACCGCCGCGGCGGTAAAAGGTGACATTCGGCCCAGGGGGATTCGGCCGGATAACTCATTGGTGCGGGCGAGCACGCAGTTCCAGATCGCTGCCGGTGACAAAGTGGACCAACGCCAGCAGCACTATCGCGGCGGCAAGGCCGGCGCCGGCCAGCGCAACGCGCCGGCTCAGAGGGTGCGTGGACCAGCGCGCGTGACTGAAGACCCCGCCACTGAGAAACAGGATGGCCAGCGCGCTGCTGGGAGCGGTCGGAAGGCAACCTCTCCACTGCCCCGCCAATAACCTGACGTCCAAGAGCCAGCCCGCCAAAGCCAGTAGCGCGATGCCGCAGGCTACCGCGGCGCATAGCTGCGTCAGCCGCTGCGCTCGCTCGGGCGAGTTGTCCTCCCAGCCGGCGACTGGATGCGGCAACGCCCTTTGTCCTCGCCGGGGCGCAATAGCCGCGGGGTTCTGTCTACTGTCCTGTATGATCATCCGACCTTTGCGGCGCGTATTTTCGAAATGCTGCCGGCAGAATCTTGACCCTGATCCGTGCGGCTTGCTCGGCGCGCCCTATGCGCCCGCCCGTTTGGGATTTAGGCACGGTAAAGCGGAAGTTCGATCCCATGCCCGGTTGGGATTCCACCCAGATCCGTCCGCCGTGGCGCTCGACGACTTTCTGGCAGACGGCGAGTCCGATCCCGGTACCCGGGTATTCCGTCCGGGTGTGCAGTCGCTGGAAGATCTGGAAGACGCGGTCGGCATGCTTCGGCTCGATGCCGATACCGTTGTCCTGCACGGAAAACAACCACTCCGCTCCGTCATCCACGGCGGAGACATGGATTCGCGGGGACGTTTCCTTTCGTCTGAACTTGATGGCATTGCCGAGCAGGTTTTGGAACAACTGGATGAATTGCCCCTCGTCCACGCAGACCTCGGGCAGTGGATCCCGGTCTATGGCAGCACCGCTCTCCTCGATGGCAGCCCGCAGATTCTGCAGGGCCGCCACGATCAACGCCTCGCAGCCGGTTGGGC
Organism: uncultured Solibacteraceae bacterium; assembly: GCA_963748795.1. Classification (GTDB taxonomy): domain Bacteria; phylum Acidobacteriota; class Terriglobia; order Bryobacterales; family Bryobacteraceae; genus Sulfopaludibacter. The sequence goes on from CAVVLD010000098.1 coordinate 25,756, forward strand.
GGAGGTCAAGTTCCTTGCTGTTGACACGGGAAAATGCCAGCAGGTCCGCGATTAATTGCTGCATTCGCTTGGCGCCGTCCACGGCGTAATGAATGTATTTGTCGGCCGTCTCATCCAACCGGCCGGTGTAGCGCTGGGAGAGCAATTGCGTGAAACTGGCGACCATGCGCAGCGGCTCCTGAAGATCGTGGGAAGCCACGTAGGCGAAGCGCTCGAGTTCCTGGTTGGAGCGCGCCAGTTTCTCGGAGTGGAGTCGGATGGCTTCCTCCATCCGCTTACGCTCAGTAATATCTTTCGCGACACCCGTGTACAGGACGATCTGACCCGAATCATCCCGGATGGGGAAGCCCTGGTCCCAAATCCAGGCTATCGACCCGTCTGGCCGGATGATGCGGTACTCGTGGTTGTACGCGCAAGCCCTGCCGCTGCAACTCAAGTACAACTCCATTAACTCCGGCACGATCTTCGGGGTGGATGGCGTCGACGAACGTCCTGGGATTGGCATACAAGTCATCCCGGCTCCTTCCCCATAGGCCCTCGTAAGCCGGGCTAACGTAGAGAAGCTTGTGGAAGTCAACATCGGTCATCCAGAACACGTCTTGGATGGTTTCCGCAATCAGCTTGAAGCGCTGCTCGCTTTCGCGCAGAGCCGCTTCGGCCCGCTTGCGCTCGGTGATGTCGCGGAAATACCAGATCGCGGCCATAGTATCGCTCCTCCGGTCCAAACATCGAAGTTGAGTACCGGTCAAAGATCCGGCCATCCGCCAATAGCAGTTCGTCCCGGCTGCTTTCCTGCCTGTGCTCATAGAGGTATTGGACCTTCTGCAAGAACAGCGGCGGATCCAGCAACTGGGCCGTCACGAATCGCAGCAGCCCTTCATCAAGCCCATCCTTGAGGAGTTCTGGAGGGATGCCCCACATCTCAATAAACCGGCGGTTATACGAAAGGATGCGGGCATTTTCATCCACCACCAGGATTCCGTCGATCGAGGCTTCCTGTTGCGTGGACAGGAGAACATTCCGGAAGAGCAGATCCTCCATTGCCCGCTTCCGCTCGGTGATGTCGTAGGCGATGGTGAAGATCAATTTCTCGTCCGGCACCGCAGTAGCCGTAAAGAGCAACCAGACGGTCGAACCATCCTTGCGCAGACCCCGGCATTCGAATTCCGTATGCCCGCCATGGGCAGCCAGTTTCTGGATCTCCGCCTGCATCGCCGCCCGGTCGTCCGGGTGAAAGAACTCCATCACGGGGCGCCGGGCAAATTCCTCCGCCGTGAATCCGGACATTTCCAGCAGAGCTGGGTTGAACCGCTTGATGACGCCATCGACGCCGAAGATGGCCTTGGGCGAGCGGCTCAGTCGAAAGAACTCATCCAGCGCCAATTCGGCGCGCTTGCGCTCGGTGACGTCGATCGTAACCTCTATGTTTTGGGCGCCCCTGGCGTCGTGAAGGGCTCTTTCCCTGCTCAGGAGCCAATGGATGCTGCCGTCCGGCCACACCACGCGGAACTCAAGGTCGTAAGGATCGGCCAGCGCTAAAGCGTTTCGCTGTTCCATCACGACCCGCTCGCGATCCTCGGGGTGGATCAACTGCAACCAGCGCTCGCGAGAGATCCACTTTGCGGCAGGTTCGAGGCCGTACAAGCGGAACTGCTGGTCGGAGACTTTGATCTCTCCGGGAGTCCCGGTGGCGCAGGCCGATACCGGCTGAGTCCATCGTAAACTTCAGCCATTGGTCACTGGTGCGGGCGTTCTCTTCGGCGCGCTTCTGCTCGGTCAGGTCCTCCACCACTGCAATAAAGAAGAGTGGATTTCCCTGCGGATCGCGCTCCAGAGCCACATGGCTGCGTGCCCAAACCGGGTCGCCATTTTTGCGCAAATACCGTTTATCGAGGGTGCCTCTGGATTTCCCGCCGGTCGCCAATCCGCGCATGAACTCCCGGCTTTCCCGAACGTCGCTGGGGTGTGTAATCGCCGAAACATCTGTCCGCAGCAACTCCTCCTCGGAAAGGCCGATAATCCGGCAAAGGCTCTGGTTGACCTGGAGGAACTGGCCGTCCAGGCCGGTGATTGCCATCCCGAACAGGGTGTTCTCAAATGCCGAATGGAAGCGCTCTTCGCTGCGCCGCAAAGCCTCTTCGGCATTTTTCCGCTGCGTAATGTCGTGCGCGGTTACATAGATCACCTGCGCACCCTTCGGAGCACAGGCATTCACCAGCAGCCACCGGTACGATCCGTCCTTGCATTTGACGCGGCACTCGAATCCCGTCCGTTTCTCAGAACTGATGAGCCTTTCGAACTCGGCCGCGGCGGCGGCGCGGTCCTCCGGGTGGACCAGTTCGAACAAATTGAGCCCTTCCACTTCCGCCGCCGTACGGCCGAGAAGAGGCGCCCAGGCAGGGTTTACTCGTTGGATGTGGCCTTCGCGATCCCAGATGGCCATCGGCGTGGGCGATGCATGGAAAAACTGATTGAGCGCGGTTTCGGCGTGGACGCGACCGGTGATATCGACATTGGCACCGACCAGGCGCGTGGCCTTACCGGCTTGGTCGAAGAACACGCGTCGGCTGACCGAACAGCCAGCGAATGCTTCCATCCGGCCGGACGATTCGATACTCTCTCCCGGACGGTCTGAGCTCCGGAGAGCGTCAACTCGATGGTCGCGGTCCAATCCGCTCGCGGTCTTCCGGATGGACCATCATGCGCCATTCTTCATGTGACGGCCATTTGGTGGCCGGGTCCAAGCCATAAAGCCGGAACTGTCCCTCCGACGCCTTCGCTTCACCTGTCGTAAGGTCCAAATCGAAAATGCCCACACCGGCCGCCTGCTGCGCGAAGTCTAGCCATTCGTCGCTCTTCCGCAGCGACTCCTCCGCGCGCTTTTCTTTCGTGATGTCGGCGATGCTGATCACCGCGCCCCTCGTGCGGCCTTGTACGATGAGGGGCTCGACCGAACAGCGCACGGGGAGCGGGGTTCCGTCGCGTTTCAGGAAGACCTCGTCTTCAAATCCTGCGGAAGTCCCCTCTTCCAGCGCCCTTTGGATCCGGCACTTTTCTTTTGGGCAATTCCATCCCTTCGGGTTCCTCTTGTGAAGAATGCATTGCAGCCTGCGCCCCTGGCATTCTTCCTGGGAATAGCCGAAAATCCGGCATACCGCCTGGTTGACAAAGATGCAACGGCCCTCCAGATCGACTGCCCAGATGCCGGTTGCTACCGCCGTCCAGGGTTGCCCCAATTCTTCCGCGCCCCAGCTTTCCGCAAGCGGTGGAGGAGCCAGAACGGAGCTGCCGTTCTGGCGTGCATCCGTGGGCATGAGGCTGCTAGATTCCCGATGTGGCACCGCGAAGGGCTCCTGTCAGGAAAGAGAAGCGGGACTTCGGCGTTTGCGGATTCTTGTCCAGACCCGCGATTCCGGCCGCGAGGTCCGCCATATGCTTTTGGAACTTGCGGCTCTCGCCCAAACGCTTTCCGTTGAGAGCGCTATCCTCAAAATCCCGCCGGCACTCCGGCAACATCGCTTCCACGGACACTCCCAACGCCTTCTCTACCTCTAACGCCGTGTAGGAGCTACCCAGGAACCTGGTTCAGAGTCAGGGCCAAACAAGACTGATCGAGTCCCGCCTCCAAGAACGCACCCACAGCCGATTTCGCTTGGGCGAGCCCCAGAATGTCGGGCGTACTCACCACGTAGAGGCGGCTGACCACCGGGACCAGACGCGCCGAGAACGGTGTCAGCCGGCCGAGATCGACGACAATCCACTGGTAGAGGGATCGGACGAAGTTGAGTAATAACCGGACGCGTTCCGCTTTCGGCTGCTTGTCTTCCTGGAATGCCGGCCCTCTCGACTGCAGAATATCCAGCCCCCCAGCGAAGGTAACCAGCTTCTTCCATCGATCTTCATCGAGATGCAGGATGTCATCGGAAGCTTCCATGATGCCGTACGGCATGTTTACGTTCATCATGAAACCGATCGTGTTGCCCGTCATGTCCAGATCCATCAGCAAGACACGGCCTGCGGTCTGCCGCTTCAGTTCCATCGCGACGTGACAGGCAATGGTTGTGCTGCCGACGCCGCCTTTAGCTCCAAGAAATCCCACAACCTTCGCCTGTTCATGGTTGGGATCCAGGATGGGAGAGCCGGCCTGGATTCTCTGGCGCACAATGGCGTGTTGCAGAATGCGAGCCAGGGCAGGCCCCGTCCAACGAACCCTTTATCAGGTAGTCCTGCGCTCCGCTCTGCATGGCCCGAAGTGCCAGGGACTCACTGTTCCACCCCGTGAGGAGCACCACCGGGATTGTGGGCGCATGATTGCGTACAGCGGTCAGGCCATCGAGCCCGTGGCTATCTGGGAGAGAAAGATCCAGGAGCACAAGGTCGAAATCCCCACGCGCGAGGCGGTCCAGACCGGTTAGCAGCGTTTCGGAGCAATGCAGCTCAAATTTAGCGCCTTCTGCTTCTGCGAGCGTTGCCTTGACCAGATCGGTATCGCCAGGGTTGTCTTCGATGAGTAACACGCGAAACGCGGGTTGTAGCAAGTGCAGGGACTCCCCGCCCTGTTCCCACATTGGCATAGAAGCATTCGAAAAAGGCATACAAGAGAACCCGCGAACCTAGTAGGGCAACACTCTACTACGAAAGTAAGGGGACGGAGGCGAAACCCGGATTGCAGCCATCGGAAAGGCGGGCGAGTCGACCGATTGTCCGGGAAGCCTTTTGACGGAGTCTGGTTCTGGAGGGCTCAAAATGTTCGACTTTCTGCTTTGGCCCCATATGCCGGAAAGGGCATTGACTGAGTATCGAGCGGGCCTGCTCGATCAGAAGTCTGCCGAGATTCTGGAGGCGCACCTGTTGCTCTGCCCGACGTGCCAGCTTGAGCTGGAAGACCTGCGGCCGCTAACGGTCGCTCCCAGGCTTTTGCGGTTGTGCAGGGAACATTAGATGCGTTGCCTATTGGGATATGGCAGATCGGGTACCAAATGGTGAGCCCGAACCTCGGATCCCATGTCCTGGTAGTAGACGATTGCGAACCGTTGCGCTACCTGAAAGCGTACTATTTGCGGGAAGCGGGTTTTTATGTTTCCGAAGCCGGCACCGGGAAAGCAGCGATCGAGTCCATCGAAGCCGAGTGCCCCGACCTGATGCTACTCGACGTCAACCTGCCGGACATACACGGTTCGGAAGTTTGCCGCGGGGTAAAGGCCCGTTGGGCCCTCCCGGTAATCTGGACATCTTCGGTGGATATTCCGGCGGAATTGCAAGGCGCGGCAGAGGGGTACGTTGTAAGTCTCGACCCGCAGGACCTACTGACCGCGGTCCGGTCGGTGCTGGATAATGGCTCGTGCCTGAAACCCCAGCCTAATGGAAAACTGGCCGAAGTTAAGGCAATCTCTGCGAGCACGGGGCGGTCACCGGAATCGGAGATGTCGACACAGGCTCGCGCTTTCGAATCCGGTTTACTAAGCGGGGTGCTGGACGCATGCGGGGCGTTGATCGTTGTGCTGAACCGGAGCGGGGAGATTGTTTTCTGCAACCGCGCGGCGTTGAGTTTGGCGGGTGCGTCGAGCCTGCCAGCGGTGTTGGGTTCGCGGCTGTGCGAAGCGTTTCATTGCATCCACGCCACACAATCACTAAAGGGCCGTGGAACGGCTGAGGCCTGCCAGACTTGTGGTGGCAGCAAATGGCATATCGTCCGCTCCGGGAACAGCTCGGACCCAACCAGCGATCTGATGGTGACGGCCTCGCCTATCGAGGGCCAGGAGCGATTTGCCGTTTGCACTCTGACCGACTTCAGTCCGGAGAAACAGCGGCGTCTTGTCGAGCGGCAGTTCTTTCACGACATTCTGAACAGAGCCGGTGGAGTGAAGGGGTGCGCTGGTCTGCTAAGGGACGAATTGGAAGGCGGGAGTAATGCCGAACTTGCCGGACTAATGGATCGGTGCGCGGCCGAACTGGTCTCGGAGATCCGAGGTTATCAACGACTATTGCAAGCAGAGGCCGGCCAACTGCCGGTCAAGCGCACTTCAGTTCGAACCCTCGAACTGATCCAGACCGTAGCGGCAGATTACCAGGACCGCACTGACACCATCGGGCGAACAATTCTTGTCGATCCCCTTTCCGAGGATCTGCTGATGGACACCGACCCTGCGATTCTCTCACATATCCTCGGCGATATGCTCGCGAACAGGCTAGCGGTCACTCAGCCCGGGGGCACCGTTAGCATCGGATGCAACGCGACCCCAGTTGGGATAGAGTTCTGCGTGCATGACGAGAGGATAATTCCTGAGACGCAACTTCAGGCTTCTCTCCACTCGTCCCGTAATTATGGCCTGATACTCCTGACAGAACGCTGTCTCGGCGGCACGGTCCGGTTCGAGTCCAGCCCGCTCGACGGCACACGATTAATCGCTAACTACCCTGTGGCCATGGGTTGCCGCGGCGCCGAGCCAGCGGTGGCTTAACTTCTATGGAACATATATCGGACCACGACCTGGAGCGTTACCACCTCGGAATGGTGAACGACGAAGCTGAACTCGCCCCTCTTGAAGAACACTTGCTCTGTTGTTCCGAATGCCAGGAAAGGGCAGCGACGACGGCAGCATACGTTGACAGTCTGCGGGCGGCTATAATTGCCGGGAAGTTTGACTTGGAGTATCTCGGCGGGTAGCGGCTGAGGGCGAAGGGGGGCTAGAGCGCTAGAATGCGGCTCCTGCTTTCTTCTTTACCGCATCAAGGTACTGCTCCCAGCCATCAAATTCGTAAGCGAGTTCCAGCCGGCCCATATCACTTGACAGAGCCCTCGCCGCCAGTACGATTCCATAACCCCATTCCCGACTCGGCAGCCACGCCGTCGCCAGTGTCCTTTCCTCCTTGAATAACCCTGTCATCCAGTCCTTATGGTCCCTCCAATTGCTCCCGGCCATTAGATAGTCCACTTTGATGTCGGGCTGGCCGTATGTCTCTGCAATGACATTCTGAATTTCGATGAATGAGGTGTGGACGGCACCTCCGAAGCCGTTTGTCCTGATATCCTTCCCGATGGCTACTGTCTTAAGCAAGCCGTTCTTGGGCGAAAACATCAGGGCATACGACTCAAATGCCGGATGCGGCTTGGGGACAACCCGGAAGAGCATCGTGTCATCCAATGCAGCTTCGACTGAACCCTCGCCTACGATGCGGATTACCTGGTCTTGAGTCATCCCCCTGTGTAGCCCAAACGGAGCACCGGAAGTTTCTGGGCTGGGGCTGGTTGAAGCCAACGCTATCGGGGCCATGGCATGCCTCAAAGCTCCTGGCTGACTGGTCATATAAAGGTTATAGTATCGTATTATACCTAATATTGCGACGGCTTAGGCCAAATACTGCGAGCTAAACGCTCTCTGCACTAGATGAGGACCGATCGGGAGGCAGATTCGGATTCCGCGCGATTGCTTCCATGCGCTCAGACCATTCGTAAGTGAGGGTAGCCAGATCTTCCATCCGGACAGGCTTAGGAATGAAGTCGTCCATCCCGGACTCGATACACCGGTCGCGCCCGAGCGCTTCGGCGGTCATGGCAATGATCACGACGTGGCGGAGGCTCCCTTCCTGCCGTCGAATCTCCCGGGTGGCCTCATAACCGTCGATCTCGGGCATTTGACAATCCATGAAGATCAAGTCATAGGGGACCAACTGCCACATATTGAGGGCTTCCCGCCCGTCTGCGGCCACGTCGGCCCGAAATCCGAGTTTCTCCAGCATGCGTGCCGCCACCTTTTGATTCACCACGTTGTCCTCTGCGACGAGGACCCGCAAATTGCCGCCCGCAGCGATGCCGGCCGCTCTCTTCGCCTGGAGCGGCGATCCCACTGCGGGTGACAACACGGAAGTTAGAGTCTTGAGCAATGATGACTGCCGGAATGGTTTGGTCAGGCAGGCCTCGATTTGAGCGCCCCGAAGGCGCATCATCTGGCCAAGATGCCTGGTCGAGGTAAGTATAATGACTGCGACGCTCCTTACGGAGGGGTCTCCTTTGATCCGGCCGGCCAGAGCCGCTCCATCCATGTCGGGAAGCTGGTGGTCGGTGATGACAATCCGGTATGGATTGGCATCTTTCACCGCAGCGCGCAGGGCGCGCAAAGCATCCTCCCCAGACGCTACGCTGTCATCGAGCATCCGCCACGAGCGGACTTGTTCCTGGAGGAGTCGGCGGTTAAGGGCTTGATCGTCCACCACGAGAACCCTAACACCCCCCAGGCTGGCTGGAGCCGCCGGGGCGGGGTACTGCTCGACCCTGCGTAACGGCAGCATGAACCAGAAGGTGGAGCCCTCTCCCACTCGGCTCTCAACGCCCAGCGAACCACCCATCAATAGCACGAGTTGTCTGGAGATTGCCAAGCCGAGACCTGATCCGCCATACCGGCGGGTAGTGGAGGCGTCGGCCTGCGTAAATTTCTGAAAGAGCGAGCCGATCTTGTCGCCGGGAATACCAATCCCGGTGTCGGTAACGGATACGCGCATCGTGGCAGTTTCATCCATGAAGCCGTCGCATTGTACCTGGATGTGAACTTGCCCGCGCGCGGTGAACTTCAGGGCATTGGAAATCAGGTTGGTAGCCACCTGCCGGATGCGCCCGGCATCCCCGACGAATCGGGTGGGCACATCAGAAGAGTACTCCACGAGGAGGTCCAGCCCCTTCTCCTCCGCCGCCGAGGCGAGCAGTTCGGCCACGTCCTCGATGACCACGCGGAGGTCGAAGGGAAGTGGCTCGACGATCATTCGGCCGGCTTCAATCTTCGAGAAATCGAGAACATCGTTGATAATCGCGAGCAGCGACTCAGCCGATTTGCGGACCGTCTCGGCGTACTCTCGTTGCTCGGCGGATAGATCGGTATCGAGGAGCAGTCCGGTCATCCCGATGACACCATTCATGGGCGTTCGAATTTCATGACTCATGTTGGCGACGAACTCCGACCGGATAGAGCTGAAACGCTCGGCCGCCAGCTTAGCCCGGCGAAGGCTCAGCGAGAGCCACAGTAGAACGGCACAACCGATGGAGGAAAGCCCGAGCCAGGCGGTCTTCAAGTGGTCCACCTGGCGGGCCTGCCCGAGGAACTGCAGCAGAAGGGCCTCATTGCTGGGATTGGTGTACCACCGGAAGTGGATGGCGGCCAGACTTCCATCCTCGGCCATGACTCCGATGGCGGTCCGGATGGCATCGGCAGCCGCGGGGGCCCCGGCGTTGCGGTAGGTGGCGCCGACTCCCGACGAAACGCGCCCTCCTGGAATGGGCATGAATGACAGGCGATCCACACAGCCAGGTGACCCGGTGAGAAGCGATGCATCGGCGGCGCTGTCCGGCAGCACGCCGGCATCCAATTCCCCGTCGCAAACAGCGCGCACCAATTCAGGGCGGCTCTCTTTGTGAATGAGAGTTGCCTTGGGAAAGCTCTTCTCCGCGATCCTCTGCGGGACGCCGCTGGTGTAAGCGATCCGCTTCCGTACTGCGGAAGAAGCACGATCGATCCCGCTTGTCCGATTGGCAATGAGCCAGAAAGTCACCTGCGCAAACGGCTGGGTGATGTAGAAGAGGCCCTCCCGGTCCGGCAAACGCCCTACAATGGGCCACAAATCGACCGTACCCGTGGCGAGCGCCTGATCCGGACCTGCAGGTACCAAGACCCACTCCACTGACAATCCCGACCGTATGGCCGCTTCCCGAATCACATCGATCGAGGGGCCATAGGGTTTTCCATCAGGAGAAACATACTGTCGTGGAGGGGAGTTCTGAAAACCGACGCGGTACACTCGAGCCGGCGGACGTTTAGCCCGGCACGACGTGAGCGCCGCGCAGGCAAGAATGACCGTTAGCGGCATGACCAATGCAACGCCACGGCGAATTACGGTACTTGTGAGAATGAACTTGGATGTCAAATCGATTGCCGCCAATTTCGGTTTGGGGACCTTGTGCGCCGCGTCAATGTCCGGCGCAACGGTTTAAACGGAACAGGGCGTCTTCTCGAACGCCCACCCTTGACTTCGCATTTACGGGGTATTTACAATGTAAAGCATGGAGTTCGATTGGGACGCTGCGAACAGGGAGCACATCGCACGGCACGGCATCGCGCCAGAAGAGGCCGAAGAGGCGGTCCTGATTGAACCCTTGGACGCCGGTGTTCAGCAGCACGGAAGTGAAGAACGGGTGCTCTGTTTTGGGCGGACCAAGTCGGGGCGTATGCTTACGGTCCTCTACGCCGAGCGGCGCGGCAAGACCCGGATCGTTACAGCATACGAAATGACCAAAGAACAGCAACAGCTCTACTTCGAGGGGAAATGAACATGCCTGCAAAGCAAATCACAATTCCGAAGTTCCGTAGCGAAGCCGAGGAGGCTGAATGGTGGGATAGCCATCCCGAATTGGCCACGGAGATCATGAAGCGCGCAATCAAGTCTGGCAAGGCCAGGCGGGCGGTGCCCTTGAAGACCGTGACAATGCGGTTGCCGGTGCCCGATATTAAGGCCGCGCAAGATCTCGCGCTCCAAAAGGGGCTCCCATATCAGACCTACATCAAGATGCTTCTTCATGAAGCCCTCGAAAGGGAACGCCGCACGGCCTAGCTTAGTCTATTCTGAGACCCACGCCTGCCCTCCGTGGTTTTCGCTCCTTTTGCGACGACTGATCGGGCGGCGATGCCGAGCACCAGCAGGACAATCGCAGGCAGGAACCGTCCCTGCAGCGGAAAATCGATGAGCGAGTGGAGGAAGACGACGGGCACTCCAAGCACCCACGGTACTCTCCGCACCAGGAATACCGAAGCGCCGAAGAGCAGAAACAGGCACGCGAGCATCGGAATGCCGCCCTCGGCTCCCCACTGTAACCAGTCGTTGTGGGCGGCGTTGATGAATACGCCGAAGTCTTTCGAGGCATATGCCGGATACACGTTGGTCCAGGTACCCATGCCAAAGCCTTTCCAGGGGTTCGCCTCGATCATCTGAACCGTCGCCGAGGCCACTTCCCGGCGGCCGGCGTAGGGATCTGGAATGCCGAGGCGATCATAGAGGGTTCCCCAACCGACGACAAAACCGAAGGCAACCATGAGGGCGACGACGGCCAATACGATTCGGCCGGAGAACCCGAGGAGCGCGAATAATATCAGCATCTCCAGGGTCACAAGTACAAAGCCGGCGCGCGAAGCGCCTGCGATCACTGAAGCGTACAGGACCGCCATGGCAAGAGCGAAGAACCACCGCCGGCGCGGATGGCGCAGCATCTCGACGGCGGCTACGGGCAATACCAGCGCGACAAAGGAAGCGTAGTGATCGCGATTCAGGAAGGGACCTAACCCGGCGGTTTCTGCGGACTCAAAGAGCCAATAGATTTTGCCGTTGCCCAGGAAGTATTGCAGGACCGAGACTACGGCTAGTGCGAAGGCGTAGATAGTGAAGACTCTTCGGAACGCTCTGGCGCTATCGTCTTCTCCGAACAGTTGAAACGCGAGGAAGAAGATCGAGAAGTAAGCGCCCCAGCGAATGGTATCCGCTTCGGTGGCGAAGGTGTAGACGCTCCACCCCATGCGCACCTGCAAGGCGCCCCAGGCGACGATGGCAAGAAGAGGAAGGAACAGCCACGACCAACGAGCCTCTACCTTGCCCGCGGACCAGGCGGCTGTCCATAGAATGAATAGGCCGAAAATGAGCGCCTCGAACAGATGCCAAGGCAGGCGTTGCGGCGTCCAGGCCATGAGCAGGCCGGCACCACAGAGAGCCAGGAGCGCGTAGGAAAGGGCGCGTTTCAGCATCGAAGGCACTATGGCAGGAGGATCAGATGGATAGACTGGATCCAGAGCTTTCCTTCCATCCTGGTCGTTCCGGGCAAGACGGTTGTAGGAGAACAGTATCTTCATGGGGCCCTGTTGAGGCGGGCTCTCGAAGGGGAACAATTGTTCCGCGAATTCCTCAGCGGCCGGATTCATCGGGCCTGCCATCACAGGCTTGCCGGAAGGCACCGGCACGACGGACAGTTGCAGGCCGGTTGCGATACTGGCGGAACGGAGGCGGTAGCGGACTTTAATCTGATATTGGCGGTTGGGCAACAAGGGAACCAACTGGCTGACGAGTTCACAGCTTTCGGGCTGGCTACCGGAGAACTCCAGGCAGAGGCTGCGATCCGGTACCGATCGAGAAGCGGAGACGCCCAAAGGGATCGAATTCTTCCAGTCGAATCCCAGTTCCAGCGACTCTCCCGCAAAGGAGTCATTGCCGAGCGATTTTCCCTTCAAGGGGTCCAAGGGGCAGAGATCGAGCCAGTGGACCTGAATGGCCTGGTTCCACAGGGCAACGGCCTGGTCGATTTTGCCTGCCTTAAATAGGGACTCGCAAGCCTCTAAAACACTGCTCCGGTTTTCCTTCGAGCCGATTCGGATGAGTTGCGCGGCGGCGGCATGCTTGCTCATCGACTTTGCCTTGCTGGAGTAAGAGATGGAGATAGGCGTCAACCCGTTCGGGAACTTCGGGCAGGAGATCGTTGAGTATCTGGTCGGAGGCGAGGTCCAGTCTCTGCGCCATTTGGAATAAGGATTCCGGCTGGCCAGAGCCGACAGATAGCGCCGATTTGGCCCAACGGATGAATTCAGCTTTGTTACCCTGACGATAATAAAAGGCAGCGAAACTCCAGCGAGGTATATAGTAGCGGCTGACCATGTTGGCCTGGCGTAGACTCTTTTCGGCTCCGGCAACGTCCCCGTCTTCTTCCTGACGGACCGACTGCATGATCCACCAGGACGGATTTCGCGAATTCAGAGTGAGGGCGACGCCTCAGTTCATCGTCCCGGGAGGGGTCCAGCGTTGCGATGCGGGCATGGTAATCGGCGTTTCCCGGTGTCAGCCGGAGTGCAGCCTGTAATGCTTCGACGGTGTCCTGGCGGGAAAGCTGTTCCGCCCATGCGAATCGCACTGTTTGAACAAGGGCATAGCCTGCCAGCAGAGCTGATGGGGATGGCTAGAGCGAACCGAACGGCAGGCTGCATTCTCAGTTAAGCCCCCTATCAGGCCTGCCTAATGCTGCTCAATCGGCCGGCTCGGCCGCACCGTAACCGGCCGTGCCAGATTCCACGAATCTTCCATGGTCAATTCCACGCCAGACAGGAAGAGCCGCCGGGCTTGGCGCGGAGGGCGCTCCTGGGAGGTGATGAGTCGCTGAAGATCCTCCGCCGTCACGAACTCTGATGTGGAACTTGTGGCTGGCTGGCCCCGGACCGAAGCGTCGTGGCTGAACCAGTATTCGCCCGCCGGAAGCGTAAGGGGCGCGGCAAGCCGATAGACCAGCCTATAGATCGGCTTCGGCGCATCGGCGGCGCCGCTCGAAATCAGGTTGACTCCCGTATCGGAAAAGCTGAACGTCCCGGCAGTCGTGTCGCTGGAAAACACATCTCCTGTGAAAGTTCCCGGTTGTCTTGGGTAGCGGTCCAGTCGTGTTGGACCAGATATTCATCCGGTACTGCACATAGGGGTTGCTCGGGTCGAACGGCAGTGCTTGCACGCCCGTCGCATCGAAGTACCCGATCATGGTCGTGATCGTTGTGGCTTGCGCCAGGCGGAGGTGTCCCGCAAAGACGAGAGGAAAATAGTTCGACATCGAGAACAACTCGGACAATCCCGGCTTTTGCGTGTTCGGCGGGCCGTTCGCATTGTTATAGAAAGTTCCGTACGTGTTCGTCTCGATCCCGTTGTTGTCGTAGACGATGGTGCTGCCGTTCAGAAGCGTCATCGCAAGCCCCGAAACCGCGGCGTACTGGCTGCCGAGGCCAGTGTTATTCGTCCATGCATTTAAGCCTGTGTTTCCCCACGTCGTGACGTCCGATTGCTGGTAGGCAAGCGCGCTGGTCGGCCCAGAGACCCCGTTCAAGGTTTCGCCCGGAACCGCCTTGCCCCCGAGCAGGGCGTGATAGAAGCCAAGCTGGCGATAAGAAACCGTGACCTTCGCCTGGGTTGAGGCGTTTCCCGCCGTAACCTGTATCGTCACCGGACCTGTGATTACGGCAAACGGCACTTGGACGTTGACCTGGTACAGTCCGGCCGACCCCGGACTCAAGCCGGCAAACGTGACTTGGCCGGGTATCCCATCCACCGTAGCAGTTACTGTTTCGGCCATAGTGGAAAGCTGCGAGCCGGGGCTCGACCCGGGTGCTGGTTGGCCGGCCACCGGGTTACCTGAAGTAGCACCCATGCTGTTCATCCAGAGAATGATCGTCTGGCCAGGGCCAGCCGGGTTCGCCGCCGTGAGCACCCTGTAGTCGGTAGCAGTGATAACCCCGGGCCCTTGTCCAGAAGAATCAAGGGTGAAAATCTTCGGTGCGCAGTCGGTGACCGTAATCGTGTCGCTGTTACTGGCGCCGGCGGCCGTCACCACCCTGACTTGTACTTGCCCGGTGGGCACGTCGTACGGCAACTGTGCGTTGATCTGCGTTGGAGAGACGTACCACAGCGGAAGGGCCTCTCCGTTGCTGGCCAGTTGAACCGAAGCCCCGCCGAGGGAGATCGGAAGCGGGAGCGCTGTAGGTTGTTGGGTGGATGAAGCCAAATTGGCGCCGAATATTGAGATCAGAGCTCCAGGAGCGAAACTCCTGGAATAATCGGCGCTGTTTACGGTCCCCTGGGACGAAATGTTCGGACTCTGGGCATGAGCGAGACCGGCGATGAGGCTCACCGCCGAGACGCAGACCCGTAAAAGGTAACGTTGGTTCAGATTCATTTTCTACTCACTTTTACTCACTGGACTGGACGATTGCCGGTCCCGTTTCTCGCGGGCGATCGACAACTGGCCTTGCTCCGGCGCCGCTCGGCCGGTCGAGCCCTCAGTCTTCCCGAGTTTTGACCAGCCCGGCCCGAAGAGCATCCACGTAATCTAGCGTGGATTCGGCTCGCTCGACGCAGGCCGGGCAAGCCAGGAGGTGTTCTTCGAGTACGGCTAGCTCGACTGCTTCTTTTACCATTCCCAGGTAGTAGCGTTCCAGATCGTGGTCGGAAATGTGGTTAACATCGGGGTAGCGCGCGATCCACGGTTTCGCTCGCCTCCGGCCAAAGAACAGGGTATTGGCCCCTTCCTGGATCGCCGCTACCACTATTTGTGCCTTTTGTTGTGATGCGAGGAGAACGGCTTCGCCTGAAACCGGCGTGATGTTTTTATTCTTGTCTATATCCACTCAACTTCCTTTGAGGCCTCCGGAAGTGGAAATGCCGGCGCGGAACGAGCGGCCAGCAGGGAACCGCAAAGGCCGGCGCCCTGCGCCAGGACATCCCCAGGTTCGACCGAGCGGCCCGGGGAGAAATGCTGACCCGCCTCCATTCTGATCGGCCAACGCGCTCTTCAAACCGCAGCAACGGAACAAGACGGTCCTAGCTGCCCGAACCGCTGAACTGTCCGGTCCCGACCGGCGTAGGAGATGGGGTCTGGGTGCCGCCGGGCAATGTGCCATTCGCCACCCCGCTGTTAATCGCCTGCTGGATCCCGGTTTGCAATGCAGTACTGGTCTGTGTCGGCGTTAGCGGAGTGCTCGACCCGGGCGGAGTGAACGTAAAACTCGTGCCAGTCGTGCTCCCCCCCACTGTGGACCCAATCAACGGTCCCGAGGTAACCGTGACGACGGCCGTGCCTCCGCCCGGAGTCGCGATGGTCTGCTGGATGCTCGAAACCGTGTAAGTGGTAGCCCCAGTGGTGGAATTGACCACAGGGGTAAGATTGATCGTTACTCCGTTGGGACCCAGAATCTGCGGCCCGGTCCCGGTCCCGATTCCGGCCGCGGATGCGCCAGGACTGAAGCTGCCGGTGAAAGCCCCCGTCCGTGGTGCCGCTGCTCCCGGTTTCCGCGCGGACGGACTGCGGTTCACAGAGCTCGGTGAAATCTCGACACTAGACCTGCTCGCACCTTTCCCTGGACCGCCTGAGGGCGTCGGGGCCACATCATAGATCGCGCTCCCTTGGACCACTCGGGCCGCCGGCCCCGAAGGTTGCGCTTCGATCCGTAGCTTGGAGTGGGGCTGCAACGTAACCGCGCTGCCATCGGGGAACTGAACCACCGCCGAAGCGCTATCCGTAGTAACCTCGTTGCCTACCGCCAATGGTACGAAGTTCCGCGCTGGACCGATAATGCCATCGACATTTAGCGGCTGCGTGCTGATCACTCTCGCAACCGGCGTCGCGGCGAACGAGACAAGTGTGAATGCAATGCCGATTGCTGTGATCTTCATGACCTGATTATAGGTTCTATTGGCCAATGCGTAAAGAGAAATCAACATATTGTTATCCTGTCTTACGAATGTATTGCGGCGGCCCGTGAGTACGGCGATGGCATTTAACCCGGTACCTTTCGGCAACCAGGAGTCTGTTTGTACTGAACGTACGGACCTTACTTCTTAGACTTGTGAACTCCGGCGATTTCAAACAAACTGGAAACGTGCCGATAAGATCCTTGTCAGGCGAAAACGGAGGGAATTAAATGAGACAGAGGTTTCCGTGGCTCATCGCCACTTTGATCGCGGCTTGCGGGTTGGCAGCGCTCGCCCAAGTGCAACAACCGATTCAGACAGGTGGGTTCTCCCCTGGACCCGCTCCTGTTACCCTCGTGCTTCTGAATCAATCACGCTTATCTGATTCAACTTTGGCCGAAGTCGCCCTTACCCTTACCGGCAAAACTGCGGGAGTCGTGTTGGCTACCCGGCTATTCGGCGTCGGCGTTTGCGGCCAGGGGGAATGGTGCCTGTCGATCACCGACCAGATGGTGGGTGGCGGTTCGGACGCCGCGGCTGGCGCTGCGGTCGGATCGGAGATTGCCAAGGAGATCGTTCGCAAGATGCTATCACCTCCACAGGTATAACCGAGGAATTGACATTCAGCTATTCGTTATCGTCGGGCAGTGCTCGCAGGTGCAGTATTCCAGCCTGTGGCAGAGCGCCAGGCTGCCGATCCACTCGGCAATACCGGAAAGCGTCAGGTTGCGGGCTGGAGTCGTCTTCTGCCGATTCCCACTCACTCCGATGTAGCCAGGGGCGACCTATACCGCACCAGAGAGGACTGATAGTAATCCGGATCAGCAAATGTTTGCTGAAAAATACGTTCCCAGCGTGCTTCGTCCAGACACCTGGCACACCGGCCACAGCGGCAACGCCGAGCTATCAAGCGGCGCGGAAGGTTCGGTGCATCGGTGGCGTGCTTTCTGCCTTGCAACATTGACAGCTTCAGCGTCGCTATTACATTGGGATCTGACAGTTCCATAAGGATTCCTTTCCGTGGACCTGTAACATACATTTCTCAGCCAGGGGGCGTAGCAATAGGTTTGCGGGCCCTGGTAAGTTGGCAAAGCGCGAGGGCCACGAAGATGGCGAGGGTATCGTCACGCACTTCCCACCACTCCATTGCGTTGCCGCAGATCAGGTGTTGAAGGTATTCCGGGACAGTCCGAGGAGAAATACAGCGATCGAGCTACGGATTTTCCTGACGACGGTTCCGGGCGAGAGCGAGCAGGAGGAACGCCGCCCGCAAAAGGCAGCCCGTGGACTTCGCGATAGAAACCCATCTTCGCCACCATCGGCACGGGCCTCGTGGGCTGGAGGGACCCGATGATCAGGACAAGGAACCATGCCTGCGCCATGCGGACTGATCTGTTCGCGCTTCAATTTGTACTCATGGACGCTGGAGACTGCTTCGCCCCAATCGATCGAAAGGAACGGAGTCTGCTCGATCGAGGGCAATGCCGTGCTTTTCCCCGGGGTCTCTGTATTGGGAGATTGTCCCGGTGCCGCTACCGATTAACGGCCCGTCCGATCGAGGAGGGCGGGGCAGGATTTCGTAATTCCAGTCAGAGGGCGAGGTATTTATCGGACCAGTGTTTCCCGGTGACCGGATTCCAATCGCCGAAGGCGCGACGCCATTCTCTTCTTCGGCGGCAATCAGATGGATGATGACATCGTAGCTGGCTCCCTTGTGCTCATTTTGGTTGACGGTGCGGAAAAGAAGATGTTCGACCTTATTCCAGCGGGCAACCCCTGGCGGCATGTCGCAGACAACGATGCGCAACCCGGTCCGATCTGACAGTTTCTGCAACTCGGACTTCCACAACCTGACACGGGGCGCATTGCTTTCTCCGGCGCCCGCCGTGATAAGTACCCGATGTGCGTGCGGATAGACACCCCGCCCGACCGATTGCCACCAGCTCGCGATGCTTTCCAACGCAGACGCGGACGTGTCAGGATCCATGTCCGCGGCGTGAGCGGCCACCGCGCTCGTTTCGGGCTCGTTCACTCCGTACGGAGTGGCACGGCCCAGTTCCCGAGTCAGAAAGTCCCGCACCCGGGCGGCACGGGGATCATTTTCAGGAGACAAAAGCCCCTCACCGTTCCTGAAGTCTGTCGGGAACTTCCCCCGCCGGGTATCGATCGAGAATACAGGTTGACTGTCTGCAAGGAACCGCATGACCTCCTGATTGATGCACTCGAACCGGGCATTGCGGTCGGTTTCACCACTAAATCCGTCGATCTCTAATGTACAGGGAAAACTATATCCCAACTCAATCAACAGTTGCGCAACGATGAGCTCGCTCACGGAGTGTCCCTGCCGGTTTAAATCGTCGGCCAGATCCGATACGCTCCTGCAGGTCCAGCGCAGCGGTGACTCCGAGTTTTCGCTCGCGACCGGTTCCAGCAGGTTCTCCAGGTGGCGGACCAGGGAAGTCCGAAGCTGGTCGATTTCAACGAGCAGCGGTGCAATCTGCCCTTCCAGGCGGCGGTTCGGGAGGATAATTCGCGTCCAATAGCGAGAGCGATTCTTGATGCGGGGCGGCAGCAAACACAGCAGCCCAAGGACAATCCCCGCTACGATTATGCCCCACGGGTGGTTCCGCGAGCCGAAGGCAGCCAGCGCGAACAAGACTGCGCCGACCAGGACAAACATGTAGTAAAAGATATCGGGCTTCCATAGGCGGAAGCCGCTGCCACCTCGCAGTTGCCGGCGGAGTCCGCCCACCCGTGCGTTCAACGCGAACAACCGCGAACAATCCGCGGCTTCCCCGGCGGCGGGGCGGTCGATGGAACGCAGCGAGATGTGGTTCAAGAAGCGCATTGCTGTGACGCCTGGGGAGTCATGAGAGTGAGCGAATTGGCAAGCCCAGCAGCACCCCGCAACTGACCACCACCACCGTTCGCGATCACATCCCCGAATTCGACAGCGCGGCCGGAGGAGAAATGCTGACCCGCCTCCACGACCCCGAGGATGAACATCGCAAGGCCTGCCACAACGCCTCTGCGGTGATCCTTGAAGCCGGTCACCGGGAGAAGCGAAAGCGCCAAATAGGCGCAGAAGTGCATCACCTTGTCGTTGATGTGCAGACGGCCGATATCCACCATCACGGGAGAGCCGGCGGGCGATAACGAGCCGATGACGACACAGCAGATCAACGAGGCCCAGAGGGCAAGGAGCAAGCTTCGCCGCGTGGCAGGAGCGAGGCCGAATCGTGATGAGGGTGTGTCTTGTTCTCGAACCATTTAGTGGACCTTGGTCCAACTCAAAATATCGGACTCGGCACGCAGCTTACCCTCGACGAAATAATACCTCACGCCCCGGCGCACGACTACTGGCCGGAAGGCGACATCGAGTCCGAAGCGAAACTGAAGGATCTTCAGCGACACCTGAACATCTGCAGCGCGTGTTTTGAGAATGGGTAGGAGCTCGCATGTCATATCTCATCTTGACCACCATAAAGCCGAATCCTTGCTTTTTCGGAGCGGCGGGGTACACAAATATTGACGGTATCGTGGGCGGTGATCACGGAATCTGCCGGAATCGACGAAGGGCCGCAGGACGCAAGTGGGAAGATCGTGGATATACGAATGGCCGGAGTTTAATTCCCGACCTTTGGGGGCTGGACATCGATGCCCGTGACCGGGAGTCCCGCTTTGGCGAATTCAACGGCGAGGGGCAATCCGACGTAGCCCAGTCCCACGATCCCGACTCTAGCGGTGCGCGAGCGGATTTTGTCGGTCAGGATTTCCTGTGCGGGCGATTGTATCAATTCCAAGGTCGTTTTTCGCTTCTCTCAGCGGGTAATCATTTTCGCAATTTCGCGGGGTATCGGAGCGGAGGTCGCTTCGTTCTGTGCCGGTCCCCGGCTTTGGCTCAACCGGAACGTACAGGTCTCTCGAACGCAGCCATCACGAGTGTGCGTCTCCTTGGGGGACAAGGCTCCCGCGGACATCACACACGATCCGCGCTTCAGGTATTCGGGGTCATCGATGGACTGGACTGTGGGGCAAACGGGGAACGCGGCTAGTTTGTCGGCGAAAGCTGTTCCCACACAAGTCACCAGCCGGCTGATGGTCATAGGGGGCTGCGGCGAAAGAAGGGGGACGCGGAGGAACACGTGGCCGGAATGATTCAGTGGGATGTGAAGATCCCAACAGTCCGCGGAATCGATGCCGGTGAGCCGGGTAGTGAGGCGGTGGCCCTTGAATTGAAGGGAGGCTTCGCTAAATCCAAGGATCCGGCTCGTTTCAACCAATGCGCCCCAGCATTCATCCAGAGTGCTGGCGCCTTGGACGGCGGTTTCCAACTGGCTTATGGACAACTTCCCGACCAAAACCCGACGGAAGACGCCGCCGAAGATCATCTGACGGGCAGCCTGGAATTCCTCATATCCAAGGTATTGGACGGCCAGCCAGACAATCGCGCAAAATCCGACTAGTGCGATGCCGCCGAAGCGGCCGCTGGCGGAACTGAGAATCAAGGAGAGAGCGGCGGCCACACCGGCGGAGGCATACAGGACGTAAGCGACACGACTGGGTGTGAACCCGCGGGCCAGGAGACGATGATGGATATGACCGCGGTCTCCGCCAAAGACGGGTTGGTGACGGAGAAAGCGCCGCGCGATGGCGAGGGTAGTATCGAGGAGTGGGACGGCCAGAGCAATGAGGGGCGCGGTCATGCCGAGTAGCGTGGCTGATTTCTCGCACCAGATGATGCCGAAGCAGCCGAGAAGGAAGCCAATACTGAGACTCCCGGAATCGCCAAGGAAGATCGAGGCGGGGTTGAGGTTGTAGCGGAGGAAGCCGCAAAGTGCGCCCACAAGGGGAGCGGTGGCGAGTACGAGGGCATAATCGCCTTGTATCAAAGCCGCGATGAGCGTCGTCAGCGACGCGAAGAGGCCTATGCCCGTCGCGAGGCCGTCGAGGCCGTCGATGAGGTTCACGGCATTTGCGCAGACCACCAGCCAAACGATGGTCAGCGGAATCGAGGTCCAATCGTTCAGGTTGTATCTGCCAATGCTCCCAATGTGGAATCCCGCCTGGCAAACACACCCGGCAGCCGCCACCTCACCCAGAAGCTTGTGCCAGGGCTTAAGGCCGATCAAATCATCAGCCAAGCCCGTGAGGAAAACGACCAGGAGTCCCGGCATCAACCTTAGTGCAAATGGGAGGGCGCCCGCGATGGCATGGCCGGCCGTTAGCGGGCTCAGCGCCATCAAGCCGGCCGCAACAGCGAAAGACAACATGATCGGCACGCCTCCGACCCGAGGCACGGGTCTCTTGTGAAACTTTCGATCGGCGTCCGGCTTGTCGACCAGGCCACGCCGCAGCGCGATATTGCGGCAGAGGGGCGTGAGCACAAGGGAAAGCAGGAAAGAACACAATCCTAAAATGACGATTGAGTGCATAAGCTGTGCCGTGTGATGTGCGCAGAAGTCTGGGATGACGACGGGATGTATCTATGCGAGCGCCGAAGGGCTGGCGCGGGCGGAGACATCACGCGGGCGAAGAAACTCACGGTGCCACCCACGTGCGTGAACCCGGCCGAAGAGCGTTTCAGGGAAGGAGTGCGTTTTGAAAGCCGTGACCATTTCGTTTTGCATCGAACTTAGCGCAGCGGCTGGCCACGGGTGGCAATTGTAACTTTGACAGGGGCACAGCCGTCGCACCGAAACCGTATTTTGTTGAAACCTTTTCGAATGACAGGGCTTACACCTTGTGGTCTTTGAGCCTGCTGCTCGAATCCATTAGTATCAAACACACGTGCGTTGCCGATCCCCGCATATTCCAGATACCAACCTGTCTGCAACCTCACTGGAAACGAAACAGACTCGCCGTTTATCGCGAAGCTCACATTCTCAACTGTGTGAAGGTCCTCTTGAAGCGCTTCCAACCGCCCAAATCCCGATTCCACCACTCCGTGGGCCGGCACGCCTGTCAAAAACACATATACGCGTGAAATGGATCTGAAATCGATGCCGCGGATAGCCCAATAGTTATTGAAAGGGAACACAAAATCATAGACTTCGCCCTTTGCCGCCTCGCGCATCTCTACGTAGCGGCGTCCCTGAAAATCAAGGCGCACATAATAGTCCCGCACGGACCAGCGGCCCGCGTCTTCCACAACGAAGTGGAGATAGGCACCAGATCCGTCACCTTCGACCCATGTACCGAGCGCGCGGTGTTCCCGTAAGTCTTGCGGGCCGTCGAGGACGATCTCCGCGCATCCCCACCCCGACGGGTTCGAACTCTTGTTGGCAGCCCTAACGTGGAATCCGCCTTCCTCGGATTTTAGCTCGAAGGTAAGCTCCTCGGTTTGCCGGATGGGGCTCCCCAGGGGACCGTTGCCGGAGGTGTTCCGGCTTAGTTCGTGTCCGGGATCAAGCAAGGGAACATTACGACTGTCGCCGAAGCGGGCCAATGACGGCATCGCGTCGATCGTAACCCGCAGCGGTTGATCCGCGTATGGATTTTCCAAGGTCCATCGATCATCCCCGACCATATACCTCGCAGACGAGTAAGTAACCGGCAGGATCCGCCATTGTTTTCGGGCACTCTTCACGAGTTCAAATTCCGAGCCCGGCGTTTTAAGCTGATCCCGGATTCGTTGCGGGAAATAGGCCTTTCGCTTTAGCTCTTCCCATCTCTTGATCCCGGCAAGGATCTCGCCCGTTCGCCCGTTGTTGTCCAGAGCGGCCCTATCCGTTTCGAGCGACATCGCGGCTCGGTAGGCGAGCGCTTTAGACCAGGCATACTCCATCTCGCGCGGCCGGGTCGCCTGAACGTCCAGCGCACTCTTAAAGTATCCGAACCAGCCAAATTCGAAGGGCTGCAATTCGGCGATGGAGCCCTTGGCGCCGGCGACGCTGACCCGATCGAAGTGCTGAATCACACCGGTTTGAACGAAGTCGGTGGTATTCCCCCGGCTAAAGATGTGCCATGAATAGTCCGTAATGGGAGCGTGTGCCCACAGAACGTGACGTTTCACATAATGGAACAACTTTGAGATTTCGAGATTGTAGATGTACCACTCGGGGCCAACCGGCCACGAGACCAGATTCTCGCCGGTACCATCCGGGTAGATGTAATCGAAGGCGTACTTATCCAATGCAGCAGCTTCCGCCCGCGCCACGCGATCGTAGAGTTCACCGGAGACGTCGGGGAGGTAGGACCCTACAAACTCAGCGAAATTCTCGATGGCGGCGCCCGCCGGATGAGATGCAGCTCTCGTGCCGTGGGCTCCTCGGCGGCAGCCAGAGAATCCGAAGGGTGCCGTCGTCTTGAGGTCATCATAAGTGATGATTTCGTCGCCGATGCGGAGGTCGCGACCATGAAAACGGGACTTGTCGTTCTTCCCGAGCAGGCCCAGCGGAGAGGCGGTTGTGGGAATGAAGGTTTCCGCAGGGCCAAGGTTCGTGCTTAGCATTCTACGACGGTCGGGGTACATCATGAACCCGTTGGCGGGGATCGGTGATACCAAAGGATCGGTCTTATCCACCACCATGTCCAGCTCGTGCATGCCGAATTTGAGGCCCGCGGCGTGGACCTTTCGGGAGACTTCCTTCAGCCCTGCTTCCCCGCCCGGGAAGTTTAAGAGATTGACGCCATAGGTACCGTGCGTCGCATCCCAGACACCGCCATAGACGACAATGGAACCGAAGCCGCCAGCCTTTGCATAATCGATCATGGCGTCGGCAGTGGATTCCTTGAGATCGCAAAACAGATACGACCGCTCCTGTTCCGGAGACTTGCGGGCCCAAATGCGGCCCAGAGTGGGATGAGGCAGACCGTAAGTCAGTTCGATGTTTTCGATGCGATCCAGCAGTTTTGCGGTAGGACAGGCGACCATGGCGAACTTGGTACCCTCCAGGCGCACGCGGCTATCCGCTTCCACGGTGAGGACAGCTTTCGCGGAACCAGAATGCGTCTGGATGTTCAGCGGGATGACCGCGATGGCATAATCATCGTTGCGGCAGGATGCGAGGGTGGCGCCGATATATTGATTCAGAGTGAGCGGCAGGTTCGAGAGTTTTACGGCGGAGATGGAGCCGCCGGCGATGGAGACCAGCTCAAAGGTCAGGAAGGATGGCAGGACCGCCACGCGAACCCTGGCTTCAACACCCGAATCGCCAAAATTCACCGTCAGGACGCCGCGGTTCCATTTCACGGAGCTTGCGCCGATTTCGCGTCCGTCCTTACGAATGGACATGAACGGGGATTGGAATTTCAAGTAGTCTTTTCCGCTTCGGCGATCCCTCACAGCACGGTTTAGGCCGTCCTCGCCAATCACGTAGACGACACTATCGGTTCCCAGTTCAATGCCGCCGCCTTCGACCAACCGGGCAGCGACTGCGGCATTGGCCGTGAAGGAACTGAAAAAGAGCAGAACGCCGAGGATCCGAACGGCCACCGAGAGAGTGACCGCAACGATTGGCACGCGCATTACGGTTCCGTCACCGGAATTGGATCTCGCTGGAGGGCCGTGGTATTACGGGCTACAACCTCCAACGCCCGCTCGAACTTCACCACCGCCCCCTCCAGGGAACAGTGCTCCTGGGCGAAAAGCTTGCCCTTCGCCCCCATTTTCTTCCGAAGGTCGGGGTTTTCGTAGAGTGTAGCCAGAGCTTCTGCAAGCTCGACTGAACTTCCGGCGGTCACAACTAGTCCGCCTTCGGACCGGGCGGCAACCTGACGCGTGTCGTTGCCTTCCGGAACGGATGCGACAAAAGGCCTTCCCGAGGCCATGATGGTGGGTACCTTGCCTGGGACAGCGGGGACCCTCAACGCAGGGTCCAGTGTGATCAGGGCTACGTCGCAGGCTTGCAACGCCGCGAAGTACTCCTCACTGGGCAGGCAGCCCAAGAATTGCACGTTGGACAATTCGGCAGCCGCAAGACGAACCTCTTCGGACCGCGCACCGTCGCCGGCGAGTACAAATCGCCAATCCGGCCGGCCGGCACACCGGCGCGCGCATTCGAGGATGACTTTCATATCCTGCGCGTGGCCCATCAAACCCGCATAGAGGATGACAAACTCCTTGCGGACCTCCAGACGCTTCCTGAACGCCACGCCGCGATCCGCTCCGTCACAGTGGCTCAGGTTTACGTAGTTGTCAACGAAGGTTACGTGCCCTTCGGCCAAGCCAGGGTAGCCCTTCAGGATTTCCAGCGTTGCAGGTGCAGCGGCAATAATCTTCCCTGAGTTCCGGTATGCCAGGCGCTCGACCCAACGCATCAGGCCAATTACCCACCGATTCTTCAAGATGCCCAGGTCAATCGCGGTTTGGGGATAGAGGTCGTGCAGGTGGATGACATACGGTGTTCCGTGGAGCTTCTTTTTGATAATCGCCGCCAACGTCAACGGTAGAGGCGGCGAAGACACGAGTACCACGGTCGGCCTTGGCATCAGCAGCAACTTTATGCCGATCCGGATACTGATCGCGACCTGATCTAAACCTCGCAGCACCGGCCAGGAACCGCTGAACAGGCTGGCGACCCTCACGACTTTAACCCCGTTCATGGTCTCCGCCGCGGGAAGCGGACGTCGGCCGTCCGCCGGCACAAATTTCGTGGGATACCGCGTCAACACCGTAACGTCGTGTCCACGCCGAGCCAGCCCTTCCGCCAACTCGCAGAACAGATATGCCGCGGCGCGAGCTTCCGGTGCGTAGCGGTCCGTGATCAGAATGAGTCTCATGGTCAGTGGCTGCCAGCGGTTGTCGATGCCAGTGCGGAGTCTCGCGCTGGCCCCTGGCTCCACTCCGCCTCGGAGGCGGAATCAGGCATGCGAAAACCAAGGACGGTGCGGCAAACGGTTTCAGCGACATGCGGCACCAGGTATTCTGGCGGCGTCTGCCATGCGCTGGCCCGGCCAATCACGAAGCGGACGGCCTGAGCGACCATCCCGGCTTCAACGCCGGCCAGAAAGTTTGCCCCACACTCGACTGTTTCGGGGCGCTCCGTGACATCGCGCAAAGTGACGTTGGGCACGCCGAAAATACAAGCCTCTTCCTGGACCGTGCCGCTGTCGGACAAAATGCAAGCGGCATTCCGTTCGAGGTTCACGAAATCGAAGAATCCAAGTGGCGGTACAAGTGGACGCCGTTCCGGTCCAAGTCCAAACCGAACGCCTCCGCCCGCGAACGGGTCCGGGGATGAAGGGAGCACACAACCGGGTAGTTGTACTCCTCTTTCAACGCCGCCAAGGCTTGCATCACGCTGCGCAAACGGTCCTGGCGGTCGACATTCTCGCTGCGGTGGAGCGTGACCAGCAAGAATCGGCCGGTAGAGAGTCCGAGAGCCTCCAGCACGCGACTGGCTTCGATTTTGTCCGCAAAGCTATCGATTACTTCTTTGATCGGATTGCCGGTGACGTAAATGCGGCGCCCCGGTATGCCTTCCGCCAGGAGGTTCTCACGGCTTCGTTGCGTATAGGGAAGCAAAACGGTGCTGGCATGATCGATCATTCGCCGGTTCACCTCTTCCGGCACCCGGTCATCGAAGCAACGATTTCCCGCCTCCATGTGGTAAACGGGGATCCCGAGCCGGCGAGCTACGATGGCGGCTAACCCGCTATTGGTGTCGCCTAGTATGAGGAGCCGTTCCGGGCGGTGCTTCAGAAATAATTCCTCGCTTCGCTCCAGAATCTGCCCGACCTGTCCTCCGAAGGTTCCGGCCCGCACTCCCATGTAAGCGTCAGGGCTGCGCACGTTCAGGTCATCAAAAAACACTTGGCTCAGGCGCTGGTCATAGTTCTGGCCGGTGTGGACCAGAATGTGATCGCCTTGCGAATCGAGCAGAGCGATCACCTTGCTTAGTCGAATGATTTCCGGGCGGGTGCCCAGAATGGTCATGATTCTCATGGAGCGATGGTTCCCTTCGGGTTTTCCGGATCAATGCCTGTTTGCTGCCAGGCCTGTGGAATGAAGATGTTCCGGCAGGCTGTCATCCACCCAACATTAGCGGAGAAGTTCCTGCGCCGGCATCGGGACGGCAGCATGATAAAGCTCGCCCTCCGGCAGCAACAGATCGTTCGCCTTCAGCATCTGGGCGGTTTCCTCAGGCGTCATCACGTCGTCTTCAGAGCTGTATTCCTTGGTGAGGGTATTCTTTCGCTCCGCCTTGTTGGTCAATTCGGTCAGCATCGGCTGGATGGCATACCACTGTCCACGCTCCACGGTCCGAACCGCCTCATCCTCGCTGACCAGCGATTCGTGAATCTTTTCCCCGGGCCGGATCCCCGTCACCACCTGTTCAATCGGCCGGTTACCGATGAGCGCAGTCGCCACGTCGATGATGCGCGCCGAAGGCACACGAGGCACATAGATTTCTCCGGGAAAGCCTGTCCGGATCGCAGCGAAAATGGTATCGACGGCAGCGTTCAGGCTCAGCAGGAAGCGGGTCATGTCCGAGGTTGTGATGGTAACAGGTCCTCCCTGGCGGATCTGATCGTGAAAGAACGGAACCACCGACCCGCGCGACGCCAGCACGTTACCATAGCGGACGCAGACGAACCGCGTACCGGGACAACGCATATTGGCCTGGATAAACACTCGCTCCTGGATTGCTTTCGTCATGCCCATCGCGTTGACCGGCCTGCAGGCCTTGTCGGTCGAAACCCCAACTACGGTTTCCACGAGAAGGGTATGTTCCTGAATTGCCCGGACGATGTTCTCAGCACCTCCGATGTTGGTGCGTACAGCCTCGTACGGAAAATACTCGCAGGTGGGAACCTGCTTCATTGCCGCCGCATTGATAACAACGTCTACCCCACGCAGCACCGAAGCGACGCTTCCGAAGTCGCGAACATCACCGATCCGGAAATCCAGCACCTGTTCGAAGTCATGATAGATCAGATCGTCTGTAGCAGCTTTGCGCTTTTGGAATTCGAGCCGCATAAAGAACTGCTTCGCTTCGTCTCGCGAAAAGATAACAATCTTGGATGGCATGCCCATTTCTCCCGTGAGCAGGCGCTTCACAAGCGTCTTCCCGAGAGAACCGGTGCCGCCGGTGATAAGCACTTTCTTGCCGTGTAATTGCTTCATTGAGATAACCAGCTTTCGTAAGGTGTGGGATCAGTTGCTAATTGGTTGACCAGCTCAAGCCAGGACGGCGGCTCGTATCCAATGGTTCTGCGGAGTTTTTCGCCGCACATGCTGCGATCGGACTGCTCCGTGTCATCGGGTTCGATTTCTACGTCCAGCCCGTAGGCTTCGCGAAGCAGACATAGAAGCTCGTACTTGGATATGGGCCGGCTGACAGCCTGGTAAACCCCTGATAGGTCCGGATGGTTTCGTATGATGTCGATTACCAATGCCGCGAGGTGGTTCGTCGTAACGCCCGAATAAATCACCCGCCTGAACCCCCGAACGCTCCGCCCCTTATTCGCCAGGAACCAGCCCAGAAGAGAGCGGTGTTCGACAAGTTCCCGTCCTATCATCGAAGTCCGGAGAGTCAGCGCATTCGCGCAGGCTACCTCGCCCAGGAACTTCGAACGTCCGTAGAGATCGTGCGCATCGGATTCGTCTTCCTCGGTGTACGTGCCGCGGGCTCCGGAGAATACGCAATCGGTTGAGAAATGGATGACCCGACCGTTCCATTCCGCGGCCAGCGCGGCCAACCGATGAGGGAGCAGGCAATTGATCGTTATTGCGGTAACCGCGTCGTCAACTTGGGGGCACTGTTTGATGATTCCGATGCAGTTAACGATGTAATCGGGGCGGATTTCAGATAGCCACTTCCTGAGGGTATCGAACTTCGTAACATCGATTCCGCTCCGAACGTCAGGGCCCTGGAGCAGTTCGATGCGGTTGAAGGGTGGGTACGTAGCTTCCTTTCGGATCGAGGCCACTGTTCCGGGAAAGGCGGCGCGTAGTATTTGGAACATCTTATGGCCGAGCATCCCTGCCGCGCCTAGGACAGCGATCTTATTGGCCATTCCGAACCTCCGGGACAGCCGTCGAGAGGCGCCTGACGACGTTGGCGGTAAGGCGTGCCAAGCGAAGCAAATCGGAGTCGAAAGTAACCCGGCTTGCGGCAAGAATCGTTTTCATTGAATGGCTAAGGAGTTATTGGAATAGTCGGGCAGCAGGTTGAAAAACAGTGACCTGTTCTGCTCTAGAAGACCCGCGTCGGTACGCTTCTCAATCCCGAATTCTGTGGCGCGCCGCGACAACTCTGAGAATGCTTCCGGCCCCATATCGACGCACGCCTGAAGAACTTCTTGAAACTTCTTTGGATCCCGAAGTGGCAGGTCCCATCCGACCCCCAGCTCCTCGAGGTTCCGCCAGGGCGTTTGGTCGCTGATTACGATGGGGCAGCCGGCCAGGAGTGCTTCCAGAATGACGTGGCCATAGTTTTCGCCGAGCGTCGGAAACAGGAAGAGGTCACTCTGCGAGAGAACGTCCTGGACAGCATCGTGGGAGACCGCTCCTGCATACTCGACGTGGACATTCGAGGGAAGGCGCGCAATCATGGCCTGACAGGTCTGCCAATAAACTGGATCTTCCACGGGGCCGTAGATAGTGAAATACACCTGTCCCGAAAGCCCGTCCAGCAAGGATAGAGCACCCTCCAGATTTTTCATACGGCTGATGCGCGATAAGAAAACCAGACGAAGAGAGCCCGCTGGCTTTCCTCTCGGTAATGCCATCCTTATAGTCTCCGGCGTACGGGCCTCCGGCAGGTCGGGAGCCGTGACGATTCGCAGTGCCCGTTTTGTCGCCGGTTCGGATTCCGCTAACGGCCGGGCAATTGTGATCGATTCGGTGTCTCGAAATGCGCGCCGGATGTCCTGTTCCTCATAGCGGCTGGATGCGTGCCACACGATCTGACGGTAGAGGCCGACCGCTCGGGAAACCGAAATATAAACCCATTTTCTCCAGGCCTTCAGTTGCAGGGCGCCGGTGGAGAACTCTCCCCGCGGCGCCAGGATTAGGGAATTCGAGTGGAGCAGACCCAAGCGTCGTAAAAGCGACGGGAGCATGGAGTACTTCCTGGCAAACAGGCTATTCAGGTACAGGAGATCTGCCGGCGTCGACCTGAGAACGGCCATGAACCTCCAGAGCGATCGCGCCCCGGAAGGGATATACATGACCCGGCCCTTGCCGACCGGCGTCCACCTGTACGGTTCGATCTCGGGATAGGACTCAGGCTGGCCTATATCGCGGTCGCAGGTGACGATGCGAAACTCCAGTTCATCGCCAAGGGCCTCTACAGCGTTGGAGATGCTGCGCACCGGACCACCGCCTCTGTACCCGGGCAGATACGACCCGACCAGTACCAAAATGACTGGCTTACGCACGGTAACAGCGGTGTTCAATGAGCCTCCATGTTGGTGAATATTGGTTCGCACAATGTGACGTTAACCATCGACCGCAGTTAGGGCTCTAATGGTTCCCTTGGAAGAGCGCGCTTTACTAAACGCTGCAACCAATCGCCGTGACTAGCGGCCTCTGCCACTTCGGTATAAACAGCTGAATATTCCAAGGCGATGCGTTTGGAAGAGTACCGCTCGACGTTCGTGTATCCTTCGAGGATTAGCCGACGGCGATACGCAGCATCTCCGATGACTTGCTCGACCCCTGCCCGAATCGACTGGACATCGTAAGGATTCACAAGGCACGCTGCGTTACCGGCTACATCACGGTGGGGCCGAATGTTGCTTGTGACAACCGGACGACCAATTGCGTTCGCCTCAATAATCGGCATACCAAAACCTTCGTAGGTGGAAACAAAAGTTACGAGATCGCAGGTTCGGTACTTGTTCGCTATTTCCAGATCGGTGAGCCGGTACGAGACGGAGTGAGCTATGCCGGCTGAATCGAGGAGACGCTGCTGGGAGGCCGATAGGCGGCCGACGATATCGAGTGAACAACGCATCCCACGAACCGCTTCGACTATGCGTTCGAAATTCTTACGTGGCGAGGTGCCCATCTGCAGAATTGTCGGGCATTCCTCATTAAAGTCCTTAGGCCAGGCGACCATACCCACCGGGACCGGGTCCGGTATCATACGGACTTTTTGCGGCGGACACGAGCTATATCGGAGTACGTCGTCTCTCGTAGCCTCCGAAATGACGGTCACTATGGCACTCCGCATGATCGGTAGCTCCAGCCAGAACCAGCGGAACAGCTCCCGCTTCCACGCGCGAGGATTCTCCATCCCGCAGCAATCGTGGATTGTGAGCACGGTCCGGCTGGGCGGCAACAGGAACGCGAGGTAATGAACGTCGCCCGTTATGTGATTCACCCGGCGCCGATGGTGAAACGCGTTCACGCAATTCAGAATGCGCTTGAGCACGCCCCTACTTTCCCAGCGACACGACACCAGTTCGCACGACAGGTGGTTTGGGAGTGCCGAGCGAACCGCGGCAAACACGCGCTCCATGCTATAGCAGCCCGGGTACCACTTGCGCCCAAACTGCACCACGTCAACCTTCGCGGCAGACTCGGCGGGAACTTCAGGACTGGCGATCACTTTAAGCATTCCCGTTTGCACGAACGATCATCGGTGTCTTGCCGGCGCGTGTGTGCTGTAGGTCGGAAACGACTTGGATTCCGATACGTCCCAGCTCCGGATGAATTTTAGAAAGCCGCAACCGGATTCCGGTATCGAGAGCCGGGGTGAGTTGCTCGGCCAGAATGTCGAGTCGCAGAACACTACCCTCCGCGATTACCTGGAAACCCCGCACCTGACGTTCCAGACGTACGGCATGGCTAAACGCCTCGGAGTGGACGATTGACCCATCTTCCAACCGGAGCGAATCGTTGCACCTGCCGATCACTTCACGAAAGCGGAGAACCCCCTCTGCGGCGCTTCGCGTGTCTTCGACCTCGATCTCATCCCCAATCTCGTACCGGACGAGTGGGAAGCACCGCGGATAGAGGCTTGTAATCAAAACACGGCAGCGCCTCGTTCCGGCAACCGGTAGTGCTTCGACCAGGTGGGTCTTCCAGAACACCCGATAGCCCCCGGAGGGATGCGTATGAGCGATCACATTTGTCTCGACCGCGCCGTATTCCATGCCTACGGGCGCGCCTAGCAGATTCGATAAGCGAACGGCAGACTCCGGCCCAGGAAAAGACTCAGAAGTGCCGATGACGGCCTTCAGTTGCAGAGCGCGGAACTGATCGGCCATGCCTTCATTCACGCGCGCGAACCTGTCTAGTGCGACACTGTAGCCCAGAAAATAGTCCGGACGAAATGCGATCATCTCCGCTGCGGCCTGCCTCATGCGCTCCGGGCGAAGATCGTACGCGGAAAACCGGTGATACTGGAGAAGCAGGTCATATAAGGACCGCCGAAGCCCGTTCAGGCGACCTCTTACTCCTGTGCCAAGAAGATGGCTGTGACCCCAGAGAAGGAACAGCTTTGATCCTGGGTCAATTGAATACCAGCTCCGAGCGGCCCACATGTCATACCGCGCATGAACGAATTCCTCGCGCCATGCCGGGAGTTGGATCGGCTGTGAAGTGGAGCCCCCGGTGATTCGCCATGAATCCGGCCCCCGCGACTGATCGCACATCTCGGCTGCGTGCTGGCGAATGAGCGGTCGATTGACAATGGGAGTAACGGCGAAAAAGTGTTCAAGGCTGTCGAATCGCAGTGGCGCCGCACTAGCGGCTACCAGTTTCGAATAGAACGGAATCCGCTTTATCGTCCGGGCCCATTCGCGATTCAGCAACTCCAACTGAATTTGACCAATTGCTTGGGATGGTAGGTCTGAGGCGTACGCTACGACGCGTGACTCGATATCGCCACCCAGCGTACGTCGCCGCACAGCTGATATAAGTTTCATTGGGACACTCTAAGTAAGCCCGTCTGATGCGCATGGAGGCCGTGACCGCCTCCCTCATGTGACGGAAGAAGTGGCACCGTAACGTCCCGAAGGCCGGACGCTGTAGTCCTTCGGCCCCGGCGCACGGCCATAGAGTATAGCTGCACAATGACGGCATATATCGCGATACAGCGCACCGCACTCAGGCCTTCGCTTATTAATTCGTTTTCCATTTGAAGTGCGACCTCCCAACTGAAAGCGCATGCCAGCCAAAACAAAGGGCTAAACCCGGCCATGGCCTTTCTGGACACCAGGGCTAACCCAAGCCCAAGCAATATGTGAAGAATAAATACGGCGGGCCAACCGCCTTCCATGAATGCATATCCGTAAGAGGTCAGGCATCCGTCCGACACAGCTAAGTCTAACTCTCTCTCTGTATATACATCCAAAGGCACGGTAACTCCCTTTTCCGGCATAAGTATCCGAGGCACCACGCTCTGCAGTGCATACCACATGGCTGTCCCGTTTGAATGGTGGCCACCCGATGAGATTGCTTCCCAAATTTCGCCGGTAAACCGTGGACCGTCCCCAATCCGCGAGGAGGCAGCCGAAACGGAAGATGTGCCCTCGCCGCTGAATATTCGACCCGCTCCTGCGACGACGGCGTAGCCGGCTGCTTCCACCGGAGAGTCACTGAAGGCGAATGGTGTCCAGATCAACGAGCCTGACTTGCTGAATGATTAGCGCCGCGACAAGTATGCCTGCCGCGGACCCCGCCAGAGTGCCTAGCGAGATCGGTCGCTGCCTAGCACAGCGCAATGCGATGAGAAAACATAGAACGCCCGTTAACGCCGGCCGTGTTTCAGACGAGGTAACCAAGACGATCTCAAGTATGACGGTATACACTACCAGCAGTCTAAACACAGCCGGTCGGGCTTTGTCGGGGGATGAGCGGTAGACGAAGCCTAGCAATATAATGGCAGCAAAGCGTCCTTGGGCCGCGAAGACGATGAACACGGACACAAAAAGTGTCGGCTGAACGACGTAAGGATTAGTGTGTGTATTAATCGACCCTTGGGAGATCAGAATAGCGTATCGAAGTGCCGTTAGGACAATCAGGGCACCGATGATAGTCAGCGTGCCGTTCAGGGAACCCTGCGGCAGTACTGTTCGGTGGCGTTTTACGCAACCACCATTTCGCGCTCCATGCCCGAGGCGCATGCCAATCGCTATGCCTAGGAGAGAGAGAAGTGCCATACCCAACACAGCCCACTTGGTTTCCTCATGCGGATTATCTGTGAGGGACCAGGCTACGATCGGACCAAATTCGTAGATGGCGAAGACGGTCGCGTATAGCGCAAACGGGTGATCCAGGTTGAAACGCCAGGAAGCATTACTACCACATACCAGAATCGCGAGAACGAAGGCACCAAGGGTGATTATTTCAATCATGTTTGCGATACATGCTGAGAGCGTTACTGGCCAACGCCCGTTATACTCTTATCGAGTCGATTCAGAACACTCTGCAGCTGATGATCGTAAGAATAATCCGATCGAAGACACCGCTCGAACCCGGCGGCAGCAATCCTGACGCCGTTCTTCCGCGTGCGATAAGTAGTGCCGGCATTTCGAGAGCAGTTCGTCGCGATTGTCAAAGAACTCCGCCTCTACACCCTCGTCCAGAAGCCTTCGGTGCTCCGCAGTACGCTCTGCCAGCATAAATGCGCCGCATGCAGGTATTTCAATGGACGCGAGTCGTCTGCAGGTCACGGTTCAGTTTTCGCAGAAAGCATAGATTGATACTGAAGCTACATATTGCCTTCGCATAATCGTCGCCAAAGAGAGCTCGGTCCTCAACCCTCAAGAAGGCATTATGGTGGGAAGCTGCCCATTCTTTCCAACCCTGCCCCCATCCTTCGCCCCACACTCGCACGGAAAGGTTGTGCGTAGCCAGAAACCAAATTGCTTCCGCGCGTTCCTTTTCGAAAGCGCCAATGAACCCAATGGGGCCTCCGACCCGCGTTCGATCTTCATCGCTCACCGTGACCGGACGATGAATACTAGGACAGAATGCGTTGTCGACAAAGAGCACACGCCGAGCTCCCATCTCTTTCGAGTTCAGCCACGTTATACGACTTGTTAGTGATATGTAGATCGTACAGCGGCACCCCTGCCAGGTACTCTTCTTGACTGATTGTGCGCCCCCCTCATATCGTCCAGGCTGTAATGTACCAGCCGCTGCCTGCGGAACCAACTCCCGAAGTCTGGTGAGCGTTTGCGGCCGAATCGTCAATCCCTTGTCGATCCAGACCACGTCGCTGTTCTGCCGCTGGGCGACTTCCAACAACGCCCGATTCGCGCCAGCGGTGTCTACGGCCCAACCCGCCTTCCGCGCACCGCGCGCCCAGAGACTACGTACTCCGCGGGCCACCGATGTGGTATCGACGCCGACCACGGTGTGACCCAGTCGCCGCAAGGCGTCCAGACGCATCTTGGCGGTGCCGCCTGGCCACAGCGCTCCGCAATAGGTAATCAGCAACTCCAATCCCTGTTGTTAACGCACAGCACCATCATGTTTCGCGTGTAGATGCCCCCCTGAGTGTACCGGTTTCGATAAGATTCCAGAGTGCACAAGCAAGACCGGATTACGCCCCACCCCATTCCGCGACGGCGCTCGACAGCCGTGTATGTAGGGCCAACCTCGCGGGCAATACGTCGCCAAATCCCGTTACTCTCGATACCGACATCAGGCACTTGACGTCAAAACTCAGTTCGTGCGTCAGGTCACGTATCGATAGCTTGACGCCCACGGGGACGAGGCGTTTGGTGTTTGAATGATAAATCTTCCATTCGGCGCGAGGCGGCTGCGAACCAGATGGAGCAAATCAAGGAGTTCGTCCTTGGTAAAGTGCTCGATGACATCGAAAGCAGTGATAAGGTCGAAGGACTCTGCCGATTCGGAAAGAAATTCCCGAAGGTCCGCTTGCGTAACTGAGCCCCTGCTGCGCGAGCAAGAGTGTACGATTGCGGACTCACGTCAACACCCCGCACGTCGCAATAGCCGGCGTTGCGGAGCGCAAGGAGAAGAAGGCCTGGGCCGCATCCCAAGTCCAAACACTTGGCGTTCGGGTCCGGCGGCAGCCACCCTCTCAGGCGCTTTAGTGTTCCTGCGGAGGACACACGCGATGCCTGCTTATTGTCTTCGCCCCATTCCGGGACCTGGACCGAGACATATGTGTCGTAGATGGCGGTTCTGTATTTGCGTTCAGTCATTATGAGTTGATTCCCCTTTGACAGTCATGGCCCCTGAGAGCTTGAGTGGGGTATGTTTGACCATCTATACTACGGCGGGTTCAGTAAGCGGAAGCGTAACGTCGCATCTTGCCCCATGGTGCTAGTGTCATCCTGCTAATGGCCCGGCACCACTTAACCACTTGCCGCATCGAATCATCGGTTCCTCGACGAGATGATACGCGGCGACTGACATGATGGCAGTGGTTCCCACAAACACAACCGTGGCTTGTGGTTTTCCGAGCCAGCCGAGACGATCAAACGCCAGCCATAGCGCAGGCACATGGAACAGGTAAATTCCGTAGGAGTACCGGGCAATTATACGTGCTGCGGCCGAGATGAACCCTGCCCTCATGTCGTAGAAAAGAGGGACCAGCAGGCCCAGGACGAGGCACGCGGCCCACTCCCGGTAGAATAATCGCTCCATGGTGCCGCCGATCCAGACCAAATGTATCCACCCATCATTAACGCCAGGAACAAAGGCCAAAGGCGGCCCGAGAGTCTTGGCAGCCTATGCAACCTAATCAACACAAAGGCT
This sequence comes from uncultured Solibacteraceae bacterium, assembly GCA_963748795.1. Lineage (GTDB taxonomy): Bacteria > Acidobacteriota > Terriglobia > Bryobacterales > Bryobacteraceae > Sulfopaludibacter. The sequence goes on from CAVVLD010000098.1 coordinate 62,630, forward strand.
ACTGCCCCACTTAAGAAGCACGGGACGTAATCGAAGATTCTGACACACGTTTGGCCGTAGCTGAGGCCGATGACATTAACGGCGACGACAACCGCAGCAATGGCACCCAGCAGGGTGACGCAGTTCCCCGGCTGACAAGCAGAAATACGAACGGCAAGGCGAAATACATCTGCACTTCCCAGGGCAGGCTCCAGAGCGGCCCGACGAGGCTCCGCGCGCGTGTGAGGTTTTGGATAAGCCCCAGATTGGATAGCAGTTCAACGCCGGACGGATGCTGAAAGGGACAAAATGGATCAACCGGAATGTGCAGGCAGGTTACGGCTAGTACCGTCAGTATACTTAGCGGATAAATTCGAAAGGCCCGTCGAAGGTAAAAGGTCCGGATGGAGGGTAGTTCGGCAACAAGACCGCGTTCCATGGACATCATCAGTACGAGGCAGGTGTGAACAAAAAAGACCATCACGCCAAGCCGCCCCATACCATGATCCGACCACCTCAGACAGGTGGGGACAAAATGCGAGCACGCGACTAATAAGACTGCGCAGGAACGCAAGAGGTCCAGGTTCCTTAGCGGACCCGGCGGCGGAGCGTTCGACAAGGCTGAATTGGTGTCCTTCTTGGCGGAAACAGCGCGCTTCGGAGCGCTGGTGCGGCGCAGGAGGTCCGTACCGTCCGAGATATCCAATTCCGTAGAGTGGTGTGGCATTAATATTGGAGTTGCGCTGCCTCACGTTCCTGAACGTGATTACCGCTTGAGGAGGCTTTCGTGGTTGTGCGGCGGCCGGCAAGCCGGCGGGAACGGGAAAGGCGCTACGTTCTCACATCAGACGTCTCATCAGAACGTCTCTGCTGTCATGCAGGCAGGCGAGTGCCTGTTGGCCGCCCGGGAGCTGTCGAACCAGCTTCCTCCACGGCGTTCGTTTTCTTTGACACGGATTGAAGGAGGCTTCAGTGCCCGTGTGCCTGAAGCACGAATAGCCGGCGATGAACGCGGCGTGAGCCTCGTTCTGCTTCTCGAAGCGCCGGCAAAAGTCAACCTCGACCTTGTGCATAGGCTTGCCCTCAAGATAGAGGCCCACAGTTTGATGCAGGCTTCGGCGCTTCATGTGAGGCCTGTCCGAGTATACATACTCGCCCGCAGTGGAACGCCACACCCTGCGATTGTGATAGATTTGCACCGAGCGGTCCGGATGCAGACTGTATGACTCGTGCGGCCCGGGGAATGGCTCCCACAGTCTAAGTAAGGCGACATCGGGGCGCGTCTGGAACAGGGCCAGCGCCACCTCAATGAAGTCCGGGCGGCCTTGGCATTCCCAATCATCCTGCAATTGCAGGATGTATTCTCCCATCGCTGCACGGATGCCTTTGTTCGTGTTGTGCCCCATTCCGCAATTGCCGGAGGCCATTAAGAACACGTCGAAGGGAAGCGTTCGCATTCGATTCTGCACGGAGACCGGGGAGCCGTCGTCACACAAGATTAGTTCCAGAGACGTTCTTGGGTAGGTTGTGGTCTCGAGGAATGAGGTGATCGTGTTTTCGAGGAGGTCGAATCTGTCGTAGCCGACAACGACCACGCTGATAAGTGGAAGCATGTTGAGCCCTAGTTGGCGTGTACTCTACTTGTTAAGGAACCTGGTCTGATGCGTAATGCTCGCACAAGCCTTTCGCGCCGGGCCAGCACGACCCGCGAGGCCGAAAGCAGTTCACGTCGCGCCGCGGGCAGCAGTGCGACCAGGGCCGCGCAGAACAACGCCATCAGTACGCAGGCCTTAAGCACAAGACCGGGCCAGGTGTTCGCTCGTGGAGTGGTGGTCAGAAATTGGGCCAGGATCAGGCAGATCACAGGGGCGGAAAGAACTCGCGTAAGCAGGCTAAACCAGTGCTCCGAGTGAGCGCCAAACGTAGCGGTGCAGCGCGCGGAGGAAACGGGGACCCGTGACCAGCAGAATCGCCAGTATCCCCGTTAACGGCGCGGCGATTAAGCCGATGCGGGGAAGCAGAAGTGCCGGCCAGGAGTACGACCTTGACAACTCCAGCCAAGAGGGATATCTTAGCCGTGGTTTTTATCAGTCCGTTGGCAAACAGAACGTGGTATGCAGCCGTTGTCAGGAGAGTGAGCATGGCAGAGATGCCGAGCAATGAGCTAACGGGCAGTCCGGCATATAGTGCGGGTCCCACCCATAGGGTTAAGACATCTCTATTCAGGGCGACCGCCGTGCCAATCAGGGGCGCTGCAATCAAACTGGAAACCGTCATGAAGCGGACGGAAACCCTATGGCTCTTCTCGCAGTCGCCCACGCCGGCAAGGTTGGAAAGGGCGGGTTGCATGGCAGATCCGATTTTGTCGGGAAGCATTCTGGACGCATCGATAATCCGGCCGGTAGAACCAGTCGGGCGGTCTGCGCAGGCCCAAGGAGCGTGCCGGTGAGGATGCCATCTGAGCTGGTCTGCAGGTATGGCAGCGATCTTAGAGACGAGCATGTGGCCGGCTAAACGAATCAGTGTGCGGGCCTCTTGTATGGAAAAAGTGAGCCGGACGGGTGGTCCGTTTCTGAACCGGCACTCCCAAAACAGCGTGCAGGCCCAACCCGCGGCCCAAACAAGGGCTCTGAAGAGAAACGAGGCTGAGATTGCGGACAGGCCCCAGCCCGCGTGGAGGAGTTTCAGGTTCAACCCTAGCCCTGCGACGTTTCCCAATATGAGAACAATCCCGTATGTACCCGTGCGTTGAAGGGCTTGCAACGACGATCCGGCCATGTAGGCGACAACGGACATTCCGGAGGCAAGCGCAAGGAGTGACGACGCGAGCACGAGTTGCCGGCCATTGGGACCGCTCAGGCCAAACCACCACGGGAGCGCTTGGCTCAACAACAGCGATACGATGGTGACACAAGCCGCTACGATGAGATTTACTACGAAACCGGATCCGATCAATCCGCCAACCTGCTCCAGCTTTCCGCTTCCGTAGGCGTGAGCGGCTCGTTGGCGCGTGACCTCGTCGGTTCCCGGGTCCAGCAGCGTCACCCAGCCGACTACCTGTGTGCTAGCCAGCCACGCGCCATACAAAGGCACCGCGATGAAGCGCAGGTAGAGCGGAGCCAGGAATATGCCCTGAATGACCACGAACGCATAGCCCACAAGTTGGGCTATGAAGTTCAGGGTAACACGCACCGGCGGCGGGATGGTATGACGCTAGATATTTCCACGATGTTGCTCTTGTGAGGATATACCGGCTCCTCGCCTTCCTGGTTCTTGCGCTCACTTTCCGGGACTACGCTTTCATCGTCTTGTAATACTTCGAATAGTACTTGCCGTAATACCCGTAGTAGTAATAGCGGTCGCTCATGTCCTCGTGAACTTCGTTCAGCGCGACTCCAATCACATTCGTCTTGAGCCGCTTCAAGCTGCTCAACACGCTCGCGACCGCGTTGCGATTCGTCTGCGCCGCCAGCGTAACCACCACCACTCCGTCCACGACGGCGGCCATCTGCAGGGGCTCGGCAAAACCGAGCAGCGGCGGCGAATCGACGATGACCAGATCGTAGTCCGTCTTCGCTTCGGCCAAGATTGTTTCCAACACGGCTCCCAGACGGTCGGCGGCGCGGCGCGATGCGGGGCCGGCGGTCAGGATGTCCAGGTCCGGATAGGCTTCCGTTCTTCTGCAAGACATCGCGCCACTCGGCCTCGTCCAGTGACCACCGGGAAAGACCGCGATCGTTCGAGACGCCCACTCGGTCGTGAACGCCGGGACGGCGCAGATCGGCGTCGATCAGCAGCGTCTTGCGCTTTTGCAGGCTGTGCGCCATCGCCAGGTGCACGGAGCAGGTGGTCTTGCCTTCCCGCGGCGTGGCGGAGGTGATGAGGAGGCTGCGGGGGCGGCGGCCGAGATCGGAAAGAAGGATGGAATCGCGCAACGTCCGGACGGCTTCTTCAAACGCGGCCACCTGGCCCTGGCGCCGGCCGGATTTGACTCGGACTCGGATGCCCTGGTTGAAGAAGACACTGGCGCGGCCGCGCGCGGCACGCGGCCGCGCCAGTGCTTGACCAAGGGGAGCGAACCCAGAACTTCGGTCTTCAGCCCCTTCTGGATCTGCTCGGGGTCGCGCACGGTGTTGTCCAGGACATCTGCCATGACGGCGGCGCCGACGGCGAGCAGGGTGGAGAAGAGGAAGGCGAGAGTGGCGTTCAGCGGAATGTTCGGGAAGACCGGCTTCAAGGCCGGGCGGGCGGAATCGGCCAGGCGGATGGAGCTGTTCTGGAAGCTGGAATTGATGCCGGCTTCCTTGATCTTGTACACCAGTTCTTCGTAGAGGCCCTTGTCGCTTTCGGCTTCCTGTTTCAGGGCCTTGTATTCGAAGGAGCGGGCGTTGAGGTGGTCGAACTCGGTCTTGGTCTCGGCCACGGCGTCTTTGAGCATGCCTTCCCGGTTGATGGCTTCCTGGTGCTCCAGGTTGACGCGCTGGCCGATGTTGCTCTTGAGGGCGTCGAACTGGCGTTCCAACTCCGTGAGCTGGGTGCCGGCCTTCTTGTACTCGGGGTGGTTGGCGCCGTACTGGGCTTTGACGACGGAGAACTTCTCGCGCGCTTCATCGACGCGGTCGGCCAGCCGGCGGAGCTGTTCGCCCTGGGTGGACGCCTGGGCGGCTTCCAGGGAGCCGCTCTTCACCGAGTTGTAGGCGGCCTGTTTGCGCACGCGATCGGCTTGGGCGGAGGTGAATTCGGTATTGAGCTGGAGCAGGCGCGAGGAGAGGATGCTGGTCTTCTCCTCCGGGTTGATCACGCTCAGGTCCCTTTCAAACCGCGCCAGCGCGGCGGAGGAAAGCTCCATTTTGGCCCTGAGCTCTTCGATCTGCTTTTCCATGAAGGCGGACAGTCCGGAAGTGGCACGAAAACGGACGTCGTAGGTGTGCTGGATGTAGCTGTCAGCGATGCCATTGGCGACGTCGGCGGCCAGTTCCGGATTCGGCGAACGGTAGCTGATGAGTAGCAGGTAGGTGTTCGGCGGGCGCGTCACTTTCAGGTTCTCAGCGCGATGGGGGCGTTCAGAGATCGAGCCGTAGGGAGCTCGGTCCGGCCCGTAAAGGCGGTTTCGGCAGTCGCCGCCAGGCGGAATTTGAGGGCGACAGGGCGTAAGACGGAATCGGACTGGATGATCTTGATCTGGGTGGCCAGGAACTGGTCGGCGTCATTGGGGGCCATCCGGGCCGCATCCTGGCCGACGACGGCGGGCGGTGCCTGGCGGTCGATATCGATGGTGGAAGTGGATTCGTAGATGGGCGTGAGACGCGAGGAGACCACCGCGGTGGAGGCGACGCAAACCACGACGAAGGCAAGGATTCGCCACTTGTGGCGCCTGAGAATCCAGAGATAGTGGGAGAGGGGGACGGTCGGCTCTTCGGGCTCGGGATCGGCAAAGGAATAGGAGGGCGGATAAACCGTGATTTGCTCGGGGACGGCCGGGACTGAGCCATGACCGCTGCCATTGCCGTTGCTTGCGGGAGCGGGGAGAGCGTGAGGATTGTTTGGTTCAGACATGGTTGAGCTGGGAGAATGCCTTCCTACCGTTAATGGGTGTACGATGAGGGCGGCAGAACCCATGCTGCCGCCTAAGAGGAGGACTTTTTCGAGAGTGGCGACCGCGGCACGCTTACCGGAACGATCGGTAATGTAGAGGATGTCGTTGGCGGTAAGCGGAACGTCAGGCGCCTGGCGCTTCATGATCTTGCCGAGCGGAACGGCGATTTCCGTTTTCGGGCCGGCGCCTTCGCGGCGATAGATGAAGGCCTGCTTGCCGGCGAATTGTGTGAGGCCTTCGGCCAACGCCAACATTTGCAGAACAGTGGTATCCCCGCCATCCTGGACGGGGTAAGCGCCGGGCTTCGTCACGTTGCCGACGATATAGATCTTGCTGACTTCGGGGACGCGGACCTCTTCTCCGCCGGTGAGCTTGACGTTGAGGGCCGGGTCGGCGTCATCGATCAGGCCGCGCACATTAATGCGTCGTGTGAGCACAACGGGCGTGCCATCAGTCCCGGGCTGCGACTGAGTGACGAGAATCACCTGGCCGGCATCTTCGCGGAGACCCTGGGCGCGGGCGATGGCCTCCAGTAAGGTGGTGGGGCCCTCAGCCTGGAAGAGGAGGGGCATCTTGACGGCGCCGGCGACGCTGATGGGGCGGCTATGGTACTCGGCAATGGTGACGGTGACGAAGGGATCGACCAGGATCTGCTCGTCACGGAGGGCCGTGATGATGGCGGTCTCGAGTTCCGCGGGGTATGAGCCTACCGCTTTGATGCGCTGTTGCAGCATGGGGAGTCGGAGGAAGCCATCGTTGCTGATACGGACCGTGCGGCTGAGTTCGGGTGCGTCGTAGACCGAGACCGCGATCAGGTCGTTAGCGCCGACGGGTTGAGCCGGGAGATTGGCACCCGCCTCGGGGACCGAAATCGCGCGGTTGGGGTTGGGCGGCTGCGCCGAGGCACAGACGGTGAGGAGCAAGACAGAGACTAGTAAACGCATAGTGTTTCCTTCCAGCCTTATTCGCTAACCGTTCGAGTTGGCTTCCTGGAGGTGAGAGCCCGACACCGCCTCGACCAGGCGGGCCATGGAGCGCTCGAGGCCGGTCAACCGCTGGTCCAAGGACAGTAGCCGGTCGTCATATGAGCCACCGAACATGATCGATCTGGCGAAATCGGAGAGGCAGCGTGCGCCTTGCCGGTCCGAGGCGGTTACGAGCTGCTCGTATTCCTCTTCTGTCACACGAAAGTTGACCAGACGCGTTCGTATCTTGCGCATGGGTGAACCTCCACCACGGAAATTATTGGGAAATTGCGAAAAGGCGACAACCTGGACCGTAGACACGTAGCTTCGCCACTCAAGTCACATTCGAGGAGCTTTTTGGAGTTCTGCCCAGAGTCATGAAGCCGTCAACTCTGGGCTGCAGTCCGACCACAAACGTATCACGTGATCGTACGAATTAGAAGATATCAAGGTCTTATTTCCTGGAGTCTTTTAGCCCTGTACGGTTGGCCATGTACGTACGTATACTCACTCTGGTCTAATCCACGCGCTTTCCAGGAACCCACTCTCTGCCGCCAGCCGTTGCTTCCGCGATTTCACTGTGGTCCCGATGAGAATCGGTCGCGAGAAAGTAGTCTGCAAGTGCATCTTGAGGAGTCTTCTGATGAGGCACGCACTGGACTTGGTTGCCGGCCGCGCTATTGGAAAAGGTAGTGACCGTCCGGATAGTCGGGTCTGGATTCCGCCGGTGGACGGCCGCTGGCTGGCGAAGCCGCGTCTTACGCAGCCGGACCCAGATGTGCAAGCTCTACTGAAGCAGACAGCTGCCTTACTCGCCGTCGGAAGAACTGCCGCGGTCGCGCGTGAGATAGTAGAGGATGCCGACGAAAACGACGAGGGCTGAGCCGTAGAGCAAGAATTCGCGGCGTCTTTCCTTCCGTTGATAACTCGCGCGAGTCGCGCGGATTTCCGTCTCGGTTGAGGTCGGCTTCTCCTCGATCGCGGTTGGTTTACGCCGACGTCCGAAGAAGCGCATTCCACAGTGCTTACAGCGGTAGGGATAGTACTGGAAGAGGCTGGCAACATAGTCCTTCCAGGCCGCCCGGTGAGACCGGTGGGCGTGATCGGTTTTACACTTGGGGCAAATCACAGGTTCAGCAATCCGTTCCGCACACTCTAAAGGGCCGTAGAGCGCAGTCCAAACTGCCACCAACGTCCTTTCGGCGGGCCGGGTGGCATCAGCCTCCCTCCGGGGAGAGGATGTCCCCGGACGATGCTCCGAGGATTAACCGTGAACAGGAGTTCCGCAGTTTCTTCGCCAAAGCGCAGGCGTACTGTATGGTATGCCGCGGAGAGAGTCGGAGGCCGGTACTGCGGATTGTGGGCGTCAGTCGCAACCACATGGACCAGGCCGCGGTCTAGCAAACGGTGGGCAGCGGAGCGAGAAGGGCCGCCGAATCCACCGGTGATAGAGCCTGCCGTGACCTGCGCGAGGCATCCCATTTCCACCCAGGATTCCAGCCGGTCGAGGTCTCGCAGAAGAAGCGCGTTTCGCTCCGGATGAGCCACGATGGGCGTGAGGCCCGCATCGACTAACTGGCGCAAAATTGACTCGGTGTGCCTGCCTATATGGAGGTCGGGGAATTCGAGAAGCAGGTAGGGGCCCGCATTGATGGTATAGGTGGAGGGACGGCTAATCAGGGGGCCGATATTGTCGCTGCTGACCTGGAATTCGCAGCCTCGGTGAATGACGGGTCGTCCTTCGGTGCAACGGGCAAGTTCCTCCGTGCGTTGCTGCAACAGGCAGGGCTGAAACGGGTAACGGGCATTCGAGTGGGGAGTGGCGACGATGTCGGTGATGCCGTCCTCCGATGCGGTGCGGAGCATAGCTAGGCTGTCTGCGAGGGACGTGGCTCCATCATCCAGTCCCCACACTATATGGTTGTGGATGTCAATCACGACACCTCAAAGGTCGCATGCGCTCCGTCGAGGGCAAGGCGAATTAGGTCGGAAGGGAGCTGTGCTCCCGGCAGCTTTTCCATCTGCGCTCCCAGCGATCGTTCCATAAGAACGCGAACGAGTTGACCGCGGGTACGCACCCCCAACTTGAGAAAGGCCCGTTGCAGGAGTGCCTTAACGCAACTTTCCGAGACTGCCATTCGTACAGCAATCTCCTTGTTGGCCAGCCCTTCCAAAACCAACTCGGCCGCCGTCTGCTCCTGACGGCTGAGTGCCCGCTTGAGAGGGTCTTCGTTTGGGGCCTGCCGGTCAAACCAAGGTTGTTCCCGGGCCACTCCACGGATGGCATCAATCAGTTCAACCAGAGGTCGTTGCTTGGCAAAGATGCCTGCCACCCCAAGGCGGGCCAGCCGCGTCTGCTCCAGTTCGCTGAGCCCTGGTGTGATAATCAGGACCCGGCCCTTAAGCCCATTCTGATTCGTGATGGAGAGCAATTCGTCGACCTTCTGGCCCCCGGCGCTCTGTTTGACTAGCACTACGTCGAACCGGTCTGGCGATCCGTTCAGAAGATCGCTACCCTCTTCAATCGTGGATGAGCACCACAATTCCATGTCGCTGGCGGTGGCAAGTGCCATGGCCAGGCTTTCGCGGACTACCGCAAGTTCGTCAATCAGCAGAATCCGAATCATAGTTCCAGCAGCACCAACCCGTGGCTCCAAATGACTTGCGGCGAATGCGCTGATCTGTAACCGATTGGCACGACGCCCGCTACGTTCCTAGGCCGCCAGCGGTCGAACCCATTCGCGCTCGATCTCCACGGCGACCGCCCGCTGGAGAAGAGGGACCGAAACAATCAATCTGTATTTCTTGTCCACGTTGAGAACAATACCTTCCACGCCGGCTAAAGGACCGCGTTCTATCAACACCCGGGACCCGGCACCTAAGCAGGGCCATGGCAATACGGGGAGGCCAGAACGGACCACAGCGCGAACCGTCTCAATCTCTGGATCGGAGATCGCGACCGGGTACTTGCCAGCGCTTACGATACCTAGCACGCCAGGAGTTGTTACAATTGGCAGCAACCCGTCAGCGATATCGACTCGACAAAAGAGATAGCCGGGAAAAAGCGGGAGATCTACTTGTTTTACGCGGTCGGACCATTGATGTCTCGCACGATAGAGAGGTAGGAACTCCTCAAAGCCCTTCTCACGCAGGACCGCAGCGGCGACTTTCGCGAATTTCACTTGGACATGAATGGCGTACCAAGGATCATGCTCGAGTGTATTCCCTTGCGGAATTGCTACACGTGCCTCGGGATGCTGATCATGCATGGGGAATTAGCTCTCTCTTCCATCCGACTGTGCCTGCCCGGATCCTGAAGCGATCTGCGGCGATAAGCTAGACTCAGTGGCCTTACCCAGAATGCGTCAACGGGCCTCGGATGGCAATAAGCATTTACCCGATATTTTCGATGGGGACGGGCGGACGACGACGACCCTTTCTGAAGCCTTCACCCTAGGGTATTCCCTACGTCGGGTGGGGTTTCGACTGTATCCAGCTTTGAGATGTCGTAATCCTATGACGAGAGACGAGTTGGAACTACGCCGGCGGTGTCCCAAATGAGTGAGGCTGGTATCGAACGCTCGAAAATGAGATACAGTAAAACCCTCGACTCGGGCGGGGCGGCTCCCTAGTGTGGAGGCACGGAACGAAGGCGGAGCCCAAGTTGTCGCGGTCGGAAATGCCTAGCGAGGTCTTCGACCTCAAACCGACGAGCCCCGTGCTCGCGCCGGCGGACAGAGCGGGCGGGGTCCGCGTTCGACGAGCAGTTTCTGGGTATACGCCTTGGCGTATGACCTCGGCGACGATCCGCCCGCCCAGTACAGGCAGAGAATTCCCCATGGCTCATAGAAGCGCCTGGTAGGCACTGCGTGCGCCTGCAAGCGGTTCTACGTTGAAACAAGCCTCGGCAGGGCGCGCGAAGAGTTTAGGGACAAGCTCTGGGCAAACGCGGCGATTCATCTCGGAGAATGCATGCGGGTTGTAATGTGCGGGTACAGCCTTCCCTCGGTTGATGAGAGAGTGCGCCGACTGTCGTTAGAGGGGAAATACGCCGCCCGCGTGGAGGTGTGTCGCCCCATCCCTCGGATCGGCCTGCGGAAATGTTACTGAGCAGATCGTTCGGCAGTTCCGAGATTTCGGTCACGACGCGCGCTCCGCGACCCAGACGCTCTTCCACGATTGGGTGGGATCGCAGCCCGTCTGTGCAAGCTGACTTCAACGTTCAAGGGTGTCGGCCAGCCGTCTCGGACGTTGGCCCGTGGTGCAACGTGATTGAAAACACCCCGGCTGCTTACAGGTCCTCGGGGCGTAGCTCAGTCTTCTTCGCAATCTGTGATAGAAGTCCTGGACCAATTTCCTCGCTGTCATGAAAGGCGAATGCATACTTGGGCCAGCCAAGTCGCTGGAGCCGGCGATGAGACCCGTTTTGCCATGCGACCGTCCATCCAATTCGGACCAATGCCGCCAATAACCTCTTCGCCTTCACCGATAGCCAACGGCTCATGCGACGGAGAAGACCTTCTCGAACTGCGGTGGCACGGCCTCCCCATGATCGATGCAGTCGGCCGCAACGCGCAGAGCCAACGCTCGGACGGCCGAAACTGCCGCTTCGCGAGTCGGGCCATAAGCCATCACTCCTGGCATGGATTCGATGTCGGCCCACCAGCGGCCGTCGTCTTCTTGTCCCAGGACGATGGGAATCGACTCTGGCGAGACTGCCTCCATATCCATCGATCTTGCGCCTCCTAGCGATATTATAGACGCAGGTGTGCTGCGCGGGCCGCGGAAGTCACCGGGCCGTGTGGTCCCGTCGGCCTCCTGATCTACCGTTGCGGCATCGCAAGTCCTAAGACTTTAGTAGCCGTTGTGCAATATCGTGCGATGATTCCTGGCACGCCTTGCATTTACTGCATTCCAGGCAATGTCGAATCAGCAACTTGCACATTCCACACACTCCCTAAAAGAACGAATCCCCCTCTCTCCACGATTCACCCAGACCCGAGATCCCTGATTTTGACGTATCGAGATTCCGAGTTCCAAACGGTCATGCGAGCCGGCACTTCGACCGGGGGCCATATGGTGTAACGGGTGGCGATACTCCCCCGCGTAGCGGGCCGTTTTTGTCAGATTAGTTTCCGCAAGGCCGCGGGGGATCGAGAAGCGGTGGCGGAACCGAGCCGCCAATCTCATTGGGATCGCGCGCCGTCGCGGTATCCCGAGCGTCGATTCGATGGCGTGCTTTGGAAAATTTCTGTACTTGCGTGCGTCCTGCTTAGGCGCAACGGCCTTCTTCACGGGCAGACTGGACTTCTTGGGCATTTGTGTTCCCTCACGATTCCGGCGCTACAGAAATCCTGGCAAATGTTTTGGATCTGTGGCACTGCGCGGAGCGCGTCCGCAGCCATCTGGCCTCCTGCTGAGCAATCGATCTCGAGGCTTGACAGTGCCGAGGCGTGAGGTTTCTCCTGAGTAGGGAAATTCTCAGGCCACCAGGATATCTGATGCGATCTTCGCGTGCGACATCCCAGAGCGGGAGGAACTCAGCGATAAATGTCCGACCGATGGCGTACCCGGACGGCTCGAATTCGAAAGTAGCCTTGCCATTGGCCCGCGAGCGCTTTGACATCACCCGCACCGGATTCCCCGTATTCGTTCAGCGCGTGGAGGATTCGAATAGCCATTTCTCGGTCGATGGCACGCAACTCTGCCCGCGCGGACTCCGGCCAAGTGAACTTCATCGTAGGCCGAATTCGCGGAGGATCTCGTCATGCGAAATCACTTTTCCGGCGCGGACTTCTTCGGTGGCCCGGGCGATTGCAGCCGCGTCACCTTCCGTAACAGGCTCGTCATCCGACCCTGCGGACAAAGCTGCTCTATACGCAGGGCTGACCGCCAGATACTCCAAGAATCCCCTTCCTGATTTCCAAGGAGTTATTCGGCATACGATCGAGCAGGAATCCGCTGCTTCATCGGCTGCACACCCGTAGCGGCCTGCGTCCTCAGGCGTGCAATAGCGTGCAAGGCGCAACCGCACAGACGGCAATCATCGCGCGCTCTGAACTATGGGACGCTGCGCATGGGCGAGTCCGTCGAGATACGCGAGCAGCCTGGTCCGGGCATCGCCGGATTTCTTCATCGGCCACCCAAAGGAGTATACTGCCCTGACAAGAGGACCTGGGACATGAAGGTAATCTGCGCAGGCTGTTTCGCCGCCGTCTTGTGGGCGCAGGGGCCGGTGCACTCTCCGGAAGTTGCGCCGGACCGGCGCGTCACCTTTCGCGTGCTCGCGCCCAACGCCAACCAGGTGAGTCTGACGGGCGAATTCCAGCACGGAAGCAAGCCACTCGAAAAGAACGAGCAGGGCCTGTGGACCATCACCATTGGTCCGCTGGAGCCGGAGATTTACAATTACAACTTCACCATTGACGGCGTTCGCACCATCGACCCGAACAATCCCAACGTCAAGACCGGTTCCACGCCCAGCACCATCGCCAGCATCCTCGAAGTGCCGGGCGGGCAACCCGCGTTTTACGACGCAAGGAACGTGCCCCACGGAGAGATCCGCACTCACTGGTACGAATCCAAAGCGCTGCACGCCACGCGGCGGCTCACCGTCTACACTCCGCCGGACTACGATCGCGATGCGCGCGCCCGCTATGCGGTGCTGTACCTGTTCCACGGCGCCAACGCCGACGAAACCGCGTGGACCCGACTTGGCCGCGTGAACCTGATACTCGACAATCTGCTGGCAGCCGGCCGCTCGAAGCCGTTTCTGGTGGTCATGCCTTTCGGCTATGGCGTGCCCCCGGGCAGCGGGAATTCCGGCAACACCGCCGCCTTCGCGCGCGACCTGATCGAGGACGTGCTCCCGTTCATCGACGCGCACTACCGTGTCGCCGCCGACCGCGACCACCGCGCCATCGCCGGACTTTCCATGGGCGGCGGCGAGGCTCTCGAGATCGGCCTCGGACACCCCGAACTTTTCGCGTACGTGGGCGGCTTCAGCGCGGCCATCGGCGGAGCCGTATCTGCAGCAGACCTTCTCCGGCTTGAGCGGCGAGCGCAAACTCCGCCTGCTGTGGATCGGCTGCGGCAAAGACGATACCCTCTTCGGCGCCAGCGAGCATCTCTCCCAACTGCTGGACGACGCCCACATTGCCCATACCTTCCGCCAGAGCGACGGAGCGCACACGTGGATGGTCTGGCGGCGCTACCTCAACGAGTTCGCGCCGCTGCTCTTCTGATGGCTATTGCTTCAAAGACGCCATGTCGATAACGAACCGGTATCTCACATCGCCCTTCAGCAACCGCTCGTAGGCCTCGTTGACCTGCTGGATGGCGATGGTTTCGATATCGCTGACGATTCCGTGTTCGGCGCAGAAGTCCAGCATCTCCTGGGTTTCCGCGATGCCGCCGATGCCCGATCCCGCGAAACTCCGGCGCGGCATAATCAGGTCGAACGCGCTGACCGGCAGCGGCGCTTCCGGCGCACCCACCAGGGTCAGCGTCCCGTCCAGTTTCAACAGCCGCAGATACGCATTGATGTCGTGATCGGCCGAGACCGCGTCGAGCACGAAGTCGAAGCGTGCCGGCCTGCTTCTTCATCTGGTCCGCGTCTTTGGACACCACCACCTCATGGGCGCCCAGCCTCAGCCCGTCCGCGGTCTTCGAAGGTGAAGTAGTGAACAGCACCACGTGAGCCCCGAAGGCCCGCGCGAATTTCACGCCCATGTGGCCCAGTCCGCCCAGCCCGACAATCCCCACCTTCTGCCCCGGTCCCACCTTCCAGTGCCGCAGCGGAGAATAGGTGGTGATCCCGGCGCACAGCAGCGGCGCCGTGGCGGCGAGGTCCAGCTTGTCGGAAATTTTGAGAGTGAATGCCTCATCCACCACGATGCTCTCCGAGTATCCGCCGAAGGTGGGGCCGCCCAGCACCTTGTCCGCACCGTTGTAAGTCAGCACGGGAAACTTCTCGCAATACTGTTCCAGCCCGCGCCGGCAACTGGCGCACACGCGGCACGAATCCACCATGCAGCCGACCGCGGCCAGGTCGCCGGCTTTGAACTTCGTCACGTCCCGGCCGGTTTTCACCACGCGGCCGACAATCTCGTGGCCCGGCACCACCGGATACACCGAGTTGTGCCATTCGTTGCGCACCTGGTGCAGGTCTGAGTGGCAGACGCCGCAATAGAGGATGTCGATCGCCACATCTTGCGGCAGCGGTTCGCGGCGTCCGATGGAGAACGGCGCGAGGGCCGAAGCGGCGCTCTGCGCGGCCCAGGATTTTACGGTCCGCGCCGGTGTCGAGGTCGATAAGGATTCAGTACTTGTGGACATACTTCTATCAAAGCTCAAGCGGCCTGTTTGGCTCAATATCTAAAACTGCGAGAGTTTTGCCTAAACCTGCAATTTGTACGATTCTTTAACCAGGAATTAGCGGTGTTTATGCTACATTTCTGTAATGCTGGACCTGCGCCAAAAAATGACTGTGTTGTTGCGGACGCTGGCGACCCGGGAAGGGATCCTTCCCACGGTCCTGGAAAGCGTGCAGCTCATGCGCGCCAACAGACCGCTGCCGCGCACTCCGGTGCTCTACGAACCAGGGATCGTCATCGTGGGACAGGGCCGCAAACGGGGCTACCTGGGCGACCAGGTTTTCACATATGACGCGCACAACTACCTGGTGCTGTCCGTGCCGCTGCCCTTCGAATGCGAGACCGAGGCGAGCCCGGAAAAGCCCATGCTGGCCGTCGCGATCAGCGTGGACTTGGGCACGCTGGCCGAATTGCTCATGAAAATGGACGACGGCCGCCATTCGGAAATGCCGGCCATGCCGCAGGGCATCTACTCGACCCCGCTGGACGCCAGGCTCTGTGAAGCCGCCGTGCGCCTGCTGGAGTTGCTCCGCGATGCGGCGGAGGCGCGCATCCTCGGTCCGCAGGTAGTCCGCGAGATCACTTACCGGGTGCTCTGCGGCCAGCAGGGCGTGGCCTTGCGCGCGGCCGCGGCGCTGCACAGCCGCTTCGGACAGGTGAACCGCGCCTTGCAGCGCATGCACGCCGAGTACGCGCGAGAGCTGAGCGTGCAGGAATTGGCGGATGCGGCCGGCATGAGCGCTTCGGCGTTCCATCAGAATTTCAAAGCCGTCACGTCCACCTCGCCGGTGCAATACCTGAAGACCATCCGGCTGCATAAGGCGCGGATGCTGATGGTGCACGAAGGTCTGCGCGCGGGCATCGCGGCCGAAAGGGTGGGCTATCAAAGCCCTTCCCAATTCAGCCGCGAGTTCAAAAGGCTCTTCGGCCTGAGCCCCGTGGGCGAGGTCGTGGCCATCCGCCAGATGCTGGGCGTGCCGCTACCGGGCGCGCAGCAATAAAAGCCAGGGTTCCGCGGTAGGCTTCTGGATCGCAGCCGTGGCATTGCCGTCCAGTGCGTGGGTCTGGCCGCTGCGCGGGTCGAACCACAAGCCGGAGTGAGCCGTCTTCAGAAGGCCGGACTGGAGTTGGACCGTGGGGCCGCCCAGCGAATAGAGCAGCACGGTGTGCAGGCCGGAGTCGGCGAGGCACCAGGTCTGTTGCGGGTCGCCGGTAAGCCCGTCTCTTGGCTGCATCTTCATCAGCGTGGTGGCAAGCTGTTCGGTGACGAACGTGTCCAACGGCGTGCGATCGATCGTCTTGCCCTGCCCGTGCCCGCCGGAGGGGTTCAGCATGAGGGCTTCCGCGCCGCCCGCCATAAGGACGGGCACGGGTCCCGCGCCGCCATTCCACGCGACGATGGCTTTATCGGGGTACCGGTCGTGATACTCGCGCACCTGGCGGTACACCTGTTGCGGCGTAGTGTTGGGCGGGGTGTCGCCGGCGCGTCCGAAATCGCGGCCGATCATCTCACGAAACGCGAGATTCGCTCCGCCTTCCGCCGCCCACAAGGTGCCGTCCGGCTTGTACTGCCAGTAGTGCATATCGATCACGGCCACCTGTCTGGCGCGCGCCGGATTCGCCAGAATGGCGTCGGTGATGTCCTTGCTGGTGGCCAGTTCCAGCCGCACCGTGCGGCCGGTCTTCTTCTCCCACTCGGCCACCGTGTCCTGAAAGAATTCCTGGAAAGCCAGCGGTCCGGAGAATTGCGCGCCCAAACAGAAGAACAGATTGTGCACGCCGGAGAGTTCATCCAGTTCGTGCAGAAACAGCGCGCGGTGCAGCGCGCGGCGGACGGGGTTGGTGACGTCGTAGACCTGGTTGGCGACGTGAATGTGATTGCCCGGCTCGATGGGCGGCGGCTCGGGAAGGCCGGTATCGTTGATGTTGTTGGCCGGCCGCCACGGGTAATCCACCCAGTGCGGAGGAATTTCGAGCACGTTGTGAGTGTTGTAAATGTTGTGGTACAGCACCAGGCCGTGCTCGTCGGAAAGCCGGCCGAACTCCCGCAGCCGCGCGAAATACCAGGCGTTGAACTTCGTAAGATCGAACTTCGAAAGACCGTCGGAAGCCGTCCCCCTGCCGCTGCGCGCCCACGGCATTTCGTAGAACGGAGCCCACACGTTGGCGTCCGGACGGGAAATGATGGAGTGCTCGTCGCGCCGGCGGTCGTACCACAGGCCCGGGATCATCTGGTAGAAGGGCGTGCCCTGTTGGACCATGCGGGCGGCCAGGGCCGGCAGGTCTTCGGTGAGTCCGGGTCCTGTGCGGCCGGGGACGAATCGCGTGAGGGCCACGCCGCCCACGTCCACCGCTTCCGCGGGCACGGCCTGTCCGCGCCACCAGCCATCGTTCACAATACCGCCCCAGAGCACCTTGCCGTCCACCACGAACCGGCCGTTCACAATCTGTACGGCATGCACGGCAGCAGGCGGCGCGGGCGCGACGGGCTTCGCGTGGAACTCGGGACGTGGTGATCCGCCTGTCGGCGAACGTGCGTTCGCCCGGTGGCGGCAGTGTCGCACCCGTGCGCTTGGCGAGCTGCGGTTCGTACAGCGGATCGGTCGAGCTGGCTCACGAGGTTCTCCGCGCCCTCGGGCCCCTGCGCCTGCAGCTCTTTACCCTGGCTGTTCCAGATCGACCGAATTCGCAGCGGTCCATCCCGCGCCCTGCGAGCGCGTGGAATCTTCCGTGAGGCGGATGCCCGCGCCTTCGATGCGGACCCGCTCGTAGAGCACGCCGGAGGCCCAGCTTTCGAACGATCCGCTATCGCCCAGCGCGCTCGTGGCGGTGCAATCCAGGAATACGTTGGGGCCGCCGGCAAGCATTCCGGCGGCGAAATCGTTCATGCCCTGCTCGCTGGTGCAGCGGTACACCAGCACCTGCTGGCCTTCCACCAGGAAGCTCTGCCGGCGGTATCCGGCGGGCTCGCTGATGGGCTGCTCGCTGCGGCAATCTTCAATCGTGATGCGGCGGGCGCGCTGTCCCACGCGCACGGCGGACGCGGCGAAATGGCGGACGTCCACGCTGCGCACCCATGCGTCTTCCACGCGATCCATGGCAATGGCGATCCACGAGTGATCTTCGTCACGCGGGTTCGCGCGGTCGAACTCGCTGTCGAGTGTCACGTTTTCGATTCCGATGCGGGCGATCGGGTGCGACTGGTGACGCGCGCCACCGTAGCGCCGCCGTAGCGCCGTTCGAGCGCCGTGGTGACCGGCGCATCCAGCGTGATCTGATGGCGCGCGGTATCCACGGAGGCGACGGTGCGGTCCCAGATCAGATTGCGCGAGCCGGGCGCCCAGTCCAGGCGCATGTTGGCATAGGTGCCGCGCAGGCCGGTCATTTTCAGAGCGGCGATCCAGGCGCGGTCGCTGGGGCGCGTCACCACCACGCGGTCGCCTGCGTGAAACGCCGCGACACTCGCGAGGCTGAGAACGCGGCCGCCCGCAGGAACCGTGTCATCGGTGATCGGAACGGGCGCATCGGTAGCCGCGTCCTGCGCGGCGCCGATGGTGAGCAGCGTGCGGCGGCTGTTTCCGGCAGCGACGATTGTCGCATTGCCGTTGCCGCGGAGCACCACGCCGCTGGTGCGCATCGCGAGGGTGCCGAAAACCAGATAGCGGCCGGGCTGCAATACTACGGCGCCGTTCCTGGCGCGATCCAGCGCGCCTTGCAGCAGTGCGGTATCGTCGCCCCTGGTGGGCCGCACGGAGATCACCGCCGGGACCGCCGGAATGGGAACGCCGCCACCGCCGTAGCCGGCGTAGGAGAAATCGATCGCGGTCTGGGCGGACGCGGCAGCGCAGAAAAGCGCCAGGAGAAGGGCAACCATCTACTTGATTTTAGGCAATTGCCAGGATTCGTCGAACAGGGCCGCCCATGCGATGTCCGGCGGCGCGCCAGGCTCGGCCGACCTTCAGCACGGCGATATCGCCGAAACGCGGCATGGCGTAGTCGGCGTTGTAATCCTGGTCGGAGATGGTGAGGCCGGTGTTGAGCACCACGTAATGCGCCGGGCTCAGCGGGTTGGGATAGGCCAGCACGGGCAGATGCTCCGCCGCCGGGAAGCTCTTGCCGCCGACTGTGATGCTCTCCCTGGTCCACTGCAGCGGCAGCTTCGCAACGATGCGCGCGATCCACGAATTGCTGCCGGGGTCGCCAAACAGAACCACGTTGTACCTGCGCGAAGTCGGCCTGCGTGACGTCCCTGTCGTCTTTGATGCGCGGATGCGCGCGGTAGTTCATGGCCCATTCGTGGTCGAAGTGCTCCAGCGTGCGCAGGGCCTGCTGATTGGCGGCGGCGTTCCAGGGCGTTCCGGTGGGGCGGACCAGCAAAAAGGGATCCAGAAACGCATCGTCGATAGGACCCTGCAGCGCGTGGACCTTATGCAGGCCGGCCCATTTGGCCGGAGCGGGCCACGCGCCACGAAGCGCCGGATTTTTCGAGAACGATCTCGCGGGCGGGCTTCACTTTGAGCTCCTGCCCGTCGATCCGGATGCCGGCGGCTTGTGAAGTCTCGCGCAGCGTCAGCCGCGTCAGGTTTTTCGTCGTGATCTGGTATTGCTTCCCGCCACCGGTGCGCTCCGCATCCACCTCCGCGCGCTCGTAGAACTGGTCCAGGGCCGTCCAGCGTGACCCAGAAGCACTCGTTGTAGCGCGTGGTGTAGGTGACGAACTTGATGTGGTCGGGGTCCTGCCGGCCCTGGTCGCCGTATTGTTTCAGGAAGGCGTCGAGCCTGGTCTTCACTTCGCGATTCACGCCGTGCTGCGTGCCCGCGGAGATGAGGAAAATATCGCGCGTGCCCTTGACGGTCCAATCGCCCTTCGGTGCCTTCCGAGGGGAAGCCCTCCTTGGCCAGTTGCGCGCGCACGCGCAGCGAAGATTCCAGTTGGCCGCGATTCTGCGCGGGCGCCGCGCCGCGCGGGCCGCCCACCGTGGCCACCTGGTTATCGGCGTCGCCATCGTGAGCGGCCAGCGGAAGATTGTACGCGTTCAGCGCCCAATCGATGATGTTTTCGTAGATGTGCAGCGGGCCATCCTGGTAAGGCGGAAAGGGGTTGGCGGCGTACATCAGGCGGCCGGGGTAGGTTCCCGCGCCCACCTCCGCGGCGGCCCAGCGATCGGGATATTGCAGCGCGATGTGCCATGCGGCCGCGCCTCCCAGCGAGAAGCCGCGCAGGATCAGCGCGGTCGGGATCCACCTTGAAGCGGCGCTCCATGGCAGCGATGCCTTCGAAGATATCCACCTCTCCCGCCTGGTGATTGGCGTTGTTCCCGCGCCCGTAGCAGTCCAGCGTGAGCTGCCCCACATCGGCGGTGTAGGCCGTATTGGGAAACCGCGGCGCATTGTGGAAGCCGTTGATGAAGCCGGCTTCGGTCAGCCCGTTGTTGCGGCCGTGCAGCCACACGTAGAGGCGGTCTGGCTTGGCCGGGTCGTACGATTCAGGAATGGTCACGCCCATGGGCTGCACCGAGCCATCCAGCGCGGAGTAGTAGCCCAGCACCTTGCGGCCCTTCTCCAGCACCCACGGCGACTGGCCTTTCTGCAGCAGGCGGCCGCGCTCCAGGCCCTGATCCAGAACGGCCAGGTAATTTACGATAGCCGCGGCGTTGCCGAAGCCCTGCGGAAATTCCATGAGCCACTTACCGGCCTTCGCGTAGATATCGACATCCGCGATCAGGTCTTCGTTGGCGTGCGCGGCGCGCAGGCCCTTGACCATGGCATCCAGTTCCGCGATCTTGCCCTGGTATTGGCTCTTTTGCTCACTGGTGAGTTGCGGCGGCGGCGCGCCCCTGCCGCGCCCGGCGGGCGGCTGTGCCTGTGCCGCCATGACGCATGCGATTGCGAGGAATCCATAGCGTTTCATGTCTTCGCTATCATACCCGGATGGCGCATCCCTTCTCCACCGCCCCCACGGCGTAGCGCGTCGGGTCCGGAGTAATATCATACCGGGCCAACTGCGCCTGGGACGCTCTCGGAATCGCGGCCACGGCGGGGTGGGATATGCGCTGCCTGGCGCGGGTCCGCTCGACGGAGTTCGACTTGGGACCCCTGTTTCCTCCCAGTTGGTGTAACCTTAAGGCGGAGTGTGCATGGACAGCCAAGTCACCGATGCAATCTACAGCGGAGGAGTGTTGAAGCCCCTGGGTGAAGTCTCCCTGCATGAATCCGAGCGGGTCCGGTTGATTATCGAACGCACCGCCGCCGGACCGAATGCGCGGCAGTTCGCATTGGATCGCCTGCGCGCGGGTATCTCGGGAATGCACTTCTACTTGTCCGGACCGCTTCCCGGCCGTGATGAATTGCATGATCGCGTTTGACACGAATGTACTGATCTACAGTTGCGATCGCAGCGATCCGCTTAGGCAGCGACGGGCGTTCGAACTACTCGCAGCTACCGAAGACGGTGTCTTGCTTTGGCAGGTTGCAGTCGAATTCGTGGCAGCGTCCCGGAAATTGGCATTACAGGGTTTTACCTCAACAGACGCGTGGGCTCGACTGCGCGAATTCATAGACGTGCTGCCTATCGTGGTGCCGTCGCCTAAGGTCTTCGAGTACGCCCAACCGCTGCATGAAAAAGAAGGAGTCTCGTTCTGGGATGCAATGATCCTTGCGGCCTGCATGGATTGCGGCGTGAAGACACTCTACTCGGAAGATCTGCCGGGAACCAAGATTACAAACGGGCCAGCCGTCGTAAATCCATTTGTGTAGTTCTGTCGCTGAAAGCCACCGTTCGCTCTTGGAGCGAATTAGCTTCTCATACACAGCGATGGAATGAAAACCCGGTGGTAAAGTTGAGCCGGCAGGCCGACCCGTCCGATACGCGCCAGATTCAGTCCCGTCAGGCGCAGACATTGAAGATCCTCCCGGAATTCCACCAGTCCATAAGGAACGGGAATCCGGCGCTCCGCCATCAGTGCATGAAAGGGCGCGTCGATGATCCTGGAACAGTGCTGGCAAGTTGCGCGCGCCTGGTATCCGGACCGTCTCAAGCTGCATTGGCGCCGCATGACCGCCGATGAGATGCGGGCCGTGTTCACGCAGGTCGGATTATCCGGCGAGTTTTGGCGGGTTTGACTACAATTTTTGAGAAATGGGCCTACGCCATCCAGTCACGGTCCAGCGAGGCGCTGCCACCCGAACAGCAGTTGATCCTTTTGCGCTGGCTTGCCGAGCGGGATCGCCGCGAATGGGACGCCCGGATCGAACGCGATTTCTCGCCCGGCGGTGCGGGTCATCATGGCTCTATCCGCGCCCGACAGAGAATGCTGGCTTGCATCATTCTTTCCTGGCTGACCACATGGCAATCGAGTGCATGGCCCGCCTCGCGCTCCAACGCATAGATCCGCGAAGCCTGAATGCGTAGGCGCCGGATCAGGTTTGGGCGCTTTAGGCCGCTGGTAGTCCTGGCTGCTTCCGGCGGACCCTCCAGAGATCCGAAGCTGGGCTGCTGGTGAAACGCGGGGGTCCTATCAGTTCCCCGCAGGCTTCTCTATGTGGTCTATCACGAACGTTTCGACCGGGCCTTTCGCCGGTTCGAGCTTCAGTCCGAGTGCCTGGACCGCAGTGAATACCGAATCTGTCGGGTCGGCTGTGGGGGAGAGGCCATCGGCGGGCTCCGTCGGCCGAAGAGGGGAAAACACCGTTCCCTCTCGCGAGAACTCGATACGAATATCGAATCGGCCTGCGATTCCGGTCTTGTTGAATACCGGGCGGCCTGAGACTGCGAACAGCATTCTGGAAAAGTCATCGAGCGTCGTCCCTTGCGCTTCGATGAAGGCGGGCGACGATGAGCCGCTCATAATGTTTTTGCAATAGCTCTCGCCCGGCGGGAGCGGGGTCGATCGAGATATGTCAGGGGGCGTGCAGCTTCCTGCAACGAACGAGTGCAGCTTCGGCCCTCCACGCGCGACCCTTAGGAAAAAAACAGGGCCCTCGGCGGTTTGCTGGTGGATCTTCAGGTGAAAATACTCTTCCAGGAGCCCTCGCATCATTGGGCCGTTCATCGTCCTCACGCTGGGACTTCCTTCGGCCCTGGCATTGATCTTATAAGCGACAGAGTGGATCCAGGATGGACCTCCGGTGATCGGAGTAAATGGGTCCGATGCATATGCGCCCCGAATCAGGCCGTGGCCAGTCGGATCGAGCAAAGGAAAGCACTCCGTCCTGAGATTTCCGGGCGTGGAATTGCCACCAGGCGCCATATCGGAGATGTGGCCATGCGGCAACTCACAGGGTTTGATCGAAACTACTTCGAATTTCGGCGTAGCCGCAGGCGCGCTTTGAGCGCGGATCGCAGGCGCGTTTAGAACGCCGATCAGAATGGGCGCCGCGACAACTGCCAGACCGATCGCCGCCAGAGTCATCTTTCTCACGGCGCTTAACTCGTCTGCAATGCTTCCCGCAAGGATTGCGCGGAGACGCTTCTTCACATCCGCGCCGGTCACTCCTGAAATGCAGGGTAACGGGGATTCCATGTAGAAGCGGCAGACCTTCAATATGCCTTCCACGTAGTCCGATGGTTCGCAGCCCATTCGCAGAACTTCTTCGTCACACGCCAGTTCGCGCTCCTCAACCATGCGCGATCCGATCCACCACACCAGCGGATGGAACCAGAAGATCGCCTCCACCATCATGTGCACGCCGGCGAAGAGATTGTCCCGGCGTTGCACGTGGCAAAGTTCGTGCGTGAGAATCGCGCCAAGCTGTCGAGGATTCAGGTGTTCCAGGAGCTGGGCCGGTAGAACCAGGACCGGACGCAGAAAACCCACGACGCCCGGTTCCTCCGCGCCAGGCGTGATCAGTGCCGGTATCGGGGATCGGGAGTTCAACGGGCGTGCTGGTTCGCAGTGCTGCTCGAAATCCTAGCCAACTGCGGCATCGTGCCAGCATGATTGCCAAAAAGCCGAGGACCCACACCACACCGATCGCGACCGGCGCCCAATCGAGTGGCGTATGCACTGAAACAGTTGGCTTGAGAGCCGGCGAAAACGGTTGCGCAATTTGAACCAGAGTGTTCGGGAAAACAGGAGCCGCAACCGACACCGGGTGCCGGGTTGGACGCGGAACCACACCTCCGAGGCTCACCAGCAACGCGAACGGTATGAGAAATTTTAGCGATGCGCTCAGCCAAACCCAGTAGCGTACCTTCGGCGAATTCTTGCGCAGGATGAACGCTAGCAATCCCGCCAAAAGCGCGAAGCATGATGACTGCCACAGATGGTTGATGATAAAAGATGTAGTCATTTCGATTTCCGCATCCTTTCCGCCTTCCGTTGGCGGTCGGCTTCGGCCGCGGCCTTTTCCATTTCGCGTATGTCGTCAAGTGTTAGCTTTGCCGGACTCGATGAGTTGCGCCATCATGGGTTGCGGCCGTCCCCCGAAAAAGCTCAAGATCTCATCGAGCAGGCCATCCCGCGCGGCGTCCTTTGCGATCAGCGGCTCGAAAATATCGGCGTTTCCGATCTTCCTTACTCGCCGCACGGCGCGTTTGGCCTCCATCCGGTACACGGTGTTGGTGATGGTGGTATAGGCAGGGCGAGGTTCTGGAAACGTCTCCTGAATCTCCCGCATGGTGGCCCTTCCCTGGGCCCACAGGGCGTCCAGAATCCGAAGTTCGAGCTTCGCGAGTTTGGGCTTCTTCATATGCCGCTTCTGATCTTACTACTGCATGGTAAGTTGGTCAAGGAGAAAGCTTGGAAGGCTCGGGTCGCCGATAATCCGGCGTTTTGTCAAATTGGCGGCAGAGTGGTCATCTCGCCAATTTCACAGTGCGGGGTGGACTGCCTCGGCCGGATAAACGCACCACTCGGAGAGAACTCTGCATCCTGGTTAGAGCAGTGCACGGCGGTCACATGGCCGCGTAGCCCCAGTTTCGCCGGAACGGCACGCACGTTTCTGGACCCCGCTAAAGGGTTCGTCGGGCGTAAAGCGGCAAGACGACCGGTAACGCCTCGTTATTCGGGCGGAGCTAATGGCCTCCCACGAGGTATTTGTTGGGGACGTTCCGCAAAGAGGGGGCCGTTCCGTACCGCTTGCTATAGAGGTATTCGATATTGCTGTAGACGTGCTCTTCGCGCCGGTGAAACTGCCGGTAGAGGCCGCACTGAGCGTAGGATATTGGCGTGACGTCGTACACCACCGTCTCCCAGGTCATCGATTCTCCCCACAAAAGGGCTTTCACCCGAACGTTCAAATCCGCCCCCGCCTCAGCAAGGATCTCCATCGTCGGCCGGCAGTAGTTGAAGATGCTATTCACAGCGTGAAAGATCGGAGTCTGTCCTCCAAGGCCATCTGAATCCTGATCGGCGCGGATGTTTGCGTCCGCACCGCTCTCCAGCAGAACCCGCGCACAACGGACGGAGTTGAACTCGGCGCAGATGTGCAGAGCCGCCACGCCGCGGCAGGAAGTGAAAGCGCACAATGGATTCAGTTTTTTCGTGAGGCTTCCGCTCGACCTCGCCACCAGGCTGCGAAGTCCGGCATCGTCGTCCAGAAGAATCGCCTCGAGCAGCGGGTCGCCTATGCTGGCGCCGGCGTCCAGCATGATTTGCAAGCATTCGGCGAATCGCGGCGATCGAAGGTACATCCCGATAAGAGAGTCGATTGGCCGTGTGCCATCGATGGGCTCAGTTGGGCTAACCCCCGCATCCAGCAACTCCCGGATGCGGTCAGGCGAGTGCTCTTCGAACGCGCCTGCCAGGTCACCTTCGATGGACATAGTTCCCTCTTTGTTGATCGTACCGCTCGTGGGGTTGTGGTCGATATGCGCAGCCACACCCGGAAATAGGCCGGATGATTACCAGCCAATGGTTTCTCGCGCCTTGTCCCACCAGCCCGGCCGGGTGAAACCTTTGAGCATCCACAAGCCGGTTGCGGTCCGTTGGGCAGGAAACAGGATGCTCTTGCCATCAGGCGAGAGACTCAGGCGAACGCCGGGATTGCTGTAGCTGCTCGGCGCAAAATCCCTCGCGAATTCCCCAATGGTTTTCGTTTGTTTGCTCGCGATATCGATTGAAAACAGAATGCAGCGAGTAGGCCCCTCACGGATTCCATACAACAGCTTCGAGTCTCGTGAGAAAGTCACCTGAGCCGTGTCGGGCGCCTCAAAACTTCGAATCGTCTGGCCGTCCGGCGAGATGACACTCGGCCCCGCCTTCTCCACAAACGCGATCCATTCGCCGTCGGGCGACCATTCCGGCAAAGTATTGCCGTTGGTTTCCCGCAGAAGGGTGGGCGCGGCCTCCCCAGTGGTTCTTGCGATCATCAGGCTGGGGCGCCCGTCGTGGTACTGCCAATAAACGATCCGGCTTCCGTCGGGCGACCAGGACCCTCCGCGCTCCACCACATCGTGCGTGTTCGTCAGTCGGACCGGCGGCCCGCCCCCAAGCGAAGAGATCCAGTTCGCGAAGCGCTGGTCTTTGTCGGTCCGCGTATACTCAATCCGGTCCCCGGCAGGAGAGAGCGCGGGCGTCGCGAATCCCACTGTGCTTCCGGCGGGAAAATGATCCGTCGTGACGATCGGCCGGTCCTTCCCTTCGCTCCGCATCCAGATCGCGGTGGTTCCCCCGCGCTTGCTCTCATAGACCATCTCATCTTTGTTCAAAGCCCAGGCGGGCATGCCGGCCTGGACCTCCGAGGAGATAACCCGTTCCACCGCGCCATCGCTCAGGGATGCCGACAGGATCATATTGTCGAAAACCTCATTCACGAACAACAGTTTGTCGCCGGAGGGAGACAGTGCCGGCTGGGTATTATTTTGGGCGGTAATGGTAGCGGTGATCTGACGTTTCAGGCCCGTATGCATGCCCACCAGCCACAGATTGAATCCGCGTTCGGTGACCAGCGACATGACGGCGTGTGCGCCGCCGGGGAACCACGACCAGCGCGGCGTGAAGCCCGTATTCGGTAGACTTTCGAGAATTCTTTTGGGCTGCCCCTTGCCTGGTGGATAAGGAAGCAGCCACGCCTGACGGCCGCCCGTGACATCGATCATCAGCAGGATCGAACGGTTATCCGGCGAGAACTGAGCCAGCGGCGAATTGGCGAAATCGGCGGTGGCGAACGGAGCAGGTTCGTATTTCTTCAGCGGCGATCCCACGGGAGAGGCGGTCAAAACTACAAGTTTGCTTTCGAACGTCACCGCCGCGAGCGCCGTGCCGTCGGGCGAAATGCGCGGGAAGGCCGACGCGATGGGCATCAGCAGATCCGGCTCCCCGCCAACCACCGACGCCGAGTAGAGAGCGTACCGCGGAGTCTGCCCTTTCGGGTTCTTTCCACGAACGATCACGTGTCTACTGTCCGGTGACCACCCTGAGGCGTACCAGTCTCCGGCTTCCGGCGTCAGAGGAGTCGCGGTCGCCGAATCGAGATAACGAACGAAGAGCCGGCGATGCGGCGACGCGCCGGCGACGTAGGCGAATGCCCTTCCGTCCGGAGACCAGACGGCGCCCGACGGGTTCTCCCATGCGACTTCCATCGGCGTGAATTGGAGTTGTTCGAATCCGCCCGCCGGCCTCACAGTCCAGGCTTACGCGAAGGCCATTAGCGCAACGCCGGCCGTGACCGCTGCCGGCCGCCACCTCTCAAGCCACGGCTTCGCGCGAGCCGGCGCCGGAATGGCTTCTGCCGCCGGAACCGCGATTGAGGACGAGCCTTGCGAGAGGTAGTCGCGCAATTGGCGAAGCTCGCGGAATAAATCGCGCGTGGAATCGTAGCGCTCGGCGGGGTTCTTGGCCAGCAGGCGTTCCACGATCCAGCGCAGCGGCGCCGGCGTGGTGGGTGGCAGCGGTTCGAACTCCTCGCGAATGATCGCGGTCATGATTTCCGGAGTGCTGCCTCGCTGAAAAGCGCGCTTGCCGGTTAGCATCTCGTAGAGAACCAGGCCGAAAGAGAACTGGTCCGATTGCGGCGTAAGCTCAGCTTCCCCGCGCGCCTGCTCGGGGCTCATATACGCGATCGTGCCGACGGTGGCTCCCGCCTCTGTGAGCGCCACCGTGCGGGTCGCGTCGGCAGGGCGGCTCTGCGACTCGGCCGTGGCAGCCTGCTTCGCGAGGCCGAAATCGAGTATGCGAACGCGCCCGTCGCGCGCGATCAGGATGTTATCGGGCTTGAGGTCGCGATGCACGATGCCCGCGGCGTGGGCGGCCGCCAGGCCGTCCGAGATCTGGACCGCGATGTCGAGCAGCTTGCGTTGGGAATCGACAGGCGCAACCGGTTGGCCATCGATGAACTCCATCACAAGGTAGTCCGGGCCGACATCGTAGAGTTGGCAGATATTGGGATGGTTGAGGGCGGCGATCGCACGGGCTTCGCGCTCGAAGCGCTCGCTGAATGCCTGCCTGGAGGTCTTGATGGCGACGATGCGGTCGAGCCGCGTATCGCGGGCCTTATAGACTTCGCCCATGCCGCCCGCGCCGAGTGGAGCAAGGATTTCGAAGGGGCCGATGCGCGCACCGGGCGTTAGAGCCATAGGTTGAGTCTCGAACGATTCTACCTCACGCAGACGAATCTGCCCGTCAGCGCGGCGAGCGTTTGTACACCACCCCGCCCTTCATGACAAATTGCACCCGCTCCAGTTCGGTAATATCGCTAAGCGGATCGCCCGCGACCGCCACGATGTCGGCATACCGGCCTTCCTGCACCGTGCCGATCTGGTCAGGCACGCCGATCAGGTCCGCGGCGGCGCGCGTAGCCGAAAGAATCACATCCATATTGGTCATGCCGTCCTTCTTCAGCAGCTCGAATTCGCGCAGGTCGGTGCCCGGACCCACGTCTGTCCCGAACGCGATCTTGACGCCGGCTTTGTACGCTGCCGCGACCATCTTGTCCTTGAACTGCACCGCTTCCCGCACCTTGCCAGCCACTTCAGCGGACGTTTCGCCGGCATTCGCGCGATCGAACGTGGCCATGGCGACAACGATCGTCGGAACCAGGTACGCGCCGTGTTCCTTGAAAAGCGCGAAAGACTGCTCGTCGGCGTAAGTGCCGTGTTCGATCGAATCCACGCCGAGCCGCAGGCTGTTGTCAATCGCCAGCTTGCCCTGCGCGTGAGCCGCGACTTTCATTCCCAGGGCGTGAGCCGTATCGATGGCGGCCTTGATTTCCTCATTGGTCATGAGTTGCAGATGTGGATTGTCGCCGGTGCTGAGCACGCCCCCGCTGGGCATGATCTTGATCAGGTCGGCGCCGCGCTTATGGTGGTTGCGCACCGCGGCCATCACTTCGTAAGGGCCGGTCACCACCGAACGCGCCAGCCGCAGCGGATCGAACGGAAGATTGGGGTCGAGCGTATTGGTGGGGTCGCCGTGGCCGCCGGCGGGACTCAGCGGTTCGAGCGAGACCCACATGCGCGGCCCCACAATCACGCCGGAATCGACCGCGTGTTTCAAGGCCAGATCGATGCCGTCGGCGGCGCCCACGCTGCGCACCGTCGTGAACCCCTCTTCCAGGATCTGGCGGGCGGGCACGGTCGCCGAAAGGACCGCGTCCAGGTTGGTGCGCGGGCCGCGCTCGATCGCCCCGCCGCGCCCCGGCCGCCGCCCCGCGTTGCCCATGTGCTTGTGCGTGTCGATCAGTCCCGGCAGGACCGTGCCTTTGGAAAGGTCGATCACCTCCGCGCCCGCCGGCGTCACGAATCCGGCCTGCACTCCGGTGATCCGGTCGTCTTTGATCAGGATGGAAACCTGGGTTCGCGGCGAACCGCCCACACCGTCGATCAGGCGGCCGGCGTGGATCACGATGTCTTTGCCAAACGCCGGAAGCAGAGACAGGCAAAAGAAGAGCACGGGTTTCATAGCAGCTTACAGCTTACTGCGAAAAGCGCTGTCAGTTTTCCATCGAGGCCGGGTCTCCAGACCGCGTGGCCCCCGCCACCACGCCCTTGGGCGTCCAACTGATCGTGAAGTCGTAGCCGCCTTTCAACCCGGTCATGTCCACCGCGGGACGGTCGACATACCCGCCCGCGACGTTGCGGATGCCCTCTACCAGTTGCGCCATGGTGGTGTTCTGGCAGACGTAGTTGATCATGGGCACCGCACCCGACCCGGCGCCCGACTCACCCATGGATGGCTTGCACCCGGACCGGCTGGCCGGGTCGGCCTCCTTCAGCTTCAATCCGCGCTTACTCACCACCAGTCGGGCGGCGCGGACATCTTGAAATCCGCCGTCTTGGCGACAATATCGAAGCTCTCCGACTCGGTCCATTTTATGAACTGCACGACGCCAGCATGGTGGATCTGATCCATACCGCTTACAACGTGGACGCGGAAGCTGTTTTCGGCGGGCCCAGTTGGCTGGATTCGGACCGCTTCGAAATTCTGGCCAAGGCGGCGCCGCGTGCGAGCGATGCCGACCAACAGTCGATGTTGCGCGCCCTGCTTGCCGACCGTTTCAAGCTGGTGGTCCACAAGGAAGAAAAGCCTCTGGATATATTCGCACTCACCACGGGTAAGAGGGTGCTCCTGAAGCGCCCGCCGGCCATCGAACCGCCTCGCATGAAAGGCGTTGATGTGGACGCGCTGGGGTGGACATCCGCCACCTCGAAGACGGGCGGAGTTGAGGTGGATGGGGTTTGACCGGGAGCCGCGCCGGCATACCAGGTTCCAGAAAGATGCCGCGCCCGGATACAATTTGAAAATATGACGTTTCGAATCCGGCGGTCGTTAGCTGTTCTGCTGTTCTGCTGCGCTCCTGCGGCGGCGGAAATCCGGGCCCTGACCATTCTGCACACCAACGATCTGCACGCCCGCCTTCGTCCTCTGGAGAACGGCCACGGCGGATTCGCCTACCTCGCGGCGGCGATCCGGCGGGAGCGCGCCGGGTGCCCGCGAGTGCATCCTGCTCAACGCCGGCGACCTGGTACAGGGCACGCCGGTCTCCACCATCTTTCACGGCCTGCCGGTCTATGAGGTGGCCAATCTGTTCGGCTTCGACGTCTCCACGCTGGGCAATCACGAATTCGATTACGGCTGGCCGCAGGTCCGCAAGTTCATGCAGACCGCGAAGTACCCCATCGTCACATCCAACCTGGTGGACGCGCAGGCCGGCTCTTCACCGAAAAGCCCTACGTCATCCTCAAAGTCAATGGCCTGCGCGTGGCGGTGATCGGCGCCATGACCGATACCCTGAGCAGCCTGACCACGCCCGAATCTGCTGGGCGAGTGGCACACCATTCCCTTTCTCGAAACCGCGCGCAAGTACGCCGCCGAGGTGAAAGACCAGTCGGACCTCATCGTCCTGCTGGCCCACATCGCCGCCGGTGGAAGAGAATGCGATTTCTCAGAGAAGCGCCGGAATTCAGCGTCATCGTGACGCGGCCACGCACACAGCGGAATGGCCCAGGCATTGGCGCAGGAGAATCGCATGGTGGTGCGCGTGAAAGGGTACGGCGAGGAGTTGGGCCGCCTGGACCTCCAGGTGGATACCGAAAAGAAAGCGTGGCTTCGTGGAAATGGCAGGCGCCTTCCCATCGATTCCACCAAAATTCAGCCCGCCGCCGATGTCGCCGCCCTGGTGAAGCACTGGGAAGACGAAGTCTCCGCCCGCGTGGATCAGCCCCTGGCCATCGCGTCAAAGCCGTTTACCAAGGCGGAAGTCAAGAAACTGATCGAGCGCGCCCTGCGCGACGAAACCGGCGCGGACTTTTGCCTGGATGAACCAGGGCGGCGTCCGCGATACCCTGCCGAAGGGTCAGTTGCTGGTGCGCCACATCTGGGACATCATGCCGTTCGATAACCGCGTGGTGGTGGGCACCTTCAAGGGTCGCGACCTGCCGGCCAAGGTAACCGCCGGCCGCACCATCGATCCCGATCAAGACTACACCCTGGCGGTCAGCGATTTCACCGCGGCGAACCAGGGCACTCCGGAGAATCTCGGCACCACCGGCCTCAAATTCCCGCATGACGTGGGCCTGATGCGCGACATCCTGGTGGACTGGTTCCGCAAGCAGAAAACCATCGAGTAATAACCGTGCCAATCGCTCCGATGCGCGTTCAGAGCCGCGACCGTGAGGGAGCGTTAGAGCCGCTTACAGCCGTTCCAGCCGCGTCTGCGCGTCGCCGAACTGTTCCAGCTTCACGCCCATGCGATCCATCAGCGACAGGTACAGGCTGCACATCTTGCGCTTGTCTTCGCCGCATCGGCCAGGTAGTTCAGCGCGCGCCCGGTTTCGAGCGTGCCGCCCAGCCCGCCGGCCAGCACCAGCGGCAGCCGCGAGTTGTCGTGCTTGCGCCCGATCCACATGTTGGAGAGGAACATCAGGCAGGAATTGATCCAGCACCGTGCCGTCGCCTTCCGGCATGCTGTCCAGCTTCGGCGCGCAGGTACGCGAACTGGCTCAGGTGGAAACGCGCGATGCGCTCGTATCCCGTCCGAATTGTTGTTGTGCGACGCGGCGTGGTGCCCTTCCTTCACGTCCAGGAACGGATAGTACATCGCCGAAAGATCGCGCGAGATCATCAGCGACGCGACCCGCGTCTTGTCGGTCTGAAACGCGATCGCGATGATGTCGCACATCAGCCGCGCGTGTTCGCGCAGATCCTCCGGCAGGCCATTGGCCGGCCGCTCCATGGTGAACGCCGGGCGATTGCGTCGCCTTCGCCTGATCGTCCGCCTGGTCCTTGGTCTTGCGCATGCCGTCCACGCGCTTCTCCACTTCGCGCACGCTGGTCAGGTATTCGTCGAGCTTGGTCTTGTCGTCGAGCTGATCTTCGTGGTCAGCGCCTGCGCGCGGTCCTTCACCCGGTCCAGAATGCTGATGTTGCGCAGGCTGCCGCGATTGTCGAACAGGTTGTCGAACGCGAGCGACGGATACACCTCCACCGGCACCGGCGAATCCGGCGTCTGCCACGAAATGTGCGAACTGTACGCCAGCGAGAAGTTGGTCTCGTGATACCCGGTCATCGGCTGCTCGCACGCCAGCACGATGCTGGATTGCGGCGTGTCCTGTCCCACGCGTGTTGGCGATCATCTGATCCACGCTGATCCCGGAGTGGATGATGGCGCCTTTCGAGATGTGCGCGCCCGAAAGCAGGCTGCCGGTCTGCGCCGGGTGGATGCCCTGGCCGGTCAGCGCCTTCACGAACAGGCCGTCGATCACGTTGATCTTCTGCTTCAGCGGCTCCAGCAGCTCCAGCGTCCTGCTGAGCTTCATGATCGCGCCCGAGCCTTCGGCGCTCCAATGCTCCTCGTTGATGCCGTTGCCCAGGAACACGACCGCCGAAGCGCTTGGGGAAGGCGGGGTCGCCGTCGTGGTATCGGCAAAAGCCGGCAGCGATTGCAGCCAGGGCAGAGCCATGGTGACGCCGGCGCCGCGAAGTACGGCGCGGCGGGAAATTTTGCGCGAGGTCATGTTCATTCACCTTTCCTTGTCTAGTGGATCGTTGGGCGTCCGGACTTCGTTGGTTCAGGAACTGCGGGCTGGTGACGATCGTCTCCACCAGTTCGGAACAATTTGTAGCCGTTCGCCGGCCAGGCGCGCTTCCATGCGCTCGACGAGTCAGCTCGTCGGAGAGTTGCAGCGAGCGGTTCAGCGCATACGCCAGCAGTTTGCGGCTGAGGTTATCCACGATACTCGTTCTGCCGGTGTTCGCGGACGTAGTCCAGAATGGCCTCGAATCCGTCGCCCGTGAATCCGCCGGGAAAAGACACCTTGGTGTCCACCGGTGCGCCCGGCCAGGTCCTTGGGGCGCGCATCGCCCACCGGACCGTAATTCTCAAACGCCAGTCCGAATACGTCGAAGCGCGCGTGGCACGAGGCGCACACCGGATTGGCCGCGATGCTGCGCCAGCATGTCCCGCACGGAGAGATCGGTCTTCGATTCGTCCTGCGGCAATTCCGGCACCACCGGCGGCGGCGGCGGAATCACTTCGCCCAGCACATCCTTCACCACCCAGTGGCCGCGCTTCACCGGACTGGTGCGCAGCCCGGGCGAGTTCTCCGTCAGGAACACCGCCATCGGCAGCAGCCCGCCGCGCCGGTACTGTGCCGGCATCGTCCACGCGCACCCAGGTGTCGTTGTCACCCTGCACCGGCGGCATGCCGTAATGCTTCGCCAGCACCGGATTCACAAACGTATAATTGCCGTACAGCATGTCCAGCACCGAGCGATTGTTGTGCATCACGTCTTCGATCAGGCGGATCGGTTCCTGGAACATCGCCTCGCGCAGATCCGGAGTGAAGTTCGGGAAGCGCTCGCGATCCACCGTGTTGATCTGTTCGAAGTGGCGGAAGTCCAGCCAGTTGCCGCCGAATTCGGTGGCCAGCCCCGCGGCCCTCGGGTCCTTCAGCATGCGGTGGACTTCCGCCAGCAGCACGTTCGGCCTTTTGCAGGTCGCCCGCCGCCGCGTGCCCCAGCAGTTCCTCGTCCGGCATGCTCGACCATAGGAAATAGCTGAGCCGGCTGGCCAGGGCGTAGTCGGAAAGCGGACGAACCGCCATGCTCCCGGCGGTCTTGATGATCGAGCCTTGCGGCGCGTGCGCCGTCCAGCAGATCGATGCGGTAACAGGAAGTCGGGCGACATCAGCACGCTCACAATGCAGTCGCGAATGGCATCCTCGTGCGATAGCCCTTCCTTCTCGCGGAGCGAGTGGTAGTAGGCCAACAGGTCGTCACGCTCCGCCTTGCTGAGCGGACGGCGGTAGGCGCGCGCGGCGAATGCAAGCAGCGCCTTCAGTTGCATCGGCTCGGCGTCCGGCGTGCATCTTCTCCATGCGGCGCAGAATGTCGTTGATCGCGCTGGAAGTGCCAGCGGATGGCCTCCGGCGCAAGCGGATCGTTGGCCGGGTCGGCTGCGGCCTTGGCCAGGTAGTCGTCGCGCAGGCCGAAAATCACCGAACTGTCGCTCACCGCTTTGTCCGCCGGGCGCAGACGGCCGGCTTCCGCGCCCTTACCGTCCACCTCGCCGCTCTGGTTGAAGTAGTATTGGTCCCACGTGCGAGCCGTGTGGCTGGCGATGAAATCGAACTCATCCCACAGGCGGTTCAGTTGCTCCACGCCTTTCTCATCCAGGATCAGTTCCTGGAGCGCCTCGTCGTCGCGCGTGTAGCCCATCACGTTGTGGTAGCCCGCGCTCAGCAGACGGCCCCTGTCCTGCGAGTCGTCCGGGAAGTAGCGGCCGCGCTCCTGCACGTAGAAGCCGTCGGGGAATACGTGAGCGAAACGCGCGAAGGCGGCCTCATAACGGCTGCGCTCGGCGGCGGGAACCACCAGGTTGGGATCGGCGGCGCGGCTCCTGGCGACTAGCGCGGCCCAATGCGGCGCGGCCTCCTGGTGCAGCCCGGGATATCGCGGAATCACCGGCAAAACCGGCGGCGGATCGGTATCGTTGCGCAGCGAAGCGGGGTCGAAATCCCGCCGGTGCAAACTGTATTGCAGATTCTTCCAGTCCAGCAGCGCCTGCGACCCGGCCGGCAATCCGCGCACCTTGGGCGCCGCAAACTGCATTCCCGTATCTTTCCGGATGCGGACTACGAAAGCCCCCATCTCGTCGCACTGCGCCCGCAGCACATCCAGCGTGTCCGCGCCGGGTGCCGGCAGGTAATGCCACATCGTCTGCAGCGTCGCGATGGGACCCACTTCCGCCTTCTCCGCTTCCCGCGATTCTTCCAGCATCGGCCACACCATCGCCAGATACTTGGGGCTCACTTTCATATCCAGCGCCGTGCTCAACAGCGTGGCATGAGGCTTGCCGAGCGCCACGCGGTATTTGTAGCGCCAGGCCGCCTCGAAGTAATCCGCAAAATTCGTGGGCTGGCTCTTATAGAAATTCACGATCCGCTGAATGGCGTATTTGTCGCGATCGGTCTCCACCAGCATCGGATAGGCCGCGAAGCTGAATCCGTCCGGCGTCAGCACCATGTGATCGCTCACATCGCGCGCGGCCTGCAGATACTTTTTCAGCAGCGCGGGGGACATGGTCAGCGATTCCCCGGAATTGTCGAACCCCGCCGGATTGTCCGGATCCACTGGAAATTGGCGCGTCGGCTGGATGTCCACGCCGGTCAGGTCGCGTATCGTGTAGTTGTACTCCGCGTTGCTCAAGCGCCGCGCCAGCACCACCCCGGGGTCGCCCGCGTTCTTCCGCGCCTCGTACGCGCGCATGGCCTTGATCCAGTCGATCACTTCCTCGCGCGTCGCATCGGGCGGCTGCGGCGCCACCGAAGGCGGCATCTGCTTCGCCGTGAGCTTGTCCATCACCTGGCCCCACCGGCCAAAATCGCGTGTCACCGCGTCCACCGTGGTGTAGCTCTTCAGGTCGAGCTGCGCCGCGGGACTCGAGCCGCTATGGCACCCGATACAGTACTTTGTGATGGTCGGGCGGATGGTCTGCGTGAACTGCTGATCGAGATTGGGGGCGGCGGCATACGCCGCTGGAATCACGGAAATTACAAACGCGGTTATCGGGGCCCAGCGTCGCATGAACTCTCCAGAGTGCTCGCAGCAACAGTTGTGACGATTATACAGCGGCGTGTAAGCGCACCGCAATCTCCCGACGCACCTTTTCGTCCCAAGACCCTTGCATGTAGCGTTACAAATCGGCCTGCTGGCGGACCGCCGAACCACTTGTGCCGCTCTGTTTCTTTGCGGGAAATGTCACAGGAATCCGTTACACTGGGTGCGTGAGCAAATCAGAGATCCTGTCAATGATTGAAGTCACATACAATCAGATTCTGGACGACAAGGGAGCCCAGCCTGCCGGCTTGACGGAAGACACTATACTGCTCGACGGCGCCAATCCCATCGACTCGCTCGACCTGGCGCAGATCGTTCTCGAACTCCAGTCGCGGACCGGGCGCGATCCTTTTGAAGCCGGTTTCATCGAGTTCCGCACGGTCGGAGAATTGGCATCCCTCTTCTCGGTATGAGCGCTCTCGCAATTTCACTGGCAGCCCGTAGTGAGACGGGGTTCATTTCGTCCGGCCCGCAACGGATACCGTCGGCCGCCGTCCTGGAACGCGCCGCGAAACTTTATGGGGCGATGGAACCGCCGGAAGGCTGTCTCATTCTTTCGTTGGATCCGTCCCCTGCTACGCTGCTCGCGCTCCTGGTCATTGCCGAAAGGCATCCCTGCCAACTGATCCTGGGCCGTCCTTCGATGAACATCTCCGCTCTCGGCGGCATGTTGCGGCCCGATGTGATCGTGCATAGCACCGAACACATCGAAAAGAGCGAAGCCGTCGGACCTGCCAGGCGCGATGCCGTTTCCGGGGTGTTCCTGCTGACCTCTGGCACCACCGGGCCGCCCAAAGTGGTCCACCAGACCCTGGCCGCCCTTCTCGGCCGGGTGCAGACCAGGTCGCTCGACAAGAATCGCGGCGCGTGTTGGCTTCTCACGTATGAGACCCATTCGTTCGCCGGCCTTCAGGTGGTGCTCTCGGCGGCGCTCTCCGAAGGGCTGCTGGTAGCTCCCGAGGCCAGGAATCCAACGGCACTTGCCGCCGCCGCGCGCGCCGGCAACGTTACCCACATCAGCGGCACACCGACCTTCTGGCGGGCACTGCTCATGGTGGCCGGGAACGAGGGACTGCCCGCGCTGCGCCAGATCACGATCGGCGGAGAGGCCGTCGATCAAGCCACGCTCGACCGGTTGTCACGTGCTTTCCCCGGCGCCCGTATCTCTCACATCTATGCGTCCACCGAGGCCGGCTCGCTGTTCGCGGTACACGATGGTCGTGCCGGTTTCCCCAGCGCCTGGCTGGACGTGGAGTTGCCGGGCGGCGTGATGCTCCGGATGCGCGACGGCGTGCTCGAGGTTCGCAGTCCCCGCTGCATGTTGGCCTACGCCTCCGGCGAGCGCGTGCCGCTTACCGCGGATGGTTGGTTGGTGACCGGCGACCTGGTCCGCGCCGAGGCAGGCCGCGTGATGTTCTGTGGACGTCAGGATCACATTGTCAATGTCGCTGGTTTGAAGGTTTCGCCCGAAGAGGTGGAAGCCTTCCTGATCGGCCATCCGGAGGTCGCCGAGGCGCAGGTCTACGCGGTGCCCAGTCCGTTGACGGGCGCACTCCTTGCTGCCCGGGTGGTGCTGCGCCCCGGTCTCGATCCCCGAATCGCGCTTGAGGATTTGCGCGCCGCGTGTGCGCGCGGTCTGCCCCGTCACAAGGTGCCGCGCCGCTTCGATTTGGTCGACGCGATTTCCGTCTCCACTTCCGGTAAGAAGGCTTATGCTCTATGAGACACATCATTGTCACTGGCGGAAGTCGCGGACTCGGCGCCGACGCTGTCCGTTCCCTGATCGACGAAGGCTATTTCGTTTCCACCTGCAGCCGCGTGAAAAGTGAGTTCATCGCCGATCTTGAAAGAGACCCCGGCCGGAGTGGCCGCTTCTACTACCGGCCGCTCGATCTCGAGCAAATCGACACATACGAGCCCTTCCTGAACGAGTGCGTGGAGCGCGGCGGTCCGCTGTTCGCCCTGGTCAACAACGCCGGCATCGCCATGTCAGGTGTCCTCGCCACCTTCCCGAATATCGATAGCGAGCGCATTCTGCGCGTGAACCTGCTCGGACCCATCGTGATGTCGCGCGCCGCCAGCCGCCACTTCCTGCGGAGCCGCGGCGGGGGGCGCATCGTCAACATCAGTTCCATCATCGGTACTCGCGGATACAACGGTTTGTCGGCCTATTCCTCGTCGAAGGCCGGCCTTGACGGGCTCACACGCTCCTTGGCCCGCGAACTCGGCCGCCTTCGCGTAACCGTGAACTCGATCGCACCCGGCTATGTGCGGACGGATATGTCCGCCGCCCTCTCCGAAGGGCAGATGGATCAGATCGTCAGACGCACCCCCCTCGGCCGTCTCGGTGAGCCGTCCGATATGACCGGCTTGCTCCGCTTCCTGTTGTCCGATGCCGCGGCGTTTATCACCGGCCAGGTGATTCT
The DNA here is from genome assembly GCA_963748795.1 of uncultured Solibacteraceae bacterium. Classification (GTDB taxonomy): domain Bacteria; phylum Acidobacteriota; class Terriglobia; order Bryobacterales; family Bryobacteraceae; genus Sulfopaludibacter. The sequence continues at coordinate 101,468 of CAVVLD010000098.1, forward strand.
GGTCGATGGCGGGATCAGTTGCTAGCCGCTGACGCTCGTGGCTCGGATCGGAGCCGCGCGCGTCAGCGAGCGCCCAGGCCCATCAGAGGGCATCTCAGCCAAAATGGAGTTACGCGAATGTCAGCGCAGTTACTCGCTCAAGCCTTTTTTCGCGCCAGGACCATTCCGTATCCCAGTTTGTTCGACCGCCAAAGCTCGTCGAGGTAGCCGCACGCGTCCATGAACCGGTCCCAGTAGGCCTCTCCGGCCAGTTCGATCACCCGATCGCGATTCGCCAGTGCATTTGTCTTCCAGCGTTCAAACGTTAGCAGCGTTTCAGCGCTGATATCCTCCACGCGAACCACCGCGAGCCCACTCGATTCGGCCAACGTTGCGTACAGTTCAAGTGGCTCCATTTTGGCCTTGCCGAAAACCGAATCGAGACATTGGAATCGGGCCAGATTCCGCATCAGTTCCTGTAGCGGGATGGGATTGCGCCGGATGATGTCACACAAAACCAACCGCCCGCCCGGCCGTAGCACTCGGGCCGATTCCGACAGCAGGTCGCCTTTACGCGGCATCAAGTGTGAGGACTCCATGATCCAGGCGCAATCGAACGACGAATCCGGAAGCCCGTTCGCCATGCCATCCGCCAGCCGGAAATCCACGCGCTGGTCCAGGCCGGCGGCCTTCGTCAGCGCAGTCGCAAGCTCCAGGCCCACCGCGCTCGTGGAGATGCCGGTCACGCGGCAACCGTACTTCTGAGCCAGGAACCTCGCGGGATTGCCGATGCCGCACCCCACGTCCAGGATTCTCACCCCCGCGTCCACCTCTGCCCAGTCCGCCATCCGGCACGTCAGCTTCAGAGTCGCTTCGCCAAGGGGTTCGCTTGGGTCCTCGAAATACCCGTAATGCAGGTCCTCGCCGAGCAACAGTCTCCAGGCTTCAGTCACCCGGTCGTATACAACGGTAGGGTTGTGCGTGTCCGCGGCTCGTGTCGGTTTCGTATCCATAGAATCAGCCCGCGCCCATCTTGCTCCTCCTCCGTCAATAGCAAAGCCTCATCAGCCGCAGGAACGCGCCCACGACAGCATCGCGCCGCGAGGCCACACGATCATGGCATTTCTCGGCCTGTACGTGCCGTTTTCATAAAGTTCGCGCCGCTTGGCGCTCCCGTCCAGGAATCCCGCATCCCGCGCGGCGAGTCCCAAATGCACCAGGATGGCCCCATTGGCCAGGTAGAAATTCCTGAGCCATGCCAGATGAGGCGTAATCTCGACCGTCTCGTCCGAGTAGAACCATGACGAACCGATAAGCCCTCTGATCCCCGGCTGCAGCTCCATCGATTGCGCCATCAACAGATGGGAGCGTTTGAAGTGGCTTTCGATCACGAACGTCGCGTTACGCTTCGGGAGATGTGCCTCAAAACACGGCCGCCAACCGCCCATGCGCCACACCGTACCCACCGTCCGCAAAGCGTCACGCCAGTTCATCCGCAGGGGCCAGGACCTCGGGACCCCCGAGATTGTCCAGTGCAGTTGTCCGGCAACGAAGCGCCTGAGCAGCGCGATCTCGGCAGTCTCGCGGAACTCCCGGCTGCCCGGCAGGAAAAACCCGTCGTCCTTCCTGCTGGATTCCACAATCCTCTGGTAGCTGCGCAAAATCAGTTCGCGGACCTCGGCCGCCACCGGTGCCTCGGGAATCCGTTCGAGCGACCGGTGTGCCGCCAAAGCCAGGAGCCAGCGCCCCAGCAACGCCTGGGAGTCGCCGAACCCTTCCCATACGGGCGCCCAGCGCGCAGGTAAGGCTCGCGCTTCCACGATGCTCTCCACTAATGCCGGCGCCTCGTCCGCGTTCAGCCCGCTCTGCGCAGCCTGGCCAGCCACTGCCAGGACATCGGGCCCGCCAAGAAACTGCTCGATGATTTCCCGCGTCGAAACAACCTGGTCTTTAAGAGTGTCGTTCATGCGACGCTCGACAGACGAGTGTGCAGGCTGCTCACATAAAACTTGAACGTGCTCAAATCGGTGTGCCCTGGAAATCCGATCCGCGCGATCCGGTGTGGGTCTCCACCGGGCTTTTGCCAGACCGGTGTCGTCATGAAAGCCCAGTCGTAGCCTGCAGCCCTTACCTCTTCGAGTACTGTTGCATTCACATCGTGTACCGTGCCGTTCGGATAGGCCAGGGCACGACACGGCTGTCCCAACTCCCGTTCCAGAGCCGCCTTGCTCTCGCGAAGCTCGGCTCGCACTCTGCCCTGGTCAATCCGCGACAGAATCGGGTGTGACACCGTATGGGAGCCGATCTCAAAGCCCGATCGGGCCAAATCCCGAGCCTCGTCCCACGTCAGAAATGCGCGCGCCTCCGGATCGTCCATCACTCCCACCGATGGCGTCTTCTCGCGCAGATACTCAAGGTACTCGCCCAGACGTTGCTCCGTCAGTTGCTTGCAGGCCTGGTTGATCTTGTCGGAGAGCGCGCGGCGCGCGGCCGTCTCCACTGGCGCCACGCTGTTCCCCCCGGAAGGCATGGCGATCTCAGCCTCGGGCCAGTGAAGCACCCTCACCCGCACTTCGTCGTTCCAAAGCACATTGGTGGTTCCAATAAGGCCAGTGGTCAGGAAGAAGAGTGCCGGCACGCCTTCTTCCTTGAGAATCGGTGCCGCCACGGTCAGGTTATTGCGATAGCCGTCGTCGAAAGTCAACAGGACCGCTGGTTTCGGCTCTGCCGGCCGCTTCCCGTCGTACCAGCGTCGTAGCCCTTCCAGACCCTGCACCGAGAAGTGACGCTTCAACCATCGCAGTTGCGCGCGAAACAAATCCGCGCTGTCGCAATTTCCATAACTCCACCGGTCCGTCCGTGCCTGAGCCAGCACGCCATGATAGTTGAGCACCAGAATATCGGATCGTTGCAGGCGCACCAGTATTTCGTTCGCTCGCATCGCGCCACACAGATGCTTGATCGACGATTTCAGAAGTCCACTCATTCTTTTACAGTTTACACAAGGGGTCCGCGCCGAAAGGTCCGTCCGGAAACTGCCGCCTCACCACTACACTACATAGATGGGGCCGGAACACCGCCGCGTGAAACTGTTGTTGGCGTTCGGGGCGATCTATTTCGTCTGGGGCTCCACCTTCCTCGCCATCCGCTTCGCCGTCCGCACCCTGCCTCCCCTCCTCACCATGGGCACGCGGCACCTGCTGGCGGGCAGCCTGTTGTTTGTCTGGCTTCGCCTGCGGGGACACGTCCGCCCGGAGCCGGGCTTATGGCGTCCCGCTTTCTTCGCCGGCGCGTGCTGCTTCCTGGGATGCCACGGCCTGCTGGCCTGGGCCGAGATGCGCATCGATTCCGGCCTCGCCGCGCTGCTCTCCTCCACCCTGCCCATCTGGATGGTGCTCCTGGCGCCGTTGTACGGGCAGGAGAGCGAGTTGAACCCGCGAGTGCTCTCGGGTATCGCCCTGGGACTTGCCGGAGTCGCGGTATTGCTGCCCATGGATTTCACCGGACATCAGCCGGAAGGCTTGCGGGCGCTCGCCGTCGTCGCCGCCGAGATGCTCTGGGCGGTGGGCGCCATCCATTCGCGCGGCGTGAAATCCAAAACGCCCCCCACCACCTTTGCAGCCATGCAGATGCTCTGTGGCGGCGTGCTGCTGTGGACTGCCGGCCTGGCGCTCGGCGAAGGCGGGCGCCTGCATCCGGAAACGTTCACCGTTCGCTCGCTTCTCTCCCTGGCCTTTCTCATATTCTTCGGATCGCTGGTGGCCTTCACCTCGTATACCTGGCTTTTGAAGGTCAGCTCTCCCGCCATCGTGTCCACGCATTCCTACGTCAATCCGGTGGTAGCCGTGGCGCTCGGATGGGCCTTCGCCGGCGAAAGCGTCACCTGGCGCACCGCGTTTGGCGCGGCGGTTATCCTCGCCAGCGTAGCGCTGCTCAGCGTCCGCAAAGCCTCTCCTGCGGAGGTTCCCCCGGATTGATCCAGCCGGCGGCCCGCCGGTTACTATGACCGCAGGTTTCGACCGGGTCGCCTAAACCTCTCGCTTTGCGTTCTTTGCGACTTTGCGGCTTGGCGAGAGATCGACGAATGCCGCGTGAGGCCGAAGACCTCCCTAGTACCTTTAGTACCAACATTCGGCCTATTTTCCGTACATTTAGCGGGCCGCGTTTACAAAATTATAGGCTACGAATTTCGCTTTATCGGTTAAAGTTGAGCTTGACACCAATGCGAGAGTTCCCCAGTTCGCTCGACCGTGGGAACCGCCGGTCGTTGGACTTGGCCCGCGTCCTTCTGGTGCACGGAGACCTTGCATCTCGTCTCACGCTTCGCACCCTTCTGGAAGCCGGAGGTTATGCCGTTGACGCGGCCGCCACCCCGGCGGAAGCCCTCATCAAGCTCGATAACGCACACTACGACCTTGTGCTGAGCGACGATGAGTTCGGCCGCCGGCCCGCCGGTCGGGACCTGTTGGCCTATGCCCGCGTCAAGGATTACCGCCCCGCCACCGCCCTCGTTACCAGCGACGAGCTGACCCTGAAGCGCCGCTACCAGTCACGCCGCCGCCCCATGATGGCGATTCATACCGAAAACGTCCCTACATTTCTAGGCAAGGTAGCCGATTTGATCGGTCTGCGCGCCAGCCGCCGCTATCGCCCCCTGCGTCAGGTCGGCTAGCCTGAAGGTAGGGCGGACCCCCTGGTCCGCGGCCGACGCCCTCGTCGGCCTCCCCGTTTTCTGGGGCATCTAAATCGAAAGGGCCCGTTCCGGTGTCGCCGGAACGGGCCCTTTCTTCTCCAAAGGAAAAACGCAAATTAACGGCCGTGGCCCCGCCGCCGCCCGCGGCAGCCCCACCGCCACCGCCATGTCCGGCCGAAGCGCCCGACGATGCCGCCGCCGAAGTCGAACCCATAGAGCCGGCGCCCACCGAACTGCCCATCGAGGAATTTCCCGAAGACATCACGCCCGAGTAGCCCGAAGAAGTCGCCGCCGCGGTGTTATATCCGCCAAAGCCCCGCGTGCCGGTGTACCCGCCGCCCCCGCCGTAATTGGCGTAAGTCGGCGCATAGTAGGCGCGCATGACCGTAAACGGGCTCCAGTAGCGGTAGCCGTAGGGATTCATCAGGTAGCCGCTGCAAGGGATGTAGGTCATCATGCCATAGTACTGGTTGAAGCCCCAGGCGCCCATGCACGGGCCGCCCATGCCCCAACCCAGGGTGGCGTAGGAAGAACTGGAGCCCACCAGCGACTTCGCGGCCGATACGTTGGCCATCGCCACGTATTCGCTGCGTTGCCGGTTCCAGTGATCCAGAAAATCCGTCTCGTCCACGTCGAAGTGCTGCAGCGCCGCCGAATCGCCGTTCAGCATCACCATTTTGGCGGTGCCCACGGTAACGTGCTGGCTGCCGAAGTCGACTTCCGCCGAGCCTTTGTATACTTTCAGTTGCCCGGGATTGGTGTTGAACCGGTAGATGCCCGGCTTCGGCATCGTTACGCTGGCCTTCTGGCACACGATGGTCGTGTTGGTGTCCTTCACCACATCGTCGCTCTCCACCACCGCGGTGCCGGTCAACAGTTCCACACGCGTATCGATCAGCCGGTTGCTCACCATCCGGATCGAACTGTGTTCCCCCATCCGCAGGAAGACGCCGGGGGTCAGCAGAATTTCAGCCAGGCCGTCCTCTGTGCGCACAACCTGTTTTTCCTTGACATCCGGGAAGTGCGTGGCCGAATCCTCAACGGCTTTGTCGTCGAGAAAAACGCTGCCCTGCACCTTCGCGATCATCCCCGATTTGGCGGAGATCACCGGCTGCGCCATTACCGGAACGGCCATCAGCCCCAGCACTGCCGCCGCAGCTACCACCCATAACGCCTTCATATGGCACCTCTATCACCTATAGAGTGGGCTGTATCGCGTTCAATGTCAATCTCCCTGCCATAGCTATTTGGAGCGAGAGGCACTTTTCCACAGGGACTTCGCAAAAACATTACAAGTCCTCCGGAGCGAAAACCGGGCCTGCCATGGCATCATGTTTCGAATGCGCCGCATCATCCTCACTCTCCTTCTTGCCGCTCTGCTCCAGGCCCAGCCGGCGCCCGCACCAGCAGGTCCTGCAATCCGACCTGGACTTCGTCTCCAGCCAGCTTCCCAAACTCCACGTGAACTTCTTCTTCCAGCTCAGCCCAGCCGACTTCACCAAGGCGGCCAGCCTCCTGAGCAGCCAGATTCCCAACCTGACCGACGCCGAATTCTACGTCCGCCTGCAGCAACTGGTGGCCCTGGCGGGCGACGAACACACTACCCTGGGGTTAACGCAAGCCACGGGTTTTCAACTGTTTCCGCTCCGGTTTCAGTGGCTGGACGACGGCGTTTTCGTCTCCGCCGCGTCCTCCTCCTACAGCCAGGCCCTGGGCGCCCAACTGGTGCAGGTGGGCGACACCCCCATCGACCAGGTGTTCCAGCTACTCGCTGCCACCATCCCGCACTCCAACCCGCAGTGGGTACGAACCGAAGGCGCCAGCTATCTCTCCTTCCAGCAGATTCTCCAGGGCCTGGACCTGGTGCCCGCCACCGCCACCTCCCCGCTCACGTTTCAGGACCGTGCCGGCAATCGCTTCACCCTCCAGGTCGGGACCGAAACCGCCGGCCTGACATCCATGCCCTCCGCCGCCCACGGTCCGCTGCCCTGGTATCTCCAAAACAGCAGCCAGTATTACTGGTTTACCTACTCCGCGCCGCTCCGCCTGGTCTACATCAAATATAATGTTTGCGCCCAGATGCCCGGCGCGCCGTTCGCGGACTTCGCCAACCAGGTGCTCCAGGCGATGGACGCCAATCCGGTGGACACCGTAGTCATCGACTATCGCGGCAACGGAGGCGGCGATTCCTCCAGTCATTAACCCGCTGATCAATGGATTGTCCCAGCGATTCGATGCGCTCCTGACGAACGCTGCCTTCCGGGCTTACGCCATCATCGACAAGGGCACCTTCTCCTCAGCCGTGGATGATGCCATGATGATGCGCACCGAGCAGATGCAGGCGGCGGCCCAATTCCCCGGCGCCGGTCTGGAGAAGATCCTGGTGGTAATCGGTCAAGCTACCGGCGGCGCGCCCAGCGGATACGGCGAAGTGCAGCGCTTCACCCTTCCCAGCGGGACGATGATCGGCCAGTATTCGACTTAGTTTTTCCCCCTCCCGCCCTACATCCCTGCCGGCCCCGCGTTCGCCCCGGACGTTACCGTCCCTATGACCTCGGCGGATTATTTCGCCCGGCACGACCCGGTGATCGCGGCCGTGGCGGCGCGTTGGAAAGGTGCCCCCGCAGCGCCTTCGGGCAGCGCCATCGTATTGAACGCCGCCAGCTTCCGCGTCGAACAGGGAATCGCGCCCGGATCCTTCGCCGCTGCCTTCGGGTCTTTCGGACAGACCCCCGACCAGGTCCTGGTGAACGGCCAGCCGGCAAGCATCTCGGCCGCCGCCGCCACCCAGGTGAATTTCCTGGTGCCTCCCGCTACCGCCGCCGGACCGGCCACCTTCTCGGTGCGCGCCGGAGGAGCGGAACTGGCCACTGGCCAGGCCGTCATCACCTCCGCCGGACCCGGAATCTTCGTGCTCCAGCCCTTCGACCCCGCGCAGCCCGGCGCCGTTCTGAATCAGGATTCCACCGTGAACAGCGCCACCAACCCCGCCACTTCAGGGTCCATTCTGCAGATCTTCGCCACCGGCCATGGACCTTTGGACGCCTCGCAATCCGCCCCAGTCCAGGTGATCGCCGGCGGCGAGGTCGCCGAGGTCCTCTTCAGCGGCGAAGTCGCGCCCGGCCTGTGGCAGATCAATGCCCAGCTTCCCGCGGACCTCACCGGGCAGTTGCCCGTCTATGTCATCGCGGGCAACACCGCCAGCAACCCGGTGACGGTTTGGGTGAAGTAGCCGCCGGTGTTCATCGCACCGGCAACACCTGGTCCAGATACGTCTTGAGGAAGGAGAATTTCGGCGCCCGCCCACGGTTGCCGTTTGCCGCCGGTCACCACGACCAGGAAAGGCGTGCGATCCACATGGTCAGCCACGGCTTGCGCCATGTCCGCGTTCGACGGTGTCGTCCAGATGGGATCATCCGGCCACCAGCTCGCGGACCTTCTGCATATCGCCGGGCGCCAGCACCTGCATCACTTGTGCGTCTATGTTGCCGTCGCGCGGCCCAGAGGGTCTGCGTCTGGAAGATCTGCTTCACAACCATGTCGTATCGGCCAATGGCGCCCGCGGCATTGGCATATCGGGCGGCCAGCCGTGCATAGGGGTGGGCTTGCAGCGGAAAGTCCCGGTGCACCAGTCTCAATTTGCCGGTCCGGACGTATTGATCCATAAGGAGCGGCACACTCTCGCGATAAAACAACGCGCAGGACGGGCACTCATAATCGCTATAGATTTCGAAGACGACCGGCGCGCTGGCAGATCCGGACTCTTTGAAATTGCTCGCCGCCAGACGGGTTGGCTCATGGCAGGCGGCTCCGGTTTCGGGTTTAGCAGCCTCCCCCACGGCGACGGCGGGCGAGGCGCGGGGACCGGCTGCGGCACGGGTTTCGCCGCCACGGGAGCCGCCGGGCGAGGCCCGTCGCTGGTGCATCCGTTGGGCCGCGCGCACGCTCCCGGCGAAGAGAAGATCATCAGCGCCGCACAGGCAGCGGTACTGGCCACCGCCGCCATAATCCACTCGATCCGGTGGCGCACGGCGGCGCGCCGCCTGCCCTGAAACTTCGCCTGGCCCCGCGCTACGTCCGCTGGCCACTCGGCATCGGCATCCAGAGTGGCAAGCCGTTCGTCCACCCACTGGCTAACGTTCGTTTCCTTTTTCGCCATACTGTTTCAGATACTCCTTTCGGAACGCCTGCTGCGCCCGGCTGATCATGGTGCCTACCGAGCCCGGGTTCACATCCAGCGCCGCTGCCACTTCGCTATAAGGCAGGCCGCTGCTCCGCAGCAGCAGCAGTGCCGCCTCGCGTTCGCCCAGCGCCGCCAGCACCAGCCGCACGTGTTCCCGCTCTTCCGCCGCGGCGTGCGCCTCTTCCGGAGTGGGCCCGGCCGGCCCCGTCCCGGCCAGCCGTTCGTAATGGTGCCGCCGCTTCCTGCCCCGAACCTCGTTCAATGCCAGCCGCACTGCCGTCCGGTACACCCACCCGCCCGCCTTCTCGCCGTGCGCCTGGGAATTCCGCCATAGCTTCCAGAATGCTTCCACCGCCAGTTCTTCAGCGCGCGCATGGTCGCCCACCACGCGCGCAATCGTGCGGGCGATGCGCGCATAGTGGGTACGAAAGAACTCGTCGAAATCGAAGCTGGCTTCCTGACTTTCCATCCGGTCGAGTGCGCGGCTTGCGTTCACACCTGCTCAACACCGCTCATCTGGCGTTCGTGACATCTTAAAATACCAGGATGGCCCGGCTTCTCATTCTGATTCTCTTCGCGCAGGGAGTTCTCATGGCGGCTACCGGTTTCGATCAGGCCCAGGCCGGACGTTTCGCCCGCCTGGCGCTCGATTGCATTCATAAGGAATACCCCAACAAAATCGCCCATTCCCTGAATTCCGACGCCGACGTGAAACCGCCCCGCGAGCTCACTCCGGCCTTCTACGGCTGTTACGACTGGCATTCCTCGGTCCACGGACACTGGCTGCTGGTCCGCTCCCTGCGTCTGTTCCCGCACGCGCCCTTCGCCGCCGATGCCCGCCGCGCACTGGCGCAGAGCCTGACCCCCGCCCACATCGCCGTCGAGGTGCAGTACCTGAATGCCGAAGGGCGCACCTCCTTCGAGCGGCCCTACGGCCTCGCCTGGCTGCTCCAACTCGCCGCCGAACTCAAGGAATGGAACGACCCCGATGCGCGCCGCTGGTCCGCCGCCCTCGCGCCCCTCGAACGCGCCGTCACCGCCCGCATCGCCGGCTGGCTGCCCAAAATGGACCACCCCATCCGCACCGGCGAGCACAATCAAACCGCCTTCTCCATGGGCCTCATGCTGGATTACGCCCGCATCGCCGGCAACGCGGAGTTCGGCAAACTGGTCGAAGCCCGCGCCCGCGACTATTACCTGAAAGACCGCGACTGCCCCATCGCCTACGAGCCCTCTGGCGAGGACTTCCTCTCGCCCTGCCTGGCCGAAGCCGACGTGGTGCGCCGCATCCTTCCGCCCTCCGCCTTCGCCCGCTGGTTCGACGCCTTCCTCCCGCACATCGATCTGCAGCCCACCCGCGTGACCGATTTCACGCGACGGCAAACTGTATCACCTTGCCGGCCTGAACCTCAGCCGCGCCTGGATGCTGGAAGGCATCGCCTCCAAACTGCCCTCGACCGCCGCCCGCGCCCAAACGCTGCTGGCCCTCTCGGCGCGCCTGCGCGATGCCGGGCTCGCCGATATCAAAAGCGAGCACTACGAAGGCGGCCACTGGCTGGGCAGTTTCGCCGTTTACCTGGTAAGCCGCCGCGGCCTGCCCGATCGCTAACCCTACTTGCTCTTCTGCGCCGTCCGCTCCACCGCCTCCATCAGCCGCAGCGTGTTTCCGCCATAGATCTTCCGGATCTCCGCCGCCGTGTAGCCCTCTTCCAGCAGCGCGCGCGTCAGGTTGGGCCACTTGTCCACACTGTCCAGATCCACCGGCGCGCAATCGATGCCGTCGAAATCGCTGCCCAGTCCTACCGCGTCCACGCCCGCAATCGCCACCACGTGGTCGATATGTTTCACCACGTCGGCCAGCGTGGCGCGCGGCGTGTTCGCCGTGCCCACCGCCGCGCGGGCTTCGCGCATGGCCCTCTGGATGCCGTCCGGTTCGCCGGCATATTTCTTCATCAGCTCGTCCCGCAGCGGCACCATCTTGGCGCTGGCAGCTTCGTCCGCTTTGAATACATCCGGATTCAGAAAATCGCACGCGAAATTGATCTGGATCACGCCGCCCTTCTTGGCCAGCGCCTGAATCATTTCATCGGTCATATTCCGCGGCGCCGGCGAAATCGCCCGGCACGAAGAGTGCGATGCGAAGATCGGAGCCTGGCTCGTCTCCAGCGCGTCGAAAAACGTCTTGTCGGAAACGTGCGAGATGTCCACGATCATGCCCAGCCGGTTCATCTCGTGCACAATCTCTTTGCCCAACGGAGAAAGGCCGTTGTTGGGCTTGTTGACGTCGCCCGAGGAGTCGGCCCAGTGATTGCTGTTCGACGTGCGTCAGGGTCATGTAGCGCACGCCCAGCGCGTAGTAGTCGCGCAGAATCCGCGGACTGTCCTCAATCGCGTGCCCGCCTTCAATCCCCATCAGCGCCGCGATTTTGTGCATCTTGTGCGCGCGCCGGATGTCCGCTGCCGTGGTGGCGAACATAAAATCGTTCGGGTACTTCTCCACGATGTCGTGCCTCACCGTGTCGATCATGTCCAGCGTGCGATGCGCCGAGTGGTTGCCGTCCACATAACTCGCCGCCACGTACACGGCGAAAAATTGCGCCCCCATTCCGCCCTTCTTCATGCGCGGCAGATCGGTGTTGTGGTCGCGTGTTCGGCTTGCCGATATCCAGCCCCGCCACCGTGGCGCTGGTCACGTCGTTATGCGTATCGATGAGGATGGCCGAGTTGTGGACGCGCATCACTTCGGCCTCGCTCACGGTGCGCTTCTGGCGCCCCGCGAGGCTGTGCCCCCGCAATGCCCGCCGCAAGCCCGCAGGCCAGGGTAATTCGCAGGAATGAAATCATTTCGCGGGGAGTATAGCACGGTTGCCAGTTCTCGAAAAAACTCGCCCCGGACGCATTCGCGATTCGCATCGCTTTGCGTTCAACTGAAAGCAAGCGTCCTTTTGCTACGTCCAACTGAACCGCAACAATGCACTCCAAAAAAAAACAGCCACGCCTTCGCGATTCGCAACCGAGACGCGCGCGTAAGCAAGCGTTCTTTTGGTACCTCCCGAACCGCACCGATGCATCAAAAAAAACCTCGCCACGCGATTCGTTGCTACGCCCGCCGCTCTAACTGAGACGCGCCCTAACTGAAGAGATCCCACCTCCAGGCGCATGCTTCGCGAAAGCTCTCAAAACGCCTTCGCGCCGGCAAAGGGTACAATGTCGGTGAGCTAAATACTCCGGTCGAAAGGGTTCCTTCATGAACCGTCGCGATTTTATCCGATCCGCGGGCGCTCTCGGCGCCGGCTTCGCGTTCTCGAAACACGGCGTGCCTGCCTGCAGAGGGTGCAACGCCTGACGTCTGGCGCACCTTCGAAATAAAAACCCGCGTCGAGATCCTGAAATCCTCGGGGGCAACCCGCGTCTGGCTACCTGCGGCCCTCATCGGTCAGACACCTTTCCAGAAGACTCTCTCTAACACGTTCGAAACCGAGGGCGGCGCCGCGCGGATCGTGGAAGGCCGGGCCGACGGGCTCGCGATCGTCACCGCGGAGTTCCCCGCCGGCGTGAAGCCTGTCATCACACTCACAAGCCGGGTCGCCACAAAGAACTATGCGGTCGATCTCTCCCGGCCCCGCCGAGCCGCCGAAAGCGCAAACCGCGCCGAGTTGGAGCACTTTCTCCGGCCTACCAGGCTCCTGCCGACCGACGGCATCGTGAAAGCCACGGCCACCGAAATCACGCGCAGCGCCACGACCGATCTCGAAAAAGCGCGCGCCATTTACGAGTGGATCGTCGATAACACCTTTCGCGATCCGAAAACACGCGGCTGCGGCCGCGGCGACATCCGCTTCATGCTCGAGTCTAAGGATCTGGGCGGGAAATGCGCCGACCTCAACGCCCTCTATGTCGGCCTGGCGCGTGCCGCGGGACTTCCTGCGCGCGACGTGTATGGCATCCGCGTCGCCAAATCGGAACTGGGATACAAGAGCCTTGGCGCTTCATCCGAAAACATCACCAAAGCCCAGCACTGCCGCGCCGAAGTGTACATCGACGGTTACGGCTGGCTCCCGGTAGATCCTGCCGACGTGCGAAAAGTCGTCCTCGAAGAGCCGCCGGGAAATCGACCGCTTGACGACGAGATGGTCACGAAGGCGCGCGCCCGCCTATTCGGCTCCTGGGAAATGAATTGGATGGCCTTTAACTTTGCCCACGATGTCGCCCTCCCCTCATCGGCCGGTGCGCCAGTCGGCTTCCTCATGTATCCCCAGGCTGAAACCACCGGCGGCCGGCTCGACTGCCTCGACCCGGACAGTTTCAAGTACCAGATCACGTCGCGGGAGATCCCTTCGGCGACGGCATCCCGCCCCCTCGCCAAAGGGCCATTTCGGACGGTTACGCCACTTTATATCGCTTGATTTCCGCTTCGGAAACTTCGCTGCTCATGCCCGGCGCTTCCGGCGCGGCCACTTCGCCGTTCACCATCTTCTGCGCACCGCTGGTCTCCATGTAGATCGCGTTCGGCATCGCCAGCAGCATGTTCAGATTGGTGGAGCCGCCGCCGTGGCTGGCCAGTTCCAGCCCGGCGCCGTCGGCGATTGCGGCGATCTCCATCCACTCGGTGACGCCGCCGGCGCGCCGGTTGTCCGGCTGCACCACGTCCGCGCCCTTGCGTGCGATCAGGTCCGCGAACGCGTACTTGGTGTTCAGATTCTCTCCCGTGGCGATCCGCATATCCAGCGCCTGCGCCAGTTCAGCGTGAAGCCTTCCATATCCTGCGGCGGCAGCGGCTCTTCGTACCAGAAACAGCCCATCTCCTGATAGACCCGGCCGCGCCGCAGCGCCTCATTGCGATTGAATACCTGGTTGGCGTCCACCATCACGCGCTTGACCTTTGCCTACGAGTGTCCAGCGCCAGGCGGATGCGCCGCACGTCGTCATCCAGGGAGTAGCGGCCCACCTTCATCTTGACCGCGTGATAGCCCTGCTCCATGGCCGTGGAAATCTGGCGCTTGAACTTCGAAAGGTCGTCGTCGTTATCGTAATACCAGCCGCACATGCTAGTAGACCGGTATCCGATCGCGAAACGCGCCCAGCATCTTATACACCGGCAGCCCCGCCGATCTTGCCCAGAATGTCCCACACCGCGATATCCACCGCCGCGATCGCGAATTGCGCCACGCCGCCCACGCCCTGATACTCCAGCGCCTGCCACAGGTCGGCGCGAATGCGGCGCGGAAACGCCGGATCCTTGCCCATCAGCACCGGCTTCACTTCCTGTTCCAGAATGGTCTGCACCACCGCGGTCCGCCGGCGATCATGCCGAAGGAACTGCTGGCCCACCCCGTGATGCCGGCGTCGGTCCGCAGCCGCAGCACCACCGAGCCGCTGTCTTCCCCGAACTTGTGAATGGCGTCATAGAAGGGCGTTCCGGGCGGCCGCTTCAATACGTCCGTCTCCAGACCGGTGATCCTGATCTGTTTCTGCTGCGCCCCGGCCGCGGAAAGCGCCGCCGCCGCCGCGGGCATGGCCGCTGCCGAGCGAAGAAGTTGCCGTCTGTTCATTTCCCTATGTTCTCTCATGTAGGGAACGTGAAGCGCAGGTCGCCGCCATCGGCCGCCATCAGTAAATACGGTTCGCCCCACTCTTCGCCGCTTCCCACGTCGCGCAACCGCAAGCCCCACGACCCGCCCACCACCAGGTAGCACGCGCCGTCCCCCGAATCGTCCACCAGGTATGCGCTCGCGTCGCCCTTCGCGCCGCCTTCGTCCAGCCCCGTGACCGCGCACCAGCGCTCTTCCCCGCCGCGCGCAACCCGAATCTCCCGCACCGCGCGGCCTTCACTCCGCGGCTGGAAAATCTGGCCGTCCATCGCCGCGCAATTCGGATTCGCGTCGATCTGGATAAAGATGCTTACTTGGGTTCTCCCGGCAGAGGAGCCATCACCGGAGTGATTTTGCCCCATCCCTGCTCCTGCACCGTCTTCATGTCCTTGGTCAACTGCTCCGGCAGTTTCTCGTTGAGCTTCGGCCGCCCGGCCTGCGTTCGCCAGGTCCCAGCCGACCGCCGCCACGGTGCTGCGCGATCTGCTGCATCTCCTTGTAGTCGATCTTGTCGGGCGTGTCGGTGGGCCGGTGATAGTCCACGTGCAGCCCCGTGGTGAAGAACGCGATCGGGATGCCGACTCTTGGCGAAATTGTAGTGGTCGCTGCGGTAGAAAATGCGCTGCCCGTTCGGTTGCGGACCCAGGTTGTCGTGCGTCGCATCCGGAGCCGGTCACATCGTAGAAGTGATTGATCTTCAGCTTCTGATAATCGGCGTTGACCGAGTCGATCGTTTTCCCCAGGTCGTCGCTGCTGATGTTCGGACCGATCAGCAGCACTTCGCCCGGATTCACCAGCACGTGCTGCGCGTTGGGATCCACCGAATTCTCGTTCTTGGTGCGGCCGATCATGTCCATATTCAGGTCGGCCACCACTTTGGTCAGATCGACGGGCGGATACTCGGTGAAATACTGCGAGCCCCAGCAAGCCCTTTCTCCTCGCCGCCGTTCCACAAAAAGATGATGCTGCGTTTCGGCCGCATCCCCTTGGCCGCGCCCTCGGCGTAGGCGCGGGCGATGGCCAGCAGGCCGGTCGAGCCCGACCCATCGTCGTCGGCGCCGTTGTTGACGTTGTGTCCATCCGGCTGCGGCGCGCTCAGGCCGATGTGATCCAGGTGCGCGCTCATGATCACGTATTCGTTCTTCAGCACCGGATCGCTGCCTTCCAGAATGCCGATCACGTTCTCGCCATGACCCGGTTCGCTCTTCACGCCCACGTGGATGGCCAGCTTCTTAGCCGCCTCCAGCGCGAAGGAATCCTGCTTGGCATTGGCGCCCGCGTCGTAGAACACCTGCGCGCCGCTCAGCTTCTCGCCCTGAAACAGCGCGTTGGTCAGTTCCATCCCGGCAGTCACAGCCGGCGCGGACGGGCACGCCTGCGCCACCTGGAACTTCGGGATGGCGAAATTCGGCCCGTTCAATCCAGCCCCGCGTCCGCCGCCCGCCGAATCCGCCGTTGGGGTTGGACATGGCGGCCACTTGCTGAAAGTTCGCCACCGCCACCACCGCCAGCGCGCCATTCTTGGCGGCGTACTGTTCCGGCGTGTAGTAGTCCGTGCAGGGGACCCCCAGCGGGTCCGGCGTATTCCCGCGTCCCCGGCCGCCGCGTCCACCCGCGGCTGCCTGCTGCGCCGCCACTTCCGCGGGCAGCCCGGCAACTACGATGATCTTGCCTTTCACGTCGAGCCCTTCATACGGGTTCGTGTTGGTCTTGTTGATCACGTAGCCGTTGCCGGCGAATACCAGGTTGCCGGAGACGTCGATCGCCTGGGCGCCCGCGCCGCGCCCCCCGCCCGCCGGGGCCACGCTCCATTCCTTTTGATACTCGAAGTTGGTGGTGCGCGGTCCCGCCGCGCGTCCGCCGCCGCGCGCGCCGCGCGCTCCGCCGCCTCCGCCGCCGCCCCGCCCCGCCAAGCCGCGCCCGTTCCCGGCCGGCGCCGGCGCTGTCAACGTGATCTTGGTTTCCTCCGGAACAATCGTGCGAGCCACCATCTCAATCGGCATGAAATACGGCTGCAGCGGGCCGTCTGTCCCGGTGGTGCTGCCGCCCGGTTTCAGACCCCATTCCGCCAGGTGGCTGGCTACGTACAGCGCCGCCGTGTCATATCCGCGAGAGGGGAAATTGCGGCCCTCCAACTGGTCGGACGCCAGAAAGTAGTCATAGACTTTCAGCTCCTCCTGGGTGATCGCTTCCGCGTTACCCCACGCGGCCGCGGGCGCCGCCTTCGCCGTCTTTCCCGCCTTGCTCTTCTGCTGCGCACCCATGTTGGACATCAGGGTGAGAGTGATTCCAGCCGCGACTGCGCAGCTTACGATGATTCGACGCATAGACCCTCGAAACACAGATTTCTGGAGATTCGCCTATGTTACCGCGAAAGTCCCACGGCGCGCACCTGGAGCAACTCCTCTGCAGCGATTCCGCATCGGGTGTTCTGAGGGGCGGGCAAGCAACAGTAGCGAAAGGAATTGAGGAGGTATCGTGCGGTCAGGGCAGGTTCGGATGGGTATTTGGACAGATTGACAGCGGTGCGGAACGCGGGACCGAGACACGGATAGCTGGGGAGACGTAGGAGTCGTGGGCAGGAATCGGCTGAAGGGGAGGACGACAGGCGTTGGCGCGGCTGTCGATCAGGGGGCGCGTTTGGGTAGGGTTCCGGTGCCAGCGTAGAGTTCGGCGGCGATCAGACAAGCCCAGTATTTCTCAGGCTTGCTGTCGCGGAGTTGGGGTTTGAGGTTCAACCCGAGGAAGGCATGAAAAATGTTGTAAGCCAGGAACGCCATCAACAGGAATGCCTCGATGGCTTTCGGATCGTGTTTGTAAATGTGGTCGGCTTCCCAACCATTGGCCAGTTCATTGAAGCCGAAGTTCTCGATGTCCCATCGCTGATGGCCCCAATCGACGATGCGCACGGTGGGAGCTTGCTGGCACGGTAGAGTCGTCACCCAAACCCAATCGCTGGTTTCGTGCGTGAGCGTTCGATTCAGTTGACGGCGCACGCAGTAAGTTTCCAATGAGCGCACCACGCGCAGCGGAACTTTCACCTGCGGCCAGGAGACCAGATCCGGGAAGTCCCACCATTGGCAGGCTCGGCCGCGCCGCTCACCGCACTGCGGAGCGACGTGTGCGAATAGGCCGGCTGCATCCTGGTACAGATTGCGGCGCTCGTCTTTGAGCACCGACAAAACATGTTTGCCACGGTCGATCAGGAAGTTGAAAAACGGAGCGGTGGCATAAAGGGCATCAGCCAGGACCAGATCAAAGGCTCGCGGATAGGCTTCCAGTACGCGGGTGAGTAAGCGGACCGCGCAGGTGACTTCATCTTCACCGGGACGCATCGGCTCACAGTCCAACAAAAGGCGGAGGGGCTTGCGGCCCACGCCAGGCCCGGGCAAGAGCATGATCGTGACTTGCCGGTGGTAATACTGAGTGCGTTCTCCCTGTTCGGTCTTTACGCTTCGCTCCAGGCATCCCGCACAATGGCGGCGATAGCTGGCATGTTGCTCGTGGCCATCCAGGACGGCGACATCCAAACCCAAATTCAGCGGCAGCGCTTTATTCCGTTTGAGCCGGCTATAGACCTGGTGGAGACCGTCCCGTAGTTGGCCGACATCCATCACAGCATGCACCCGTCCCATGGTGTCGGCGCTGATCATGGGCCCTTCCAGCCAGCGTTTCCAGAATCGGGCGGTGGAGATGGTTTCCAGGGCATTGAGGCTGCCCAAGCGCGCCCAGAACATCGCCAGGGCGGATTTCAGGATGAGTGCGGTAGGTGTCCGCGGACGCGGACGCTGGTCGGTAACTTGGTCGAGCACCTCGCTGGAAAGGTCAAACACCTTCTCGGCGTAGCGAATCAGACGGTGGAGCAGGCTCTCAGCGTTCCGGCAATTTCTTCTCCCGCATGCGCTTCCATTCGAGTTCGGAGACTTCTTCGATGAGGCGTTGCAGTTGCTGGTAATCGCTCACCGCCTGCCGGACGTGGGGTTCCCACGACTTGGGGATGCAGAGTTGTCGCGGTTTTCCGTCGTGGCTTTGGACCACATACAGCGAAGCGTGCAATTCGCCGCTCGCGCAGTGGCAGGTGGCCTTGCCACACTTGCGAGTACGAACCGACAAGGTTCCGCGAAGCAGCCAGTTGTCGTGAGCCAATTGGGCAAGCTTGGAACGGAAGTCACGTTCGGCAGGGGAGAGACTGGCACGGTTCATAAGGCGGCTCCTCGTCTGAGATATAATACTATCTCAGAAGCAGAAGAGAAGCAAGCCCTGATAATGAATGCGAATTTGCCTCACTTCGAACAGGATGTACGACCGATGCTCAGGCAAGCGCTGCAAGCGCCGATCAGG
This sequence comes from uncultured Solibacteraceae bacterium, assembly GCA_963748795.1. Taxonomy (GTDB): domain Bacteria; phylum Acidobacteriota; class Terriglobia; order Bryobacterales; family Bryobacteraceae; genus Sulfopaludibacter. Next base: position 120,255 of record CAVVLD010000098.1, read on the forward strand.
ACGTTGGATGCGGAATCAACTGGTGGAAGAACCGGCCCGTTGCGATGTTCCTCGATGTCAGTAGCCGGGTTGCCAAAATGCGCGAATACAATAACCTCGTGGCCAAGGTTTTCGGCCCGGCAATGGGCAGGGTCGCTGCGCGATCGGAGATCTTCGCCGAAACGTTCCAGTTGGAGACCCATAAGGCCGGCGCGACCGCCGCATAGCGCCAATATCCCTGCCGGGGCCGGACTGGCCTGACACGGCCCCGTGAACATTTGTGAAGTGAGTGCCGCGATGT
>CAVVLD010000099.1:0-27821 GCA_963748795.1 uncultured Solibacteraceae bacterium
ATGGCTGCCGCGGTCCTGCCGCGGGCGCGGCTCTTTCTGGGCGAAGACGCCACTGAGGAAGTCCTGCGGCGAATCGGTGCCTCCTCCCGCTTCATTCACATTGCCTCCCATGGCCTGTTCCGCCGTGATAACCCTCTGTTCTCGGCCATCCGTTTGGGAGGCTCTCATCTGACATTGCTGGATCTCTACCGCCTGCCCATTTCCGCCGAACTGGTAACGCTGAGCGGATGCAGCACCGGCCTGAGCGTGGTGGTAGGCGGAGACGAGCTGGTGGGACTGATGCGTGGGTTGCTGATGGCGGGCGCCCACGGCGTCATGGCCAGCCTCTGGGACGTGAATGACTCCAGTACTACCCGGTTTATGAAGCGGTTTTATGACTGCCTGCCGGGCGCGCCGCACAAAGCGGCGGCGCTACAGTGCGCCATGCTCGAATTGCGGCAGGAATGTCCCCATCCGTATTATTGGGCCCCCTTCGTGCTGGCCGGTAAGTACACTCCGGCACGTTAGAGAAATATTTCTAACGAACTATATTTTTGGAGTACAAGTTTACCCTAACCAGTGTTAGTGGTACGTTTGCGCGACGCATGAAGCATTTTGAAATTACCCGGTGGACCGACTACGTCCGCGGACTGGTACCCCCGCGAGAGAAGGAAGCTATGGCATGCCATCTGGCAGACGGCTGTGAGCCGTGCAACCGATTGGTTGCGTTGCTCAGCCGCATCCATCGGGAGGGCGCCGCCGAAGTCACGGTCCCCGAGCATCTGGTTCGTTCCGCCAAACAGATTTTTCCCGCTCGTCACCCGGCGGCGGACCTGTGCGATCCGGACCTGCTGCCGCGATTGGCTGCGCGCCTGGTCTTCAGTAATCAGCGCGACCCCGCGCCCGAAGGAGCGCGCTCCACCGCCGACAACCTGGTGCAGGTGATGTACCATGCCGGGGACTTCGCCGTCGAGTTGCAGTTGGAACCGGAATCCGAATCCCACGAAATGTCCCTCGTGGGACAGGTGGTCAACCGTGCATCGACGAGCGAGCCGGTAGCCGGCATTCCGGTGCGCCTGATGGCGCGAAAAAAGGTGCTTGCTGCTACCCAAAGTAACCGTTTCGGGGAATTCTGCCTTGTGGCAAAATTCCAAAACGGTTTGAAACTCTGCATGCCTATGACATCGGTTGGCAGGCGCGTGGAGATTCCCCTCGATCGATTCGTAGCAGGCATTCGGCCATGAGAAGACATTCGCTCCTTCGATTCGCCCGCGCCCTGGCGATTCTGGTCTGTCTGGCGGCACCGGCGGCAGCCGCGCAGTACATTATGCAGCTTACCGCGGGCGCCGATATTTCACAGGTTGCCGCCCGCTACGGCCTGGTGGTGGTTCGGCCGCTTTCCGATGACGGCCACACTCTCTACCTGGTCTCCGGACCCGACCCGGCACCGCCCAACTTCGTCAAAACAGTGCTTGCGGATTCGTCGGTGCGCGAGTTTGAGCCCGACGGGCAGCGTGCAGTCGCCGGAAACCAAGCCCACCGCTCCGGTCATCGCCAATGTTTCTGCCTTGATCGCTGCCGCGCAAGACCAGAGTACGGTTCCGTACTACGGCGCGACCTTGCGCAACAGTTATGTCAATCAACCCGTCGGTGCGTTGATCGGCTTGCCCGCCGTACTGCAAAGTTATGCCACCGGCGCCGGCATAGTGGCGGTGATCGATACGGGCGTGGATCCCAGTCATCCCGCGCTCCAGGGTGTGCTCGTACCGGGCTACGACTTCACCCGCAACCTGCCCGGCATCCCCTCGGAACTGGACGACCTGACGCAATCCACGGTCGCCATTCTGGACCAGTCCACGGTGGCCATCCTCGATCACCTCCAGTGCCCTTATCTATTGAACCAATCCACGGTCGCGATTCTGGATCAGTCCACGGTGGCCATCCTGGATGGCGGTCTTCCGGAGGATTTCGGACATGGCACCATGGTGGCCGGGCTGATTCACCTGGTCGCCCCTACCGCGCGGATTATGCCGCTGAAGGCGTTCCACGCCGATGGCACCGCCGACCTCTCGGACATCGTGCGGGCGATCTATTACGCCGTAGACAACGGAGCCAGGGTGATCAACATGAGCTTCAGTTCCCGTACGGCATCCACAACCCTGGCCGCGGCGGTTCAATACGCCTGGAGTCACAACGTGATCTGCGTAGCCTCCGGCGGCAATGACGGCCACGAGGGCGTAGTTGTGCATCCCGCTGCCGATAAGGGCACGCTTGGCGTCGGATCCACCACGGATCTGGATCAGCGCAGCGCCTTCAGCAATTACGATTCGCCGTCCGTCCGCATGGCCGCCCCAGGCGAGGCTCTCGTTACCGCCTATCCGGGCAACCACTACGCCGGAGTATGGGGCACTTCTTTCAGTACGGCGCTGACTTCCGGCGCTGCCGCGCTGCTGCTACAGGTAGCGCCTCAAATCACCGTGGGCCACGCGCTTGCCGCACTGGAGCATGGCCAGCAGTTACACATTAACGCCGATATGGGGGATGGCGGCAGGCTGGATGTCTACTCCAGCATCCTGTACTACCTGAACGACAAGTAGCTCCGCGCAACATGCCACTTACGCCGCTCCTGAACGTTTGCGGACTCTCCATCACGGTCGCGGAACGATCGCTGGTGAGCGACGCCACGTTCCAGATTCCCACCGGCACGATTGTGGGGCTCAGCGGCGATTCCGGCTGCGGCAAGACCACGCTGGCGCTCGCCCTCCTGAGACTTCTGCCGCGGCGGTACGCAGTAAGGGGTTCCGTCCGGCTGCGCCAGCAGGAACTGATGACACTGCCGGAGAGCCGGCTGGAACGCATCCGCGGGGCCGAGCTTTCCATAGTCTTTCAGGATCCGCTGGCGGCGCTTAATCCCGTGTTGCGGGTTCGCGACCAGGTGAGCGAGGCCATCCACGCACACCCGGGACGGCAGCGGGTGGAACGCTTACTGGAGTTGGTAGAGTTGCCGTACTCGCAGCACATTCGCGAGGCATACCCTCACCAGTTGAGCGGCGGCGAACGGCAGCGGGTGTGCCTGGCGCTGGCGCTGGCTGCGGACCCGGCGCTGGTGATCGCCGACGAACCCTTTAGCGCCCTGGACGCTTGCCGGGTGCTCGAGTTGGCGAGCCTGTTCCGTTCTTTGAAGTTGAAACTGCGCACTTCGTTTCTGCTGATTTCCCACAGCCGCGACGTTCTGGGCCGGCTGGCGGATAGTGTGATCGAGATGCGTGACGGATGCCTGCATGGAAGGTGAACCTTTATTGAGCGTGCGCAATCTGTCCAGAAGCTTCGCCGCGCATCGGCGCTGGGGAAAGTCCGCACCGCAGAGGTGGGGATTCCGGGACGTGAGCTTCGACCTCGCGCGCGCCGCGACTCTCGGGCTGGTGGGACCATCCGGGGCAGGCAAGTCCACCCTGGCGCGCTGCCTGGCGCTGTTTGAAAAGCCCGATTCCGGTGAAATTCTGATGCGAGGCCGGACCATGCGGCGCTGCGACGTCCAGCTCATCCCGCAGCAGCCGGCCGCCAGTTTCAATCCGCGATTTACGGCAGGCGAGGCAGTCGCCGAACCGCTCGCAATTCAGAAGCGAGGCAATCGTGCGATGCAGTGGGACGCCGCGCTCCATGTGATGAACCGCGTGGGCCTGCCCATGCATGCCGCGGCCAGGCCGGTGATGGAGTTCAGCGGCGGTGAGTACCAGCGGCTTGCCATCGCAAGAGCCCTGACTCTGGAGCCGAAGCTTCTGATCCTGGACGAATCGCTCTCCGCCCTCGATGCCACGGCGCAATGCCGGGTGCTGGATCTGCTGCGCGAACTTCAGGCCGAACTCAGACTCACCTACATCCTGATCTCGCACGACCTCGCCCTGCTGGAACGCGTGGCCGGCGAGATCGCCGTCATGGACGAAGGAAGAATGGTGGAGCATCGCGCTGCATCGGAACTGCTGGCTGCGCCGCGACACCCGACTACACAAAGACTGGTGCAGGCCACTCTGGCGTTGAGTGCCGAGGAGGCGCCGCGATGAGGTACGCGGGCAGGCGCCTGCTCCACGGTGCCGGATTGCTGGTGGCCGTCTCGCTGCTTTCCTTCCTGCTGGCGCAGATCGCGCCGGGCGATTTCTACTCGCAATGGCGCGGCGACCCGCGCATTTCGCCGGAGACCGTGGCGGCGCTGCGGGTGCAATCCGGCATTGCGCGCCCGTTTCCGGTTCGCTTTGGCGCTTGGCTGGCCGGCATTCTTCGCGGCGACTTCGGATACTCCCTGGCCTACCACGAGCCCGTTGCTCCGCTGCTGAAAGACCGGGTTGGAGCGACGCTGTTGCTTACCGGCTGCGCGACGCTGCTGGCCTGGCTGATCGCTATCCCGCTGGGCATCTGGAGTGCCACCCGCAGGGGAATGTGGGGCGATCGCCTTTCTACGGCGGCCTTGTCCCTTTTGCTCGCCATCCCGGACCTGGTGCTGGCGATTGCTCTGCTGCTTCTGGCGGTGCAGACTGGCTGGTTCCCAACCGGCGGAAAGGAATCGCGCGGGTACTCGGGAATGGGCCCCGTGCAACAATTTCGCGACCTGGCGTGGCATATGGCGTTACCCGTCGCCGTTCTGGTGCTGGGTCTGGCGCCTGTGCTGGTGCGCCATGTGAGGGCCGCCATGCTGGAAACAATGGAAGCGCCGTTTGCCCTGAGCGCGCGCGCCCAAGGCATTCCGCGGCGGCGTCTCCTGTTCCATCACCTGCTGCCTGCCGCGTTGAACCCGCTGGTTACGCTGTGCGGCGTTTCCCTGGGCGCTTTGTTGAGCGCTTCCCTGCTGGTGGAAGTGGTGATGGGATGGCCTGGGCTGGGACCGCTCTTCCTGGAAGCCGTGATGGCTCGCGATTTCGCGGTGGTCCTGGCCGTTGTGATGTTGTCCGCGATTTTCCTGGTGCTCGGAAACCTGGCGGCGGATCTCGTGTTGTACCGGGTGGATCCGCGGATCCGGAAGGTAGACGGATGAAGCGGCGCTACAGCTTTCTCGCCCTGGTGCTGGCGCCTTTGCTGCTGGCCGGCTTTCTGGCTCCTTATCCTTACGCGGAGCAGCACCGGGACCATCCGTACGCTCCCCCGACGCCGGTCCGTTTCATCAACGCGCGGCCATTCGTGAATGACGGAGGTCGTCAGTATCCGTTGCGCCTGTTTCCGGGCAACGGGCGCCTGTTCGGCGTGGACGCCCCGGGAGCAGTATTCCTGCTGGGGAGCGATGCCTACGGGCGCGACGTGTTTTCACGCCTGCTCTATGGTGGATGCGTTTCATTGGCGACCGGGTTGCTGGCGACGCTGCTTTCGCTGGCCCTGGGTCTGGCCGCGGGAGTCGCGGCGGGATACTTCGGCGGTTGGTTGGACGGGCTTCTTATGCGCGGCGGGGAACTGGCCATGGCGCTCCCCTGGCTCTATCTGCTGCTGGCCGTGCGGGCGTTGTTGCCGCTTCACATTTCTACCTTCGGATCCTTCCTGGTGTCCACAGTCATCATCGGCGCCGTGGGATGGGTCCGCCCGGCGAGAATGATCCGTGGCGTCGTGCTCAGCGGGAAGGAGCGAGGCTTCGTCCTGGCGGCGCGCGGCTTCGGAGCGGGCCCTGCATATCTCATCCGGCGCCATCTCCTGCCCCTTACCGCGGGAGTGGCGGTCACGCAGGCGACCCTGTTGATTCCCCAATTCATGCTTGCCGAAATGGCCCTTTCTTTTTTAGGATTGGGCGTGGGGGAACCGGTGCCGAGCTGGGGCGGCATGTTGAACGAGGCGCGGCAATACCACGCGCTGCTGCTGCACCGGTGGCTGCTGGCTCCGGGAGTGGCGGCGATTCCGGTATTGCTGGCATTTCTGTTGGTGGCGGACGGGTGGCTGTTCCGCCGCTGCGAGTGAGAGATTCCACTGGGAAGGCGTCTTAGATCGTGCACATCTTCCGTTACTTCACGCCCGTTGTTCTGGCATTGTCAGCCGCTACCTACGGGCAATCCGGCGATGCTCTGGTGGTCTCCGGCATTGCCGGACGTTCCGGCGGCACGCTGGTATTTGCGCAGCGGAATGAACCCAAGAGCCTGAACCCGGCGGTGGCCGCCGATAGCGCCTCAAGGGAAGTGATGCATCGCATCCACGCGGACCTGATCCACATCAATCGCGAGACGCAGTTGACCGAACCGGCCCTGGCGAAGTCATGGACCGTTTCGCCCGACGGCCTGCACTACGTGCTGAATCTGCGCAGCGGCGTGAGGTTCTCCGATGGCCACGCCTTCGATGCGGACGACGTCGTGTTTTCCTTCCGCGTGTATCTCGATGAGAAGGTGCACTCTCCGCAGCGGGATCTGCTGCTGCTCGAAGGTCAACCCATCGCGGTGCGTAAGCTGGACACTTACCAGGTGGCGTTCGATCTGCCCAGCCCGTACGCCGCCGCCGAGCGGCTGTTCGACGGATTCGCCATTCTGCCGCGTCACATTCTGGAGCGCCCGTATCTGGAAGGCAAACTGGCCGAAACGTGGGGCCTGCGCTCTCCTCCGGACCAGGTAGTCGGGCTGGGCCCATTCCGGTTGAAACAGTTTGTGCCCGGACAGCGCGTGGTGTTGGAGCGCAATCCCTACTACTGGAAAGCCGACAAAGTGGGCACGCGGCTTCCCTATCTCTCCGAGGTCGATTTCGTATTCGCCGGCAGCGAAGATATGCAGGCGATGCGCTTTCAGGCCGGCGAATCCGACGTCATCAGCCGCCCCAGCGCCCGGAATTTCGCGGTATTGCAGAAGGACGGGGACCGGCGCGGGTACACTCTGACGGATGCCGGTCCTGGCCTGGAGTACAGCGTCTTGTTTTTCAACTTGAACAACACACTGGCATCCGCCCGCGCGCCTTTTCACCGCGAGAGTTTCCGCCGTGCCGTCTCCCTGGCGATTGACCGCGATGCCATGGTCCGGTTGGTCTACCAGGGCCGAGCCGCTGCGCTGTCGGCGCCCGTGCCGCCCGGCGATAAGGCGTGGGTGAACGGCAAACTACCGCGCATCGTCCGTTCGATTCCCCAGGCGAAGCAGTTGCTGTCCGCGGACGGATTCTCCTGGGCGCCAGGCGGCAGCCTGCTGGATTCGGCGGGCAAGCCGGTGGAGTTCTCCATTGTCACCAGCGCCGGTAACTCCGAACGCGTCCAGATGGCAACACTGATCGCGGACGACCTGAAGCCCTTAGGCATCGCCGTTCATGTGGCGCCGCTGGATTTCGCCAGCCTGCTGAACCGCGTCTTCCAGACCCACGATTACGAAGCCTGCCTGTTGAGCCTGAGCGAGGCCGATGCCGACCCCAACACGGACATGGCCGTCCTGCTCTCCAGCGCCGGAAACCACCTGTGGCATCCGGAGCAGAAAACGCCGGCCACGCCCTGGGAAGCGGAAATCGATCGCCTGATGCGGCAGCAGATGGTGACCCGAAACCGTGCGGAGCGCAAACAACTGTTCGACCGCGTGCAGGCGATCCTCATGGACAAACTCCCGATGATTCCGCTGGTGAGCCCCTACATCCTGGCGGGGGCGCGCAACGATCTGGAAAACTTCCGCCCGGCGCGGATGGATCACTACGCCCTGTGGAACATCGAAGAACTCTACTGGCGCAGCGGCGGAAATTGAAACCCCGCGTCGCACGGTTGCCCGCCCTAATCGCGCTTCACGGGTTAGTGGGAGGTCCTATCTTATCTATCTACCAGGTAGGCGCGGCCGCGATTGCTCCGCAGTACGCAGGGCCGTGTCTTACAGCCCCCACTACTCTTCATCGAGTTGCCGCAGCGGGATCTCAATTTGTGTGCCGGGCACACGCAATGTGGCATCGCGCACCTCCACCCGTCCCTGGGCCGTATGCAGGATGCTCTCCAGCGTCTCCGGGTCTACCACCCAGACGTAGCCGACACCGGCCGCCAGCCAGTCCGCGATAGTCTGATCGACTCGGAGTGGGCGATCCTCGGGGGAGAGGATTTCGATGACCACGAGAGGCGGCTGTTCGAGGATCGGGGTCGCAGACCGCGGCCCCTGGACGATGCAGACGTCCGGCAGTTTGTACTTCCCGGTCCTGATGCGCACCCTCTGCTCTGTGTAGCCGGTCACGCCCCAGGCCCGCCGCCGCCGGAAGATGTAGGAGCCTAGCGCTATCTGCATCCAACTGTGCTTTTCGGTGCCCCCGTGCCTCTCGATCAGGACGCCGTCTTCAAACTCGCAATCCGGCTCGTAATGCGAGCCGAGATACTCCTGCTCGGACACCAGCGTGAGAGGGCGCGCGGCCATACTCTGATTCTACCTGTTGCAGGCGGGCCCCCAACATTCCTCAACCGGTGATCCGCCCTGGATTTCGTCGGCGTATATCCTGGCCGGGGCTCGCCGCGTCGGAAACTGGGACCTGGTGTCGAAACCGTTCGACACCTGCCAGCCCGCCAAACACCTTCAGTCTGGTGTTTCCCGCAATTTTACGTTTTGCACGCCGATTGCTATTGAGAGGGCAATATGGCGAATACCTTTACAACCAAAGACGGCACAAGCATCTACTACAAGGATTGGGGCACGGGGCAGCCCATCGTGTTCAGTCACGGATGGCCCCTCAGTGCAGACGCTTTCGAAGATCAGATGTTTTTTCTGGCGGCGCGCGGATACCGCTGCATCGCCCACGACCGGCGGGGCCACGGACGTTCTGGCCAGACGTGGGACGGAAACGATCTGGATACCTACGCCGACGATCTGGCGGCCCTGGTGCAGCACCTGGACCTGAAGAATGCGGTTCATGTAGGACACTCCACCGGCGGCGGTGAAGTAGTCCGGTACATCGGCCGTCATGGCAATCGGCGCGTTGCCAAAGCGGTTTTGATCAGTGCCATTCCGCCGCTCATGCTGAAGACAGCCGCCAACCCGGGCGGTCTGCCGGTCGAAGTGTTCGACCAACTCCGCGCCAGCGTGCAGGCCGACCGCTCGCAGTTCTTTAAAGAGCTGAGCATGCCTTTCTACGGCTACAACCGGCCCGGAGCGAAAGTGTCGGAAGGCGTGCGCGAATCCTTCTGGCTGCAGGGAATGATGTGCGGCATGCCCGGCGCCTACTTTTGCATCAAGGCATTTTCGGAAACGGATCTGACAGAAGATCTGAAGAAAATCGAAGTGCCCACGCTGGTCCTGCACGGCGACGCCGATCAGATTGTGCCCTTCGCAGATGCGGGGAAACTTTCCTCGAAGATCATCCGGAACGCGAAACTGGTGGTCTACGAAGGCGCCCCGCACGGCATGTGCACCACCGAAAAGGATCGCGTCAACGCGGAGCTACTGGCGTTCCTCCAAGCGGCATGAAGCGGTCAGCCTACGGGTTTCGATATCCGCTCGCTTGGCCTGGCCACTGCTTTTCGAAAATCCGCGCACTCTGGCGGGCCGGACCGCTTGCTGATGCGCGCGGCTCTGATCGGAGCCACCGCGGCAGCGCCCCGCATACTTCACCCCTTTCGAGCGCTTGCGAAGTTCCAGGCGTGCTGCACGATGGTGCGCAGCTCGGGATACTGCGGACTCCATCCCAGTTTGGTGCGCAGTTTGTCGGACGCGGCCACCAGGCTGGGCGGATCGCCTTCGCGGCGCGGTCCCACCGTGTAGGGCACCTTCCTGCCGGTGACCGCTTCCACCGCGTGAATCATCTCCATCACCGTGTGGCCGGTTCCCGTACCGACATTGAATTGATCCGAAGCGCCGCCGCCGGCAAGGTGCTCCACCGCCAGGATGTGCGCCTGCGCCAGATCGTTCACGTGGATGTAATCGCGGATGCAGGTGCCGTCGGGCGTATCGTAATCGTCGCCGAATACGGTGACCGGCTTGCCGGTCATGCACCGCCCGCAGCAGCAGCGGGATCAGGTGCGTCTCCGGTTCGTGCTCTTCGCCCAGGCCGCCCGTCCGGGTCGGCGCCGGACGCGTTGAAGTAGCGCAGGCAGACGCTGGTCACGCCGTGAATCCGGTCGAACCAGCGCAGCATCGTCTCCACCATGACTTTCGATTCGCCGTACGGGTTCACCGGCTGAATGGGAAAGCTCTCCGCGATCGGGACTGCTCTGCGGATTGCCGTACACCGCCGCGGTGGACGGAGAACACGATGTGCTTCACGCCGGTCTGCACCATGGCGGTGAGCAGCGAAAGCGACCCGCCCACGTTATTCGCGAAGTACCGCTCCGGCTCGCGCATCGATTCGCCCACCGCGATGAACGCGGCGAAGTGGATCACCGCCTCGGCCGTGTCTCGCGCATCAGTGCGAGCCAGCGCCGCCGTATCGGCCAGGTTCAGCTCGCGCAGCCGGCCTTCCGGCACGTTGTGCGCGGTAGCCCTTTGGAAAGATTGTCCACCACCGCGACGTCGTAGCCCTGCTTCGAGCAGCAGGCGCACGGTGTGGGAGCCGATATACCCGGCGCCGCCGGTGACAAGATTTTTCGTGAATTCACAGGAGTCTACACCCGATTGTAGTAGCATGGCGGTTCTATGCCAAACGGAGCCGAGCTGTTCGTGGAGACCGCCGCACGCCTGGGAATCGACACCGATCTTCACGCTGGTGGGCGATCATCTGAACGAAGTGCTGGCGGTCGCGGCGCGCGCCGGGATTGCGCATCGTCGACATGCGCCACGAATCGGGCGTGACTCACGCCGCCGACGCCTGGGCGCGCATTCACCGCAAGCCGGCGCTCTCGCTGGTGACCGGCGGCCCCGGCCACACCAATTCGCTCACCGGAATCGCCACCGCGCACCTGGCCGGCAGCCCGCTGATCGCGGTCAGCGGCAGCCGCGCCAGCACCACTGGCGGACCGCCAGGCGTTTCAGGATATCGACCAGGTCGGCATGGCGCGGCCCGTCGTCAAGTGGGCCGCCGAAGCCGCCCGACGCCGCGCAGATTCCGTTCTACCTGGAGCGTGCATACGCGGAGGCCAATACCGGCCGCAAGGGCGCCGTGCACCTGACCATTCCGGTGGATCTGTTCACCGCAGCAGCGCGGCAGCCTGCCGCGCCGTCGCCGCTGCCGACCCGAGCCGCGCGCGCTATCCGGCACGTCCCGCCGATATCGCACATGCCATCGACTTGCTCCGCGCCGCCGAGCGCCCGGTCGTGATCGCCGGCAGCGGCGTCTGGTGGGCGCGGCGCCGAAGAGCGCGCTGCGCGCAGTTCATCGAGCGCACATCGCTGCCGCTCTACACCATCACCATGGCCCGCGGCGCGGTCTCCGACGATCATCCGCTGGTCATGGGCTATGCCGACCCGGCGCTCAACCATGCGGTCCACACCGCCTTCCGCGAGGCCGACCTGTTCCTGGTGATCGGCAAACGCATCGATTACCGCCTGGCGCTGGGCGGCGCGCGCCTGTTTCCCGCCGACGCCGCGCTTCATCCAGATCGATATTCACCCGCGAGGAACTGGGCATGAATCGCACGCTCGACGTCGCGATCTGCGCCGACGCGCGCGCCGCTCTCGAAGCCTCTGACCGAGGCCGCCGGACCCGAGCCGTGGCCGCCGCGGCCGTGGCTCGACCGCGTGCGCGCCCTGCGCGCCGGACTGGCAAGCGCAGGCTGGCGCAGTACGCCGCGGACACCGAAGCTGCCCAATGCATCCGGCGGCGTTCTTTCGCGAACTGAATGCCGCGCTCTGCCGCGCGGACGTCCTCTACTCCTGGGATGGCGGCGATTTCGCCCACTGGGGCCGCGCCATCGCTGCCCGCGCGCCATCCGGGCGGCTGGCTGCGCCTGGGACCGCTCGGCACCATCGGCTCGTCGCTGCCCAACGCGCTGGCGCTGCAACTGGCGCATCCCGGCCGCCCGGTGGCCGCCATCACCGGCGATGGCTCGCTCGGCTTCTACCTGGCGGAGATGGATACCGCGGTGCGTCACAAGCTGCCCATCGTGCTGATCGTCGGCAACGACGCCGGCTGGGGCCTGGAGCGCGAATTGCAATCGCGCGGCCACCGGCAGCTCCACGACCGTGGCCTGCGAACTCGCAGTCCGCGCGCTACGACCTGGTGATGCAGGGCTTCGGCGGCGCGGGCGAAACCATCGACAGCCTGGATCAGGTTGCTCCCGCCGTGGCGCGCGCGCTCGCCAGCAGCGTGCCGTACTGCCTGAATGTGAAGATTCGCGGCGTGCGCTCGCCCTTCACCGAATGGCAGATTGCCGGGAAGAAGAAGTAGAATAAAAAGAATCACCAGGAAAGTGATCTGACTTTTGTCGCCGAAGCCGCCGAGTGTCATTGCTATTTATCCGGGATCGTTTGACCCGATTACCAACGGCCATCTCGATCTGATCCAGCGCGGCTCGCGGCTGTTCGACAAGCTCATCGTTTCGATTTTGCGGAACGACAGTAAGGAACCGCTCTTCTCCGTGGAGGAGCGAATCGAAATGCTCTGCGAGGTGGTTCACGTTTACCCCAACGTGGAAGTCGATTCGTTCGACGGCCTGCTGGTGGACTATGCCGCCGCGCAGTCGGCTACCGTCCTCCTGCGCGGCATTCGGGCCATTTCGGATTACGAGTACGAATTGCAGATGGCGCTGATGAACCGCCGGCTGTCGCCCGGCATCGAAACGGTGTTTCTGATGGCCAATGAAGCCTATTCGTTTATCAGTTCACGCCTGGTGAAGGAAGTCTTTGGGCTGGGCGGAAATATCTCCGGGCTGGTGCCGCCTTCGGTCGAGGCCCGGTTGCAGCGCCGGTTATCCAAAACTGAACGTAAAGGGGCTGAGCAATATGCATGCAGGTCTAGCTAACGCAATCGCGGAACGCATCTCCTTAATCAGCGTCTCCTCCACCATGAAGGTGGCGGCGGACGCCGACAAGCTTCGCGCCGAAGGCGTCGACGTCGTCGACTTCGGCGCCGGCGAGCCGGACTTTCCGACGCCGGACAACATCAAGCAGGCGGCCATTCGCGCGCTCGAACAGAATTTCACCAAGTACACCGCGGCGGGCGGAACGGTGGAACTGAAGAAGGCCGTCTGCGAGCGCCACGCGCAGGATTTCGGCACCAGCTATCAGCCCGCCGAGTGCCTTATTGGCGTGGGCGGCAAGCACGTCATCTTCAACCTGATGCAGGCCCTGGTCAATCCCGGCGACGAAGTGGTGATCCCGGTGCCCTATTGGGTCACGTACAAGGACGTGGTGAATTACGCCGGCGGCAAGTGCGTTTTCGTCGATACCGACGAGCAGAAGGGCTTCACCCTCACCGCCGCGATGATCGAGCCGCTACCTCACCGCGCGCACCAAGCTGGTCATCATCAATTCGCCCTCCAACCCGAGCGGCGCGGTGCTGGACCGCGGCGAGTTCGAAAAGATCTTCAAACTCACCAGCGACCGCGGCATCTACCTGATGACCGACGAGTGCTACTGCAAGTTCCTGTACGATAGCGAGCCCTTCTCCATCGCTTCGCTGCCGGGCGCCAAGGAGACCGTGCTGGTGGCCGGATCGCTTTCCAAGACGTATGCCATGACCGGATGGCGCATCGGCTTCGGCCTGGTGCCCAAGCCCATTGTGGACGCCATGAACAAGCTGCAGAGCCACTCGACGTCGAACCCGACTTCGATCTCGCAGAAGGCCGCCGTGGAAGCGCTGCGCGGACCGCAGGAATCGGTGGGCATCATGCTGGCCGAGTACAAGAAGCGGCGCGATTTCGTGGTGCAGCGCCTGCGCGCGATTCCCGGCGTCACCTGCCAGGAGCCGCGCGGCGCCTTCTACGCCTATCCGAACCTGGGCGTGGTCATCGGCAAGAACGGCATTGCGAATACGCTGCAACTCTGCGAGCGGTTGCTGGCCGAAGCGCACGTCGCCGTGGTTCCGGGCGAAGCGTTCGGCACCGACGCAGCACGTGCGCATCTCCTACGCGACTTCCATGCACGAGCTGGAGCGCGGGCTCGACCGCATCCACCAGTTCGTCGTCAAGAATTCCTGATGCCTCAACCCATTCGCCTCACACCTTCCCTGCGCGAGAAGGTGTGGGGCAAAACTCATCTTGCGCCCTGGTTTCCCGATTCGGAAAAGCCCATTGGCGAAGCGTGGTTCCTCACTGACCGCGAACTGCCCCTGCTGGTGAAGCTGCTTTTCACTTCCGAACGGCTCTCCGTGCAGGTGCATCCTGACGATGGCGAAGACGGCCCGCGCGGAAAAACCGAAATGTGGCACATCCTGGAGGCCGAGCCCGGCGCCACCATCGCGCTCGGTTTTCGCGAGCCCATCACGCGCCGGCGCCTGCTGGAATCCACGCGCACCGGCGAAGTGGAGCGTCTGCTGAACTGGGTTCCGGTGCACGCGGGCGAAACCTACCTCACGCCGGCCCATACCGTCCACGCCATCGGCGCGGGCATCGTGCTGTGCGAGATCCAGCAGAATTCCGACGTGACCTACCGGCTCTGGGATTACGGCCGGCCTCGCGAGTTGCATGTGGCGCAGGCGGTGGCGGTAGCGGATTTGACCGTGCATCCCGGAGCGGCGGATCCGCGGCTGGTGCGGTCGAAGCACTTTGTCACGGAACTTTTGGAGTTGCCGGCCGGCGCGCAGTACCGTCCCGAGCCCGAGCAGTGCCAGCTCTTCATCTGCATTCAGGGCAGCGGCACGATCGGCGCAGAAGCGGTGAAAATGGGCGAAGTCTGGTTGCTGCCGGAAACCGGCGAACAACCACTGGTCGGCACTTCGGAGTCCGCACGTTTCCTGCGAACGTACGTTCCCGCCGAGTAGACGTCATGCCTGATTCTCCAACTGGCTTCTCGCTGTCGATCGAGTATTTCCGCGAAGAGGATGGCCGCTGGTTGGCGGATATAGCGGCGCTCCCGGGTGTGACGGCATACGGACGGACCCGAAAACAGGCGACCGCGGCCGTGCAGGCGTTGGCTCTGCGGTTGATCGCCGATCGATTGGAGCATGGCGAGGCCGTTCCCGGCACCATGAACGTCTCCTTCATTGCCGCCTAAGCATATAACCAAGGGCTGCGCCCTTGAAATTCCGGTGACGGGCCGACGCGATATCCCTACGGCTCTTTGCGACTTGGCGACTCTGCGTGATTATCTTTTCCAGCCCGTTGACGATTTGCGTGATGCCGTCCTTAATCAGGGCCACGTGGAAGTTGATCCGCAAGCCAAGCCGCAGGTCGGCAGCCGGAGATAGGTGAGAAGCTGCTTCTTGTAGGCCGGGAGGAGTGCCGTCGTAAACGACCGGAATGGCTTGCTGGCTGAACCGCGCGCAAACCCCGTCGGCTATTCCGGCCTTCCTTATTTCTCGCCAAGTCGGTCGCGCGATTGGCCTTCTACGGCCAGGAACGCAAAGTGTAGCTGTTGCGTATTGCGCGGCGTCCGCGCAATAGAACCTACACGTCCAGATTCTTCACGTCCAGCGCGTTCTCTTCGATGAATTTGCGGCGGCTTTCCACGTCTTCGCCCATGAGGGTGGAGAAGATCTCTTCGCTCTGCACGGCGTCTTCCAGACGCACCTGGCGCAGCACGCGCTTCTCCGGGTTCATCGTGGTATCGGCTAGCTGGTCGTAATCCATCTCGCCCAGCCCCTTGTAGCGCGTGACCGTGACGTCTTTCTTGCCCTCGCTCTTGACGTACTCCAGCAGGTCCGACCAGTTGGGCTGCGCATCGCGATGTTCGTTCTTGATCACCACGAACGGCGGCTTGTTGAAGCGGGCGATGGTGCGCGCCAGCGTACGGAAGCGTCGATACTCGGGCTGCGAGGTGAGCCCCACGCCGATGCGCCGCTCGGCGTTGGTGGAATCGTGGAAGACCACTTCGTACGCCGAATGCTCTTCGTCCTTGCGCATGACCGGCTTCAGGTCCAGTCCTTCGAGTGCCGCGAACACCGGCTGCAGATTGGCCTCCACCTGGAATTCGGCCTTGTTGTCCAGGTGCAGATCGATATTCGCCAGCACCTCCACCACGCGCGCATCGCGCAACCGGCGCTCCAGTTTGTGAAACGTCTCTTCGTACTCGTTCAGGTTGGTGAGGAAGGTGCGCAATTCCGAGCCTTCCAGCACGGCTTCCGCCCCGTCGCCGTTCGAATGGATCTCCAGCGACAGGTTTTCGGTGGCGCGCCGCATGATTTCCTTGGTGAATTCCTTTTCGTCCTTGAGGTACTTTTCGGTCTTGCCCTTCTTGATGCGGTACAGCGGCGGCTGCGCGATGTAGACCCGCTCGCGCAGGATCAACTCGTGCATGTGGCGAAAGAAAAACGTCAACAGCAGGGTACGGATGTGCGAACCGTCCACGTCCGCATCGGTCATGATAATGATCTTGCCGTAGCGGACCTTGGCGGCGTCGAAATCGTCTTTGCCGATGCCGGTGCCGAGCGCCGTGATCATGGCGCGGATTTCTTCGTGGCCCAGCATCTTGTCGTAGCGCGCCTTTTCAACGTTGAGAATTTTTCCTTTGAGCGGAAGGATGGCCTGGAAGCGGCGATCGCGGCCCTGCTTGGCGGTGCCGCCGGCCGATTCGCCCTCCACCAGGAACAACTCGCAACGCTCCGGATCCTTCTCCTGGCAATCGGCCAGTTTGTGCGGCATGCCGCCGGATTCCAGCGCGCCCTTCCGGCGGGTCAGATCGCGCGCTTTGCGGGCCGCCTCGCGGGCACGTGAAGCTTCAATCGCCTTGGCCACAATCTTGCGGCCCACGGTGGCGTTCTTGTCGAAGTACTCGCCCAGTTTCTCATTGACGAACTGCGCCATGGGCCCTGCGATATCGCTGTTCAGTTTGCCTTTGGTCTGGCCTTCGAACTGCGGCTGCGGAACCTTCACGCTCACCACTGCGGTCAAACCCTCCCGCACATCGTCGCCGCTCAGATTCTCCTGCTTATCGCGGAACAGGCCCTGCGCCTGTCCAAACGCGTTGATCGTGCGCGTCAAAGCCGTGCGGAACCCGGTGAGGTGAGTGCCGCCATCCACGGTGTTGATGTTGTTGGCGAAGCTGAATACGTTTTCCGAATAGGTGTCGTTGTACTGCAGCGCCACTTCCATGGTGATGCGGGTGCCGTTGGGCATGTCCCGGTCCACTTCGAAGTGGATCGGCTTTTCGTGCAGCACCTGTTTGCCCCGGTTCAGATGGCGGATGAATTCCGCGATGCCGCCGCTGTAAATAAACTCAGTCTTCTTTTCCGGATCGGTGCGCTCGTCATTGAGCGTGATCTTGAGGCCTTTGTTCAGGAAAGCCAGTTCGCGCAGGCGCTGTGCCAGCGTGTCGTAATTGAACTCGCCAGCCGTCATGATGGTCATGTCGGGCTTGAAAGTGACGCGGGTTCCGGTCTTGCGGCCCGCTTTGCCGGCCTTCACCAGCGGCGCCCTGGGAACGCCGCAGGCGTATTCCTGCGTCCAGGTGTAGCCGTCGCGCCAGATCTCGAGCTCCAGGCGCTCAGAGAGCGCGTTGACGCAGCTCACGCCCACACCGTGGAGTCCGCCGGATACTTTGTAACTCTTGGAATCGAATTTGCCGCCCGCGTGCAGCTTGGTCATGACCACCTGCGCCGCGGAGACGCCTTCCTCTTCGTGCAGATCCACGGGAATTCCGCGGCCGTTGTCGATCACAGTGACGGAATTGTCGTCGTGAATGGTGACGTTAACCTCGTTCGCATAGCCCGCCAGCGCTTCATCCACCGAATTGTCGACCACTTCGTAGACCAGATGGTGCAATCCCATTTCGCCCGTCGAGCCAATGTACATGGCGGGGCGCAGCCGTACCGCCTCCAGACCTTCCAGCACTTTGATGCTGCTGGAATCGTAAACGTCACCGCCGCCGGTGTTGGGAGTTACTTCGTTTGACATAGTTTCTTACTTTTTGATTCTTCAGATTCGCATCGGCATGACGACATACCGGTATTGATCCGTGATGCCCTCGCCGGCCGGCCGCAATTCGCCGGCGCTTTTTTGATCCTTGAGTTCGAATGAGATGTGGTCCTGCGGAATGGCGCGGAGAAAATCCAGCAGGTATTGCGCGTTGAACCCGATCTCCAGATCCGGACCCGTGTATTCGCTCAAAACGCTCTCTTCGCTTTCGCCCATTTCCACCGAGGAGGAGAAAATGCGTACCTCGCCGCTGACGAACTGCACGCGAATGGCGCGGGAGCGCTCATCGGCAAACTGCGCCACACGCTCGATGGCCGATTTGATTTCGTCCTTCACCAACTTGGCCGACAGTCCGTGATCCTTAGGCAGCACGCGCTCATAATCCGGGAAATTGCCAGTCAGTTTGCGCGTCATCAGGAGACGGTGGCCTACCTGAAAAAACAAATGATTCTCGTCGCCGGAAAACAGCGCTTTGACATCATCGCCGGCGTCGTCCGCCAGTTTGATCAGCTCGTTCATGGCCTTCTTGGGAACCAGCGCGCGAAACTGCTGATCCACCGTGCCGCTCGTTTCGGGCGTAGCCTGCACGAACGCCAGGCGGTGACCATCGGTAGCCACCATGGTCAGCCCTTCGGGACGCATCAGCAGCAGCGCGCCGTTTAAAGTAAAGCGCGACTCTTCCATCGAAATGGCGAAGTTGGTCCGCGTGATCATGGACGACAGCGTCTTGATGGGGATCTCCGCAATGGGTTCCGGCGTGGCTGGCAGTTCCGGAAAACTTTCCCGCGACATACCCGCGATCCGGGTGCGCGAACGGCCGCACGTGATGGACGCCCAGTGATTTTCCAGAAACTTCATATTCACGTCGCCTTCCGGCAGCAGGCGGACGAATTCCAAGAGCTTCCGCGCCGGCACCGTGCCCGAACCTTCCTTCTTCACGCGGGCCGGACAGGAACAGCGGATGCCCAATTCCAGATCCGTGGCGGTCAATGTCACCCGGTCTCCCGCAGCTTCCAGAAGCACGTTGGAAAGGATGGGAATCGTGGTCTTTTTTTCCACTACGCCTTGCGACAGACTCAGTTCTCTTACCAGTTCGGACTTGCTGACGGTGAATTCCATAGAGCCACAGCTCCTATCTCTTCAGGCTGTATAGATGAGCACTAAATAAGAACCGTTATCATCGGGCCTGTGCAATTGTTGAAGGCTACCTAAATTATACTAAATTCAAGTACTTTTGGCTACTCGAAGTTGCGGAGAAGGGCTGCAAAAGAACCGCAAAACCTTACGCCCGTCCGCTTTTCCACAGGCTTTTCCTGAGGGCTCCGGAGAGGGGCCTGTGGAAAAGAAAGCTAAAGTCATTGTAATGAATCCATTAGGCTCTGCAGTGAGTCTGTTTAAATCCGCATCAATGTGACGCGTTTGCTCGATTTTGTTTATGGAATGGATGACAGTGGTGTGGTGCTTCCCGCCAAAGGCTCTCCCGATCTCCGGTAGCGAGGCGTTGGTAAGCTCCTTGGTCAGGTACATCGCCACCTGGCGCGGGTATACGACCTTCTTCGTATTACTCTTTTCCTTGAGCTGCGCCTGCTTGATCTGGAACCGCTCGGCCACCCCCTTCTGGATGGCATCGATGGTCACTCTGCGATCCTGCACGTGGACCAGGTGCTTGAGGACCTGCTGCGCCATTTGCAGGTTGATCGCCGTCCCGGTGAGCGAAGAGTAGGCCATTAGCTTCACCAGCGCGCCCTCGAGTTCGCGCACGTTGGACTTGGTCTTCGAAGCCATGAACGTGCGCACATCGTCCGGCAGTCTGACGTTTTCAGCCTCGGCCTTTTTGTCCAGAATGGCCATTTTGGTTTCCAGGTCGGGCGGTTGAATGTCGGCCAGCAGCCCCCACTCAAAACGCGAACGGAGCCGCTCGAGCAGTCCGGGGATATCTTTGGGAGGCGAATCGCTCGAAATCACGATCTGCTTCTGGTGGTCGTGCAGCTCGTTGAAGGTATGAAAAAACTCTTCCTGCGTGCGTTCCTTGGTGCCGAGCAACTGAATGTCGTCCACCAGCAGCACATCGGCTTCGCGGTAGCGCTGGTGAAACTGCGGACATGCGCTCGGTCCGGATGCAGGCGATCATCTCGTTCATGAAGCGCTCGCTGGAGGTGTAGATAATCCGCATGGAACCGAACGTATCCATCAGGGAACGCCCGATGGCATGCATCAGATGCGTCTTCCCCATACCCACTCCGCCATACAGAAACAGCGGATTATAACTGCGGGAAGGGTTCTTGGCCACCGCGGCGGCGGCGGCATGCGCGAACTGGTTGCACGCGCCCACCACGAAAGAATCGAAAGTGAACTTGGGATTCAGTACGCTGGCTCCGCTATCCGGGTCGCCCGACGACTCCACCGCCGCCAGCGCCTGATTGTGAACACCCTTTGCCGGCCGCGCTTCGTAGACAATCTTGCTGACCGGCAGCTTCAGCCGCGTCGATGGCAGTCCGGACCAGACTGGAGAATTCGGTTTCGAGCCAGGCTTGCGTTTCCTGGTCCGGCACCGAAACCAGGAGAATGTCGCCGTGCTGAGCCGTAAAGCCGGTGCCCTTCAACCAGTTGTCGTAGCTTTCGGTGCTCACTTTCTGCTGTATATAATTGCGGATCTGATCCCAGTAATTCATCACTTTTACACACCAATCGCACACGATTTCCACAGTCTTTTCCACAGCAGCGTGGGGGTTATCGGTGCTTCGCTTCCGAAGACTTGCCGGTACGGATCGCTCGCCTGTGAACCGTGCCGATATCTCAGTTCAGGTCAACCGAGACAGTAGTCTAACACAGCGAACAGGGATTCTCTCAAGTTTATAACTTGTTTCATTTCAGTTATTTTCCCATAACGTTTGACACTGGTATTGTTTCTGAAGGAAAATGATATTTTCCAGTAGGGCGGGAGTAACTCAGCTGGTAGAGTGCGACCTTGCCAAGGTCGATGTCGCGGGTTCGAATCCCGTCTCCCGCTCCATAAACGCCCACCGGATCCGTCCATGATGAAGCGTCTGGCCTTACTTTCCTGCGCCGCCGGTTTGGCGGCCGTTTCCCTCTTTGCCCAGGACTACAAACTGGAAACGATTTCCGGCGGTGCCGCCGGATATCCCGCCAGCCATCGCGGGTGTGATGCAAATCCAGGGATATCGCGTCGTGGGGCCGAAGGGTCCGTGGTGCGAGATCTGGTTCCGCAGGTCGATTCAGCCCGGCCCCAAACCCACCGACGATTCCGTTGCCTTCTCCATCCCTCAGGGCACGCTTTCTGGGCGTCCTGCGCTTTCCCGCGCAGGGGGCCGACCGCCGCGATCAGGTGATCAAGGCCGGAGTTTATACGCTGCGCTACAGCAACTATCCGGTGGATGGCGCGCATCAGGGTGTCGCTCCCCAAAGAGACTTCGCGCTGTTGACTCCGATCGCCGCCGATACCGATCCCAACGCCATGCCGGATTTCAAAACCCTGGTGGAGTGGAGCACCAAAGCATCCAACACGCCACACCCGGCGGTACTTTCGATAGAGCCGCCGGCGGGAACCACATTCCCCGTTCTCGGCAAAGAGGGCGATAGCGACTGGGTGCTGAGCGTAAAGATCGGCGACCTTCCCTTCGCCATCATCCTGGTGGGCAAGACCCAAGCCTAGCGTCACTAATCCGAACTTTCTTCGTCTAACGTCCGTCTCCCGAATCAGGAGGGGTCGTATGCGCAACGTGAAGTACGGGCTCAGAATGCTCGCCCGGAATCCCGGATTCACCATGGCGGCGGTAGCCTGTCTGGCATTGGGAATCGGCGCCACCACCGCCATTTTCAGCGTCGTGAACGCGGTGATCCTGCGTCCGCTTCCGTATGCGCAATCGCCCCGGCTGGTGCGGATCTTCACCGAATTCCCCACATTCCAGAACGGAGGACTGCACCATTTCTGGGTCTCGCCTCCGGAGTACCTGGAGCTGAAGCGCGAAACCAAATCGTGGGATGCCTGGAGGGTTGGGTGAGCGGTGGTGTGAACCTGGCCGGCTCCGCCGAACCGGTACGTGCGCAGGCCACCTATGTGACCGGCGGCATGCTTCTCTCTGCTGGGCGTTCCTCCTATGCTGGGCCGCCTCATCTCGCCCGCGGACGATCATCCGAATGCGCCGAGGACGGCCGTGCTCTCCTATGCGCTGTGGCAGCGCGCCTTCGGCGGGGATCGCGGAATTCTGGGACGCGATATTCGCCTGAATGGCGTCGCCTGCACGGTGGTCGGCGTGATGCCGCGCGGCTTCGCGTTTCCTCCCGGAGAGACCGTCCCCACCGAACTGTGGGTCACCGCTGCAGATCGATCCGGCCAAGCCCGGCGGCCGCGGCAGCCACTTTCTCTCCGTGCTTGGGCCGCTTGCGTCCGGGCGTGAGCTTTCGTCGCAGGCCGTGAGCGAAATGCAGGGCTATGTGCAGCATCCGGTGGTGCGCAACGGCCAGGGCTCCCATGGTTTCGACCCAGGTTTCACCCCATGGTGCTGACCGGTTTTCAGGACGAATCGTTAAGAGCATCCGGCCCGCCATGATGGTGCTTCTGGGTGCGGTGGGTTTCGTGCTGCTGATTGCGTGCGTCAATGTGGCCAATCTGCTGCTGGCGCGCGCCGAAGCGCGGCGTCGCGAGATAGCCGTGCGCGCCGCCATCGGCGCCGGATTGGGCAGGCTTCTTCAGCAATTCATTGTCGAGGGGGTGCTTGCTCTCCCTGACCGGCGCCGTCTTCGGGGTGCTGCTGGCGTATGGCGGACTTCGCCTCCTCGTCGCCACCAACGCCGGCAGCATTCCGCGAGTGGACGAAATCGGCATCGACTGGCAGTGTTCTGGCATTCACGCTGGTGCTTTCGGTGGCCACCGGCATCGTTTTTGGACTGGCTCCGCTGATGCACATGCGCCTGGGCCGGCTGCATGACACGTTGAAGACCGCGGCCGGCCGAACCACCGCCGCCGCGGCCGCCAACCGGTTCCGCGCGGCTCTGGTAACCGTCGAACTGGCGCTGGCTCTGGTGCTGCTGATCGGCTCCGGCCTCATGGTCAAGGCTTTCTGGAGGCTGCAGCAGGTGAATGCGGGCTTCAATCCGGACCACGTGCTGACGATGCGGATCGCGCTGCCTCGACGGTCGTACGCCAACAGCGCGTCTGCGGCGAACGGTTTCTGGAGCTCCATTCTGGCCCGCGCCAATGCGCTGCCGGGCGTGACCGCGGCGTCGATGGCCACCGAACTTCCGCCGCAGCGCCAGATCGATGCCAACGATACCGAGATCGAAGGCTTCGTGCCCGTCCCCAATGGTCCGATCCAGAACGTCGATTATTGGAACTTCGTCAGCCCGGAGTACTTCGACGCCGTTGGCGCCCGCCTGATCGAGGGCCGCTTTCTGACGCAGGAGTGACGGCGTGGGCGCCCCGCCGGTGGTGGACGATCAACCAGTCCATGGCGCGCACATTCTGGCCGCAGGGAGAGCGCCATCGGGCACCGCATCCGTATAGAAGGGACGAAAGGCGCGTGGCGTACGGTGGTGGGAGTGGTTGCCGATATCAAGAATGCGGGCATCGACCGGCCCACCGGAACGGAGTTGTTCGTTCCTACGCTGCAACGCTCCACGATTCCGGACAGCACGGACAACTTCACCTCGACGGCCTACCTGGTGATTCGCACGAAGGGCGATCCCATGTCCGCTCGTAGGCGCCGTGCGGGCGCAGGTCCATGCCCTGGACAACGCGCTGCCGGTTTCCAACGTTGCGTCGATGGACGACGTGATGTCCGCCAACCGCGCCCGCCCGCGCTTTCTGACGCTGCTGCTCACGCTTTTCTCGGCGGTCTCGCTCTCGCTGGCGGCGTTGGGGATTTATGGTGTGATCTCGTACCTGGTGGCGCAGCGCACCAACGAGATCGGCATTCGCATGGCCTTGGGCGCGCAAGCGGGCGACGTAGTGCGGCTGATCGGCGCCACCGGGCTGCGGCTGGCCGTAGCTGGCACCGTGATCGGCGCCGTGGGAGCTCTGGTGCTCACGCGCTTCCTGAGCGGCCTGCTATTCGGCGTCAGCTCGATGGATCCGCTGACCTTCGTCGCCATGGCAGCCACTCTTGGAGCGGTTACCCTGCTGGCCTGCTATGTTCCGGCCCGCCGGGCCAGCAGGGTAGATCCGCTCGTGGCGCTGCGCTACGAATAGCAGCGGCCTGTGCGCATCAGCGGCTTTGCGCCGTACCGGCCTTTGCCGGCTGGTACGTTCCCGGCACTGCGCGGAACGAAATGGCGATCCGGTTCCAACTGTTGATGATCACCACCGCCATCGTCAGATTCACGATTTCGGCCTCGCTGAACTGCTGGCGGACCCGTTCGTAGAGCTCGTCCGGCACGTGATTCTGCGAGATGAACGTAAGGGCTTCGGTCCACTCCAGCGCCGCGCGTTCGCGCTCGGTGAAGAACGGCGTCTCGCGCCACGCATTCAGTGCATAGAGCCGCTGCTCCGTCTCCCCGGCAAGACGCGCATCTTTGGAGTGCATGTCGAGGCAGTAGGCGCACCCGTTCATCTGAGACGCCCGCATTTCTATGAGCTTAAACAACTGGTGCTCCAGCCCACAATTCGCGACATAATTCTGCAATCCAAACATGGCCTGCGCCGCACCCGCCGGTGCGACCTTGAGATAATCGATTCTAGGTTTCATGTTTTCTCCTCTCCTACAAATTCTGACGAGAGGGACTCTCAGTTCGTGACAACAGCGCAACCAGTCGATTTGTTCGAGCAGGAGCGCCGGCGTCTGTTTACGCTGGCATACGGATTCCTGGGCAGCCGCGCCGAAGCCGAAGATATCGTGCAGGAGGCGTGGCTGCGCTGGCAGAAAGACCGATCGCAGGAGAAGCGTGAACCCGCGGCGTGGCTCACCACGGTGACGGCACGGCTGGCGCTGGATCATCTTCGCTCGGCGCGCGTCAGGCGCGAAACGTATCCGGGAGTCTGGCTGCCGGAGCCGGTGGTGGATGCGCCATCGGCGGAGACTTCTGTTCTGGTGAAGAGTGAGCTCTCGGTGGCGTTTCTTTTTCTACTGGAACGGCTCGGAGCCGAGGAGCGCGCCGCGTTCGTATTGCGCGAAGTCTTCGACCATTCGTATCGCGAAATCGGCGAGGTGCTGGGAAAGACTGAAGCCGCGTGCCGGCAACTGGTGAAGCGGGGCAGGGAAAAGCTCCACGAGGAACGGACCGCTTCCGGCCCGGCGGATCGCGACGAATGCGAGCGCGTGATTGGCAGCTTCGTCGCGGCACTTGGATCGGGCGATGAAGAGCGTTGCTCCGGCTGCTCGCGCCGGATGCCGTGCTCTACGGCGATGGCGGCGGAAAGGCGCCTTCCATCGTCAATCCACTGCACGGCGCCGATCGTATCGTGCGATTTCTGGTTGGCGTGTACACAGAAGTTCCCCGGAGTGTTTTCCGCCAAGCCTGTACAGGTGAATGGAGCGCCCGCCCTGCTGGTGCTGCGAGACGGAGCGGTGCAAGGGGTATCGTGCTACGCCGTGGCCGGCGGGCGGGTGTCCCGGATCTTTCACATTCTGAATCCGGAGAAGATTAACCTGCCACCTTCTCAATACACTCCGGACCGCAGATCTGCTCCACCTGAGCTTTGAATTCGCGATCCGGCCGGACCTTCGCCGGCACGTCCAGCAGAATCGAAAAATCGCGCGGCGCTTCCAGCCGCAGCCGCACCTGCGTCTCGCCGGGCTTTCGCTTGAAAATCTCCTCCAGCGCCTGAGCCTTATCGGCGGTGCCGTTGCGGCCCAGCCAGACACGGATGGAAATCACCGACGGCATATCGATGCGCGCATTATCCAGCGCCACGATGTCCTGCACGGAGATTTTGGGCGCGGTGTTTTCTTCCGGCAACACCAGTCCGCGGATCATCACGGCCTGGTCCTCGACCACTTGCGACGCCAGGCGTTCGTAGCTGGTCGCAAAACAGAGAGCTTCCAGGGAGCCTTTGGTGTCTTCGATGGTCATGGTGGTCCATGGCTTGCCCTCTTTGTTGCGCTTGCGGGTGACGCCGGTGAGCACTCCGCACAGCGTCACCTCGACGCCTTTGGCGAGACCTTCCAGGCTGGACGTATCGTGAGTGGCCAGCTCCGCGACTTTGTCCGCGTAGCGATCCAGCGGATGGCCCGTGACCCAGAAGCCGAGCAGCTCTTTTTCGCCGGCCAGCTTTTCCTTGTCGGGCCACTCAGGGAGGTTCGGCAGGGGCATTTCGTGCGGCTCTTCCGCCATCACTTCGCCGAACAGGCCCACCTGTCCGCTCTCTTTATCGCGCCAGGCGCGCTGTCCGGCTTCCATGGCGCCTTCCACGGCGGCGAATTTCTGCGCGCGATTGCCCTGCAGCGAATCCATCGCTCCGGCGCGGATCAGGCTTTCGATCATGCGCCGGTTGACCGCGCCCAGTCCGACCTTCTCGCAGAACTGATGCAGCGACTGGAAGCGGCCCACCTCTTCGCGCGCCACGCCGATGGCCTCCACCGCGGATTGGCCGACGTTTTTCACCGCGCCCAGGCCGAAGCGGATTGCCTCGCCGTCCGGCGTGAAGCTCCACTCGCTGTGGTTCACGTCGGGCGGCAGAATCCTGATGCCCATTTCGCGGCACTCATTGATGTACTTCACTACCTTGGCCGTGTTCCCGGTTTCCGAGGTGAGCAGCGCGGCCATGAAGTCGATGGGGTAGTGCGCCTTGAGATACGCCGTGACGAAGGCCAGGTAGGCGTAGGCGGCCGAGTGCGACTTGTTGAAGCCGTACCCGGCGAACTGCTCCATCAGGTCGAAAATCTTCTCGACCTTCTTCTGATTGAAGCCGCGTTCCAGCGCGCCGTTGACGAAGCGCTCGCGCTGCTTGACCATCTCCTCGAGCTTCTTCTTGCCCATGGCCCGGCGCAGCAGATCGGCATCGCCCAGGGAATATCCGGCGATGCGGTTGGAGATCTGCATCACCTGTTCCTGGTACACAATCACGCCGTAGGTTTCTTCCAGCAGTTCCTTAAGCTCGGGCAGATCGTACTGCACGGCGCGGCGTCCCCACTTGCGCTCGATAAAATCGTCCACCATGCCGCCTTGAATGGGGCCGGGACGATACAGCGCATTGAGCGCGGTCAGGTCTTCCAGGCGGCTGGGCTGATAGCGGCGCAGAATGTCGCGCATGCCGCTGGATTCGAACTGGAACACGCCGCTGGTAAAGCCCTTGCAAAAGACTTCGTAAGTGGGCTTATCGTCGAGCGGCAGATCTTCCGGGATGAGGTCCACGCCGTGACGCTTCTTGATGAGCCGCAGGGCATCCTGAATGAGCGTGAGGGTGGTGAGGCCCAGGAAGTCCATCTTGAGGAGCGAGAGCTTCTCGAGGCCGCTCATATCGAACTGCGTCACAATTTCGTCGCGGTTGGTCTTGTACAGCGGGACCAGTTCCTTCAGCGGGTGCGGCGAAATCACCACGCCGGCTGCGTGGACCGAGCAGTTGCGCGAGAGACCTTCCAGGCGCAGCGCGACCTTGAGCACGTCGTCGATGCGCACGTCTTTTTTGGCGGCTTCGTTGAAGCCCGGTTCCTGATCGATGGCCTCCTGAAGCGAAATGTTGAGGACGCCCGGGACCAGCTTGGTCAGCCGCTCGACATCGGCGAAGGGCACCTCCAGCACGCGGCCCACATCCTTGATGGCGGCGCGCGCGCCCAGCGTATTGAACGTGATGATCTGCGCCACCTGCTCGCGGCCGTACTTCTCGGTGACGTATTGGATCACTTCGCCGCGGCGGTTCATGCAGAAATCCACGTCGACGTCGGGGAAGCTGACGCGCTCGGGATTCAGGAAACGTTCGAAAGAGCAGGCCGTACTGCAGCGGATCGATATCGGTGATCGCCATGGCATAGCTCACCAGGCTACCGGCGGCCGAGCCGCGCCCCGGTCCGACCGGGATAGCAGTACGTAACTGAACCAGCAACAGGCA
>CAVVLD010000100.1:0-49438 GCA_963748795.1 uncultured Solibacteraceae bacterium
GGGCTGGCGTTTTCGAAGGTGGTTCCCAATATTGTCCATCAGGGCAGCATTCAGTTCGGCGTTCCCACCCTGCAGTGGCTGCTGCAAGCCGCCATCTTTCCAGGCACCCGCGGCGGGGATCTTTATTTGCACCCGGTGGCTCGGGCGGCGTGGGTCGGCACGTTCGCGACCGCGATGAACCTGCTGCCGATCGGGCAACTGGATGGCGGACATATCCTGTACGCGTTCTTTCCCAACTGGCACAAGCGCATCTCTGTGATCATGTGCGGCGCTCTGCTTACGCTGGGGGTGGCCCTGCTGCTCATGGGGACGGCGTGGTATGGCTGGATTGTCTGGGCCGTGATCCTGTTCTTCCTGGGACGCCGGCATCCCATGGTGTACGACAATTCGGAGCTGGACAAAGGACGTAAAAAGCTGGGGTGGATTGCCCTGGCCGTTTTCATCCTTTGCTTCGCCTACGCGCCCATCATCGCCGGCGGACTGTAAGCCGGCCATGAAAATCACGGCCACCATCATCACCCTCAACGAGGAGCGCAACATTGCGCGGGCCATCGAGAGCCTGCGCTGCTGCGATGAAATACTGATTGTGGACAGCGGTTCGGTGGACCGCACCGTGGAACTGGCGGAAAAACTCGACGTGCGCGTGATTGAAGCGGGTTGGCGTGGGTATGCCGGGCAAAAGAACTGGGCGGCGGAACAGGCGAGTCACGACTGGATTCTGTCGCTGGATGCCGACGAGGCGCTGAGCGAGCCTCTGGAAGCTGAAATTCTGGCGCTCAAAAAAATCGGCCCGCGTTTCGATGCGTACACCATGCCGCGCCTGGCCCGCTATCTGGGCCGTTGGATTCTGCATTCCGGCTGGTATCCCGACCGGAAAGTGCGGCTATACGACCGCCGGAAAGCCCGGTGGATCGGCGATTTCGTGCACGAGAGCGTGGTGCCGCAAGGAAAACTGGGGCGCCTGGAGGGCAACATTCTGCACTTCACGTGCGAATCGATTTCGGAACACGTGAAGACCATGGACCGCTACACCACGCTGGCGGCGCAGGAAGTGGCGGCGCGTAAACTACCCGTGCCGCTATCGAAAATGATCATTGACCCGGCGTGGACGTTCCTGAAGACTTATTTTATCCAGCGGGGATTCCTGGATGGTGTGGAAGGACTGATCATTGCTTATATGGCGTCCTACTACACGTTTCTCAAATACTCGAAAGCGAGAATCATGAGTTGATGCGCGTTCTGCACCTGGACGCGGGGAAGGAAATGCGGGGCGGCCAGTGGCAGGTGCTGCGTCTGATCGAAGGGCTCGCGGCGGAGGGCGTGGAGAGCACTCTGCTGGCGCGCGCGAATGCGCCTTTGTATCGGGAGGCGAGACGGCTGGGGTGGCGGGTGGAAGCGATCGGGCTGACCAACGCGGTGCGCTTCTCGCGGCAGCACGACGTGATGCATGCCCATGACGCGCACGGCCATACGCTGGGAGCGATTGTGCGCGGAGCGCCGCTGGTGGTGTCGCGGCGGGTGGCATTCGCGGTGGGCTCGCGGTGGAAATATGACCGCGCCCGCCACTACCTGGCGGTATCGGAGTTCGTGAAAGGAGTGCTGGTGCAGGGCGGCGTGGCGGAGGAGAAAATCAGCGTGGTGTATGACGGCGTGCCGCTGCTGGAAGAAGCGCGCGGCGCGAGCGTGGTCTCGCCGGCGACTGCCGACGCCCTGAAAGGCGCTCCCCTGGCGGTAGAAGCGGCGCGCCTGGCGGGAGTGGAACTGCTGCGCTCCAGCAACCTGGAACAGGATCTGCGGCAGGCCGGCATCTTCGTTTACATCACGCACAGCGAAGGGCTGGGGTCGGGCGTGCTGCTGGCCATGTCCGCGGGGGTGCCGGTGATCGCCAGCCGGGTAGGCGGTCTACCGGAAGTGATCCGGGACGGCGAAAACGGACTGCTGGTGGAGAATTCGGCGGAAGCGATTGCCGAGGCCATCGGACGAGTTGATGCGCGACCCGGAGCGCGCACGCGCCTACGGGCACGCGGGGCGGCAGACGGTTATCGAACGCTTCACGGTGGACCGCATGGTTCGCCATACTATGGAAGTGTACCGGCGGGTGATCTCTTGATAGAAGCTATTATCGCCTTTGTATTCGGCCTGCTGATCGGCAGTTTTCTGAACGTCTGCGTTCACCGCTGGCCGCGCGGGCGCAGCGTGGTGCGGCCCCGTTCGCATTGCGTGCGCTGCCGCAAAATGATCGCCTGGTATGACAATATCCCGGTGGTCAGTTACCTGGTGCTGGGCGGCAAGTGCCGGCACTGCGGGCGCCGGATTTCGCTGCGGTATCCGGTGGTGGAACTGATCACCGGCCTGCTGTTCTTCTACTTCGTCCTGTATCTGGGCCTGACGGTGGCGGCACTCAAGATGTGCGTCTTTTCAGCCATGCTGGTGGGACTGCTGTTCAGCGACCTGGAGAAGCGGATTCTGCCCGATGAGTTCACCCTGGGCGGAGTGGTGGTCGGAGTCATTTTCTCGGCCTTCGTGATGATTCCCGACCACACCGCGCAGATGCTGCTCTGGCTGTTCGGCTTTACGGTGACTGGCACGGTGCAGTCGATTGCCGAGTCACTGCTGGGAGCGGCGCTGCCGGCCTTTGTGCTGTGGGGCGGCGGCTGGCTGTACTTCAAAATCCGCCACCGCGAAGGGCTGGGGTTCGGGGACGTCAAACTGGTGGCCATGGCTGGCGCTTTTCTGGGTCTGGAAGGCGCGCTGTTGACGCTGATCCTGGGCTCGATCGCGGGCTCGATTTTGGGGTACGGCTTTATCAAGCTGGCGGGGAAAGACACCGCCACTTACGAACTTCCGTTCGGCACGTTTCTGGGCGCGGCGGGATTGCTCATCGCCATGGCCGGACACAAAGTCCTGAGTGGTATGTAGCAGTCACTTAGGGTCTGTCAAGAAATAACCGTGCCAAACGCTCCCTCACGGTCGCGGCTCCGATGCGCGTTCAGAGCCACCGAGTGACGACCACTTACTTGTAAGTGGGGCCGCTCCACCCGGCAGCAGTGCAATGAATCAGGGTCACAATGTTGGAACGGACCGCCACGGTGACCGGCGTGGCGCATTTCGATAACCCCGCGGCCGCTAACATTACTGCGTGACTGCCCGGAGACACCACGAAGGTATAGTTTGTGGACTGGCTCATGCGCTGTTTATCGATGGTAATGGCGGCGCCCGGCGGATCGGACGTGATCGACAATCTGCCCGGCATTTGAGGCCGCTGCGAAGACAACGGCGGTACGAACATCAGGACGCAGCACAATATCCTCATATCAATCCGTCCGAATCAGATCCCTCCGCACAAAGTCCGCGAAGAAAAACACCCCCAGTAACATGGTGTGAAACTGCAGTTGCCGGGGCACCTGGAACATATCGAATTCCAGCGATCCGATGGAGGTCTCAATGGCCCACTCCACGTTCTGCGACGAGATGTATCCCCAATACAGCGATATGCAGACACAAATGGCGCTGAGGACCGCGAGCCAGATGCGCGGGCCGGTATAACGGCGCTTATCCTCTCTGGTCAGGAACAGTCCCAGCGCGGCCAGCAGACCGGTGCCGAGCGTGGTGAGCAGATTATTCACAGACGCATAGGCGTCCTGCGCCTTGCTCAGCGCCACGGGGTCGCTGGGCGGTGTGATGGCATACGGCTTGGAATTGATGTAGCCGGTGTATTTCCACATGACGGCCGCCAGCAGGATCATGCCTGCATAAAAGACTCCGCTGACGATGGCGGACCGGGCGATGCGTCGTTTGGACTTGTTCACAGCATCCCGCATTTCCGGGCAGTATACACCTTTTCAGCGGTGCATGTTGTCGATGCGGGCGCGAGCCATATCGCTGTAAAAGGTGTTTTTGTCCCCGGCGGCGGCGATCACTTTCTTCAGCCATTCCGTGGTGGTCAGCCAGTCGCCGTGGCGCCAGTACACCTGCGAGATCTGGTAGCGGAAGGCCTGCAGGTTCTCGTCTTTCGGAAACGCCTTCTCGTAGTCGTTGAAGGCAGCGAGCAATCCGGCGACGTTTCTGGGGTAATCCACGTCCACCGACGCGAGCCAGAGAAACACCTTGCGCTGCATGGCCACGTCCGCGGCTTCGGTTCCGGGAAACTCCTGAATCACGCGATCGTACCAGGCAAGACCCAGATCGATGTTCGGCAGCAGCCGGGTCTCGACGGAGAATTTCCTTTCGCCGCCCACCCAAAAGTCGCCATTTTTGATGTACGAGCGGGCTACGACCGAATCGATGGGCGGGTCGGCGACCTTGCTGTAGACTTCCTGAAGCTGCGTGAACCGGTCTTTCAATTCCGCGGCTCCGGGCGATTGCGGATACTCCGCCACGAGCCTTTGCCAGTCATCCATGGCGGTGGCGAACGAGCCGTCTTCGAACGACATCTGGCCCATGTAGTACAGGGCTTCGGCTTTCTCTTCCGGCGGCGAAGAAGCGGTGTGCAGGATTCCGATGTACACTTCCATGGCACGGCCCTTCAGCCCGTGAACGTATAGATCCCGCGCCCACTCCACATCCTGGGCGTGCAGCGCGGTTGCCAGCATACAGGCAACGGTCAGAGTGAGTATCTTCACGCCCTGATTCTAAGCCCGGACGGGCGTCGCGAAAAATAGCTCTTTGTGGCGATCATGCTACGCTCGTCGAGAGCGGGATACTGCATGGTGACCAACACTCCCGCGCGCTGGCGCCTGCTGCTTCGGGCGTTGCGGGCGCGCAATTACCGGCTGTTTTTTGAGGGCCAGACCGTCTCTCTGATCGGCACCTGGATGACTCGCGTGGCCACGAGCTGGCTGGTCACTAACGCATAGGACATGGAGCCAGCAGATATGCGCGCGTATTAAATATTTCAGATCTTATTATATACTTAAGTGAAAGCTAGGTTCTTGTCTAGAACCAGCGCTGGGTGCGTCGGAGCTGTAGAGGAGAACGGAATGAAACAAATAGTGCTGTGCCTCCTGAGCGTGGGGATCCTGTTGCCCCCAATTGCCAGGTGTCAGATCGGGAATATCGTGGTCACCAATGCCGCGAGCTTTCAGGTAGGCCTGCCCCTCCCTGGATCCATAGCAACGATTTTCTGCACGGGCCTGAACATCCAAGGAACAATGAATGCCCAAGGCTTGCCTCTCCCCTTCAACCTTGCAGACGTGACCGTAACGATGGATGGATTGCCAGCGCCGCTGTTTGCCGTGGCCAACCTCGGCACCTACCAGCAAGTCAATTTTCAGGTGCCTTTAATAGGCGGAGGGGGAGGAGACCTAATCGTTGTGAGTCAGAGCGGATTCCAAGGGTCCGTGGTTGTTTATCCTAATCCTGATTTTGGCGGCGATTTTTTCGTACTCCCAGGTACCCAGTTTGGCATCTTTCAACACTCCGCCGATTGGTCTTTGGTCACACCTGACAATCCCGCGACAGCAGGGGAAACGATCATTGCATATGGGACGGGCCTTCCTATTCCTGATCCTCAAGTGCCAGCCGGCCAGCCGGCGCCTTCATTACCTCTGTCCTATGTGCCGCAAGTAAATTCGGCCCAAAGGATAGACACCATGGCCCTGGTGATCATTGGCCAGAACTCCCAGGCCCCCGTCTACCTGCAAGACGTTGTACCTGCATCGGGAAACACGACGGGTGCATTACCAATACCCTTTATGGGATTAGCTCCCGGGACGGTTGGACTGTTTCAGATCAACTTCGTATTTCCGGCAGGCGTTCCTTCAGGAAACGCTTCTATTCAGCTAAGAAGGTCGACATGTACCGCACATTTCATCACCACATGTACCGGCGGCGCTACCGATACAGATCTGGCGTTTAGCCAACCAGTCCTTATGCCTGTTCGCTGAAACATCAGGATGCTCTTCGGTTTATACGACCGCGCGACCACCGAATCGATGAGCGGGCCGGCGACCTTGCGGCTCCGGGCGATTGCGGATACTCCGCGACAAGCCTTTGCCAGTCATCCATGGCGGTGGCGAACGAGCCGTCTTCGAACGACATCTGGCCCATGTAGTACAGGGCTTCGGCTTTCTCTTCCGGCGGCGAAGACGCGGTGTGCAGGATTCCGATGTACACTTCCATGGCACGGCCCTTCAGCCCGTGAACGTATAGATCCCGCGCCCACTCCACATCCTGGGCGTGCAGCGCGGTTGCCAGCATACAGGCAATGGTCAGAGTGAGTATCTTCACGCCCTGATTCTAAGCCCGGACGGGCGTCGCGAAAAATAGCTCTTTGTGGCGATCATGCTACGCTCGTCGAGAGCGGGATACTGCATGGTGACCAACACTCCCGCGCGCTGGCGCCTGCTGCTTCGGGCGCTGCGGGCGCGCAATTACCGGCTGTTTTTTGAGGGCCAGACCGTCTCTCTGATCGGCACCTGGATGACTCGCGTGGCCACGAGCTGGCTGGTCTACCGGCTGACCAATTCCGCCTTTCTGCTGGGCCTGACCAGTTTCGCAAGCCAGATTCCGATCCTTTTTCTGGCGCCGTTCGCGGGCGTGTGGGTGGACCGCTGGAACCGTCACCGCACCCTGGTGGTCACTCAGATCCTATCGATGCTGCAATCCTTCGCGCTGGCGGCCCTGGCGCTCACGCACACGATCACTGTCTGGGAGATTCTGGCGCTGGTGCTGATGCAGGGCATGATCAATTCGTTCGACATGCCGGCGCGCCAGTCCTTTCTGGTGCAAATGATCGAACGGCGCGACGACCTGGGCAACGCCATCGCGCTCAACTCCTCGATGGTCAATGGCGCGCGGCTGATCGGGCCGGCCGTGGCCGGCGTGCTCATCGCCGCGGTGGGGGAAGGGTACTGCTTCCTGATTGACGGCATCAGTTACATGGCCGTGATCGCCTCTCTGCTGGCGATGCGGGTGGCGCCCGCCGCCGCGCGCGCGCAACGGCGGGGTGTCGGAACGGATCTCAAAGAGGGCTGGCGGTACGTTCGCGAATCGGCGCCCATCCGCTCGGTGCTGCTGTTTCTCACGCTGGTGAGCCTGGTGGGTATGCCGTATACGGTGCTGATGCCGATCTTCGCGCGCGTGGTTCTGGGCGGCGGCCCCCATACACTGGGATTTCTGATGTCGGCCGCGGGAGTGGGCGCGCTGGCGGGCGCCGTCTCGCTGGCCATGCGGCGTAGCGTACTGGGGCTGGGAAGAGTGATTGTGTGGTCGTCGAGCCTGTTCGGCTTGGGGTTGATCGGCTTCGGACTCTCGCACGCTCTGCCGCTGTCCCTGTTGGCAGTGGCAGTGGCCGGGTTCGGCATGATGCGTCACATGGCGTCGAGCAACACCATTCTGCAGACCATCGTGGAAGAGGACAAGCGCGGGCGCGTGATGGCGTATTACTCGATGTCGTTTCAGGGACTGGCGCCCTTCGGCAGCCTGGCCGCCGGCGCCATCGCCGCCAAGGTGGGCGCGCCGTGGACCATCGTCGGGGGAGGGGCGTTGTGTCTGGCGGGCGCCGCATGGTTT
Organism: uncultured Solibacteraceae bacterium; assembly: GCA_963748795.1. Taxonomy (GTDB): domain Bacteria; phylum Acidobacteriota; class Terriglobia; order Bryobacterales; family Bryobacteraceae; genus Sulfopaludibacter. The sequence continues at coordinate 7,513 of CAVVLD010000100.1, forward strand.
TCCGCACAACTGCCGGCCATTCGTCGCGTGATCCGTCCGATTTATGAGGAATTGGGGATCCTGCCCGCGATCCCGGCCGCTGAGGAATGAGGGTAAAAGCAGCTCGCGTCAGGCCGCCGTTCGCGGCCGAATCTCGGCTTCTACCTTGGCTTCCCACGCGTCGCGGGCAGATTCGAGATCAAAGCGAGCCTGAAGGTTCATCCAGTAACCAGGCGTCGTGGAGAAGTAGCGCGCCAGGCGCAAGGCGGTCTCCCCGGTGATGGAGCGCTTGCCCGCCACAATCGCGCTAATGCGATTTGCGGGGACGTGAATCTCGTGAGCGAGTTGGTTCATGCTCAGGCCCAGGTCGTCCAGGGTCTCCCTGAGGATTTCGCCCGGATGAACGGGCGGGAGCTTAGCGGTAGTGCTTCGTGATTTCGGCATCTTCGGCGTGTCCTTCGTGAAAGGTAAAGCAAATGCGGTACTGGTCGTTGATGCGGATACTGTACTGCCCCTTGCGGTCGCCGCTCCACGCTTCCAGGCTGTTGCTCGGAGGGATTAGCAAATCTGTGACTGCTTGGGCAGCATCCAACGCAGCCAGGCGGCGCAAGGCGACTGACGCGATATTGGCGAACTCCTTGACGCGTTCCCGACGGAAAAGACGCTCAGTCTTCCTGCATCGGAAGCTCCGGATCATAACATCGATGGTATCGCGTACTACGTTGTACGTCAAGCGTACAGATGACGGCCCTCCGCTTCGGGGCGGTCAATGTACGAGGCCGACCACGAAGAAGGGCGCGTGCTCGGGCACTCGTGAGTTTGTAATGCGCTTGAATTCGAATGCGGGCTCAAGATCTCCGAACAAATGATAGCGATTGAGGTGGCAGCCCCATCGCGCTGCCAGGTGGTTCCGCTCAGATTCATCGTACGAACAATTGGACAATCCGCTGATCCCGGAATCCGTGACATCAAAACCGAGAAAACGCCAGCCAGCATCCCGCTGCTTCGGTGTTGTGGGCGCGAGGTGCGGACCCAGGATCTTCCCCGTTTGATTCTCTTCCTTTGTGAAGCCGACATCGGTGTGCCATGTTGCGGCAATCAACCAGAAAGGATGCTTCTTGCCAAAACCAGGTGGGATGGCGGTACGGATCGCATTAAGATCATCCCAGAAGGGTACGTTCATTCCGACCCATTGTGGCAAGGGAAGCCACGGGCCGCAATCTAGCGTCACGGTGGATTTGAAAATGGAGGGCCACACCATTGTGTCGGCTGATAACACATCGTCGAGATCCGTTCGCAGTAGGAACTCCCTTGGTCTCCCACCCGGTCCCACCTCTCGGAATTCCGGCGTCAACCATACTTCGCGTACATCGAAGCCAAGCAGGGCTTCCTCCGACTGTCCGAGTTTCATAAGCGAATTGTATCTCTCGATGGTTAATCGAAGGGGCAGAAGGCATTAGGCCCTCGATGACGGGCGATCAACCCTCGGCGCGTAGAGCGCCGGCGGGATTGACGCGGCTGGCGCTGACGGAGGGCGCATACGCCGCCAGCAGAGAGACCGCGCCGAGCACGAGCGGCACCAGCGCGAACACCAGCGGATCCCAGGAGCGTATGCCGAAGATCAGGCTGATGGTGACGCGATTCAGCGCCACTGCCAGGGGGACTCCCGAGAGCGTTCCCAGCAGCGTGAGGCGCAACGCCTGCATCACCACCATCCTCTGCACGTCGAGGGGCGTGGCTCCCAGGGCGGCGCGAATGGCCAGTTCGCGCCGGCGCTGCTGCACGGAGAAGGCCATCAGGCCGTACAGGCCGGCGGCGGTCAACAGTACGGCGACCGCGGCGAAGACGCTCAGCAGCGTCATGTAGAACTGCGTGCGCGCCGAAGAAGCGGCAATGGCTTCATGCATGGTGCGCACGGGGCCCACCGCCTGGCCTCCGCTCAAGGCGGCGAGCTCGCGCGGGATACGGGCCAGGACCGCGGGCTGGAATCCGTCTGTGCGCACGGTCCAGATCAGAGGCTGGAGGCGATTGTTGCGGGCGTTCATCCAATCCGACACCTGCGCCACGGGAACGTAGAGCGAGGGATCCCGGTCCATTCCGGCATCGCGGATATCGGCCACCACACCGATCACCTGGCGCGGCGTATCGCCCGACTGCGGGTCCAGACCCTTGCCGATGGTGATGAATTCGCCGATGGGATTGGCGTCCACTTCCTGCCAGTATTGCTTCACCATGGCGCGGTTCAGCACGACTACGCCGGCGGCATTTTCGTCGTCGTCTTCCGTAAACACGCGGCCGCGCAGCAGGCGGATCTGAAAGGTGCGGAAGTACCCCGGGCGAGACGCTGCGCCACGTGGCGGTACCGTCGTAGCGGCCCAGCAGAAAGTGATCGTTCTTCAGAATGGTGAAGGGCATGGACAGATCCGCCACCAGGGGCAGGGCGCTGGTGACGGATATCACCGCGATCCCTGGAACGGCGGACAGACGGCGCTCGCCGTGGCGGACCAGGTCAGCCACCGCCGCGGCGGTTTGAAATCGCGGATGGTTCAGCGCCATCTCCACGGTGAGCACGTTGCGTTCGTCGAATCCGCGATCGATGGCGCGTTGGGCAACCAGGGTCCGGATCATCATGCCGGCGCCGGTGAGCAGCACCAGCGAGACGGCCATTTCGGCGGCGGTGAGCGTGGCGCGCCAGCGTTGGCGGCGGGAGTCCCGGCTGGATTGCGCAATACCGTTTTTGACCAGGTGCAGTGCCGGGACCAGGCTGCACACAACGGCCAGCAGGGCCGATACCGCCACCGTAAACAGAATCACCCGGCCATCCAGTGCGATGGCCGAACCGTTGGCGCCGACGCGCGGCAGGTCCGCGGGACTTAGAGCCAGGAACGCCCGCACGCCGAGGTATCCCAGAAGCAGTCCCAACGCTCCGGCGGCGAGGGCCAGGAGCAGGCTTTCGGCCATGTACTGGAGCAGCACCTGCTGGCGCGCCGCGCCCACCGCAATACGGATGGCCATTTCGCTGGAACGCCGCCCGGCGCGCGCCAGCAGCAGGGTGGCGGTGTTGGTGGCGGAGATGGCCAGCACAAAGCCGACCGCTCCCATGAGCAGGTAGAAAGCGGGCCGCACATCCCCCACGACGGCATCGCGCAGCGGGATTGCCTGGAACGCCTCTCCGTGCAGCACCGGCGCGCCGAATTGCGAATAGGGAGGGTATCGCCGCAGGAATGCGCCCAGGCTTTCGCCGACTTCGTGTTGCGCTTCCGCGAGAGTTACGTGGCGGCGCAGGCGACCGATGACGCGCACTCTGGCAAGGTGATCCACGGAGCGGCGGTCGGCGCGGAGCGGAAGCCAGAGATCGGCGGCGGACTCGAGACGCGCTCCGGGCGCGAGAACGCCGGCCACCTGATAGGGCGCGTCGTCCAGTATGAGGACGCGGCCGACAATCGAGGAATCGGAGCGGAAGAAACGCCGCCACGCGCCGGCGCTCAGGATCGCAACCTTGGGACCTTGCGGACTGTCTTCGAGAGGAGAGAAGGTGCGGCCCAGCGCGAACCGGGCGCCGAACAGGGGGAAGTACTCCGAGGATACGCGCGCGGTTTTGAGCGGTATGGATCGCTGGTCTTGCGAGAGGGTGATTTCCGGCGCGTTGACGTCAGAGGCCGCCAGCGATTCGAACGACGACGTGGTGTCGCGCCAGAAGAGAAACTGGGGGATGGACGAGAGCTTCTGTTCGCCGACGTTGGATGTGGTGATCAACTGTACCAGGCGATCGGGGTCGGGATAGGGCAGCGGCTCCAGGAGCACCTTATCGACTACGGAGAACAGCGCGGAAACCGTGGCGATGCCGAGCGCGAGAGTGGCCAGCGCGGTGACCGCGAATCCCGGATTGCGCCACAGGGCGCGGGCCGCGCTGGAGAGGATCATCGCGGCTATTGGACGGCGATGCGGTCGTACTGCCGGTAAGCGGACATATCGCTGAGAATGACGCGGTCGCCGGGTTCGAGGCCGCTCTTGATTTCGATCACGTTGACCGAGCTGCGGCCGAATTGTACTTTCACGCGGGTAGCGTGCCGGCCGTCGGGATCGAGCTTGAAGAGGGTGGCGTCGCTGTTGGCTTTCGCGAAGACCGGCCTTCCCACGTAGACTACGTTGCTCACATTGCCGATGGTGACGGTGGAATCGATCTGGCTGCCCAGAGGGGCGCCGGCCGGGGGCGGAGCGAGCAGGGCGAGGTCCACGGTGACGGTGCCTTTAGTTACACCGGGATGGACAGTCTGCACCTGCGCGGCTATTATTGCGTCTGGCCGCAAGAACTGGATCGCGGCCATTTGGCCGGCGTGCACGTCCTTAACCTGGGTCTCCGCGAACTTCGCCTCGGCCAGTGTGGACGAAGTGAGCGTGCCCAGTCCGCGCACTTCGATTTTGATGTCGCCCTGTTTGACGGTATCGGGCCAGACGGTATTGAGATTCAACACCGGCTCCTGTGCGGGCGTGGGGCTATCCGCGCCCCGGACGAGGACGCCGCCGACGGCGACGAGAAGAACGGCGCTGAGCGCCCATGCCGCGCCGCCGGGCACGGTGCGTGCCGCCGCCCGGGACGGGTTCGCCAGCCGGAAAATGCGATTGCGCAGCGAGCCACCGGTGGCGGCCATGGCGTGCGCGTGCGCCTCGCGGCAGAATTCCAGCTCGGCCAAAGCGCGCGCGTAGGTGAGCACGTCGCCACCGGTGGCGGCGACGGCAAGATCGTCGCAGCAGTGCTCCCGTTCGATGCGGATCTGGTGCGAGACCCACCAGACGGCGGGGTGGTAGAACAGCACCGCCTCTGCCAGACTCTGCAGCAGGTTGACCAGGTAATCGTGGCGGCGAATGTGCGCCAGTTCGTGCGCCAGCAGGCCTTCTATCTGGGCGGTGGAGAGTCCGGCGAGCGCGCCCACGGGAACCAGGATGACGGGGCGCAGCCAGCCCATGGCCATGGGCGCTTCGATCAGCGTGGAAGCCCGCAGGCTCACCCGCCGGAGCACGCCCATGCGCTTCATCAGGGGTGCGAGTCTGGCTTGCCATCCCACGGGCGCGAGCCCGGCATTCGCGCTCCGCAGGCGAGCCGTGAGGAGCCATCCGCCCAGGAGCCTCAGGGAAGCGCACGCCACTCCGACCAGCCAGGCCAAGCCGAGCCAGGGCGAGACGCGCTCCCATGCACTCTCCAGGGGCAGGGAAGAGGATGCCCCGCTGCCCGAGGCGAGAGCCGCATGAACGGCGGACTGTCCCACGGTGGCGCCGCCGCTGCCATTCCCCAGCAGCAGGAAGGTGGCCACGGGAGCCGCCGCCATCACCCCAAGCGCGAGGCAGGCGGCGGCGTACCGGAATGACGCGCCTGAGACCCGCCCGCGTAAGACCGCGAGCAGTGCGGCGACCAACACGCCCTGCCACAGGAAATGCAGCAGGGTCCAGCCCAGCCGGGCTACCCAGGGTTGATGAAATAACACTTGCAACAACGGACTCATCGCGATGCTCCTTTCCTTTTTTCGAGTTCGTCCAGCATCTGCCGGATCTCCTGCAATTCTTCGCGGGTGGCGGGTTGCGCCGAGAGGGCGCCCATTACCAGGCTGGCGGCCGACCCTTCGAAGGCGCGCCGCAGCAGGTCGGTGGCAATCTGTTTTTGGGTCTGCTCCTTGGGCAAACAGGCCTCGTAGACATGGGCCCGAAACCGTTCGCTGCGGGTGAGCAGCCCCTTTTCGGTCATCAACTGCATCTGCTTGAGCGTGGTGGTATAGCCGCTGTCTTTGCCCAGCGCCTGGTGCACTTCGCGGACCGTGGCGGGGCCGGTGCGCCACAGGACGGCGAGAATATCCAATTCGGCGCCGGTGGGCAGAGGAGGGGGAACCATGACCGGAGCATACTACGAGTGGAGTCGTATGTCAACGATTAAAATCGTACATGGGAAACGGTCTGGCCGCCTTCACCACGAAGCATCGTGCGACGGAGGTCGTCGTTCATTGGTGGTGGAAACTGTGGGGCCGGGGGTCGGGGGCCAGGGGCCGGGGTTGTGTGGCTCGCTTCGCTCGCCGGGGTTGGAAGTGCCATGGCCCTGACGGCGAATCAACAACTTGCCGCAAGTTTCCAGAGAGCATCGTGCGACCTCGCAGCCGAAGGGGGGTTAGGGATGGGGGTTGGGGGTGGGGAATGGTGCGGCCCTTCGGGCCGGGCTTTTTCCCGAGTTTGTGCTGCGCGGCGCCTGTTGACACCTGCGGGAATTAGAATCACAATGTAGTAGTAATCATGCTCGGCGAGTTCGAATACCTGCTGCTCAGCGCCGCGGCGCGGTTGGGCGACGATGCTTACGGCGCTGCCATCCGGCAGGAGATAGAAGGCGCAACCGAAAGCCGTTGCTCGATCGGAGCGCTCTACACGACCCTGGATCGGCTGGAGGCGAAGGGCCTCCTAAAAACCTGGATGGGGGATCCCACGCCGCAGCGGGGCGGCCGACCCAAGCGCATGGTCCGTGTGACGGGGAAGGGTGTACAGGAAGCGAGGGCTTTTTACAACGCAGTGAAGCGTGCCAGCCGCGGCGTTTCCTGGGCGAGCGATCGCGCCGGAGGCCGGTCATGACGCGCTTCGGGTGGTGGTTGCCCGGCGTCCTGGCCCGTGCCCTGGAACCCTTTGAACGCGACGTGGTACTGGGGGACATCGCGGAATCCGGCGAGGGCATCGTCGCGGCAACGCGTGATGTTGTGGGTTTGATCGTTCGCCGGCAGGCCCTCTTGTGGACTTTTTGGCGGCCATGGCTGGCCCTGTTGGGCGTCAGTGGCCTGGCAGGGGTGCCGTTGAGCCGCATCGCATTCCGCTTCAACGTCGACCTTGGACAACAACTGATGGCATACCACAAATACGGAGTGCACTTCGAGACTGGCTTGAGTGCCGGTCAGGACCTGGCGTTTTTGCTATGCCTTGCGGGGGCATTGATGGGCTGGTCATGGTCGTGCGGGTTCGTACTGGGTTCGCTTTCCGGCCGCGCTGTGTGGCTCACGTGGCCGGTGTTTTACCTCGTAGTTCTGAATTCGGCATGGGCACGATTCGTACTGGCCGGCAATATCATCCTGCGCAACCCACGACCTTTGCAGCTCTTGATGGTCACGACACTTCCGCTCAGCATCGCCGCCCTTCTGTTCCTGTTCCCTGTTTTCTGGGGAGCGTTTGTGGGCGTGCGGCGGCGGGTCCTGCCAGTGCGGCCCGCATGGCTTGTGGCCTCGGCGATCGCCATCCTCACGATTCTCACGGCATGGATGAGCGGCTGGTATGAGACTGCGCACAAGGTCTGGAGCGGCGGAGTGTGGCTCGGGCCGTCATGGCCAATGCGGCTGCTGCCATTTCTATTAGTAAGTTGGCCGGCCGCCTACATTTTCGCTACGGCTTACAGGCAACACATTGGGGAGGGGGAAACCACATGAACGCTATGCCTATTCGCGCCGCCATGGTCGCGATACTGGCTGCCGCCAGCGCCATCGGTCAAACCACGGTCCGTGCCGCACTGCAACTCGCTCCGGAGCGCAAGCCCGCCGCCGGGTTCGCCCTCCGCGACGCTGCCGGCAAGACGGCAAAACTCAAGAAGTATCGCGGTAAAGTCGTGCTGCTGGATTTCTGGGCCACGTGGTGTACGGGGTGCAAGCACGAGATTCCATGGTTCGTGGAGTTCCAGCAGAAGTTCGGTACCAAACATTTCGCCGTGGTGGGCGTGTCCCTGGACGAAGGCGGCTGGGCCGTGCTCCGGCCGTTCCTTGCGAAGACTCACGTGCCCTACAGCGGATGTTCACCTCTGGGGCCGAGCAGGATTCTCCCGGCAACCTGCTGTTCCTTAACGGGGTTTGCGGTTTGCAGGCAGCTGCTTGCGCGTGACCACAGGAGTATCGGTGTGAGGCAGCGCTTCCGGCATGTGGATCTTCAGCGCCTGGAGTAAGGCAGTCGCGCCGGCGCTCGGCGTCGGGAGCCGCAGGCAACTGCCACCGCCCTCCACCTTCACCTCGATGGAACTCAGGGTCTGCAACTGATGCAGCCCTTCCTCTACGGTGACATCCAACGACGCCCATGCCCGGCTCAGTTCGCGCCGGATCAGATAGGCCAGCATCACCACCAGCACATGTCCGCGGGTGTGTTCCGCGGTGCGCACATAGATCGGACGGGTTTCCAGGTGCGCGGTTTTGCATGTGCGGAACGCCTGCTCAACCAGGGTCAACTCCTTGTAGCGATCATGCACGACCTGCTGGGAAGCGGCGCTGGCGGGAAGGTCCGTCTTGATGACGTAACAACCGTCCAGCCGCGAAGCCTCCTCCAGAGCCGGCTGGTTCACCGTTAGCTTCGAGACGCGGCCTTCGGTTCGCACATCCAGCCAAGCCGCGATTTTCAGCTGCGCGATCTTGGCGCGCAACTTCTTCTCCGCGGTCGCGACCTGGGCACGGGGGTGCTTAGCGAGATAGCGATTGCGATCCTGTAGCAGTTGCTCGATGGTGGCCTGTTTGTTGGCGCGCGAAGCCGCCAGTTGTTCGGCGCGGATGGGATTGCGCCGCAGCACATAGCGCACACCATCCCGCTCCACCTCGCAGACTTTGTCGGCGAACAGTTCCATCTGGATCAGGCGCGCCTCGATGAGAGTATCGATCTGCGGCTTGGTGATGGCGGTGATGTAATGAAAGCCGGCCTGCGCGAGATCCTCTACCTGGCCGCTTTTGATCATCCCCCGGTCTCCCACAAACGTCACCCGTTCACAGCCGAAGCGCTCGCTGGCTTTCTTGACTTGCGAGGCGAAGGTTTTCGGATCTTGCGTGTTACCGCGAAAGACTTCCGTCGTGACGGGCGCACCCTGCTCGTCGCACAACAAGCCGATGACAATCTGCTTCTTGCCTTTTTTGCCATCGCGGTTGTAGCCGTAAGCCCCGTAGGCGTTGTCTTCCCCTTCCAGGTAGCTGCTGGTCACGTCGTAGAGAAACAGCTCCGGCTGGCGCTGCCCCAGGCGTTTGAGGAAGAGCCGTTTTTCAATGGTCTCCTGCTGCGCGCTCAGCCAAGTGAGATTGGCGTAGAGATCGTTCTCGTCAAATCCACGTTGGATGCCGAGGACGTCACAAGCCGCATGGACCTGCGCCGAACCGTACGGCGGACAAACGAGAGCCCTGCTCCAGCACGCGGGCGAGCACCTGCCAGAGCGCCAGTTGGGCGGGGAACCCAGACCCCAGGGCGTGATCGATGCCGAGCCGCCGGGCGATTTGGAACGCGGTCCAGACGGCACCGACGGAGAGACCTTGGGACAGCCGGACCTTGTCCAGGGAGCCGAGCGCGGTGAGGTCGTCTTTGAAGCGGAGGGCGAGTTCGATGGCGGCGATCTCTTTGGGGTCGCAATGGGTGAGGTTGGCGATGTCGCGTTTACGGACGTGGGTGCCGTCGCGAAAAGACTCGCGGAGGTAGATGGACTGGTAGGATTTGCCATTGGAGGAGGGCCAGGAGGCGCGGGCGACGTACATGTCCACATAATAAGGCAAGTATGTCTTAAATACAAGAATAATATTGATATTTTGCATGTCTACATATTTAAGCCGAAAACCGCACCCAAGCAGAACACTCTCAAAGGCTTACCTCAAAACATCAGGGGTGAACATCCGCTACAGGATGTTGCTCGGAGACGATTCGATAGCGCAGCGGTACGGAATTCAAAATATGCCGGACACCTTTCTCATAGACCGGCGGGGGAGAGTGGCGGCAGCTTACATCGCGGGCCTGGTGGACAAAGACAACGTAGAGAGCAATGTTAGTACGCTGCTTGCGGAGCGGTAACAGCAGTTACCCGGACAGCGCGAACCATCGATTCTCACAAAGGGCTCGTCAGAAGAAATCGTGAGGCGGTTCGGGTCAGGCAGTTTGCTAAGTGCCGGCTTAAGCGCGATTCGAGACGAACCGAAAGAATTTCCAGAGACGTCCATTAACCTTGCGTTGCTCCTCTGTGTACGAGCCAAGGGAGTAAATGGAAATCTCACCCCGCCAAAAAGCGATGGCTGGCTCGTTGGCTTCCAAGACTCTGATAAGCCATTCTCCTGAATATTCCTTCCACAGAAAAGCGGCCATCCTGTGGCCGAAGCCGTGGCGTCGAAACCTGCGCATGACAAAGAACTCATGCACATCATGTGCGCCAATATCGCCTAGCCACTCGTCGCCCGATCCGATCAGCGCGAAGCCTGCGATCGAGTCGCCAACCTTGGCCAAGTAAGCTTCGTATCCTTTCTCCCAAACTGAGGCCGTATCGTAGGCATAGCGTCCGTCAGCGCCGGGGTTAAGCTCGAACCACTCTGACATGTCGTAGCAGTAGTGCTCGGTCAGGTTCCGGAGCAAGACGTCCGATTCAGGTCCGATCTTCGAGATCGCGAGATCGGGGGGAGTCATGAGACTTAGACGCTGGTGCCTTTGCGCAGCGCTTCTATTCGCGGGGCGCGGCTCTTGGGGCTATCCAGGCTGAAGGAACGCGCGTCTCCCAAATCGGTGCGAATGTGCTGCTCCATGACGGCTACCGCCTTCTGCAACTCGGCGTTCTTCGGAATGAACGGCAGCCACGCGATCGATTCCGCCGCCGGATCGTACTCCCATAGCCCGACCACGCGGCCGCGATCGAAAATCGGATGGCTGGGAAGGTCGGCGACGCCCGACAGCGGCACCAATCCGCGGTCGCCGTAGACCTTTCGCTCCAGGTCCCGCGCCTCCAGCAAACCTTTGAGATCCCGCCGCAGCAGACTGAGCCCGTCCAGACTGGACGCCAGGACATACCGGGTGGACGGGGGCGACCGGTACGCCTCGAACTGTTCGCGGTCCTCGGGCAACAGAAAACCTGCGTCTCCGGCGACCTCCAGTTTGAGCGGCTCCACGGCGGCTTTACTGGCCTTCATGCCGAGTCCGGAAAACCACTGGAACTCGGCCGCGGTGGCCGGACCGATCCACGAGAAATACCGCCGTGCCAGTTCGGTATTCACTTCTTCAGGGGCCAGTTGACGGCCGGCAACCGGATTGGGGTTCCACCGGGTGTAGGCAAACCGCTGCTGGTCCAGGCGGCCATTTACCGGCACGCGGCGAATCTCGCCCGCCGATTGTAAGCTGCCCAGAGCCAGGGGCAGGGTAGTCGAGAGGCCCTTCTTTTTACCTTCTTCGCCGAGGCTCCGCGCCGCTTTTCCCACCGCCGCGCGAATCTCTTCCGGGTCCATCGGCGCTTTCTCGACGGCCTTGCGAACGGCGTCGCACAGCTTGTCGATTTCTTTATCGGTCACGCCGAGACTGGCGGCGATCTTCCTCTCGGCGTCCCCGAAACAGCTTCCGGCCTGCAGGGCGAGGGCGAAGTCGCAGGCCGGCACCACGTAGGTGCAGCCCCGTGCCGCCGGCAGTTCGTGGATTTCCAGGGCCGTCACGGCGGCATCGGCTACCGCCCGCGACGTGCCCGCGCGCGCGAAAAGCGTCAGATACGGACCTACGCCGCCTACCGACCGCGCCCACCCCGTTTGCCGCAGGACCTCGGCCGCCGTCTTTCCCGCCAGCCGCCCGTCCAGCCCCTGACGGTGAGCCCGCCATGCCCGGAGTTTCTCGATATGTTCGGCGCCCATGCTTGCTCCTTGCGCTTTCCCTTGCGCTTTCCCTTCACATCGGCCGCGTGTGTCCCTGCTGCCGGTAACGATCCAGAAGTGTCGCGAGCCGGTCCACGACTTCCGGGCGAGCCTGGTAGAGGTTGTGCAGTTCGCCGGGGTCGGCTCTGGAGGTCATAAAGCTGGCCCTTGGGTCCCCCTTCGGCGGGTTCGACGGTTTGCGGCGCGCTGAAACCTCCGGAGCCGAGCCCTTCCTCCAGTTTCCAATTGCCCTGGCGGAGGGAAAACATACCGCCGTTGGAGTGCATGATGATGTGGTCGCGAATGGGCCGCTGATTCTGCTCGAAAAACGCAGGCAGAAGGTTGAAGCTGTCTTCGGCGGCATTCGCCGGAAGGGCGGTGCCGGTGACGGCCGCGACCGTAGCCATCAAATCGGCCAGACTGCCCAACTCCTGGCTAAGCGCGTTGGCCCGCACGCGGCCGGGCCAGCGGACCAGGAACGGAATGCGATGGCCGGCTTCCCAGATATCGGCCTTTTCGCCGCGCCAGTCGGCATTGGCGCGGTGGCCGTAGCGCGCGATGTCCTCGGGCTTCCAGTCCGCGCCGTTGTCGCTGGCGAAGAGGAAGAGGGTGTTTCGGGTCTGGCCGGTTTCGTCCAGGGCGCGCATCACATTCCCGAGCATATCGTCCACCTGGGTCACAAAGTCGCCGTACGTGCCGGCTTTCGACTGATTGCGGTATTTCGGCAAGGGCAGCCACGGGGTATGCGGAGCGGTGAACGGCAGGTAGAGGAAGAAGGGCTGCGCGGCCTGCCGGGCCCGCTGGTGGATATATTCAACCGCCTTCCCGGTGATCGCAGGCAGCACTTCCTCATGCTTGAAATGCGGCGCGCACGCGCCCGCACGCCAGAAGACGCCGCGCGGATCTTTGCTGCCGGGGGTGGTGGACGTGGGCTGCTCCACGGCATGGTCGTCTTCGAAATAGAGATACGGCGCCATATCGAGCGACGCGGGAATTCCGAAGTAATGGTGGAAGCCGTGGTCCAGAGGGCCGGGGTGAAGCGGTTTGGAGAAATCGGTGGATGGGTCGTTGCGCAGGCCGAGGTGCCATTTTCCGAACCCGGCCGTGCGATAGCCGGCGGCTTGCAGCATGGCGGGCACGGTCAGCCGGCCGGGCTCGATCAGGTTAGGGGAATCGCCGTTGAGTACGCCCTTTTTCAGACGGCTCCGCCAGCAGTAGCGGCCGGTCAGAATGCTATAGCGGCTGGGAGTGCAGACCGCCGAGGAGGAGTGCATGTCCGCGAAGCGCATGCCTTCCGATGCCAGGCGGTTGGCGTTGGGAGTGTGAATGGCGGAGAGGGGATTGTAGCATTGCAGGTCGCCCCAGCCCAGGTCGTCGGCCAGAACGTAAACGATATTCGGCCGCTCCGGCGCGGCTCGGAGAGGCAATGCGGCCATGGCGGCGCCGGTGGTCAGCGTTTCGCAGAAGGTTCTCCGATTCATTTTCGCTCCCTTCCGACAGTATCATTTACTCGTCCCGAAGGGCGATAGAAGGATCGACGCGCGTGGCGCGGTGGGCGGGAAGCCAGCAGGCAAAAATCGCCACCAGAGTCAGGATGGAAGGCACCAGCACGAAGGTGGTGGCGTCCTGGGCGCTAATCACGAACAGCAGGCTGGACACCGCGCGTGAGGCTGCCAGCGCGACCAGGGTTCCCACCACCACCCCGATGGCGACCATGCGGATGCCTTCGCGCATGATCATCACCTGAATGTCGCTCTGGGTAGCGCCAAGCGCCATGCGGACGCCCAGTTCACGCGTGCGTTGCTGCACCGAGTAGGAGATCACGCCGTAGATGCCGATTGTCGCCAGCACCAGTGCCAACACGCCAAACACCGCCAGCAGGTCCGCCGAAAGGCGCTGGGCCCAGAGAGACTCGCTGATGGTTCTGGAGGCCGATTCGGAATCCAGAACCAGGTTGGGATCGAGCATCCGCAGTTGACGCCGCGCGCCGGGCAGGACGGCGTCGGGATCGCCCCGGGTATGCAGGTAAATGGCGCCGTAAGGAAAGTAATACTGGCGGAACGAAAGGTAACACATGGGCTGCGGCGGCTCGGCGATGCTCAGGTAATTGGCGTTGCGCACCAGGGCGATGACGGAAACGGGCAGATTCTCCGGGAAGAACGAAATCACCTGGCCAACCGGATCCTTTCCCGGCCAGAAGTATGCCGCCGCGGCCTCATTCACGATAGCCACCCGCGGGCTGGCCTTGACGTCGGTGGGGCTGAAATCGCGGCCGCGCAGAAGGCGCATACCGACCGTCTGAAAGTAACCCGGCGAGACGACCGAGGTGAGCGTCACATGGCCCCGGCTGGTGTCCTGCCCTTGCAACACCAGGGTACGGGCGCTTCCCACACTGAACGGCACATCTTTGGCGATCGCCACCGAATCCACACCCGGAAACGAAGCCGCCCGCTCGAGGGCCATGCGATGGAACTCCCGGCCGCGCTCCTCGTTGTGGTATCCCTGGTCCGACAGATTGAAAGAGATGACAGCCAGATGGCCGGCGTCAAAACCGGGGTCGATCCGATTGGCGTTGAGCAGGCTGCGAATGAACAGTCCCGCACCCACCAGCGCTATCAGGGACAATGCCATCTGGACCATGACCAGGATGGATCGCGGGTTCCAGCCGCCGGTGGATGCCGCCTCGCCGCTGCGCTCTTTCAGATCGCTGGCCAGGTTCTTACGCGTGGCGCGCAGGCCGGGAATCAGACCGAACAGGATGCCCGTGCCGAGGGAAACTGCGAGCGTGTAGAGGAGCACCCGGGAATCCAGATCCAGGGTGAAGCCGGCGTGCTTAAACGTGGGGGGCCGGACAGACCAAAGAACATCGCGAGCCCAGCGGGCGAAAAGCAGGCCGAGGGCGCCGCCGGCGACCGAAAGGATTACGCTTTCGACCAGGAGCTGCCGGATCAACTGCCAGCGGCCGGCACCGAGGGCCAGGCGAACGGTGATCTCGCGGCCGCGGCCGGTGGCTCGCGCCAGTTGCAGGTTCGCCACGTTGGCGCAGGCAATCAGGAGGACCAGCGCCGAGACAATGATCAGCACGGTACCCGCATTCCGCACCAAATCGCGGGTCGTGGGTGCAACGGCAGCTTCGTCGATGGGGGTCAGCTTGATACCGCGGCCGCGGTTCTCGGCGGGATACTGCTGTTCCAGTTCCTGAGCCAACCCTTGCAGGCCCGCTTCGGCCTGTGACATTCCAAGTCCGGGCTTCAGCCTGCCCGCGACCGAGAAAATCAGCGCTCGCCGTTGGTTCACCCAGGCAGGATTGGGATAGATCTGCTCGTACATCGCCATGGGTACCCATACATCGGCCGCGTAGATACTGTTGATGCCCTGAAAACCCTGTGGGGCGACGCCGACGATCATGTAGTTGCGACCGTTCAGGCGGAGAGAGCGTGACGTGACGGCGGGATCCCCGGCGAACATCCGTCTCCATAGCCCGAAGCTGATCACGGCGACCGGAGTGGCGCCCAGGCTGGCATCTTCTTCCGGCAGAAACCCCCGGCCGAGAGCCAGGTGAATTCCCAAGCCGCTGAAGTAGTTGCCGGAGACGAGCTGGCCCATGACGGATTGGGGATCGCCGTGTTCGGTCAGATTGATCAATATGGGGGAATACAGGATTAGGGAACTGAAAACCTGGTTGCGGTCCCGGTAATCCTTGTAGTTGGGATATGAACACAGAAGAATGCCGGGATTGGACGAATCCAGGGTATTTACCGCCGCCAACCGGTCGGGTTGGGTAACCGGAAGCGGGCGCAGCAGGATCGCGTTGAGCAAGGTGAAGACAGTAGTATTGGCGCCTATCCCGAGCGCCAGTGAGAGAATAGCGACCAACGCGAAGCCGCGATTTTTAGCTAACGCCCGCAGGCCGTAGTTAAAATCGGCGAGTATCCCCGAAGTCATCCGTAGGTGTCTGCTTTAAAACATTATAGCGTCGTAGCGAGGTTTAGTCTAAGGGAAATCCCAGAGAGTGTAACGCAGAATTAAGTCGATAAATTCTGGCATTCATGTATTACTTTAGATATTATGGATAAATTATTTAATACATTCGTGTTATAGTTCTCTGATAATATTCTTTCCAGGTGATCGGGTGGTTTTTTGGCCATTCTGATGCAACTCAGCCAGAGTGGTGGTTTTCAGCCACCAACCGGGTAGCGAGGATGATCATAAATCATTGATTTTATTAAAGATATGGAATGGCCGAAGGCTTGCAAGCCACCACGGCGAGGTAGTGGAGGCTCTGCCATGGGACGGAGACATCTTCGGCGGTTCGCGGTGATGGGCGTGGCGCTGTTTAGCGCCGGTCTCTTCCTGCCGGCACGCGCGCAGGATCCGGACGATCAAAAGCGGGGTGTGGCACGCATCAGCCTGATGAACGGAGAGGTATCGGTGCGCCGGGGCGATTCGGGCGATTGGGTAGCGGGTGTGATCAATGCGCCGCTATTGACTGACGATCGCATCGCGACGGGTGCCAATTCCCGGGCCGAAGTCCAGTTCGATTCGAGCAATATGATGCGCCTCGGCGGGAATGCCGAGATTCACCTGGCGGACCTTGAATATAACCGGTATCAGACCGAGCTGGCTAAGGGCACAATGACGTTCCGGGTGCTTCGGGCATCCGGTGCCAACATGGAAGTGGACACTCCCTCTGTTTCTGTAAGACCTTCTAAAGCAGGCACTTATCGGATCTCAGTGAATGAAAACGGTGAGACCGAGGTGATTTCCAGGGCAGGGGACCTGGAGATCTTTACGCCGCGCGGCTCGCAGTGGATCAGCGCCGGGCCAGATGATGGTGGCGCGCGGCACGGCGGCGGATCCGGAATTTCAGATCGTGGGTGCCCGTCCGGCCGATGACTGGGACCACTGGAACGAGCAGCGCGATCAACACTTCATGCAATCCCCGAGCTATCAATATGTAGATCCTGGAGATTCGGGCATTTATGGGACGGAGGATCTGGATTCTTACGGCGTCTGGTCGGAAGTTCCCAACTATGGTCCGGTGTGGCGTCCCACGGTGGGAGTGGACTGGGCTCCGTATCGCGCGGGCCGCTGGGTATGGGAAGACTGGTATGGTTGGACTTGGGTCAGCTACGATCCATGGGGTTGGGCTCCGTACCATTACGGGCGTTGGTTCTTCGACGCCGGGTTTGGATGGTGCTGGTATCCGGGCGCGCGGGGTTACCGGCACTTCTGGTCGCCGGCGCTGGTGGGCTGGTTCGGATACGGCGGCGGAGTCGGTTTCGGTTTTGGTTTCGGGAACGTCGGGTTGGGTGCCGCTGGCGCCTTTCGAAACCTTCCATCCGTGGTGGGGCCGTGGATTCTACGGCGGCAGAAACTTCGGGCGAAACATTAATATTACCAATGTAAACATAAGTAATACATACCGTAATGCTCGCATCGGAAATGGCGTATCGGGCATGGCTGCAGGCGATTTCCGCGCGGGTCGTTACAACTCCGTCGGGCGGGTATCGGGAGAGCAGATGCGGTCCGCCGGGACTGGTCCGGGGGCAGATGCCGATCGCGCCGACGAATCGCAATCTGAGTTTCAGCAATCGCGCTCCTTCGTTTACGCCGCGTACGGCGGAGAACACGCACTTCTTTGCGCACCAGGCGCCCGCTGCGAACCAGCGCGTGTCCGTTTAGCCAGCAGGAGAGGGCCATGGGCGGGGAACGGAATCGGGGCGAGCCACGGAAATGGCCAACCGCCCGCAAGCGAACGGGAGCCGGCCGCAGGGTGCGAATCGCCTCGACGGGCGGAGTTCGCGGCGGGGCGGTACAGGCTGCGCGCCCAGGTCAGAACGGCGCCTCGGGCGGCGGTTGGAGACGCTTCGGGGAACCGGCATCGGGCAACGGCGACCAATGGGTTCCGCAACCCGTCGGTGGAAAATACGCGGCCGTCGCAGTCGGGTGGCACCGCCTGGCAGCGTTTCGGTACGCCCAACGCGTCGCGCAACGCGCCCACGGGCAATGCGCCGCGCTACAACGCGCCGGCGCAGCGGAATTATAGCGCTCCGGCACAACGGAATTACAGCGCTCCGGCACAACGGAGCGCTCCGAGTTATAGCGCCCCTCGTGGGGGCGGCGGCGGTGGCAATCACGCGTCGTCGGGAGGCGGGGGTCACTCGTCCGGGGGCGGCAATAGAGGACGCCGTTAAGAGTTTCCTACCCAGGAAAGCAGCACAGTTTCTTCCCATAGGCCCGGTCCCGTTCAGCGGGGGCCGGGCCGTTTTTTTGGGTATTCGCTAAATTTTACATAATATCTGTTATCGGAACTTCGGGTAGTATTCAGCTCGTTGCTCTTTGGGGCGAATACCTGCACTTTATTCCGCAACACTGCCATTGAACAAAAGGCAGTATTCCCGTTTGCACAACCTCAAGGAATGTATCCGGATAAGCGGTATCGAGCACCAGGTGTTTCAACCCATACTGCACCGCCGTCAAGCCCTTCGCCTTCGCCGGAGTCGCCAAACAGATATCGATCGACGGCGGTACGGGGCCGGTCTGGCGTGGTGATGGCGAAGAGATTCTGTATTGCAAGGGCTCCAGGATATTTGCCGTGCGCGTCCATGCCGGCCGCGACCGGATCTGCGGCTGGCGCACCGGAACCTCTCTTCGAGGTACGCATTCCGGCAGGGTTGCGAGGAGATTCTGTGCCTCTTGCCGTAGTGGGTGACGGATCGCGAATTCTATTCGCGCAGGCGGCGGAAGGCGCCGATTCGCAGACCACTTACATCATGTCCCCTTGGGACCGTGCGAGCGATACAATAGTACCCAAATGAAAGCGGTTCCACTCCTGTTCGCCCTCCTGACGCCGGCCCCCGTCGCGGCGCAGCAGCGCGATTATCCGGTGAAGCCGGTGCCCTTCACCGCCGTCCATGTGAACGACGGATTCTGGGCGCCGCGCATCGAGATCAACCGGACGGTCACGATTCCCTTCGCTTTCGGCAAGGACGAAGAGACGGGCCGCGTCGACAACTTCGTGCGCGCCGCCGAAGCGCTGCGCGGCGAGCCGCTCGAGAACAAGAAGTATCCGCCCTATCCGTTCGACGACACCGACGTGTACAAGGTGATCGAAGGCGCGTCTTACACGCTGAGCGTGCATCCCGATCCGAAGCTCGACGCCTACCTCGACAGCCTGATCGCCAAGATCGGCGCGGCGCAGGAGAAGGACGGCTACCTCTACACCGCCCGCACCATCAATCCGCTGGAGCCGCACCCCTGGAGCGGCAAGGAGCGCTGGGTGCTGGAGGGCGTGAACAGCCACGAACTCTACGACCTCGGCCACCTCTACGAAGCCGCCGTCGCGCACTACGCCGCCACCGGCAAGCGCACGCTGCTGGATATCGCGCTGCGCACGCGCCAACCTGCTGGTGCGACACGTTCGGCCCCGGCAAGCGCGAGATCTGGCCCGGCCACCAGATCGTGGAGATGGGCCTGGTGAAGCTGTATCGCGTCACCGGCGACGTCCGCTATCTCAACCTGGCCAAGTTCATGCTCGACGTGCGCGGGCCGCAGAGCGACGAAGAGGGCGCCGGCAATCCTTACGTCGCAGGCGCAGCATGAAGGTGGTCGACCAGACCGAAGCGGTTACCGGCGGCCACGCCGTGCGCGCCGTCTACATGTACTCCGGCATGGCGGACGTCGCCGCGCTCACCGGCGACGCGGCGTACGTCAACGCGCTCGACAAGATCTGGGACAACGTCGCCGGCAAGAAGCTGTACATCACCGGCGGCATCGGCGCGCGCGCGGCGGGGGAAGTCGTTCGGCGCCGACTACGAACTGCCCAACATGACCGCGTACAACGAAACCTGCGCCGCGGTCGGCAACGATTTCTGGAACCATCGCCTGTTCCTGCTGCACGCCGACGCGAAGTACATCGACGTGATGGAGCGCACGCTCTACAACGGCCTGATCTCCGGCGTGTCGCTCGACGGCAAGACGTTCTTCTACCAGAATCCGCTGGAAGCCACGGGCATGCCGGCAAGGATCAGCGCAGCCCGTGGTTCGGCGTGGCCTGCTGTCCCGGCAACATCACGCGCTTCATGGCCATCGGTGCCGGGATACGTTTATGCGCGAGCGCGGCGACGCCATCTGGGTGAACCTGTATGTCGCCAGCACCGCCGACATCAAGCTGGACAACGGCCGCACGCGTGCAGATGACGCAGGAGACGCGCTACCCGTGGGAGGGCGCGGTCAAAATGACCGTGACGCCCGACCAGAGCGCGCCGTCTCACGCATCCACGTCCGCATTCCCGGATGGGCGCGCAACGAGCCGGTGGCCAGCGATCTGTACCGCTTCGAACCGAGCAACGCCTCGGCCGCGGTACGCTCAAGGTCAACGGCAGGAGCGTGCCGGTCACGCTCGACAAGGGCTATGTCGACGCTCACCCGCACCTGGAAGAAGGGCGACACCATCGAACTCGCGCTGCCGATGCCGGTGCGGCGCGTTGTGGCCAACGATCACGTGGTCGCCGATCGCGGCCGCGTCGCCCTCGAGCGCGGCCCGATCGTTTACGCCGCCGAGTGGGTCGACAACCCCAACGGCAAGGTGCGCAACCTGCTGCTTGCCCGACCAGAGCAAAACTGACGGCGGAGTACCGCCCGGGCCTGCTGAATGGCGTGGAGGTAGTGACCGGCAAGGCCATCGCGCTGGCCTACGACGGGCAGGGCAAGGTGGTGCAGCACGAGCAGGAGCTCACCATGATTCCGTACTACGCGTGGGCCAATCGCGGCCGCGGCCAGATGACCGTGTGGCTGCCGGGCATCGAGGCCGCGGCCCGTCCCCTGCCCTATCCCACGGTAGCGACCAGCGCCAGGGTCAGCGTCTCCGGGCGCCCGCAGCAGCGCAACCTGGACGTCCTCAAGGACGGCGAAATCCCCACGGCGTCGAACGATCACGGCGGGTATTTCGACTGGTGGCCGGCGCGCGGCAACAAGGAGACGGTGGATTACACTTTCGCGCAGCCCGCCAAGGTCAGCGAATGCGGCCTTTACTGGTTCGACGATACGGGGCAAGGGGGCGTGCGCGTGCCCGCCTCGTGGCGCCTCTTATATAAGGATGGCGAAACGTGGAAGCCCGTCGAAACGCTGGACCAGTACGGTGTGGCCAAAGACAAGTTCAATACCGTGAAGTTCACGCCGGTCATCACCACTGCGCTGCGGGTGGAAGTACAGGCGCAGAACAACGTGTCCATGGGGATGCAGAAGTGGACGGTCAAGTAGCTGCGGGGATTTGCCCGTGAGATACTGTAAGCGGTTCCAGCAGAGGTGCTCTTATTAAACGGGCATTACCTGTCGCTGACTCCGGGCGCGGGGAAGACGTTCAGCACCGAGGACGAATCTTTCTGGTGCTGCACAGGGATCGTGGGCGGAGAAGGGATTCAAGCTGCGGCAGGACTACTGGCAGGTATCCTAGCGGGCCACCCGTTACAATGATGAAGACACGAACATGAAGCTCGAACAGGTGGCCCGAAAAGCCAAGGTATCTACTGCGACTGTCTCTCGCGTACTGAATGACGCCAGCCTCGTCAAGAGCACCACGCGCGCGCGCGTCATGAAGGCTATCGAAGAACTGAAGTATCACCCCAATCTGCATGCCCGGCACCTGGCGGGCGGCAAGAGCAAGACCATCGGGGTGATCGTCTCGAACCTGGAGAACCCCTTCTTCTTCGACATCTATAAGACGATCGAAGCCGACGCTCATGCCAACGGCTATGAAGTGTTCATGGCCAATACCGACTACCGGTCCGAACAGTTAGTCACGAGCGTGCGCCTGATGATCGGACGGCGGGTAACCGGCCTGGCCGCGATTGTCTCGGAAATGGCGCCGGAGCTGATCGAAGAGCTGAATGACAGCAACACGCCGGTAGTTTTCTACGACGTGGGCACCCCGCGGCAGAACATCACCAACATTCGCGTGGACTACCGCCGGGGCATCGAGAAGGTCGTGGACTATCTGCATAGCCTGGGGCACCGCCGCATCGGGTTCGTGGGGCACCACGCCATTCTCGGTCCCATCAACGAACGCCTGAAAGCGGTACTGGACGCGGTGGCGCGCGTTCCCAGCCTGGAGGTACGCACGGCAGCCGACGCCGACACGCTGGAAGGCGGGCGGCTGGCGGCGCGCGCGCTGCTGACCAGCGGATTCGAACCGACGGCGATTATCTGCGTCAACGATATCACCGCGGTGGGGGCGCTGCGGGAATTGCGCGAGCGCGGCCTGCGCGTGCCCCAGGATATTTCCGTGACCGGCTTCGACAACGTCAAGCTCTCCGAGTTCTGCTACCCCGCGCTGACCACGGTGCACATTCCGCGCGAGCGCGTGGGCCACATCATCTGCGGCTACCTGATGCCGAAGCCGGGCGCGCCGGAGCCGACCACCGAAATCGTGATCGATCCCGAACTGGTGGTGCGCGCTTCGACCGGGCCCGCTCCTACCCCGCTTTCCGAAACGTCAGATTGATGCGGCAGCGGCCGGTCAGCGGATCTTCTCCGTCCGCCAGGGGCGAGACGCCGTGATAGGTGAGGCGCGCGGGTCCGCCCCACACCACCACATCGCCGGTCACCAGACGGAAGCGGCGCACAGGGTCTTTGCGGCGCTGTCCACCGAATAAGAACGTGGCCGGCAAGCCGAGCGATACCGAGACGATGGGCGCGCGGTAGTCCTGCTCGTCCTTGTCCTGATGCAGGCTCAGTTTGGCGCCGGGCTCGTAGCGGTTGACGAGGCAGGCATCGGGCGCGAAAGCGGGAAACCCCGCCGTCGCGGCGGCCGCTTCCGCGAGGCGCGCGAAGCCTTCGGGCATCGCGGGCCATGGTGTGCCGGAGAGGGGGTCCGTTCCACTGTAGCGGTAGCCCGACGCGTCGGAGACCCAGCCCAGCGGACCGCAGTTGGTCATGGCTACGGACATGCGATAGCCGCCGGGCGTGATCATGTGGCGGAATGGCGCGGCGGCGGTCACTCCAGCCAAGTCGCGTAACAGCGATTCGATTTGCGCGGCGCAGAATGCGCGCAACAGCATCGCACCTTCGGCGAGGGGCTCTTTTGGTTCCGCGAATAGTTCGTGCTGCATAGTGTTTAGACAGGCCAGGAGGCCTGTCTTACGGCGTCACGCCGTGCCGCAGGTTGACGGGGTAAAACGACTCCGTGGCCCTGCTTCAGCGGCACCACCTCCGCGCGCGATTGCATGCGCGGACGCTGCTCGGTGAGGACAAACTCGCCGCCCTCGAAATCGCGGCCGGGCTCGGGAGAGCAGAAACGCCGCCTGCAACGGAAATACGTGCTCGCCGTACAAGTCCTGGTGGAGGCAGTTGTAATCGCCCGGCCCGTATTCCAGCAGCAGCGGAGTGGCCAGGGTTTGGCGTTCGACCGATGTTCGGCAGCGGCTTCGGCGATCCCGGCCAGCCGGGGATACAACTGCGTCCGCAACTCCGCGACCAGGGGAGGCAGAGGATAGCCGAAATACTTGTACTCGCCGCCAGAGCGCCGCACTCCGCCTCGTCCAGAACCGGGCCCATGGCGGCGCATCCGTAGGCGTCCAGATCGGCTTCGATGCGCGGCCAATCGAGTGCCAGGTTCATGCTCCGGCCTCGCGATCGAGCAGGGCCTGTTTCCGTTCCACGCCCCAGCGGTAGCCGGAGACCGCGCCATCGGTGCGCACCACGCGATGGCAGGGAATCGCCACCGCGAGCGGGTTGGCGCCGCACGCCTGCGCCACCGCCCGCACGGCTTTGGGCGCGCCGATTCGCTTGGGCAATTTGCAGGTAGCTCGCCGTCTGGCCAGCCGGCACGGTACGCAGCGCCTGCCATACGCGCTGCTGGAAGGCCGTGCCGCGGACGTCCAGCGGAAGATCCAGCCCCAGGGCCGGCGCTTCCACGAAGCTCACCACGCGCGCCACCAATTGCTCGAAGTCGCGATCTCCGCCGACGAGGGTGGCGCGCGGAAAGCGATCCTGCATGTCGCGCACCAGTGGCTCGGGAGCGTCGCCCAGCAGAATGGCGCATACGCCGCGCGCGGTGGCCGCTACCAGAATCGACCCGAGCGAGCATTCCCCCACGGCGAAGCGAATCTCCGCATGCGCGCCGCCCTCGCGGAAGTCCGTGGGCGTCATTCCCAGAATCTGCGGCGATGTTTCGTAGAAGCGCCCGCCGGAATTGAACCCGGCGCCGTAGATGGCTTCGGTGACGGTGCGGCTGCGGCCGAGTTCCTCGCGCACCCGCCGTGCCCGGTGCGCCGCGGCATAGGCGCGCGGAGTGACTCCGGTGACGGACCTGAAGACACGATGAAAGTGGAAACGGCTCATGCCCGCCGCGGCGGCGAGCCGGTCCAGCCCCGGCGCTTCTTCGGCTTCTTCAATCAGCCGGCAGGCCTTGGCCACCAGGGCGGCCTGCTGTTCCGCCAGCGGCGCCTCATTGGGCCGGCAGCGCTTGCAGGGACGGAAGCCCGCCGCGCTCAGCTTCCTCGCAGGTAGTGTAAAACGTCATATTCTGCCGTCGTGCGGAACGCGCCGCGCAGGAAGGCCGGCAATATACGCCCGTGGTTTTCACCGCGAATACAAAGGCGCCGTCGGCAGCTTTTTCCCTGCGCTGCACGGACGCCCATTTTTGTTCGTCGTTCACTGTTCTCATGATGACTCTCCTGCAATCATCATGGGCGAAGGGCCCGGGAGCAAGCACTCCGCCGCTTGCTTTCGAATTCACTCGTCGCGTAAAGCGGCGGTGGGATCGAGGGCCGAGGCCCGCCACGCGGGAATCCAACACGCCAGTGCCGCGATAGCGAGGAACAGCACGGCCATGGCCGCATAGGTGGACAGGGTCGGTGGGTTTGACTCCCACGAGCATGGTGGTCATCACGCGAGTAAGGGCGAGAGCGGCCAGCAGGCCCGCGGCGATGCCGGCGGCGCTGAGGCGCATTCCCTGCCCCACCACGAGGCCGAAAATACTGCCGGGCGCGGCGCCCAGGGCCATGCGCACACCGATTTCGGCCGTGCGCTGGCGAACCACCGTAGCGAGAACGCCGTAGAGCCCGACGGCGGCGAGCAGCAGGGCCACGGTGGCGAACACGCCGATGAGCAGGAGGGAAAAGCGGGTGCTGGCCTGCGCCTTCTCCACCACGGCATCCATGGGTTGAAGGTCCCTCACCAGCATTTTGGGATTGAAGCGGGCGATTTCGGCACGCACTTGCGCCTCGTATTGCGCCGGATCGCCGGAAGTGCGGAGCGCCCAACTGTTGGTGGCTCCGTAGCCGAGGTATCCGTCGGGAAGTAGACCTGTTCGCGTCCGGGCTCGGCGAGGGAGGTTTGATGCTGATGCGCGGCGACCCCGATGATCTGGAACCATTGCGGCTGAAGCGTAATGATGCGGGAGAGAATCTGTTTCCCCACGGCGGACTGATGGGGGAACGCCTTGGCGGCGAGGAACTGATCGACGATGACGTACATACGGCCCGGGGCATTATCGGCGTCGGTAAATTCGCGGCCGTCCAAGATGGGCGTCCGCATGGCAGCGAAGTAACCGGGCTGCACGATTTGAAAATCGGCCGCCTGATAGAGGCTGGGGTCGGCGAGGGCAGGCTCAAGTCCCCAGCGAATGGGACTGAAATTACCGGTGAGCGGAAACGGCGAGGAGGCGGTGGCGCTCTGCACGCCGGGAAGCGCGGCCAGGCGTTCCCGCAACTGCTGCTGGGAGGCGGCACGCTGTTGCGGAGTGGAAGGGCCGCCGGGAGCGAACACCTGGAAAGTCAAGAGGCGGTGCGGATCGAACCCGGGATCGATCTTCTGCAGCGCTAGAAAACTGCGAAACATGAGGCCGGAGCCGATCAGCAAAACGAAAGAGAGGGCCACTTCCACCACCACCACGCAGTTGCGCAACAGGCGCGCGCCGCCGAGGCTGGAGGTGCGTCCGCTGGCGCGCAGCACGGTAATGACGTCGGGGCGGGTGCTGCGCAGCGCGGGCAGCAGGCCAAAGAGGATGGCGGCGGCGAGGCCGGCGGCAACGGAAAAGGCCAACACCACGGGATCGAGCCGGATGGAATCGAGGCGCGGCAGACTGGCGGGCGCAATGCGGCGCAATTCGGAAATGCCGAAGGCGGCGAGGGCGATCCCCAGCGCAGTTCCGACCGAGGCCAGCACGAGCGATTCCACCAGCATCTGGCGCACCAGGCGAAGCCAGCTTCCGCCGAGCGCGGTCCGCACGGCCAGTTCCCGTTCACGCAAGGAGACGCGTACCAGCATGAGATTGCCGACGTTGGAACAGGCAATCAGAAGGAGAAAGATGACCGCACCCATCAGCGCCAGGATGGCGGGACGCACGGCGGCGACGAGGTGCGCCTGCATGGGCTCGAGGCGGGCGTGAAAATCGGCGGTGCGGAGGATGGTGTCGGTCTTCTGCTCCGCGATGGAGGCGGCGTCGGCTTCGGCCTGCGCGCGTTCGAGAGTGACTCCGGACTTGAGGCGCCCGATCACGCGCCAGGAAACGTTGTTGCGCTGCGCGGGGTCGTATCCAAGGCGCGCGGAGATCCAATAATCCGGCGATTGCTCTATGTTGGCATCGGGCGGGAAGAGGAGTTCGAAGCCGGGCGCGAGCACGCCGACGACTACCGGTCCGCCGGTAAAAATCGTCCGGCCGAGAGCGGAGGGATCGCCGGCGTAGCGGTGTTGGAAGTAGGAATAGCTCAACACGGCGGCCACGGGAAGGCGCGGCGGGACGGGGGCTCCGGCGGGCTGATTGGGTGGCGGGACGGGCTGAGGGGTGCCGTCCGAGTCGGTGAAATCGCGGCCCAGGACGACGCGGCCGCCCATCATCGGGAAGAAATTCGGCGTGACGGCGGCGGCCCTTACCTGCTCGGAGGAACCGTCCTCCCGCGGAATGGTGGCGCGCCCGGTGCGCACGACGGCGAACTGTTCGAAGCTGGATTTAGCGAAGTCACGGAAATCGAAGAACTCCTCGTTGGACCAGGGAAAATCCTTGACGTTGCGCTTGCGCATGTCCCCGCAGGCGAGCACCAGACGGTCCGCGTCTTTGTAGGGCAGCGGCTGGAGGAGCACGGCGTTGGTGACGCTGAAGATGGCGGTGCTGGCGCCTATGCCCAGCGCGATGGTGCCGGTGGCGGCGATGAAGAACACGGGGCTCTTGCGAAGCGTACGGAAGGCATAGGAGAAGTCTCTGAGCATGGTGAACACCCTTGGAGCAAGTATAATGTAAGCCGATGGTGTCCTGGAGTTTTGTCCGGATCCTGTTGCGCGTATCGCTGGCCATCGCGGCGATTTACGTAAGCTGGGTATTCCTCAGCCGCTACTCGGGCCGTCACCCCGCACGAAACACCAGCATGGATCCCGAACAGGTGCGCCGCAATGCGGAATTCGCCAGGACTTACGGCGGCAGCGATGTCAAAATCCTACAGTTCTATGCGCGCGAAGGGAACCTGACCCAGGGTAACCCGACGGTAATTTGCTACGGGGTCGTGAATGCACGGGCAGTGCGCATCGAGCCCCGGGTGGAAGGGGTTTCGCCGGCATTGAGCCGCTGCGTGGAGATCGCGCCGCTTCAGGGCACAAGGTACACGCTGACGGCGGAAGGCAACGACGGCCACACCGTGAGCGAATCTTTCGTACTGCAAGTAAGTGCCGACCAGGCGACGCTGCCCCGGATTACTTATTTCCGGGTAGCCAACCATAAGAGGGAGGG
This sequence comes from uncultured Solibacteraceae bacterium, assembly GCA_963748795.1. Lineage (GTDB taxonomy): Bacteria > Acidobacteriota > Terriglobia > Bryobacterales > Bryobacteraceae > Sulfopaludibacter. Next base: position 34,837 of record CAVVLD010000100.1, read on the forward strand.
CTCGCGGCACTTCTTCCTGTTGTCGTTCGGCGATCAGAACGCGGAAGAGGTATCGATCGATCCTCCGGTTTTTCCGACGCTTCACGGCGCGCCCAACGGACAGTTCCTGGTAGGTCCGGAACAGACCACGACTTACACCTTGACAGTAACTGGAAAATACGGACATAAGACGGAGCGAAAGCTGACCGTTGAGATACCGGCTCGCTAAGCGCGCTTCGCGCGGTTAGCCACGAACGACGTTCGTGGTGGAATGAGGTGGGAAACCTCGCAGCCGAAAGGGGTTGGGGATGGGGGTTGGGGATGGGGAATGGTGCGGCCCTTCGGGCCGGGTGTCCGCGTCGAATGAACTATAGCGGATACGTGATGCTCTGCAGTAACCAGTCCCGATTGGTGCGCACATCGGCGGTCAGCCGGTCGCACAGTTCCTTACGTTGTTCGAACAGGCGGTATCCGGCCTTTGAACGCAGATAGCCGCGGGCGTGGGGTTTGCGGGCAAACACCGCCTCCTCGCCTTCGCGCTCGACCATATCCTGGTAACGCTTGCGGTTGTCGAGCAGCGCTTTCACCAGGAAGGGCATTACGATGGAGTAATCGCTCTGCATACTTTCGGTGGTTTGGAGGTAAGTGTCCTTATCGACTTTGCCCCAGGTGACGGCTTCCGCGGGCGGGCAGGAAGAGAGTGAGCCATCGGTTACGGGCGCGGTGACAATCTGCACGTCGAAGTTATAGCCGCGCACGTTGGGCAGTCCCAGCACCTGTCCCAGCGCGGGTTCGGGTTGCAGGTTGTAATTCTTGGGAACGCCGCCGCCCAGAATCATCGTGCCGAGCGCGTGCACCGGGTTATCGAACAGACCCCAGCGATGGTATGCGCAGGCTTCAAACACTTCGGCGTGCAGGTCCAGGTCAAATCCGTATTCGGGAATCAGTCCGGCCTGCCGCATGCTCCAGAGCTTCATGGAATTGAGGAAGACGCTGCCATCGCCGGGCGCGCCCACAAATACCGGGATGGCGTATTCCCAGCACCGCGCCAGCAATCCCGGCGCGACTCCGTGCTTGCGCTCCTGGACGGCATACCGTTTCCCGAGGAGGTAACGGAGTTCGGTTCCGGTCATTTTGCGTTGAAATTCGGGTTGCGCGAGGATGGCGCTGAGAAAGCGGTCCTGGTCGAGTAACACGCCCTCGTCGAAGGCCATGTCCGTGACGCGAATGGTGCCTTCCTCGCGCAGGGCCGCGTCATCGCTGTTAATGGAAACTTCGTGGATGGGCCCCGACTTGTATGCGTCCAGGCTGCGATGACCATCGTGGTAGCAGACGGCGTCGGTGGTGCTCAAATAGGCGACCCACCCGGTTTCCAGCAGGGGGATGAGCCAGGTGTGGTGCTGTCCGGAAACGGTCACCGGTCCGGAAATGGCCAGGGTCAGGGGGCAGCCCTCGCCGATGGCGCGGTCCAGAATCTGATAGATGCGACGAAGATAGGCGCCGCCGAACGCGGGCAGGCAGTGCGTGAACAGTTCGTCCAGTGTGCCGCATTCATCCACGCGGCGTGTACGCACCCAGCGGCGGCCCGCGGAGCAGCCGGTATTGGTATCCAAAGACATTATTCTGAACATAGCAGAACAGGCGTCACGAACGTGTTAACGTGAAATCCTGGGAATGAACATACTGTTTATCGGAGATATTTTCGCATCATCCGGAAGGCGTATCGTCGCCGACCATTTGCAGGATATTATCGAAGGGAACAAGATCGATCTGGCGATCGCGAACGCCGAGAACGCCGCGGGCGGCTTCGGGATTACACCATCTATCGCGGCCGAACTACTGGAGATGGGCGTGGACGTATTGACGAGCGGCAATCACGTGTGGGACAAACGGGAACTGTACGATTATCTGAATCGCCAGCCGCGCCTGCTGCGTCCGGCGAACTATCCCGATGCCCCCGGCCGCGGGATGATTCAATATCGCGCGCGCAACGGCGCCGAGTGCGCGGTGATCAATCTGCAAGGCCGCACTTATATGCCTGCCACCGATTGCCCTTTCCGGAAGGCGGACCAACTGCTCGGCGAACTGGATCCATCGGTGAAAGTGAAGTTCGTGGATTTTCATGCGGAGGTGACCAGCGAGAAGATTGCCATGGGCTGGTACCTGGACGGGCGCGTGTCCGCCGTGGTGGGAACTCATACGCACATCGCCACCGCCGATACGCGCATTCTTCCGGGCGGCACTGCTTACCAGACCGATTGCGGCATGACGGGTCCTTACCATTCGGTGATCGGGGTGGAGACCAACCTGATTCTGCAACGCTTTCTTACCGGCCTGCCGGTTCGCATGGAAGCGGCACGGCTGGGCCCGGAACTGCACGCTGTAATTGTGGACGTGGACGAAACTACCGGACAGGCGCGCGGCGTGCGCCGCCACGCGATAAACGGAGATTGAACGGATGGATCCATCCAGCCCGATAGCAGATCTCACGGCACTGTGGATTCAAGAGATCGGCGCCCTGCTCTTCGGCCTGGTGTTTCTGTTTTTGTACCGGCAGAGCCGCGTAATCTATTTCGGATTGTGGGCCATTGCGTGGGTGCTGCGATTGCTCGCGGTACTGTTCGCTTACGAACTGGTGCGCACTTCGAAGGCGGCATGGCTGGCCCCGTACGCCACATTCGAATTTGCCTTTGTGATTGTCCTGATCTCCGCCGCGCGCGCCGGCTTTGCCAGTGGCGGCATCAAGAACTGGCGCGGGGTACTGCGGCTCATCGGCATTCTGCCCATCTTCGTGGCCATTGTGTGGGCTGTCTCCAGAGTCAGCGGGCTGGAGGCGTATCAAACTTCCGACGCCGTGGTGCTGGGGTTCGTGTACTTCTACAACTTCGTCACCCTGCGGAATAATCAGGGCACGGGCGCGCGGTTCTTCCGCTTCTCCCTGCTCATGCTGGCCGTTGCGTTCGTGGGGCACGCGACTATCTTTCTCTGGCTGTACAATCACGGCAACGCTCCCCAGTGGGTGCTCTACCTGCATCACGAAACTTACGTGGACTTCGCCCTGCACTGCCTGCTGGCGTTTGCCGCCATGGCCATGTGGAGCGAGAGCCAGATCGACCGGGTCCACGAACTGGTGGCGGAACTGGATCACTTGCGGCGCGAGAGCCGTCATTCCATGGATCTGGACCGGTTAACCGGCCTGTTGAACCAGGCGGCTCTGGCGCGTCGCGTGGAGGAACCCGGCCCGTTCGAAGGTGTGGTGGCGGTGTGCGACATGGACAATTTCAAGGACATTAACGACCGGCACGGCCACCTGGTTGGGCGACGAGATTCTGCGCCACATAGGCAGCCTGCTGCAGGCTTCCATCCGCCATGAGGATGTGGCCTTCCGCTGGGGCGGCGACGAATTCGTTATCCTGTTCCGGAACCAGCGCCACGATGTAGCGCAGAGGCGCATGGGCGAACTGGAATTGCGCCTCCGCGAATTCCGGGTGCGCGGATTCGGCATGCTGCCTATCCGCTTCAGTTGGGGCACCGCCGATGCCCACGATCGTCCCCTTCGCGAGGCGTTGGACGAAGCCGACCGCAAGATGTACGAGTTGAAGCGCTCGCGTGCCGCTACCGGGGCTTCGCGGCAACGGAAATAATCAAAGGTCGACGACCACCTTACCGAGGCTACCGGCTTCCACCAGCGCGTAGGCGGCGTCGAGGCGGGAAGGGGTAACGCGCTCCGCGTGCAGCAGGGGCTTCAGTTTGCCCGCCTGCACCAGCTCCGCTGCCTCCGCGAGAATCCGGCCATGATGCGAGCGGCCTTCGCCGGAAAGCAGGGGAAGCAGCGTGAACACACCGGAGTAGCTCGCGCCTCGGAACGAGAGGGGCGCCAGAGAATGAGAGCCCCATCCCAGGCTACTGACCGCATGGCCGGTATAGCGTTTGACCGCCGCGAAAGACGCGTCCAGAGTAGCGCCGCCCACCGTGTCGTAAACGATGTCGAAGCCCCGTCCGCCGGTGTGTTCGGCAACGTATTGGTCCACGGAGAAGCGGCGGTAATCGATGGGAGTTGCACCGAACCCTCTCACGAGCTCCGCTTTTTCAGGCGAAACGGTAGCAAAGACCTCCGCTCCGAAAGCGCGGGCAATCTGTACCGCAATGTGCCCCACCCCGCCGGCCCCGGCATGGACCAGCACCGTCTGTCCCGAATGCACGTGCGCGCGGTCTACCAGGCCTTCCCAGGCCGTAATGGTGGCGAGTGGCAGAGCGGCAGCTTCGCGCATGGAAAGATTGCCCGGCTTGCGCGCGAGCAGGGCAGCATCCGCCGCAATGAATTCCGCCAGCGTGCCCTGCAGGCCGCCCACGCCGCCCACCAGGCCGAAGACCTTGTCGCCCGGCTGGAAGGCAGTCACGCCTGGAGTCACCTCTTCGATGGTGCCTGCCATGTCCAGACCCAGCACGGCTGGCAACGGCTGCTTTGCGTGTTCGGCCTTCCCGAGGCGGATCTTGGTATCGAGCGGATTTAACCCACTGGCATGCACCCGAATCAGCACCTGGCCGGGGGCAGGTACGGGACACGGGATTTCCGCGCACCGGAAAGGCGCGCCCGGCGAATCGACCAAATATGCCCGCATGAAACGGTCTTCCCTATTTCACCGCCACACTCATGTGAAAGCCGGAATTGATATCCGTATCGAAAACGTTATTGAGGTTCACTTCGATTGGAACATTGTTGCCCGGTGTAACACCCATGGGTATTTGAATATTGAGTTGCCAGACGCCCACCAGTCCGGGGGCAAGGCCGAAATACTGAATGAACTGTCCGTTGGAGGGGTCGCCGGGCTGCGATTGATACTGTTCCGGATAGAGACCATTGATCAGGACGCGAGGGGTGATGGAACTCGGCGCGCTTCCGCTGGGCGGAGTGCCGTCGGGCGGAGCATTGGAAACCGGCCCTTGACCCGTGCCGAAGATCTGAATTACATGCCCGCGCTGCGCCGTATTCTGGAAGCTGTTCACGCTATTGTCTTCATTCAAAATGCAGGCCTGCCGCAAAGTCGCCGTGCTGAACGGGCATTGGAATATGCCTGGCGATACCGAACTCATATTGATGAGCGCCGCGCCCAGTATCTGCTGGGTAGAGACCTGGATTACGTCCACCTCGGTTGTTCCTGAGGTGGGCGCATTCCATGGAATCACAAAATTGATCTGGCCTGGAGAAACATAGAACAAAGAGGCCTGCGTTCCGTTGACCGTCACCTGCACGTCTCCGAGGTTGGTGGGAACGGGAACCGTGGAGAATTGGGCGGTATTGGAACCGAACTGCATAGGCGAGCCGTTGGTGGCCGGGAAGATGGTGGCAATGGTGTTCGGTGCAAGCAGCCGGTACGTCAGGAAACTGGCGCCGTTCACGATCGACATACTTTGGTAGTACGTGATAATGCGGTTGCCGTTGTCGGCCACGAATAAATCGCCGAACTGGTCCTGTACGGTGGCGAGGGGTGCGAACTGCACGGCGCCGGTGGACTGTTCGGGATCCGATGCGACGTCGGTAATCGTGCTCAACGATGCCTGGTTCTGAGAGAGCGTATCGTAAAGCGGATAACGGACCACCGCGCCCTGGCCGCTGTTCGCCACCCACACCTCGCCGGTATACGGGTTGACGTAGACTCCCAGCGGGGTATTAATTCCCTTGGTGAGAGAGACCGGTGCGGGATCTCCCGTCACGGGCGTGAATGGCGAGTTGGGATCGTCAAAAATCATGATCCGGTTGTTGCCGGTGTCCGCCACGTATAGACGGCCGCTGGTATCCGCTGAGATGTGATGCGGGGCATTGAGCTGCGCGCTACCGTTTCCGCTGCTGATACCGAAGAAGTCCGACTGGCCGTAGACCTTGTTGGCAGCGAGGCCGTTGTCGTTACCGGCGGTGAAGGTGTTGTTCGCGGTGAATTTGAAATACAGAACGCGGTTGAAGGAGAGGTCGGAGACCAGCAGGCCGTTGGTGCCGGAGAATGCCAGGCCGTAGGGTTGCTTCATGGTGGACGCCGTCGGGTCGAGAACCTGCGTCACGAAATCCTGCTGCCCCAGCACCAGGTCGGCTTTCTCGGGGCCGCTTCCGGTGTACGCAAACGGAGCCGGGAAGCGTAGCACCCGGCCATTACCGGAATCGGCAACATACAGGTTACCCTGCGGGTCGACGGCCACGCCCACCGGGCCGCAGAGACTGGACTGGGAGGGCTTGGTCGGATCGCCGGTCGGGTAATTGCAGAGCGCCGTTCCGAAGTCCGGCTGCCCGAGTACGATGTCGGCGTGCAGGTTGGGTGCAATCAGGCGTGCGTCCTTGAACCCCAGAACCCGGTGGTTCAGGGCATCGGCCACGTATAGGTGCGGGGTCGCTCCGCTGGTATCGAGGGCGATACCGGCGGCGCTGCTGCTCCCGTTGGTGAATTGGAATTCCTTGCCCTCAATGTAGTTGACCGAGGATTGGTCGAAGCGGGCCTGTCCCACCACCCGCGTGGCACTGCCGAAAAGCACCGGATTGGCCGGCTTGCGGCTGGAGCGGCATGACGATCACCCGGTTGTTGTTGGTATCGGCGACGAACAGTTCGTTGGTAGCGGTCAAAAAGACTGCCGCAAGCGGGCCCCAAAGAGTGCTTCCCGAAGCCGGTGGTGTGTTGATCGTCGTGGAGGTGGTGCCATTAGGGCCAAACTGGATGAAGCTCAGGTTTTGGCCGATGACTCCGCCCGGGGGCACGCCGGCCGGCGGCGCAGGAGCGGCCGGCCATTGGGCGTAGGGCGGAAAGATAGTGGCCCGGTTCAAGCTGTGGTCCACGACGCCGACGTAGGCGTTGCCGGTACCGTCGGGAATGAAGAAGATGCCGTCGGGACTGACGAATTCCGTCGCGCCGATCGTCGAGGCGCTCGGGGCCGGTGTGCCGGGAGGAAACACACCCATCAACGCGGTCCGCGCTGGCGTTGCTAGGTGCTCCCGAAGGATTGACAAACACCAGAACGCGTCCGAGTCCCGAGGCCGTTCCCCAGATTGTCTCCGACATACAGGCGACCCTGTGGATCGAAGCCAATTCCGCCAAGGAGCCCGAACTGGTTCGTGGTCTGCACGGCGGGCGCCGCTGGGGATGCTGGATGACGTAGTGGTGAGGTTCTGCTGCCCGATCACGATATCGGCCGAGATGGACCCGCCAGTGGCGTTCAGGTTCGACGCCGGAAACCGCAACACCCGGTAGTTGAGCACATCGCAGACCCACAGATTGCCGTTGCTGTCGAAGGTGAGGTTGGCCGGGTAAGTTACTCTTGAAAGAAAGCCCCTGGGCGCTCACCTGGCCCGTGAAGTTTGCCGTGCGCGATGCAAGACTGGGCTGTCCGATGAACAGATCCGGCGCGCTGGTCAAGTACGGCTGGAGTACTGCTGACTTCTGGAACGGCGTCGGGAAACGTAAAACCCGGTTGTTATTGGTGTCCGCCACATAGAGATTGCCTTTGCTGTCGACCGCAAGACCGCTGGGAGCCCACAATCCCACCGAAAATTTGTGCCCCGGCCCCTGCGGTTCGGTGGCGTAGAAGTCCTGCTGGCCGATCACCAGATCCGCCGGTTGGCCGTTGGTGAAACCGGTAGCGTTCTTCCAGCCCAGGACCCGATTGTTGCCAGTGTCCGAAACATAGAGAATGGGTGGACTGACCGACGTGTCCAGCGTGATCCCGAACGGATTGAACAGCTCTTTTCCTTCTACCAGGTTTGGAGTATTGAAGGGGCTGTTGAATCCCTCAATCGTGTTCGAGTTGGAAATCGGTGTGCCGACCGAACGGGAAGGCGTTGTGTTCAGAGTGACTTGCGGATACGCCGCCAAGGCGCCGAGTAGAGCCAGTGTGAGAGCGGTAATATTCTGTTTCATGAGATTCCAAAAAAGGCGGGCGCGACGCGGGAAGCGCTCTTTCTGAGAATATACCAGAAGCGGACACCGTGGCACGCATGCAAAGTACTTTACACAGTAGCATAGCGCCAACGGTTTCCGGGGATGTGAGGTACCGAACCGAACGCCTCTGCTAAACTGGCAGGTTGAGCCCAACCCGACCCTCCAAACTCCGCGTGTGCGCGGTGAGCTTCCTCAATACGTCGCCTCTGGTCTGGGGTATGCTGCACGGGACGCAGCGGGGCTTGTTCGAACTGGACTTCCGGATACCCGCTGAATGCGCCGACCAGATGGCGGCCGGCGCCAGCGATATCGGCATCATACCTTCCTTTGAGCTGACCCGCCAGGACCTGGAAGTCATTCCCGGGACGGGAATTGCATGCCACGGCGCAGTGCGGAGTATCCTGCTGGTCTCCAGCCGGCCCGCCACGGAGATCCGCACTCTGGCGGTGGATTCCAGTTCCCGTACCTCGGTGCAGTTGGCGCGGGTGATCCTGGAGCGGAAATACGGGGCCAGTTATCTGGCTGTTCCGCATGCGCCGGACCTGGAAGCCATGCTGCCGAATCGCCGACGCGGCGCTGGTGATCGGCGATCCCGCGCTGCGCATCGATCCGGCGCGGTTGCCGTACCATGTGTACGACTTGGGCGCGGAGTGGGTGGAAATGACCGGACTTCCGATGGTATTCGCGGTGTGGGCCGGAAGGCGCGGAACGGTGACACCGGCGGTGGAGGAGGCTTTTCGCGACTCCTGCCGGTATGGAAAGGCGCATCTGGAGCAGATCGTATCGATGGAATCGCGCGCGCCGCGATTTTCCGCCGGCGCTGGTACGGGAATACCTGACCCGGCACATCGTTCACGAGTTGGGGCCACGCGAATACGAAGGGATGGAGCTGTTTCTGACCTATGCCAGGAGTCATCGGGCGGCGAGCCTAATTTGACCGCGGTCCCAGCGTCCCGTATACTGAAGGGAAACGACAATGTATATTCTGTTTCTGATTGTTCATGTGATCGTGTGCTTTTTCGTGATTGTTGTAGTGTTACTGCAAAGCGGAAAAGCAGCAGACCTAGCGGGCGCATTCGGCGGTATGGGTTCGCAGACCGCATTCGGGCCGCGCGGCTCGGCGACGCTGTTGTCGAAGGCGACGACCATTTCGGCCGTACTTTTCATGATCACGTCGATGGGTCTATCGATTCTGGCAACCAGACAGGCAGGTCTCGGTGCGTCGGTTCTGGAAGAGCCGACCAAGAAATCAGCTCCGGCTCCGGCAAAGCAAGCCCCGGTGACGATCCCGATCCCCGGACAAGCTCCGGCGCAGCAGCAGGCACCGCCGCAGACGTTCCAGATTCCGGTGCCGCCGCCGAGCAATCCGGCTCCGACTCCGGCGAAACAGGCGCCGGCGGCTCCGCAAGAAGTAGCAGCCCACCTGCGGAGGTGGCGGAATTGGCAGACGCACTAGCTTGAGGTGCTAGCGGGAGCAATCTCGTGGGGGTTCAAGTCCCCCTCTCCGCACCATATTTCAAAATGGTTTAGCTGTTTTAGCCCTGACCCTATTTCCCTAGCAAGCCCTGATTTTGGACCTTATGCCGCTCCAGGCCGCTGCCTCGTACAACTAAGCGTGGGGTCAAACAAAGGACTTATCCCCGCGGGCCACGCTTTAAAACAGCACTCTAACTAGCCTAAAAAACTAGTGCGAGCACGAGTATTCGCTGCACGGGATTTACGATCCCGCGCGAAAGAGCGTGCAACAGCTAAAAGGCGTACAATAGGTCCCTGCCGCTGTGGCCCAGATGCCAAAGTGCCCTCAATGCGGAGAGCAACTGGATTCCGGCGATCCCGCCGGACTGTGCCCGCAAGTGTCTGATCCTGGGCGCTTTCGATAGTTCCGTCGGCGCGGACGAATCCGGAACTCAGACCATCGACACAGCGACAGCGGCCGCCGGTGATGACGACTTCGGCCGTTATCACATCGTTCGACCTCTAGGCGAAGGGGGTATGGGCACCGTGTACCTGGCCGAACAGCTTGAGCCGATTCGCCGGAGCGTGGCTCTTAAGGTTGTGAAGCTCGGCATGGACACGGCCCAGGTGCTGGCCCGGTTCAACAACGAGCGCCAGGCGCTCGCGATGATGGACCACCCGAACATCGCCCAAATCTTCGACGCCGGCGCGACCAGTCAAAGGGCGTCCGTACTTCGTGATGGAGTACATCGAGGGCGCACCGATAACTCAGTATTGCGATCGCAAGCGGATGACCACCAAGGAGCGGCTCGCGCTTATTCCTCGCGGTGTGCCGTGCGGTCCAACATGCGCACCAGAAGGGTGTGATCCACCGTGACCTGAAGCCGTCGAATGTGCTCGTGACCGAGCAGGACGGCGCACCGGTTCCTAAGGTAATCGATTTCGGCATCGCGAAGGCCACCGACAAGTGGGCCGTCGAGAATACGTTGCTCACGCAGTTCGGCCAGATCGTCGGGACACCGGAGTACGCCAGCCCGGAGCAGGCCGACACGATGACGGGAGATATCGATGAGGCCTCCGATGTCTATTCGCTCGGCGTGCTTTTGTACGAGCTGCTGATCGGAGCCGTGCCGTTCGACACGGCCACGCTGCGCAACGCCGGTTTGGCGGAAATGCTGCGAATCATCCGCGAAGACGAAGCGCCGTCGCTGCCGCGAAAGCTGACCTCGATGGGCGCGGCGGCGAGCGACATCGCCGCGCGCCGCCAGACCGACCCGGCTTCGCTGCGCCGCTTGGTGGACGGCGACTTGAACTCGATCACGATGAAGGCGCTGGAGAAGACGCGCGAGCGGCGCTACGCCTCGGTGTCAGACCTCGCGGCCGATATCCAGAGGCACATGGAGCACCGGCCCGTGCTGGCCTCACCGCCGAGCCGGCTGCTACCGAACGCGCAAGTTTCTCCGCAGGCACAGGCTGGCCGCCCTCGCCACAGCCGCGGGAGTCGTATTCCTCGTCTTGAGCGGAGTGACGGCATGGTCGCTTTCGCATTCCGCGTCGAGACCCAAGCTGACCGACAAGGACACCATTGTCCTCGCGGATTTCGAGAATAAGACCGGCGATCCGGTATTTGACGACACGCTGCGCCAGGGGCTGTCGGTAGAGCTTCAACAATCGCCGTTCCTCAGTCTGATTGGGGATCAGCAGGTCCAGCAGACGCTGGCTCTGATGGGTCAGCCGAAAGATGCGCGGCTCACTCCTGAAATCGCGCGGCAAGTCTGCGAGCGAACCGGCAGCGCCGCGGTTCTGGAAGGCTCGATCGCAAGCTTGGGAAGCCAATACGTGCTGGGCTTGCGCGCCAAGAACTGCAGCACAGGAAACCTTCTCGACCAGGAGCAGATCCAGGCGGCCAGGCGAGAAGATGTGCTCAACGCTCTCAGCCAGATCGCCCGAAAGTTCAGAACCCGGGTTGGCGAATCGCTTGCGACGGTGGAAAAGCACTCCACGCCGCTACAGGAGGCGACCACGCCGTCACTCGAAGCTCTCAAGGCTTACAGCACCGGAATGAAGCTGCACTACTCCGGCGGGAACGCCGTGGGCATCCCTTTTTTCCGCCGTGCTGTCGAAATTGATCCGAACTTCGCGATGGCATACGCGAATTTGGGGTTCTCCTACGGGAATGAGGGAGAGTCGGTGTTGTCGGCTGAGAACACCAAAAGAGCCTGGCAACTGCGGAATCGAGCCAGCGAGCGGGAGAGGTATTTCATCGACTTTCTCTACGACCTGCAGGTGACGGGAAATCTAGAAAAGGCGTACCAGACCCTCGAAACGTGGTATCGGATGTATCCTCGCGACGGGGATCCGCCAACTCCCCAGGGGTTGTTAGCAGGCGGCACCGCTCAGTTCACAGGCCGATTTGAAAGGGCGATAGAGATGGGGCAAAAAGAGATCGCGGTCCATCCCGATGTTTCCTTTTCGTACGGCAATCTCGCTTTGAGCTATTTCTTCCTCGACCGCTTCGCGGAAGCCGACGCGATTCTTCAGCGAGCCGCCGAACGGAAGATGGAGAATCCTAATCATCTGCTGATCCGGTACGAGATCGCGGTGTTAAAGGGCGACCAGGGCCAGATGGATCGGATAGCGGCTTTGGCCAAGGGGAAGCAGGGAGCAGAGCACCGGGTGACTCACGCTGAGGCTCTTTCCCTGGCCCGTTCCGGCCGGCTAGCGGCCGCCCGCGTGCTATCGAACCGGGCCGTGGATTTAGCGATGCAAGCGGGGGACGACGAGACGGCAGCGAGTTACCGGGCCGCGCGAGGCGGTTTGGGAAGCGGTGTACGGGAATGCTGCCGAAGGCAAGGAGCAGCGCGACGGCGGCGCTGAAGCTTTCCAAGGGCCGGGATCGTCGAATACGCCGCCGGCCTCGGACTGGCTTTTTCAGGAGACTCTTCTCAGGCAGAGGCGCTCGCCGGCGATTTGGAGAAGCGCTTCCCGGAAGATACATTTGTGAAATTTACCTATGTGCCGGTTCTTCGTGCAGTGGCCGCGTTGGGGAGAGGGAAGCCCGCGGACGATCGTGCAGGGGCTGCAAGTCACTGTTCCCTATGAACTGGCGGTGAATGGCTTGAACTACGCATTCACTTTTATCTAGGCGGTTTGCATTCGGCCTATGTACGCGGCCAGGCCTTGATTGCCGTGCACCGGTATACGGAAGCGGCGGCCGAGTTTCAGAAGATTCTCGATCATCGCGGTATCGTCGGGCTGGATCCCATCGGCGCGCTGGCGCACTTGCAACTCGGTAGAGTGTTCGCTTTATCGGGGGATAAGGCCAAGGCGAAAGCTGCCTATGAGGCTTTCCTCGCACTTTGGAAAGACGCGGACCTCGATGTCCCGATCCTGAAGAAAGCCAAAGACAGAGTACGGCAGGCTGTAGGAACGGCGCTGTAACCTTTGGCTGCCGATTCCTTATTCTGTTTAGCGGAATGCCCTGAGGATAAGATTATGACGAACGGCGAGACCATGCACACGCTGTCCGGAGTATCTCAATTTCCGACCACGCGGTGGACCCTGGTGGTCGCTGCCGGCGATCCACAGCGGAAGGAAGCGCGGTCCGCTCTGGTTTCGCTCTGCGAGAACTACTGGTATCCGTTGTACGCCTATCTGCGCCGGCGCGGTTATCCGGCCGATCAGGCGCAGGATCTCACGCAGGAGTTCTTCACGCGCGTGCTGGAAGGACGATATCTCGATCGCGCCGATCCGGAGAAGGGCCGGTTCCGTTCTTTTCTTTTGAGTTCCCTGAAATTCTTTGTCGCCGACGAAGAAGATCGCCAGCGCGCGCACAAACGTGGCGGCGGGCAGTTCTGTCCGCTTGAATTCTCCTCCGGCGAGGAACGCTACCAACGCGAGCCCGCGCACGATGAGACGCCGGAGCGCATCTTCGAGCGGCGCTGGGCGCTTTCGGTGCTCGACCGAGTCGTGGAGAAATTGCGGATCGAGTTCGTGCAACACGGCCGCCCGGAGCATTTCGACCGGTTGAAGGTTTTCCTTCTCGGGCAGTCCGACGCGCCGTATGCCGCGCTGGCTCGCGAAATGAACACGTCGGAGGGAGCGCTCAAGGTGGCCATTCACAGGCTTCGCAAGAGGTATCGCGAGCTCTTTCGTCAGGAGATCGCCGACACCGTGGCCGATCCGGCGGAAGTGGAGTCCGAACTCCGGTTTCTGGCGGCCGCGCTCACCGCGAAGTAGCGGCTATCTGTAACCTTCTTGTTCCGATTCCTTATTCGGAGTGACGCCGACGATAGCATGGCGCCATTTAATTCGAAAAGGAGAAACAAGATGCAAACCCAATGGGGAACCCGTGCGCCCATCGCAGTCAACCTGAAGCAACCCAACGCAACTGTGGCAGCGTTACAGCTTTGGAAGGCAGCTTTGGCCGCCACTCTATGTGCTGCGGCGTTCTCTCAAACAGGTCTGGCACAAGTCCCGCCAGCTTCGATTCTGCAGATCGACGTAGCAAACAATGTTCTGTATCTTCAAGACACCTCCGACGTTTCCAAGTTCGCGACGGATCCTAAAGCTACCACCGTCGTCGGACACGGCACGACCAACTTCAACCTGGGCGTAGGCATCGCCGACATTGTGGCCGTCAATGGCCAGCCCGTGAAGGGGACTCATATCCGCTCCGCGCAGAACATTTTCAGCAGCACGGCCCCCGCCGCCGGCGGGGCAATCGCTGACACCGTGCGGGTTGCACAGGCCATGTTCACTTTCGAAATCCTGAAGAGCGACGGCACGCCGATCGGGACCATTGTGACGAACGGATACGGTGGTGGCCCTGCGCCGCCAGGAGCTCCATTGACTGCAACGGGAGGAAATAACTTCGCGATAACGGGCGGTACGGGAGCATTTCTCGGTGCTCGGGGCCAGATGGAGGTCGGTGGCAAACCCGCCGGGAGTGGCCAACCAACGGGCAGCCTCCATAACAGAGGACCCCGCGAACCGCCGCCTCAATGGAGGCGGAACAGCGCGGTTTGTTGTTCATTTGATCCCGATGTCCGCGCCGCAAATTGTGATCACTCCCGGCGGCCCGGCCGTGACCCATTCCAGCGACTTCTCTCTTGTCACTTCGTCTAAGCCGGCCGCGGCGGGCGAGGTCTTATCTCTGTTTGCTACAGGGCTTGGCCCGACCGTGCCCGCAGTCGATCCCGGGCAGCCCTTTCCGATCGAGTCCGCTGGCCGTCGTCAATTCGCCCATC
>CAVVLD010000101.1:0-37053 GCA_963748795.1 uncultured Solibacteraceae bacterium
GAAGTAGGACAGGCCTCCCCGGCCTGTCCCGGACTAACCCCCATCCCTCCTACCAAACCAGACGCAGAGCCGTTTCCAGCCTCCGCGGCGTGTTCGCCTGCGCGCCGATTATCCCAAACGCCGCGTTGGTCGGCGTCGTGGTCGGCCCCCCGAACGTAACATGGTTTTCCAGGTTATACGCTTCGAACCGCACCTGAAGATATCGGTGCTCGCCGAAACCGAAGTTCTTGTCTAAAGACATATCGATCTCGTTCGTCGGATCGCGGCGCAGGTTGTTGAACTGGTTGTCGAAGGTGCGGACGTTGTCGGCCAGCTGCTGCGCTGAGACGGTGTTGAACTGCGTAATATCAAACGCCAGGCCGTTGGGCTGGTGCGGGTTGAATGTTCAAGGGACCGCCGTAATAGATGTAGTTGCCCCAGCTCAAGGTGGGCCCGGACTGGATGGTCAGAGATGCCGCTGAGGCCCCAGCCGCCGACCAGAAAATCGACGACGCGGTTCTGGAGATTCAGTTTGCGCCCGCGTCCGATGGGGAGCTGGTAAGTGGAGGCCAGCACTTCGCGGAAGGGCCGCGAATCGCTCGATAGGCGCTTTTCGGGAGCCGGATCGGAATCATTGAGGAAGGCCAGGCGATCGATCAGTTTGTTGAAGATCAGGTTGTTGATCAGGGTCAGGCCATCGGTGAAGCGCTTCTGCACGCGGACGTTGACGCTCTCGTAGTAAGAGCTCCCGCGTTATCGGCCTGCAGCAGCACTCCGTTCTGGTCTGGGCACGGGGTATTGCGGGAACGGAATCACCAGTTGTGCAGCGTGGTGCAACTCGCCGTTGAGCGAAGAGACGTCGGGGATCAGGCCCTTGAACGGGTTGGCGTTGTCAGTGCCCGAGAAGTTCCGTGATGACGGCGGGATCGCGCGCCAGGGATGTGCTGAGAAACGGCGCGGCACATAATTGCCGGTTGATCGAGATAACAGGTGCATCGCATGGCTGCCGATGTACGCCACTTCGAGCACCGTCGAGAATGGCAACTGGCGCTGAACGCTGAATTGCCAGCGAATCGTATACGGGTTGTTAGTGTTCGGGTTGTAGAAGCTGATGCTGTTGCCGAGGAAAGTGCGTGCCCTTGGCGAGAACCGGACGGGTGCAGGACGCCGATCGGGAAGGGATCGGACCGGGTAGACGGCAGGCGGCGGCCGTGGTGATGGCAGCGGAACGGTGCTGCTGGCTGAAGCCCTGCTGAGATTGGGCGCGGGCAGCGGGAAGCGGATCCACCAGAACTCCGATACCGCCGCGTATCACGGTCTTGTTGCCGACCGGTGGGCGTCCAGGCGAAGCCGGCTCGCGGACTGAAGATGGACGAGTTGGTGTCGTAGATACGCGGTGATCGCCGAGGGGAAGGTCAGTCCGCCGAGCGCCTTGAAGTGGCTGGCCGGATAGGGCCGCGGGTGCGCCGCGTAAGCGGCTGCGCGGCGGTGGAGATGGGACTGGCGGCCGTCGGGTCGAACCCGTTGAGACCCGGTTGAACCGCTCGGTCTCCGGGAAATCGCGCTCCCAGCGGAGTCCGAGGCTGAGCGTGAGGTCGGGGCTCACCCGCCAATCGTCATTGAGAAACAACCCCAGGTAGCGGGCTTGCACGGTGGTCTGCGAATTGAGGTCCAGGCTGCCGCCGCTGGGCAAGCCGAGCAGGAAAGGCGCCAGATCCTGGCCGAAAGGGTGCCGCTGTCTGCGACGGCCGGGTCGTTGGTCCAGTCGGCATTGAAGCTGTAGGTGCCGGAGGGATTGCCGAAGGTGTAGGCGCTCCAGCGGTTCTCGGGCAGGTCCGCCGAACTTCAGGGTGTGATTGCCGTGGATCTTGACCACGTTGCCGAAGAGGTGGAAGCTGTCGGAGAAGTTGGTACCGTCGCCGTTGTAGCCCAGCGGCTCGTAGTTGGCGCGGGCCCCGCCGGTACGCAGGTGCTGTAGAAGGTGATGTACGGCAGCATCAGGAACTCCGAGTTGCCGTCGACGTAGACGGGAAACCGAGGTCGATGGGGCCACTCCGTCCGCCGGCGAGGAGTGGTGCTCGATTACCGTGTAACTGACGCGGAGTTCGCCACCGGTCGGCGAGAACGTGTCGACGTCTTCCAGCGAGGCCCCCTGGTTGATGCGATAGAGGAAGTTGCCGGTGGCCGGAGTTGCCGAAAAACTGGTTCTTGTTCTGCGCCCGGTAGTTGTGCCGCGCCTCGAAAGAGATCCTGTTCCTGTCGCTGGCGTTGATATCCAGCCGTCCCCAGTTCGTTATCGTAGCCATCGCAATCCACGGCGTTGATTACGTAGTTGTTCTGCCCGCTCAGCAGGCCGGCGGTATTCGGCTGCGGAAAATACGTGTTCATGTAAGCCTGCGCGATCGGGCTGATCCGGTTGCTCGGAATCTGGTTATTCGGGAACGGCGTGCGCGATACGAGCGTGCCCGAAAGCACTCCCGAATTGGGGTCGTAGATGGTGGCTGCGTTGGTAGGCAGGTTGAGCAACGACGGAGAAATCGCCCTTCCGTTCCGCCGCGGTAGGCACCGATGTGAAGTTCTCCGGATTGCCTGTTTCCAGCGGCGAATTCGCCGGATCGGAATCGCGCATCCCTTCCCAGCGAAGAACCAGAAGACGCGATTCTTCCCGTTGAAGACCTTCGGCACGTAAATCGGGCCGCCGCCGTCACGCCGTATTGGTTCTGGTGATAAGGAGGCCGCGATACGTTCTTGGCATTGTTGAAAAATGTATTGGCATCCACCGCCGACGTCTGGTTGTAGATGTACGCCGAACCGTGCAGCGCGTTGGTGCCGCTCTTGGTCATCACGTTCACGGTCCCGCCCATGGTGTGGCCGTTCGCGGCATCCATGTCGAACGTATTCACGCGCACTTCGGTGACCGCATCCTGCATCGGGCTGTACGCCATCTGGTTCGGCTGGCCCGCGTTGGGCGCGCCGTTCAGCAGCACTTCGTTGTGCGTCGCCGGCACGCCTCCGATGCTGATGTCGTTCGGCGCGCTGTTATCGAACGGACGCACCGGGCCGGGCTCGAACGTCGAGACCACCCCCATCGCCAGGTTGTCCAGCATCATCGGCGTGCGGCCGTTGATCGGCACGTCTTCCACCTCCGCCGTGGTGATCACCTGTCCCAATGACGGGTTCGCCGTCACCAGAATCGGCGTCTCCGCCGTGACCGTCACCTCTTCGCTGGCATTGCCCACTTCAAGGTGGATGTCTATCACCGGATTCTCGCCGGAACTCAGCGTCAGGCCCTTTTGCGTGGACTTCTTGAAGCCCGCGGCCTCCGCCTCGATGTTATAGGTACCCAGGGCCAGAAAAACGGAATGGTATTTCCCGGTGGGTCCGGAGACCGTGGTGGTCTTGGTGCCGGTGCGCGTTTCCGTGATTGTGATCTTAGTGTTCGGGATCACCGCCCCCTGCGGATCGGTGACGTTGCCGCTGAAGGTGCCCCGGTATTCCTGTGCCAGTAGAGCGCTGCATGCCAGCAGCGCGCAAACGAAAAACCTACGGAGTTTCATGTGCACTACCTCTTCAAACTAACTTGTAACTACCCTCGCCCCACTTGGGGTATACACTAACTCTGAGCGATTAGTAAAATCATAACCGAACTCTCGCGATTTGCCAAGGAACTTAGTTCGTTATCGCTAACGCCTCCGCCCTGGAATGACGCAGCCATCCCCATAAAGTGAGTTCCCGCGCCCCTTCATCGCGATTGGGAAAAAACAAACACGCCACCCATCCGCTTCCCAGCAGCACTAAGTGGCCGATGACTCCAATCATATAGTTATGTAGCGGAAAGTTGAACCTCCCCAGGTCCCACAACTTACCGCCGTCCAAAGTTAACGTTGCGTATGCCGTAAACACCAGGCTCGCCCCGATCCCCACATACGCCGCCGTCGCCCCGGCCCGCGCCACCAGGAACGCCAGCAGGAACAATCCCGCCAGGCCACCCGCCACAATCGCCGAGACCGTGTACCACAGCCCTAATGCCGTCCCATTGGTGTGCGCCAGAATCGTCGCCACCGCCATGCACAACAGGCCGCATACCGCCACCACGATCCTGGCCATCGCCAGCCGCCGTTTCTCCCCGGACTCCGGCCGCATCATCCGGTAATAATCCTCCACCGCGATCGCCGCCAGGCTGTTGAAGTCCGATGACAGGTTTGCCATCGCCGCGCCGAACAGCGCCGCCATGAACAGCCCCGCCAGTCCCGCGGGCACGTGCGTCGTAATGAAGTATGGAAACACCTGGTCCGCCTTCAGCGCCGGCGGCGCGGCCCGGTAGTATTCCCAGCACAGCGTCCCGATCAGCATGAACAGCGTCCACACCGGAATGCACAGCAGCGACCCTACCGCGATGCCCCGCACCGCCTCCCGGTCCGACCGCGCCACCAGGTACCGCTGCACCACCGTCTGGTCCGCCGTGTACCTTTGCAGATAGTAAAAGAAGCCGTAAATCGCCAGCACCCACACCGTCGGCCGGCTGAAATCCGCCGCCCTGCTCCCCAGGCTCATCTTCCCGCTCTGCCATGCGTGCGCCAGCACAGCCCCCGGACCCCCAGCCGGCAGGAACAACAAATGACCCACGCAGATCACGATTCCCAGCCATAACGCGAAGCCCTGTATCACGTCCGCCCAGATCACCGCTTCAATCCCGCCCGCCAGCGTGTACACCACCGTCACGATCCCCACCAGCACGATCACCGAATCCGTCTTCCACCCCGTCATGCTGCTCACCGTCAGCGCCAGCAGGTAAAATACGAAGCCCATCTTCGAAAAATGTCCCAGCGCGTACGCGATCGATCCGTACACCCGCGCCGGGTATCCGAACCGCCGCCCGAAATATTCGTACGCGCTCGTCCTCACCACGTGGCGAAAAAACGGAATCACCACTACCGCCACTACCGCCAGCACTGGCGCTACCATCAACCCCGGCACCAGGTTCGACCAGTCGCCCGCATATGCCGACCCCGGATACGCGATGAACGTCACGCTGCTGATCAGCGTCGCCAGCAGGCTCATCCCCGTCGCCCAACCCGGTATCGATCGCTTGGCCACAAAGTAGCGATCCGTGGACGTCTGCCGCCGCGAAAAACGCAGCCCCAGCGCCACCAGCGCCGCCATGTACGCCACAATCACCGCAGCGTCGATCATTTCACGGCGCGCCTCCGAGTAGCCGCCATCCGCGCCGCCATCCGCATCGCCTGCTTCATGCTGTGCGGATTCGCCAACCCCTTGCCCGCGATGTCGAACGCCGTCCCATGGTCAACCGACGTCCGGATAATCGGAATTCCCAGCGAGATGTTGACCGTCCCCTCGAAATCCAGCAGTTTCATCGGAATGTGCCCCTGGTCGTGATACATCGCCACCACCAGGTCGTAAGCGCCCCTCGATGCCTGCAGAAACACCGTGTCCCCCGCGTGCGGTCCGCTGCATTCCATTCCCGCCGCGCGCGCCGCCGCCACCGCCGGTGCAATAAACTGGCCGTCTTCCTCTCCGAACAGCCCGTGCTCTCCCGCGTGCGGATTCAACCCGCACACCGCGATCCGCGGCCGCTCGAAGCCCAGCAACCGCATCGCCTCGTTCCCCAGTTCGATCGTGCGCACGATCCGCTCCGTGCTCAGCGCGCACGCCGCCCGCAGCGCCACGTGCGTCGTCACGTGGATCGTGGATAGCCGCTCGCTCGCCAGCAGCATGCGCGATTCCGTGGCCCCGCATAACTCCGCGATATACTCCGTGTGCCCTGAAAACGCCCGCCCCGATAGCGTCACCGCTTCCTTATTCAGCGGCGCCGTCACCATCGCGTCCGCCTCGCCGCGCAGACACATCTCCGTGGCGATCCGCACATACTCCACGCCCGCCGCCCCGCATCGCGCGTCCAACTTGCCGAACGCCACCTCCCCGTCCAGCGCCCGCGCATCGCGAAGGTTCGCCACCTCCGCGCCCATCTTCCGGAAGACCGCCGCGTCCCCCACTACTACCCAGTTCGCCATCTGCGCCAGTGCCTCGTCCGCCAGCGCCTTCACCACAATCTCCGGCCCTACCCCCGCCGGGTCCCCCATCGTCAACGCGATCGTAGGCAGTCCGCTCATTCAAAAAAACTCCGCCACCCGAAGCAAAGCGTCCGGAGCGCCGAATCCGCCGGATTTCGTCACCACTGGCACACCATCGAACCTCCCGCACCGCAGAATTCCCCACGGAATCCCCGGTAGAATTTCGTCGCATAAGTCGATCCTTCGCGCGCCCGCCTCCCGGCAAACCGCCGCCGCCGTATCCCCGCCCGAAACCACCAAAGCCCCGCACTCCCCAATCGCCCCCAAAGGTAGAATCACGCTCGCGGGCCGCGCCCGCTGCAACTCCGCCACCTGCGCCTCCGTCACCGCATGATCGGTCCCAATGCAGAACACCACCGTCGCCGCCTTCCGCGTCTGCGCACGCCCCACCGCCGTGCTCCGTCTCGCCGACGCCCCCGCCAGTCCGCCCGATCCCGCCCACAGAATCCGCCGCCCGCTCGCCATCCCGCCGCTCACAATCGCATCCAGATCCGCGTCGCTCTCCGCATCCGCCGAAACCACCCGAGCCCCCGTGGCCAAAGCTTCCGCCACCATTCCCGGCGCCGCATGCAGATCCGCCCGCAGACTCCGAAACACCGCGCCGCCGTTGCCCGCATTCACCACCCGTCCCATCGCCGGAAATGCCGGAGTCGCCACCGCCGCCTCGCACCCGAACGCCCGCATCGCCGCCGCGATCTCCGCCCCCGGATTCCCCGCAGCACCGAATCGATCTTCTTAAACACCGCCCGCCCCGTAATCCAATCCGCCACCGCCGCCACCGCGGCCCCTGCCGCATCTTCTTCCAAATGCCGGCTCTCCGTATTCACCGCCACCACCCGCACCCCCGCCGGCGGAGCATCCCTAGCCAGCATCACGCAACTCGCCATCCCCCGCCGAGCAAACTGCACCCCCGCGTCGCAAGCCCCCGTCAAATCGTCAGCAATCAAAAGCCACTCAATACTCACTGCACTAGTCCCCCATCCCCAACCCCCACCCCCCACCCCTGCCCTCCGGCCGGCCGCAAGGCGCGAAGCGCCACTAATCCCCACCCTCAACCCCCACCCCCAACCCCTGGTCGTCATCCTTGGCTCCTGCCCCGGCCCTGGCCCCCAGCCGCACAGGCCCTTCCCCTTCCACACCGATTCCGCCTCACCTTCCCGGCGCCATCGAGACTTCCTCCAGTTCCGAACTCCCGTCGGCCGCGTAAATCTTCTCCCACTCCTTCCGGTCCCGTTCTCGCGCCACCACGTCTCCGTGCCCGTCTTCCTCCCGTTCACGTACTCGACCTCCCACTGCGGCCGCCGCCGTTATACCGGAGAACTCTCTGTCCCCGAATCATTCCCGGAGGCGCTGCCGATTCCGGTCCGCCCTCGATCACCCACGCCTCGTTCAACTCGATGTGCAGCGCAGGCGCGTTCTTCGAGGTCACCACGTGAATCACGCCATTGGGCGCCTGCGTCGCCGTCGTGTATCCGACCGTCACGATCCCGGCAGTTGCCGCGTCTTCCACGTCGCGCCGTCGTCGTCGCTCAGTGCGCACGAACGCGCCGTCGCCCTTCGGCCCCAGCTTCTTCCGGTCGAACAGGTCCGCCACAAAGAACAGCCGCCCCGACGCCAGCCGGATCACGCTCGGCCTCTGCCCGCTGCCCAGCGGCTGAAACGGCGTCTTCGATTTCTCGAACGTCTTCCCGCCGTCGCGCGCTGATCGCCTTCGGCATGAAGCCGTCGATGTTCGTGTTCTTCCCGCCGAACCCGATCAGCGATCCGTCCTTGCCCAGCACCAGCGTCGTGTGCCGCCCGCCGTGCGCCCGCCCGTGTCGTACCAGGTCTTGCCCGTCGTTCGTCGTCGCGAACAGCACCGATTGTGCTGCCGCTGCCATCCACCGGCAGGAAGATCGTGCCCTCCCTGTCGCGCACCACGCTGTTGATCGGCTGCGGCGTGAACTTGCCGACCGCGCCCATCAGCTCCGGCATCCGCACCGCGCTCCACGTCGCGCCGCTATCCGGCGACGTCATGTATTGGAACGGCGGCCCGCCCAGCAGCCGCGGCGACCCGAAGAAGAACCACATCGTGCCGCGATCGTTCCAGAACACCGGCGCGGCGTCGGCCGCGTCCGCGAAATCCGGCCACGGCTCCGGCATGTCCCAATCCTCCGTCCCGTACCGCAGCCGCATCGTCAGAATGCGTCTGGTCCGGATCGTTCTCTTCCTTCGGCGTGTTGTAGTAGGCCGCCATCAGGTCGCCGTTGCGCAGACCGCCACCGCCGAATTGTGATAGCGATGCCCAGCCCCGGCTTCAATCCGATCTTCCAGCCCACCGCGCGCATATCGCGGCTCCCCAGGTTCGGGAACATCGGCCGCGTGCGATAGTACGGCTTGCGCCGCGTCCGGTCCGCCGACCTTCCAATCCGGCACCGTCTGCTTCACCGCCGTCTGGACCAGAGGTTTCTCCGCTGGCAGCGGCGTCGTCTTCGGCATCTCCGCCTGCACCACGCGGAACCCGATGTCGTCCTCCGCCGACGAAACCCGGCGCCATCGCCGCGCGATTCGCCGATCGCGCGTAGTACGCGCATCTCCGCCGGCAGATGCTTCCCGCCATCCGTCTTCGATGCCTTGTAGTCCAGCCCGCCGCCGCGCACCACGCGCGCCGATCCCGCTCGCCGGACCCACCGGGTCGGTCTGCGCCTCCGGCCGGATACATCCCGTGCCAGTCGTACACCCACTCCGCCACGCCGTGTGCATGTTCTGCAAGCCCCACGCATTCGGGTCTCCGGAGCTGGCGGATCGCTCCGGGAAAACGGCGTGCGCGTCCCCGCCCGCGCCGCGTATTCCCATTCCGCCTCCGTGGGCAGCCGATACGTCTTGCCTTCTTTCCTGCGTCAGCCACTTGCAGAACGCCACCGCGTCGTCCCAAGCTCACGCCCGAAGCGTACGGCGCGTAGTAATCGTTGCCTGTGTAGTCCGGCCGGAACTGCTGGAACTGCTCCGTCGTCACTTCCGTCACGCGACATCAGGAACGGCTTGCGTGATCGTCACCTTGTGAACCGGGGCTTCGTCGTAATCGCCCTCGTATGCTAGGGCCGGTCGTAGATCACACCGCTCGGTCCCTTGAGCAGTTCCTTCGGAATCGGCATCGAATCCACGCCCATCTCGAAACTCCCCGGCGCGATCCGCACCAGTACCATTCCGATGGAATTGACGTTACCGGCCGGCGGCATGGCGGCGGCCATCGCCCCCGCGACCCAAGTACCCACCATCTCTTCATGGAGAAGACCTTTTCCTAGACTTTATCTTTTCGTAACGAATCCCTCAAATAGATTATTCCAACCGTTTGCATTAATCTAACCGATGGATCGCCAATCGCCATGGACTTCCATCAGCTCCGCGTCTTCCAGGCCGCCGCCACCAGCGGTGGATTCACCCGCGCCGCCGGCCAGCTCCACATCTCCCAATCCACCGTCAGCCAGCACATCAAGCAGCTCGAATCCGAACTCGGGTGCCCCCTCTTCCTCCGCGTCGGCAAACGCGTCCTCGTCAGCGAGGCCGGCACCGTCCTCCTGCAATATGCCGACCGCATCTTCCGCGACCTCACCAACGCCGAAATGGCCGTCCGCGAAATGAGCGCCCTCAAGCGCGGCACCGTGCGCCTCGGCGTCGGCGCCACCACCCTCACCTACCGCCTCCCCCGCATCCTCGGCGCCTACAACCGCCGCTTCCCCGAAATCGAACTCGTCGTCGTCACCGGCACCACCGAGTTCCTCCTCGCCGCCGTCAAAGGCCATCAGGTCGATCTCGCCATCGTCATGTCGCCCCGCGACGAACAGGGCATGCGCATCGTTCCGCTGGGCACCGAAGAGCTCGTCATCGTCCTCAATCACCACCACCCCATGGCGCGCAAAACCATCCTCCTGCCCGACGACCTGCGCAAGCTCCGCTTCATCTCCTATGAAAAGAAAACCAAGATGCAGAACCTCATCGATAGCTACTTTCAGACCCTCGGCTTCGCCCCCCAAATCGCCATGGAGGTCGAAAGCATCGAAGCCATGAAAAGCCTTGTCCGCGCCGGCCTCGGCGCTTCCGTTCTGCCGCTTTGCGCCGTCGGCGATCGCGTGCCTCGGCACGCGCCTCCGCGTCCTGCGCGTCAAGGGCGCGCCCCTCTTCCGCCACCTCGGCCTCGCCACGCTCGATACCGCCATGCAGCCGCGCGCCACCACCGAACTCGCCGGCACCCTCACGCTCGGCCTCGCCGGCATACCGCCGAAATCTGTGATACCACTATGGCCATGCCGCGATTCCTTACCGCCGCCCTCGCCGCATGCCTCGTGGCGCACGCCCAGATTCCCGCGCAGGACACACGCAATACCGATATTCCCAACACCGACACCCATTTCGTCGCCAAAACCTACAGGACCCTCGCCGAGTGGGAGGCGCGCAAGCAGGCGCTGCGCACCCAGATCCTCGCCGCCGCCGGCCTGCTTCCCGCCGTTCCCGAAAAACGATCTGCACCCGCAGATCTTCGGCCGCGTCGCAAACCGCGACTGCACCATCGAAAAGGTTCTGATCGAGACGCTGCCCGGCTTCTACCTGGCCGGCAACCTCTACCGCCCGCTCCAGCCCGCGCCCCCCGGCGGATATCCCGCCATCATCAGCCCGCACGGCCACTGGAATTACGGCCGCCTGGAAAATACCGATATCGTCTCCGTCCCCGCCCGCGCCATCAACCTCGCCCGCCAGGGCTTCGTCGTCTTCAGCTACGACATGGTCGGCTACGACGACACCATCCAGACACCGCACGATTTCGGCGATACGCCCCGTCGAAGAGCTGTGGGGCTTCGGCCCGTTCGGCCTGCAGTTGTGGAACTCGATCCGCGCGATCGATTTCCTGGAGAAGCTGCCCGGCGTCAATCCGCAAAATGATCGGCGCCACCGGCGCATCCGGCGGCGCCACCCAGACCTTCACCGTCTCCGCCGTGGACGACCGCATCAAGTTCTCCGCCCCCGCCAACATGGTCTCCCTCATCATGCAGGGTGGCGGACTCTGCGAGAACGCGCCCGGCCTCCGCTTCGACACCAACAACGTCGAAATCGCTTCCATGATGGCGCCGCGCCCCATGATCATGTCCGCCGCCACCGGCGATTGGACCCGCAACATGCGCACCGAAGAGTATCCCGCCGTCCGCGCCATTTACGATCTCTACGACAAAGGCGCCGACGTCGAAATGTTCTTCCAGGACGCGCCGCACAATTACAACAGGCCGAATCGCGAGGCCACCTATGCGTTCTTCGGCAAGCACGTCCTCGGCGAAACCGATCCCGCCAAACTGAAAGAGCGCGCCATCCACATGGAAAAACTGCAGGACATGATGGTGCTCCACAATCGCAAACTGCCCGACAACGCCATCTCCTTTCAGCAGCTCTTCGATGAGTGGAAGCGCCTCGCCAGCGAGCAGACCGCGCGATCCGCGCGCCCGCCTCACCGCCGCGCTGGCCGCCGAGTGGCCCGCCCACGTCCTCAGCGAAGGCGATCGGCGAGCATATCGTCCTGGGCCGCCCCGGACAAGGGCGACCGCATCCCCGCCATCTGGATCCAAGGCGCCAATCCGCCGGCGCTGGTGGTTCATCCCGATGGCGCCGAAGCGGCGCGCAAAGATCCCGCCGCCGCCCGCCTCCTCAAATCCGGGCCGCGCCGTCCTGCTTCATCGACGCCTTCCAGACCGGCTCCGCCGTGGCCCCGCGAAACCGTTCCGTCCAAGATGTTCCTGACGTTCAACAAGAGCGACGACGCCAATCGCGTGCAGGACATCCTCACCGCCCTCGCCTGGCTGAACCAGCCGAAGACGCAATTGATCGGCCTCGGTAAGTCCGCCCTCTGGTGTAAATTCGCCGCCGCCGTCGCGCCCGTCCCCGTCGATCTCCAGGCGGATTTGTCGGGCTTCCCCGGCACCGATGAAGACTTGGCAAAGAACTTCTTCGTCCCCGGCCTCCAGCGCGCCGGAGGTCTCCAGGCCGCGGTCACAGCGCTCCGTCTCAATCCCGTCAACCACTTACCCAAACTCCCCTAAGTCGGGGTGGTATTCGTAGGATAGGCCTCCGGGCCTGTCCAGGCGAGCGCAGCTCGCCAGAAAGTAACTTATGTCTTTCGCCATGTCCCACCTCTGGGACGGGAGCGCGAAACAACTCGCTCTCTCACCCTTTACGAAAGCCGATCCAACGTCGCGTCGAAAAGGACATGGCCCTCCTCCGTCTCCCGTGACCAGGCCCCCAAGCGCGAAGCGCGCCCACAATCCCACCCCCAACCCCCGCTTGTGCCCCCGCTTGTTGTACCCTCACAACATGACCGCCCGCCGCCTCCTCGCCTGTCTCGCTCTCCTACCCGCCCTCTGTGCCACCGAGCGATGGGGAATCTACGAAATCACCCTCCCCGGTCCCTCCGCCGGCAATCCCTTCGTCGATGTCCGCCTCTCCGCTCGTTTCCAGTTCCGCCACCGGACCGTCGAAGCCGACGGATTCTACGATGGCGGCGGCACTTACCGCATCCGCTTCATGCCCGATGAACTCGGCCAGTGGACTTACACCACCTCCAGTAACATCGCCGACCTCGATGGCAAAACCGGGGCTTTCTCCGTCACCGCGCCCGCACCCGCCAACCACGGCCCCGTGCGCGTCCGCAACGTCTCCCACTTCGCCTATGAAGACGGCACGCCGTACATCCCCATCGGAACCACCTGCTACGCCTGGGTGCACCAGGGCGATAAACTGGAGCAACAGACCCTCGCTACCCTGCGTAACGCGCCTTTCAACAAGATCCGCATGTGCATCTTCCCCAAGAGCTACACTTACAACGCCAACGAGCCCGTCTACTACCCTTTCCCGCGCACCGCTTCCGGCGAAAACGATCTCACCCGTTTCAATCCCGATTTCTTCCACCATCTCGAACAACGCATCGCCGACCTCCAGTCGCTCGGCATCGAAGCCGATCTCATCCTCTTCCACCCCTACGACCGCTGGGGCTACTCCAAAATGCCGCCCGAAGCCGACGACCGCTACCTCCGCTACGTCGTCGCCCGCCTCTCCGCCTTCCGCAACGTCTGGTGGTCCATGGCCAATGAATACGACCTCATGAAGAGCAAAACCATGGCCGATTGGGACCGCTTCTTCCGCATCGTTCAGGAATGCGACCCCTACCACCACCTCCGCTCCATCCACAACGGCCCGAATTTCTACGACCACTCCAAGCCCTGGGTCACCCACGTCTCGGTCCAGTCCAGCGATCTCGAAAAGGCCCGCGAATGGGTCGCGCAATATCGCAAGCCCGTCATCTATGACGAATGTAAGTACGAAGGCAACATCCCCCAGCGCTGGGGTAACATCTCGCCCCAGGAAATGATCCGCCGCTTCTGGCTCGGCACCGTCGGCGGCGCCTACGTCGGCCACGGCGAAACCTATCTCGATCCCGACAACATCCTCTGGTGGTCCAAAGGAGGCACACTCCACGGCCAAAGCCCGACCCGCATCGCCTTCCTCCGCAAAATTCTGGAATCCGCGCCACCCGAAGGTCTGGACAATCTATCCACTTACTATCTGGCCGCCGGCCAACCCGGCCGCTACTATCTCTTCTACATGGACCTAAACCAGCCCGCCGAATACACCTTTGACCTCGCAAAAGGCCCCACTTACAAAGCCGACATCATCGACCCCTGGGAGATGACCATAACCCCCGTCCCCGGAACCTTCCAAGGCAAATTCACCCTGAAGCTCCCCGCCAAACCCTATCAGGCCGTCCGCTTCCAAAAGGTAACTCAATGACGCGAGCGAAGCGAGCCACTAATCCCCGGCCCCCGGCCCCCGGCCCCTGGCCCCCCACTAATCCCCCATCCCCAACCCCCACCCCCAACCCCCTGCTTTCCCGCCATGCCTTCCTCCAACTCTCCGCCGGCGCCCTCCTCAAGCCCCTCTTCGCGGCGCCCCGCCCCTTCCTCCTAGACCCCGAATCCATCGCCCCGCATGTCCAGAAGTTCAACGGCATGGTGAAGGAAGAGGTCGTCAACGTCATTCCGGATGCCCAGGCATTCTCCTGGATGAAGGCCAACATTCCGCTCTTCACCTGTCCCGATCGCGATATCGAAGAGATCTACTATTTCCGCTGGTGGACTTACCGTAAGCACATCAAGCAGACGCCCCTCGGCTTCATCGTCACCGAGTTCCTCAAGCCCGTGAAGCACGCCGCCGAATTCAATGCCCTCAGTTGCGCCCTCGGCCACCACATCGCCGAGGGCCGCTGGCTGCACGACCGCCAATACATCGAGCAGGACATCCACTTCTGGCTGCGCACCGGCGAAAACGGCGGCATTCGCTCTAATCTCCACCAGTTCAGCGGATGGATCGCCGCCGCGCTCTACGATAAGTGGCTTGCCGATGGCAATCGCGACTTACTAACCTCCTACCTCGATCCGCTTCTCTCGGATTACCAGGCCTGGGAAAAGGAACGCCTCACCCCAACCGGCCTCTTCTGGCAGCGCGATGTCTCTGACGGCATGGAGTCTTCCATCAGCGGTGGACGTAAGGTCAGGAACATCCGCCCCAGCATCAATTCCTACATGTACGGCAACGCCAAAGCCATCGCCGCAATCGCCGCCATGGCCGGCGCCACCGAAGTGGCCCGCACCTTCTCCGCCAAAGCCGCCCGCTTGAAGGACCTCACCCAGCGCCTCCTCTGGAACAAGGACGCCGCTTTCTTCGAAACCCTGGACGAATCCGGCCGCTTCGTCCCCGTCCGCGAAAACATCGGCTTCACCCCCTGGTATTTCGACCTCCCCGACGACCGCTCCGCTTACCAGGCCGCCTGGAAACAACTCATGGACCCGCAAGGCTTCTATGCTCCCTACGGACCCACCACCGCCGAACGCCGCCATCCCCAATTCCAGATCCCCTACCAGGGCGACGATTGCCAGTGGAACGGTCCCAGTTGGCCCTTCGCCACCACCATCACCCTCCGCGCCCTTGCCGCCGTGCTGAACTCCTACCACCAGTCCGCCGTCACACGCGATGACTACTTCCAGACCCTGCAAATCTACACCAGGTCTCAGCACCTCAAACTGGAAGATGGCCGCACCATCCCCTGGATCGATGAGGACCTCAATCCCCTCACCGGCGAGTGGCTTGCCCGCGCCATGAAAATTCGCAAGAAGACCTTTTACGGCCGCGGCGATCACTACAACCATTCCGGCTACGCCGATCTCATCGTCACCGGTCTTGCCGGACTGCGCCCACGCCCCGATTCCGCCATCGAAGTCAACCCCCTCGCTCCCCGCTCATTGGGATTGGTTCTGCCTGGACAACCTTCCCTATCACGGGCAGATCCTGACTATCCTCTGGGATCGAAACGGAAGTAAATTCGGTAAGGGCAGGGGACTCCAGGTCTTCTCCGGAGGCAGGCAGCTCGCCGCCTCCCCGGCGCTCTCCAGAATTTACGCTTCGCGTCTTGACCACTAACCCCGCGGCTCCTTAATGATAGACAAGGAGCCTCACTAAATGAATAGAACGCACATACCAATCGGTATCTTAGCGCTGTCTGCCGTGTTATCGGCACAGACCACGCCGCCGAATAAGTTTCTGGTTCACAACCTGGTCTCCGATCTGCCCGGCATCGCGGATCACCAGGACCCGGACCTGCTAAACCCCTGGGGCAACGGTTTCGCCAGCCAGCCCTTCTGGATCGGCAACAATCACTCGGGAACCTCCACCCTGTATGACGGCTATGGCAATAAGGTCGCGCTTACCGTTTCCATTCCAGGGCCCGGAGGAGCCTCCGGCGGGGCTGTGACGGGCGTGATCTCCGCCGGCGCCGCGGCCGCCTTCAACACCGGCGGCAAGCCGTCCTCGTTCCTGTTCTGCTCCGAAGACGGTATCATCAGCGGCTGGAACACTGGAACTACTGCCGCTGTGCTCGTGGACAACTCCAAATCGGGCGCGATTTACAAAGGTTGCACCCTCATGGCTAACACCCCGGTCGGCCCGGTCTTATACGCTGCTAACTTTAACAGTGGTAAAATCGACTCCTGGGACGGTAAGTTGAATGCCAACCCGCTCCCTTCGAACGCATTTGTAAACACCGCCATTCCCGCCGGCTTTGCCCCGTTCAACATCCAGGCCATCGGCAGTTACTTGTACGTTACTTATGCAAAGCAGGACGACCAGAAGGAGGACGATGTTGCCGGCGCCGGCAATGGCTATCTGGCTGTCTTCGATACCGTCGGCAACCTGGTCGGCAACCTGGCGGCGAAAGGTCAGCTCAACTCACCCTGGGGCCTTGTTATGTCTCCCGCCACCTTCGGCCCGTTTCCCAACGCTCTCCTCGTGGGCAACTTCGGCGATGGCAATATCAATGCCTTCAATCCACTCACCGGAGCGCTGCTCGGCTCCCTGGGCCTCGTCGATTCCAAAGGCGCTGCCGCCACCATCCCCGGTCTCTGGTCGCTCAGTTTCGGCAGCGGCGCCCAGAACGAAGATTCCGGCACCCTCTACTTCACCGCCGGACCCGGCGGCGGTCCCAACAATGACCCGCTCGAAAGCCACGGCCTGCTCGGCAGCATCTCGCCCGTTCCAACCGTCAAAGCCAATGGCCTGTTGAATGCCGGCAGCCTCCTCGGCGGCCCCATTGCCCCCGGCACTTTCGTCACGATTTCCGGGAACGCCCTCTCTCCCGTCACCGCCTCGCCGCAATCCACCGGCACCGCGTTGAACGGCGTGAGCGTAGCGGTGAACGGGGAGCCGGCCTTCGTCAGCTTCATCGGCAACACCCAGATCAACTTCCTCGTGCCGTCCGATGTGCAGTTGGGGCCGGGCCAGATCGTGATCACGGACAATGGTCTGGCCGGCGCTCCTGTCGCCGCCACCATCGCCCCATCCGCCCCGGGATTCTTCATCCTCGGGACGGCCAATGGCACTGCCTACATCGCTGCCGAGCACGCCGACGGCTCTCTGATCGGTCCCGCCAACCTCATCAAGGGCGCCACTACCACCGCCGCCAAGGCCGGCGAAACCATCCAGATGTTCGGCACGGGCTTCGGCGCCAAGCCAACCGTCATCATCCAAGGCATCCCGGCCACGGTGACCTTCGGCGGCGAGATCGGTCCGGGCCTCTACCAGGTCAACGTGGTCATCCCCGCCGGTTTGACCACGGGAGATGCCGAGGTGGTGGCCTTCGTCGGAAATGCCCAATCGCAGGCTGCGGCCTTCATCCCCATCCAGTAATCGCTATACCTGTATATCGTTTCAATAAAACATGGTCCGATAGTTCTGTCTCCTGTGATGCTTAGGCGGTACTACGGCGCGACTCGGGCGCTGGCCGATTGGTGAATGGTCACCGGACCGAGCAGGCCGGAAGGCATCAGCGGGGAATTGGCGTGGAATTTGGTGATATTCGTGTGCGTCAGACGTTTTTCGGGTGGCAATTGCTGGTCACCGATCAGGCGATTGGGCCAGAGGTTCGTCACCGCCACTTCCAGATCGTTCCAGCCGGGCCTGGCGGCAGATCCCAGCGCGACCTGGAAGGGCTTTTTCCAGAGGATCCCCAGGTCCTTTCCGTTGAGCTTGACCTGGGCGATCTCGCGCACTTCGCCCAGATCCAGCGTGACGTTACTCCCCTTCGAATCCAGGAGGAAGCGGGTCCGGTAAGTGGCGGTGCCGGAATAATAACGGATGCCTGGATCGGAATTCAGTGACCAGGATTCCAGACGGCGGAACGTGGCGCTTGCGGGCGCTCCCCACCCGGGCGTGAAGGTCACGGTCCAGGGCTGGTCGATTGCGGTGGGAGGGGGAAGCGCGGGGACGGTGGCCGTCAGCGACCGGCCATCGCTCATTTGAAGCGTGTAACGGCCCGCCGTCTCGGTGGTCAGGAGGCCCGCCGACAGGTGAACTTCTGCGGCGGCGGTGCCCGAGGGGAAGATCGCGACCCCGTCCTTCGAGAGTTGCCTCACGTGCGGTCCGGCGGAGCCGCGGAGCACCACAAACACGCTGCCGTTAGGTTCCAGCCACAGCGGCATGCGGATGCGGCCGTCGCTGGTGAAATCGAAAATTCCCTGCGGTTCCGTCTTGCCTGTGTCGGGATGCCACAACTCCGGAGCCTTGCCGGCGGAACGGAAAGTCACTTCGGCGAAGAGCGGCTCTGGCTGGGTGTTGCGGACAAAATAGATATCGGCGTTGCCGGCGCGGCGATGTACGTAGTCCATGCTGCCGCCGCGATACTCGAAGTCGGGCGCGACACCTCTTTCGGCCAGAACCGCGCGGGTGGGTTCGCCGCAATACACCGTGCCCTTGCCCAAATGATGCGGCTTGCCGGGCGCACAATCGCCCCACACGCGGCCGGCGATTGCGGCGAACTCCGCTTCGCCCTGGATGCCCACCACGTGCTGGGGCTTCGATCCCAGGACGGCGGCGCCCCCGGACACCAGGCGCTCGATGGCGCGCATGGCCTCGAGCGAAATCGAAGGGGCTTCGGGCATCACCAGCAGTTTGTACGTGGTGCCCTCAGGCAATCGGACCTCGCCGGCCCCGCGCTGTCATCCGCTCCGTGAGGACGCGGTCGTCCGTTTCGTCGTAGTCGTAACCGGGTAGAACCTTGGCAGGGTCGGAGGATTTGAGTCGTACGAAGTTGGGCACCTGGTCGCCGTAATAGTAGACCACGTCGGAGACGGGCAGGCCCTGTTGCAGCAGAAAGTCGCTGCGGTTGATATAGCCGATGAAAGCACCCGCCTGGTTCCACCAGGTCACGTTGGGATTGAGATGCGTGCCCGCGAAATACTCCTGGCCGGGCAGTCCCATTTCGGCGGGCGACGAGGTGAAGGTGTGCCAGATGAGCCGGTTCAATCCTTCGCAGACGGCCTGGTCGAAGGTGGGCTTCAGATCGTCCCAGATGGACTCCTCCCACTGCGGTCCGATGCTGGTCATGCCCTCGGCGGCCACCAGCGTTTTGCCATAGGTGTGGGCGGCGCTGGAGCCTTCCTTCACGAAGAAGCGCTCGTCGTCGCGAGTGCGGTGAGTGTAGGAGCGCGCCCAGAATTCGGTCTGCGGAAACGCTGCGACCCCCAGGGTTTCGAGCGCGTCGATGGGCGCGCCGTGAGGACCGCCGGATTCCGGATGAATGCCCAGGCCGGAGCGCGCCGCCAGTTCGGCGAAGACGGCGTAATGCTCGCTGACCACCAGGTCGCCCACGGTGCGCCGGAAATCGTTGAGGAAGCGATTGCTCCGGTCGCGGCTCTCGACGATGCGGCCGGCGATCACGGGCAGGTAGGGCAACACATCGTAGCCGCGGCGCTGGCGGAACTGCGCGGCGAAGCGGGTAGTCCAGTTGGTGCCGCCCAACTCCCAACTGTCGGTGACCAGGTACCGGAGCGCGTGGCCCAGATAGGGGCGCGCATCGGCCAGCAGCGGGTCGACATTTTCGTGCCAGTAATCTTCCAGGGCGGTGCGGTCCAGGTAGTCGATAGCGAGGCCTTGCCAGGCGCCGCTGGAAGTGGAGATCCGGGCGCCGCTCGCGGTGTATCCCACGCGCAGAATCTCCCATGTGCCGGCGGGCACCTGCCACTCGAACCGGCCGTCGGGTTTCAGATGAGCGGTGACGTCCTGCACCTGGTTCCAGGCGCGTGTCCGCTTCGCCAGGCACCGAAGCGGCGTCTTCCAAGCAGGGGCGTGGTGGGAGGCATGGACATCCCCAGTTCCACCGCCGCCGATTTCTGCGGGAAGCTGCCGCACGCTGTGCAGCGCGGGCCCGTGAGCGAGCGGGTAGGCCAGCACGGCGATGTCGCGATAGAAGCCGAGCTTCTGCGGCGGCGCGTCCAGAGATTTGTCGAACGTCCGCGGGCCCTCCACCACGGTCCGGGACCAGGTCAGTAGCTTGGACGCCTGCTCGGGACGACGTCCGCGGCGAGCCCAGATTCCAGCCGCTCTCGATATTGAGGCTGATCTCCAGGCCCAGGCGGTCGGCTTCCTTCAGGGCGTGCCGGTACAGCGCGCGCCACTCGGGAGTGCCGAACATGGGGCCCGCCGGCACTGCCTGGTTGCCCTGCTGTTCGCTGCCGTTGGCGTCCACCAGCAGGGCGCCGCCGTAGCCCTTGGCTTTCATCTGCTCCAGATCGCGCGTGATGGCGGCTTCGGTGGTGTGCCCGTTGAGCCACCACCAGTAGCAGCGCAGGCGGGCTTCCGGAGGCGGATTGAGAAAGCCATCCCGCAGCGCATCGGCGCCGGGTGCGGACGACAATCGGGACGGCGAGCGCCGCCAGCAGGACCAGGCCGCCCGCATAGCGCAGGCGGCGGTCGGATTTGGGCTGCTTCATGGGCTCGCCTGGGACGTTAGAAGTTGAACTTCAACGCTAATTCTACAATACGCGGATCGTTGACCTGCCCGATGCCGATCACGCCGGAGGTGGTGTTGGGACCGCCGAAGACCGGGGTGTTCGCGATGTTATAGGCGTTGGCCCGCATCTGGAGCTTGGCCCTTTCGTGGATCTGGAACGTCTTGAAGAGCGAGAAGTCCATGGTGGTGGGGACTTCGGTACGGACGCCGGGCAGCACACCGGTCATGGTTCGCAGCGTGTACGGAGGCGTCTGCATGAAGGCCACCGGCTGGCTGGTGCTGGCGCAGTTCTGCCGCACTCCGGAGGTGTTCAGCGTGCAAGTGTTGAACCACTGCTGATACGTGCGATTGTCCAGCTTCGGATTGATGCCGGTAGAGAATACCCCGCCCGGCCAGCCGACCAGAGATCCATTGAGGTACCGGACGATGGCATTGGATTCCCATCCGCCCAGCACGTTATGGAGGAAGCCTTTGCGGTTCTCGAAAATCGGCAGCACGTAGGTCAGGCTGATGTTCATCACCTTAGTGGGCTCACCGGCCTGGGATCGCGCCAACATGCTCCAGTCGTCCTGATCGTTCAGGTACCCGGTCTCCTGCATGATCTTGTTCCAGGTATAGCTGACGCGCCCTTGCAGTCCGGCCGCGAGCCGTTTCTCCACCGATACCTGCAGGGAGTTATAGAGGCTATCGCCGATGGCATGCGTGGATTCGGTGATGCCGCCAAACTCGGGGTAGGGATTCTGCAGAGTCTGGTAGGCGACGGTGGCGTTGTTCAGGCTCGATCCCGGAATCAGGCCGGCCATGGGGTTTGTGACTTGCGCCAGCAGCGTAGTGCTGGGTACCGGAATGGCCTGGCCGGGCAGGGCATAGAACGAACGAGGCAGGACGTTGATGCCCTTGGACACCGACAACTGCGTGGCGTAGTTGCCCGCGAACGCGACTTCCACCAAAGTGTTCTTGGGCAGTTGGTGTTGCAGCGCCAGAGAGTAGTTGTAAACCTTGGGGATGGTCCGGTTCGGGTCGGCGAAGGAGAAGCCCTGGCCCAGCGCCGTGGAGAGCCCCAGGCTGCTGCCCGTGGCTGCCAGAATGCCGCCCGGGAAGGGATTGCTCAGGCCGTTGGCCGGGGTCAGATTAGCATCGTTGGAACCGACATAGCTGGTGTTGGCGCTGAAGCCGGTGTTCCCGCCGGTCTGGAATGTCACCGAGTAATTCGTGCCGAACCCGCCGCGCAGCACGGTGTTGTTGGCCAGCCGGTAGGATGCGCCAATGCGGGGTCCCCAGTTATTCAAATCCCGCACGAATGGCAGGCGGTGGTTGCCATCGGTAAACAGCAGGCCGCCCAACAGCTTGAGACTGGGCACCTGCGCCTGCAGGGGATTCGTGGCAGTGAAATCGAATCCGGCGTTCTGGCGGTTGTACCGCTCGCTCATGGGCGATTCGTATTCCCAGCGGAGGCCCAGGGTCACGGTCAGCTTCTGGTTGACGCGCCAACTGTCCTGCACGAAGAATCCTTCGTAGATCTGCTGGAACGCCGAGGCGATGGTGACGCTGTATCCACCGCTCTGCGGCCAGCCGAGCAGCAGCGACGCGAAGGGGTTGCCCGCGGTGGCGCTACTGTTTTGCGCATCCTGCTGTGTGTAGGCGGCGTTGACGACGAAGGGATTGAGGTTGGATACCGGGGTATTGTTGTTGGCCTTCATCACGTAGGCCTCGCCGCCCATTTTGAAACTGTGCTTGCCGACGGTCTTGTTGAGCGTCGCCGCCAGCGAGTGGTCGAAGGTGGTGGTGTACTGGCTGGTGGTGGGGGTGCCGGTGCCGGCGTTCCCGATCGTCCCGGTGTAGCCGTTCCCAATGTTCAGGCCGGGGTAGTTGACGTGCGGCATCTGCGCGATGAACTGCTGCGAAAAGCCCAGCTTGCTGATGTCGTAGTTATCGCCGTAAAGACCGACCTGGAAGGGGTGGAAGATGAACCCGTATTTCACGTCCAGGACCGTGGTGGGCGAGAGGGTATCGGTCCAATCCACGCTGCCGCCGTGGTTGTTGCGGAAGTGCAGGTAGCCGGGGCTGGCGGCGGGATTGGCCCATCCGTAGGTGGGAAAGAGCTGATGCCGGACGTTGGAGAAGCCCATCATGGTCAGCCGGTTCTTGTCGTTGATCTGATGGTCTACGCGGGAGGAGATGGAATGATATTGGTCCTGCTGGGAGTTCGGGCTGACCACGTAATTGTTGAACCCTCCGAGAGTCCCGGGAAGGTTGGGCATCGGAAAGTCGGCCAGCAGGGCTTTGCCGATCGGGTTGATCCGGTTGCTGGGGATGACGTTGCCTGGAAAGGCCTGCCGGATGTAATGGCCGCCAGTGAGGGTGTAGCCGGCCGGATCGTAAATCAGCACGGGCTGGCCGTTGGCGTTGACCAGGCTCGAAAAGTCTCCGGTTCGTTCCGCCGCGGTGGGGTAAGACGCCGTGTAGGGCAGGGGACTGGCGTTGCGGATCCACTCCATGTTGAACATGAAGAAGGTTTTGTCCGTGCCGTTATAGAGTTTGGGAATGCGCACCGGCCCATCCACTACGAATCCGGGCTGATTCCAACGCATCACGCCGCGCGCATTGCGGGCCGCATTGCCGGCGAAACTGTTGGCGTTCAATTTGTCGTTGCGGAAGAACTCGTACAACGACCCGTGGTACTGGTTGGAGCCGCCCTTCAGCACGGCGTTGACCACCGCGCCGCTGCTGTGGCCGTATTGCGCATCGTAGGTGTGAGTCTGAACCGTGACTTCCTCAATCGCGTCCGGCGAGGGCACGAAGCCGACATAAATTGCCGCGGAAGCCCGTTCTTCCGGCGCATTGGGGATTCCGTTCAACATGATCTGGTACTGGCTGCCGATGCCTTCCGAGGACATCTGGGCCGACGCGCCATCATAGGGGCGGCCGAAGCCGCTCGCCTGCGAGGTAGTACTCAACGCGGTATACATTCCCGTGGCAAGTTCCGCCAGCATATAGGTGTTGCGGCCCATCACCGGAAGATCTCGCGCTTCGGTGGTGTTGATGGTCTGGCCCATGGAAGCGGTGGCGGTGCGGAGTTGCTCCGATTCCGCCGTGACGGTTACGCTGTCGGAGATGGCGCCCACCTCCAGCTTGAGGTCCATCTGGACGCGGTCGCCGGCATGCACTTCGACCGCCTCGTGCAATGC
The DNA here is from genome assembly GCA_963748795.1 of uncultured Solibacteraceae bacterium. Classification (GTDB taxonomy): domain Bacteria; phylum Acidobacteriota; class Terriglobia; order Bryobacterales; family Bryobacteraceae; genus Sulfopaludibacter. The sequence goes on from CAVVLD010000101.1 coordinate 23,613, forward strand.
CTTTTTGAATCCGCCGGCAACGGCCGTTACGGTATAGCTGCCGGGTAACAGGAACGGCACCGTGTAGACGCCGGCGTCATTCGTCTGGGCAGTGGTAACCGCGGATGTTTCGACGTTGCGGGCCTCAATGTCTGCTTTTGGCACAGCCGCGCCCGTGGCGTCAGTTACGGTACCGGTGATGGTGCCGCGGAATTCCTGCCCGAACGATGGGGCCAGGAACAGCAGGCTTGCGGCCAGGACGGCCAGGAGCGGTTTCCGAAGGATAGTCGGCATGGACATGGTTCTTCTCCCTTGCAAATCAGCGAGTCTGACAATAAGTTCGGCTAATCCGGCTCCCGGGAGAAGTGTTCCGGGCGTTTGTTGACGTTTGAAAACGGTTCCAAACGGTTTGCTTGGAGATATAATCGCCTTAGTAGTTAAATGGTTATCTCGGAGCCCCCGGTTTCTGATAGCGAAAAGCGAGAGACCCTGGAATCGGTTCTCGCAAGCGCCACTTTCGCCCGTTCGGCCCAACTTCGCGCCCTTCTGAGGTACATCTGCGAGTGCGAATTGGCCGGCCGGCTGGACGACCTGAACGAATACCAGATCGCCGTCGAGGTGCTGGGCCGGCGCAAGGACTTCAGTCTGTCTGACGATTCCTCGGTGCGCAATCGAGCTTACGAACTGCGCCAGCGTCTGGAAAAATTCTACACACAAGAGCAGCCCCGTGCCGCGATTCGCATCGCCATTCCGCGCGGCGGCTACGTTCCGTATTACACGCGACACAAGGTGCCGGAGGAGCCCGAGCCGCCCGGGGCCGCAGCCGCACCGGCGGTTGTGGCGACTCCCGGACGCCGGCTTCGATTGGCGGGCCGTCGCCGCGATTGCCGCCGGCTGCCTGATTGCCGGCGCACTGGCGGCCAGTCTTTGGACCCGGCCGCATCCTTCTTCCTTAATTAAAGAAGCCTGGGGCCCCCTGGCCGAACCGGGCGACGATCTGCTGGTTTCGATTGCGGCCAATCTCCACCTGGTGGTCCGGCCGCATATCCCGCCGCGTCCGGGACGCTTGCCGGCGCCCGGAGAACTGGACGCCGCCTACGGGAGCAACCGGCCCCGGCAGCCGGGCGTTCCCTTATATATGGAGCCGGTTCAGCTTTCCGTGCCTCTGGCCGAGCTGGCGGCCGTGGCTACGCTGACGAATATGCGGACGGCGTTCGGTGGAGGGTACCAACTGTTACCGGAAGCGGAAGCTCCAGTGGCCGCGCTGCGCGGTCGCAACTCGATATTAATCGGCGCGGGCACAAACAGCGAAGCGGCCTCCATACTGTTGCGGAACCTTCCTTATACGATCGATTACAGCGCGGATGATCGATTCGCGGTGCTCGATCAGCGAAAACCGGCCGGGCGGAGGGAAATGCTGGTTTCCGATGCCACCGATGGGCCTTACGGACTGATCACGGTGTTGACCGACAACGATTCAGCCGGGAAACCCAAACGGACGGTGGTGTTGTCCGGAGGCGGCTCGGCGGGAGTTCAGGCGGCAGCGGAGTTCTTCTGTTCGCCGGCGCGCTTGAACGCCATGCTGGAACGTTTTCGCAGCGCCGGAGTGAAGGGGTTTCCGTCCGCCTATCAGATCGTGGTCCGCGCGCGCACCTCGGGCGTCCGGTTGATCTCCTACGAGTACGTTACTCACGAGATTGTGCGGAAGTAGCGTAGTAGCCGGTCCGCGCCTCACCAATAACGGCGGCGAATTCGGCGGAGTGTCCACCTTCACGACCAGTGCGCGATAGATGCCGTCCGAAGCCTGAGTCTCTGGCGTGTAAGTGAGGGTATACTGGCTGCGCATTTCGCGGGCGATGCGGCGGGCGATGGCCGGTAATTGCTCCACATACTTCGGAAAGAACGCCTGCCCGCCGCTGGCTTCGGTGATTTTGCGCAGAGCCGATCTCCCGCTTCTACTGTCGTCGCCCGGCAGTCCGATGGCGTAGATCAGTGGCCGCCGATGGCCCACCGCGGCAATCGTTTGCTTAAGAGTGAGCAGGCTGGTGGTGTCGTTGCCATCGGTGATCAGCAGCAGGGCGGCTTTATCGCGGTGTGCTGATTCTTCTCTGCGTACACGAGCGCCTGTTCCAGGCAATCGAAGAAGATTGGTGCCGGTCTGCCATTGGCCGGACGCGCCGCGCGGGGCGAGGGCGGCCAGGGAGCTCCGCAGTCCGGATGCTCCGGCGGGCGGAAGGTCGATGGCGAGGTGCACGGTGAAATGCGACAGAAATACCTCGTCCTCGGGATTGAGGTCGTCGCTCATGATTCGGATCGCTTCCAGCACCACGGGATACAGCCGCCGCATGCTGCCGCTGTCGTCGGTCAGGACCCCCAGTGTCACCGGAACGTCCTCCTGGACGGCTGCTTCAGGACCTGCGTGCGGCCATTCTCGGCGACGTGAAAGGAAGAGGCCGGCAGTCCGCCGATGAAATCCCCACGCGGGTTCGTTACCGTCGCGTGGATTACGACGAGGCGGACATCCGAGCGAAACTGAAAGGCGCCGGCCGGAAGGCAGGTCAGGGCGGAGGTGTAAACGAGCCGGCGCATCCGGGGAATTATAGCGCCGGGCATGGCCCGCGCTATACGCCGGCCGAGACGTGCAGCACCAGGTAGGAGCAATAGGCGATGATGGCGCTGGCTGGAATGGTGAGTGCACGGCTTGCATGAGGACCTGCGCGCGGCCATTCTCGGCGACGTGAAAGGAGGAGGCGGGCAGTCCGCCCGAGCCGGCGCATCCGGGGGGAATGGTAGCGCCGGGCATGACCGACGCTACACGCCGGCCGCGACGTGCGGCACAAGGTAGGAGCAACAGGCGATGATGGCGCTGGCTGCAATGGTGAGTGGACGGCTTGCATGAGGACCCGCGCACGGCCATTCTCGGCGATGTGAAAGGAAGAGGCGGGCAGTCCGCCGATAAAATCTCCGCGCGGATTAGTCACCACCAGGGGACATCGGAGCAAGGCAGGACAGAGCGAAGGTCCAAACGAGCCGGCGCATCCGGGGGAATGATAGCGCCGGGCACGGCCCGCGCTGCACGCCGGCCGCGACGTGCAGCACCAGGTAGAAACATCAGGCGATGATGGCGCTGGCGGGAATGGCGAGGACTCAGTCGCGTGGGTGACCACGAGTGGACATCGGAGCGAGGCAGGTCAGGCCCACGCTACACGCCGGCGGCGACGTGCAGCACCAGGTAGGAGCAATAAGCGATGATGGCGCTGGCGGGAATGGTGAGCACCCAGGCCCAGACAATGTTGGTGGCGATGCCCCAGCGCACGGCCTTCATGCGCTGGATGCTGCCGACTCCGGCGATGGCCCCGGCGATGGCGTGCGTGGTGGAGACCGGCAGGCCCAGGTGCGTGGCCAGCAGGACCGCGGCGGCCGCTCCGGTTTCGGCGCAGAAGCCGCTGCGCGGGCGCAGGCGCGTGAGCCGTCCGCCCATGGTGTGGACGATGCGCCATCCGCCGCTCAGGGTGCCCATGGCGATGGCGGCGTGGGCGGCCAGAATCACCCACACGTGAATCTCGAATCCCTTTTGGAATCCCGAGGCAACCAGCACGCCGGTGATGATTCCCATGGTCTTCTGCGCGTCGTTGGCCCCGTGCGAGAGGCTGAAGGTGGCGGCCGAGAGAAGTTGCAGCTTGCGGAACCACTTGTCCATCTTCGACGGGCTGAAGTCCCGGAAGAGCCAGTAAACGGCAATCATCAGGATGTAGGCCGAGACCAGTCCGATCAGCGGCGCGGCGAAAATGAAGGTGAGGGTGAGCGGCCATTGTCCCACGATCAACCCTTCCAGCGAATGCGTTGCGCCGCGCACCAGGCCGGCATGAGCCACCGCCGCGCCGGCATAGCCGCCGATGAGCGCATGGGAACTGCTGGTCGGCAGGCCCAGCCACCAGGTAATCAGGTCCCACGCGATGGCGCCTGACAAGGCCCGCCAGAAGCACATAGGGCGTGACCAGGTGGAGATTGACGAAGCCCGCTTCCCACGGTCTTGGCTACCGCGGTGCCAAACACGAATGCCGCCACGAAATTAAAAAACGCCGCCCACGCCACGGCCTGCAACGGCGTGAGGACGCGCGTGGCCACGATGGTGGCGATGGAGTTGGCCGCGTCGTGGAACCCGTTGATGTAATCGAAAATCAGGGCGATGCCGATGATGAGGACTGCCAGGGTGAGAGGCGTCATCGGCTAGCTGTTTTTGACCACAACGTTCTGCAGCACGTCCGCCACGTCTTCGCAGCTATCGATGGTGGCTTCGATAAACTCGTAGACCTCTTTGAGCTTGATCAGCGTGATGGGGTTCTTTTCCTTTTCAAACAACTCCACCACGGCACTGCGCCCAATCCGGTCGGCCTCGTTTTCCAGGCGGTTGACTTCGATGCAGTACTCCATGATGTTGCCGTTCTTCTGCAGCGCCTCGAAGGCCTTCTTCAGGGCCCCCGCGCAACTGGCGATGATCTCGGCCAGAAGCACCATGTTGGGCGGAATGGGATCGATTTTGTACGAGACCAGACGGTGAGCGGTGTCCTCCAGCCCGTCCAGGACATTGTCCAGGGCGGCCGAGAGATTGTGGATGTCTTCAGGATCGATGGGGGTGATGAAGGTCTGGTTCAGGCGGGTGTAGATTTCGTGGATGACCTCATCGCCGCGGTGCTCCATAATGCTGATGTCGGTGGCGCAGGCGGCCATGCGGGCGCGGCCGGAGCGGAGTCCGTCCAGCAGCAGGCGGGCGGTCTCCGAGATGATTTCCACCTGTTTGAAAAACAGGAGGTAGAACTTCTCATCGCGTGGCAGGAGTCTCATAGATTGAGGAAAGAAGAACCTCATGGTAATCGCATTGCAACAGTTGGGTCAATTTTCGATTACGAAATGATGACGCCGGTCGCGGAGGCAATTTCGAGCTACACTTGCGGCATGGACAAGTTCGATCGCGTGTTCGAGCAGTTCAAAGTGACGGGCCAGGAACTGGTGGACAAGGTCCGGGACCTGATCCACGAAGGCAACGTGCGGCGCATCATCGTGAAAGACGAGCGCGGCCACACGTTCATGGAGATCCCGCTGACGGTGGCGGCGGTGGGTGCTGTGGCGGCCCCGATTCTGGCCGCGCTGGGCGCCATTGCGACGCTGGTCAGCAAGTTCGATATATCCGTGGAACGTTCCGGGCCGGCGCCGGGTTCCGGGTCAGGGCCGCAGACCACTTCCAACGTGAGTGACAGCAACGTCGGCGCCAGGGAAGACCAGATGAACATGGCCGGCACCGTGGCGGAGCATTCGGACAATCAAGGCACCAAACTGGAAGATCTCGGGGGGACCGGCGAGCACGACTCGATGGGCGGGTGACCCTCCGGAGTGCGCTACGCCGCGGCTTTGGCCATGGGCAGTTGTTTTACCTTGGCGAGGCCGCAGGCTTCCAGCGCCCGGATGACGGGCCACGCGAGATCGATCTCGCGCGGGAAGTGGGCGAAGCGGGCCGAGGTGGGGTACTGGTGATGGTTGTTGTGCAGTCCCTCGCCCGCGGTCAACAGGGCGATGGATTGCAGATTGGTGGCCTTGTTGTCGAAATTGCGGTAGCCCACCATGTGGCACACGCTGTTGATGGAGGAGTTCAGGAAAATATACAGCACCACGTGGGCGAACCATGCCGCCAGGCCCCACCAGACGCCGAACATCAGCATGAAGATCGCCATGCCGGCAAGCGGTGCGAAGGAAATGCCCGGAAGCCGGTCGAGGATGTCGTTCTTCCAATCCGGTGTGTACTTGGCCACCATCTGTTTGTTCCGCGCCTCCTTGCGATACATGAAGTAGTTGCCGAACAGCACGGTCCACATGCCGTAAAGGTAGGGGCTGTGCGGGTCGCCTTCCTCGTCGGAAAAGTGGTGATGTTTGCGGTGCACCGCGGCCCACTGGCGCGGGATGATTCCGGTGAACAGCGCGAGCTCCAGGTGCATGGCGAGGCCCACCGCGGGGTTCAGTTCGAGTCCGCGATGCGTCTTGCAGCGATGCAGGTAGATGGTCGTGAAAAACACCGAGGCCTGAAGGATCACCAGGGTGATGACGGACATCCAGAGAATACTCATGCGGTCTCCAACAGTTTTGATTGGTGAGAGCCCGGTGGCCGGCTTGCTTGCCCCGGGGCGGCAACTCGGTGCGTCGTTTCTCGATGATACCAGATGATGCGGTGATAGAATTAGCCTGTTGAGACTTCTAACGATTGTGCGCGATGGCCGTGCCGAGCCGGCCGTTCAATTTGACGATCAGACAGTGGGGCTGCACGGATCGGGATTCGACAGCGTGATTTCGCTGATTACCGGCGGCGCCGATGCCCGCGACGGACTGATGCGCTGGGTGGAAAGACATCCCGGGAACGCCGACGTGGATCTGAAAACGGTGACCTACCGTGCGCCCATTCCACGGCCGCCGAAGATCATTTGCATCGGGCTGAACTACCGCGACCATGCCGAAGAATCCAAGCTGCCGATTCCCGAAGTGCCCACGGTGTTCTGCAAATTTGCGACGGCGGTGACCGGTCACAATCAACCGGTCGTGCTGCCGAAGAATTCGGTGAAGCCGGATTACGAAGCGGAGTTCGCCGTGGTGATCGGGCCCGGCGGGCGCCACATCGCCGAGCAGGACTGGCAGAAGCACGTCTTCGGCTACACCATTCTGAACGACGTGAGCGCGCGCGATTACCAGATGGCGACCTCGCAGTGGATGATCGGCAAGACCTTCGATACCTTCGCGCCCTTCGGACCGGCGGTGGTGACTGCCGATGAAATCGAAGATCCGCACAATCTGAATATCTCGCTCACCCTGAACGGCGAGGTGATGCAGAATTCCAATACGCGGAATCTGATTTTCCGGATTCCGCAATTGATCGCGCATCTTTCCAGCGTATTCACGCTGGAGCCGGGCGACATCATCGCTACCGGTACGCCGGCGGGAGTGGGCTTCGCCCGCAAACCTCCTCGCTGGCTGCGTCCCGGCGACGACATGCTGACTACGATTGAAGGCCTGGGCGAATTGCACAATCCGATCGTGGCGGAAGTTTAAGGTAAGATCGTAGCAAGCGGGCGCGTAGCTCAACGGATAGAGCATCGGTCTTCGGAACCGAGGGTTGGAGGTTCGATTCCTCTCGCGCCTACCAACTTCTCTAGCAACGTCTCCACTAACTCGCTATTAACTCTAGCCATATCCGTCTATGAACCTTTTTGGTAATAGACAGTAGCCTCGCTATCGGCGGTAGAAGAGGGGAGTCATGGTATTGCGCCCTCGTGTCTCTGCCGTTCTCCTTCTCTGCCTGTTTGCCCCGCTGCTAGCGGCCCAGCCGGATCGCATCGCCGGATCGATCGACGCGCGCCGTTCGGTAGTCCTGCGCGGGAGCGTACCTCGCCAGGCGCAGGCGGGGATTGACCAGGGCCCGGTGAGCGCCGATTTTCCGCTCGGCAATATGACATTGATGCTGCGGCCGTCGGATGCGCAGCAGGCGGAACTCGAGCAGTTGCTGGCGGAGCAGCAGGATCCCGGTTCGCCCAACTATCACAAATGGCTGACGCCGGAGCAGTATGCCGAGCGCTTCGGAGCCAGCCCGGCCGATCTGGACAAGATCGGCGCGTGGCTCCGTTCGCAGGGCTTCGACGTGCGGTACACGGCCCGCGGACGCGACTTCATCAGCTTCCGCGGCACGGCGGGGCAGGTGCAGGCGGCGATGCGCACCGAGATCCACCGCTACCGGGTGGGCGCGGAAACGCATTTTGCCAACGCCCGGGACCTGGTGCTGCCCGAGGCGATCGAGCCGGTCGTGGCCGGTGTTCTGGGACTTCACGACTTTCATCCCAGGGCGCCGCGCCGGCAAGCGGTGGCGAACTTCACCGCGTCCGATGGAACCCACTACGTGTTGCCGGACGATTTCGCGACCATTTACGGGTTGACCTCCTTGTACGGTTTCGGTTATGGCGGGGCGGGGCAGCGCATCGCGATCGTGGGCCAGAGCGACATCGATCCGGACGATATCGCGGCCTTCCGCAGCAGCTTTGGGCTGGCGCCTACCACCATCCAGATGGTTCCCACCGGCAACTACCCGGGTGTGACCGGCGATGAAGTGGAAGCGGACCTGGACCTGGAATGGGCCGGCGCGGTGGCGCGCGATGCCACGCTGATTTACGTTTACAGCGACGACGCGGGTTATTCGTCTTACTACGCCATCGATAACAATCTGGCGCCGGTGCTCAGCGAGAGCTTCGGGCTGTGCGAATACCAGGCGGGGGCCAATCGCCTGGGTCTTTACTACTTTCAGGTAGAGGCGCAGAAAGGCAATGCACTGGGGATCACGTGGCTGGCTTCGTCGGGCGATTCGGGCGCGGCGGGATGCGATAACAATGCGGCGGTGGCCACACAGGGTCTGGCGGTGAGCTTGCCGGCCAGCGTGCCGGAGATCACGGCGGTGGGCGGCACGGAATTCGCCGAAGGCGGGGGCAGCTATTGGAACAGCGGCAATGGGACTTACTTCGGATCGGCGGTCTCTTATATCCCGGAGACGTCGTGGAACGATACGGTCGCGAGCGGAAGCCTGGCGTCCAGCGGCGGCGGCTTGAGCTCGATTTACAAGAAGCCTTCGTGGCAGACCGGCCCGGGCGTTCCCGGCGATGGAGTGCGCGACGTGCCCGACCTCGCGTTGAACGCGGCGAACGGCCACGATCCGTATCTGGTGGTTACCGAGGGCGTGGTGGTCGGGGTGGGCGGCACATCGGCTTCGGCGCCTGCGTTCGCTGGAATCCTGGCCGTGTTGAACCAATATCTGGTCCAGAATAAGGTGCAGTCCAAGCCGGGCCTGGGGAATATCAATCCGAAGCTGTACAGCATGGCCGCGGCCAACGCTCCGGGTGTTTTTCACGATGTGACCACCGGAGACAACATGGTTCCGTGTCAGACGGGAACACCCGATTGCGCCACCGGCCAGTTCGGGTTCACGGCGGGCAGCGGTTACGATCTGGTGACGGGGCTGGGTTCGGTGGATGCGTACCACCTGATCACGGCATGGAGCGGGCTTGGGGTTGCCTCCACGACGACCACGGTGACGGCCAGCCCGAATACCATCCTGCCCGGAGGATCTTCGGTACTGACGGCAACGGTGCGGGCAGTCAATAGCACCACTTCGCCCACCGGGACGGTGTCCTTCTCGCTCGGCGCCAATTCGCTGGGCACGGCGACGCTGTCCGGATCGGGCGGAACCGCCACAGCCTCGCTGACGGTATTCGGCGGCCAGTTGACGGCGGCGGCGAGTACGGTAGAGGCGTCCTATGGCGGGAGCCCCACCTTCACAGCTTCATCGGGGACGGCGACGCTCAGCCTCGGGACACCCGCGACCACTTCGAAAGTGGTGCTATCGGTAACGCCGAACCCGGTGCACCAGCAGGCGCCGGACGCGAGTGGCGCGACCTTGACCTTCACCGTTCAGTTGAAGGAAACCGCGGGCGTGGGAACCACCTTGACCGGGTTCAGCTTTGGCGGCGTGAGCTACACGTCATCCATCGCCAGGTATTTCGGCGGCACGGCACTGCCTGCGAACGGCACGCTTTCCACGACGTTGAGGTCGGCGAGCATTCCGGTGCCGTCCACGCAGTTGATCGTGTTCACCGGCAAGGATGCCAGCGGAGCCGCGTGGACGCAGCAGGTGACGGTGCAGTTTCTGCCATAGCCCTTCTGGTCCCTCCGGTTGGGACTGGCAGGACTATCATGTGAGGTCCGCTTTCGCGAATCATGAGGATATGACGCGGCGATCTCGTGCTTCTCAGCGCGGCCATGTGGTGACGATACTGTCGGCTTCCCTGCCTCTGATGTTCGGCGTGCTGGGCCTCACGGTTCATGAGGGCTGGACCTATTGGCGCGCGGAGCGCTGTAAGACCGCTGCGCAGGCTGCTGCTTTCGCCGCCGCGCGGCAGGCGCAACTGGCGCCCAATCTCAAGTGCGGCGATGGCGTCATCTGCCAGAGCCAGCCGGCGGAGTGCCCGGCGGATCTGCCGTCAGTCCCGCTGAACAATGTGATGGCAGGCTGCAATTACGCCAGGGCCAACGGGTTCGCCAGCGGACCGGAACGATCGGTCCAGTACCGCGCCGGCATAAGCAACTCTCCGGTGAGTGGGCCATCACCTTCGTACTGGGTGCGCTTCACGATTACCGATCGCGGCCCGTCTTTTTTATCGAACGTACTAGGCGAGAAGTTTGCGAATGCCCGTGCGAGTTCTACCGCGGCCGTCTTCTCCGGTACTGCGGGAGAAGGCTCGCGCGCGTTCCTGATCGAGTAGCGACCGGCAGGAGTCTCGGCTCTGGAATCGTGCAGAGTCCCCTGACCCCGTGAAAATGGAGCGCGCAATCCGCCAGCCGTAAGCGTCTTCAGATATCGGGTATTTTCGCGTTCGAAAATTGTGCTGGTGTTAATTAACATCTACGATTGGCCGGTTGACTCCCGAAAGGCCGCTGAAGCCCGGCTGCGCAAATTATTCAAACGCCGCCCAAGTGGCCTTTCTGCGCCGAAAGCCGACACTTACAGGCGATTCGCGAGTTGCTTGTTAAATTCATCAACTACCAAAACATCAACCATTCCACGCTTGGCCTCCAGCCTGAGACCAAGCTGTTCAACTAGCGCCGTCGCAAACGAAGGCCCTGAAAATGTCTCGGTCGCGGAGGATCCTGGCGCCATGGGAATGTCCGGCTCATAAGTCAGGACAAAGTCATATTTCCCAGCCAAGCCGGTGGAGTCGATTACCTTTCTTCTGACATTTCGTTCCACAAACCGCGATAGTCCTCTTCACGCCCTCAAGAACCGGAGCAATTCGTCCTCGCCTTCCTAATCCAGTCGGACTAGTCCCTCCCGCATCGTCGAGCAGGCGTGCCCGGAGTCCCCCAACGGCCAGTATAATCCTTGCGGGAAGCCGACCCGGTACCGGATAATAGTTTCAACCCGTTAACGAACGATCGGACTCCGCCATGGTGTGCCCGAGTTGTGGTACCGCCAATCCCGAAGCTGTCCGCTTTTGCGGTCAATGCGGGAGGGCTTTGTCGGAATCGGATCGGACGGTAAGCATCTTCGGCGGATCGGTCGCGGGCGCCGCTGCGGCATCGGCCGCGCCCCAACCGCAAGTTAGCGCCGGATTGATGTCGCCGCCTCCGGATGTGACCACAGGCGGCGCAACGTGGGCCGGAGCAGGCACGGGTCTTTCCGGCGTTCTGGCGCCGGGCAGCCCGTTTGGATCGCGATACCGCATTGAAAAGCTGCTGGGCGAAGGCGGCATGGGTGCGGTGTACAAAGCCTACGACGTGGAACTGGGCCGCACGGTGGCGGTGAAGCTGGTGCGGCCGGAGCTTTCGTCGTCACCGATGGTGATGCAGCGGTTCAAGCAGGAACTGCTGCTGGCCAGCAAAATTTCTCACAAGAACATTCTGCGCATCCACGATATTGCCGAATGGAATGGCGTCAAGTTCATCACCATGGCGTTCGTGGAGGGTTCGGATCTGTCCGGGTTGATGGAGCAGACCGGCCGGCTTCCGCTTGACCGGGCGCTCAAATTCACCCGGCAGCTTTGCCTGGCGATGGAAGCCGCGCACGAAGCCGGCGTAGTGCATCGCGACCTGAAGCCGCAGAACATTCTGATCGATAAGGACGATAACACCTATATCTCCGATTTCGGACTGGCCAAGAGCCTGGAGACCGAAGCCACGCAGATGACGCGGACGGGCCAGATTCTGGGCACGCCGCGCTATATGTCGCCGGAACAGGTAGAGGCCGGCGATACGGACCATCGCAGCGATCTGTACTCGCTGGGGCTGATCATCTACGAGATGTTCACGGCCGAACTGCCGTTCCGCGGCGATTCGGCGATGCAGTTGATGTACCAGCGGGTGGCGGCGGAGCCCAAGGATCCCCGGGCCGTTGTTCCCGACCTGCCCGATTACATCGCCAACGTGATTCTGAAGTGCCTGCAGAAGGATCCGGCCAAACGGTACCAGAACGCGCGCGAAATTCTGAACGACCTGGACTCGCAGCAGGCGCCGGCGATTCCGGCTTCGCGGCCGGCGGCGGGGAATGCGACCATCAGCATCCAGTTGCCGCGCCCTTCGCGCCGCGGGACGTTCCTGACCGTCGCGGCGCTGGTACTGTTGCTGGGGATTCCGCTGGCCATTCCCGGTATCCGGCATCGCATCTTTCCCGGGGGAACGGCGCCGCCCGCGATTCAGTACCGTATGGCGGTGCTTCCGCTGCGCAATCTGGGCGACGATTCCATGAAGTTCGTGGCGGACGGTATTGGCGATGCCCTTTCCGCGAAACTGGCGGGATTGCAGAACGTGTACGTTGCGTCGGGGAACATGGTGGCATCGGCGATGGCGCTGCATAAAGACCAGAAGGAACTGGCGGCGGCGCTCGGCGTCAGCGTGCTGGTACAGGGGCAGGTTGGGAGTTCCGATCAGGACGTGCAGGTGGTGATCAGCGCCGATGACGTCAAGACCAATGCCGCTCTCCTGCACAAATCGTTCAACGGGAAGCGCAAAGACCTGCTCTCGCTGGAGGATGAAGTTTTTGGCGGCCTGACCAATGCGCTCACCATCAAACTGAGCAGCGACGACCAGGCGCGAACCATGCGGCCCACCGAAAAGGTGGATGCCTATGAAACCTATCTGCGCGGGCGGGACCTTTTGAAGGGCCAGCAGACCGTCGCCAATTTTCAGAACGCGCTACAACTCTTTCAGCAGGCTACCGCTGCCGATCCGCGTTTTGCGCTGGCGTTTTCAGGTATCGCCGATAGCGACATTCGTTTGTACGTTCAAACCAAGGACACCAAGTATCTCGACCAGGCCGACGCCGCGGCGGAACGGGCCAAATTACTGAACCCGGAACTGCTGGAGGCGCATGTGGCCATGGGAGCGATTGATCTGTACCGCGGCCGCACCGAAGAGTCGCTGGGTGAACTGCAACTGGCGCAGAAGATGGCGCCGCACTCCGACGAGGCGCTGCGCAATCTGGGCAGGGCTTATTTGCAGGCGGGCAAGGCCAAAGAGGCGATCGATACGTTGACTGAAGCAACCCGGGTGAATCCGTACTACTGGAACAATTTCAACCAGTTAGGCTACGCGTACTTTCAGTTGGGGCGCAACGACGAGGCTCTCGCCCAGTTCAACCAGGTGATCGGCCTGGAGCCGAATCGCCCCAGCGGGTATGCTTTCAAGGGTGCGGTTCTGTTGCGGCAAGGCAAATTCGACGAAGCCATCCCGCTGTTGCAGAAGGCCAACGATCTGCAGCCTTCGGCACAGGCCGTTTCCAACGTGGGATTTGCGTATTACCACGCCGGAAAGTACGGCGAGGCGCAGACGGAGTTCCAGCAGGCCGTGAAGATGGCGCCCAAAGAGGCGATCTACCGCGGCAACCTGG
>CAVVLD010000102.1:0-24178 GCA_963748795.1 uncultured Solibacteraceae bacterium
CTTCGGGTGCGCCAATGGCCTGATCCTCTCCGGGGCGCGGGTCTACTACGCCATGGCGAAAGACAAGCTGTTCTTCCGGCGAGCAGGCGCATTGGATCCCAAGACGCACGCGCCGAATTTTTCCATCCTCATGCAATGCGTCTGGGCGGTGTTGTTGTGCCTGAGCGGCAGCTATAACGATCTGCTCGACTACGTGATATTTGCCGTGCTACTCTTCTACATTCTGACCATCGCCGGGCTCTTTGTGCTGCGTCGCACCCGGCCGGACATGGAGCGGCCTTACAAAGCCTTGGGCTATCCCGTTCTCCCGGCCGCGTATATGCTGTCCGCCAGTCTGATCGAGATCTTCCTGTTGATCTACAAGCCTGACTTCACCTGGCCGGGCCTCATCATCGTGCTGCTGGGCGTCCCGGTCTATCTCATCTGGGGGAGGAGGACTGCATGAACCTTTTCGAAAAGAAGTCCCTGGAACGAATCATCGCCGAATCCGAGGGCGGCGAACATCATTTGAAGCGCACCCTGGGACCGGTCAACCTGGTGGCGCTCGGCATCGGGGCCATTATCGGCGCCGGGTTGTTCTCCCTTACCGGAATCGCGGCGGCGGATCACGCCGGCCCGGCGGTGGTGCTCTCGTTCGTGGTGGCGGCCATCGGCTGCGCCTTCGCGGGCATGTGCTACAGCGAATTTTCGACCATGATCCCCATCGCCGGCAGCGCGTACACCTACGCGTACGCCACCATGGGCGAACTGCTGGCGTGGATCATCGGGTGGGACCTGGTGATCGAGTACGCGATCGGCGCGGCCACGGTCTCGGTGAGCTGGTCGAGCTATGTGGCGAGACTGCTGCACAAATACGGCGTGGAATTGCCGCGGGCGCTGACGCACTGTCCCTGGGACGAACCGGCGGGCCTGATCAACCTGCCGGCGGTCTTCGTGGTGGTGGCCGTCTCGTGCCTGCTGATTGTCGGCATTTCGGAATCGGCCAGGGTCAACGCGGTGATCGTGCTGGTGAAGGTGACGATCGTGGTGATCGTGATCTTCGTGGGCTACTCGTATGTGAAGCCGGAAAACTACGTGCCGTTCATTCCGCCCAACACCGGCGTGATGGGCGAGTTCGGTTGGAGCGGCATTCTGCGAGCCGCGGGGGTGATTTTCTTCGCCTATATCGGATTCGACGCAGTATCGACGGCGGCTCAGGAAGCCAAACGGCCGCAGCGCGATATGCCCATCGGCATCATCGGATCGCTGGCGGTCTGCACGGTGCTCTATATCGCTTTTTCGCGAGTGCTCACCGGGATGGTGCCCTATCGCACGTTCCACGGCGATGCCGCGCCGGTTGCCACGGTGATCTCGCTCTTCCCTTCGAATGTGTTGCAGACGGCAATCTACATCGGCATCATCGCGGGATACAGTTCGGTAATTCTGGTGATGCTGCTGGGCCAGTCGCGCGTCTTCTATTCGATGTCGCGCGATGGCTTACTGCCGCAGGTCTTCTCGTTCATCCATCCGAAATTCCAGACGCCGAGCCGTTCCAACGTGATCGTGATGCTGTTCACGGCCACGCTCGGCGGCTTCATCCCCATCTCCAACCTGAGCCACTTTACGAGTATCGGCACGCTGCTGGCGTTTGTGATTGTGTGTATCGGAATCATCGTAATGCGGAAGACCAATCCCAGCGCTCCGCGGCCCTACCGGACTCCACTGGTGCCGCTGGTGCCAATACTTGGCGTGTTGGTATGCTTCGCCATGATGGCATTCCTGGATCGCATGACCTGGATCCGCCTGGGTGGCTGGCTGGCGATCGGACTGACCATATACTTCGGCTATAGCCGGCACCACAGTCATCTGCGGCTAGCGGTGAAGGCAGAAGCGGCGAAAGCAGAACGGGCTCGTTGAGACGCTGGTTCCAACTCCTGTTGGTGGGCGCCGCGCTGGCGCAGCAATCGCAGAACCCTTCGCCGATGGTGGAGCACACGCGGACGCATCCGCGGCTGAAGGAACAAACGGCGCCCGGCCGGCGCGAGAAGATGGAACTGGGCGAACTGTTCCTTCCACACGGTGTGAGAGCCGGCAGGCGTTCGACCATCCTCTTCTTCTTCCATGGCGGCACCTGGCTGCCGGAGTTGGCCGGCGCGCGCGATCGGACGGCGGTTGTGGCAGTGCAGGCGGGCTCGGGATCGGGTTCCTACACCCGCCTGTTCGAAGACCCCAAGCGGTTTCCGGAGTTGCTCAGCGAGGCGGAGCGCAAGGCCCACTTCCGGTTCGCCCGCGTGCTGCTGGGTGGCTGGAGTGCGGGATGCGGCGCCATCCGGCAGATCCTGCAAGACCCGGCAGCTTACAGGCGGGTCAACGGGGCGCTGATGATCGACGGCATTCACACCGATTACGAGGAGGGCAAGCCGGGGCCGCTGGATTCGAAAATCGCCACGGCCAATCTGGAGATCTGGCTGAAACTCGGCCGCGATGCCCTTGCCGGACGCAAGCGAATGATCGTGACGCACTCGGAGATTTTCCCTGGCACATTCGCCAGCACCACCGAGACGGCCGACTACCTGGCGGAGCACCTCAAGCTGAGGATGCGCCCGGTGATGAAGTGGGGACCCATGGGCACACAGGAGATCAGTGTGGCGTCGGCGGGACGCTTTCTGATGATCGGCTTCGCGGGAAATTCCGCGCCGGATCATGTGGATCAACTGCACTCCCTGCCGGTGTTCTTGAAATGGCTGAAGTAGAATCGATCGAACGAACCGCCGATGAACGCCGATGGAACTCTCCTTCGCCCAGGGGATTTCGATCGAAGACGCGCGCGCCAACCTCATCGAAGCGCTTAGTCTGTTCTTTCAGAGCACGGCGCCAACTGAAATCACCCGCCGGCTTCACAGCGAAGTATTTGTGAAGCAGGTTGAGGTTCCGATCGGCGGCGCGTATGCATTGGTAACGAGGCGTGTTGCTATTCAGGCGGCGCATCCGGTTGGGGAGGCCAGGATGTGCATTCCGATGTACGAAATCGGACGGGACAATTGCACCAAAAGCCGGAGAGGCGCGATTTCCCCCGCCGCCACATAGTCATAGAAATCGACATGAAAAGGCGAAAGCGGATCGAAATACGCGGGGAAGAGGAAGCGCAGGCAGAGCCAATACGCGGATAGCGTGACCGCCGCGGCTGTCAACCAAAAAATTAAGGCTCTAACTGTTGTGGCTTGGCGTGTATTCAACTGTCGAACGTCATGCTAGCTGCTAGTGTAGTGTCCACGAAATAACTGGACAGTTATTTCTTTCGTTTCCGGCTCCGGGGACTGGTACAGCCGGGCTGGATCTTCTCCAGCGTCCGCCGGCAACGGGAGAGTTTCTCCGTGATGGATTCTACCGTCGCGGTCCAGACGAACGGCTTCGGATCCTTGTTCCACGTCTGTGAGGAATGCGTCGATGGACGCCTTCAGATCCTCCACGCTACGGAACACGCCCCGCCGGATCGCCTTTTGATCCAAGTGGCCGAACCAACGCTCGACCAAGTTCAGCCAACTGGAACTCGTGGGGACGAAGTGGAGCACGAAGCGAGGGTGACGCTTCAGCCAGTTCCGCACCTTCTCGTGCTTATGGGTTCCGTAGTTGTCCATGACGAGATGGAGCGGGACCTCGCCAGGGAACTCCTGGTCCAGAGTGCGCAGGAACTTGAGAAACTCCTGATGGCGATGGCGCTGGTAGCATTGGCCGATCACCTTCCCTTGCAGGACCTCCAGGGCGGCGAATAGAGTCGTGGTGCCGTTGCGCTTGTAGTCGTGGGTCATGGTCCCACAGCGGCCCTTCTTGATCGGCAAACCGGGTTGGGTGCGATCCAGCGCCTGGATTTGACTCTTCTCATCCACACACAACACGATCGCCTGCTGGGGCGGATTCAAGTACAACCCGATCACGTCGGTCATTTTCTCCAGGAACTTCGGGTCACGCGACAGCTTGAACGTCTTCACCCGATGAGGCTTCAGTTGGTGGGCCTGCCAGATATTGTTGATCGTGGACTTACTCACGCCCTGACTCTTGGCCATCGTGCGGCAACTCCAATGCGTCATGCCTTCGGGTTTGGTCTGCAGGGTTGCATCCACAATGGCGGCGATCTTATCGGTGTCATAGTTCGGTTTGCGTCCGCGTCCCGGAGCAATCTCCCATAGTCCGTCCAAGCGCTGTTCTGAGAAACGTTGCCGCCACAGGATGACAGTCTTGCGATTGACGGACAACTGCTGAGCGATGGCCACGTCGGACTGTCCGTCCGCGGCGGCCAGCACGATCCGGCACCGCAGGGCGACTTGCTGAGGGGTGCCATGGGCCGCCACCCACTGCTGAATCTGCTGCCGCTCGGAAGACGAAAGCTCGCTGGACAACGCCATGTCTCAGCATAAGCCTGAAGGCGGGCATCTGTCCAGTTATTTGTTGGACACTACACTAGCATCCGGGCGATCTTCGCGGCAAACCTGGCTGTAGTTGAAACAGGCTGCTGCCGACTCTTAGTAGTGTGACACGACACTGGCTTCTTCTTTTGGCTGTGCCGGTCTGCCTGGCGCAAGACTATCACGCGAACGATCTCAGCGCGGGCTTTCGATATGAGGTGAAGGTGGGGCAGAATTCCTACCGGCTGGGAAATTCGCCTGGATACGCAGTGAAATACTCTTACCGTCCGCGGCGCTGGCTGGCGCTGGAAGCGGGGATGGAGCAGATCGTGCGCCCCATCGGCGGCAGCGTGTGCTGCCGGTACGTTTCCAGCGCGGATGACGATCTGTTCCTGGTGCCGTTCGGCGCACGCTATGTCTGGGAGCCGGAAGGCGGCCGGATTCGCCTTTCGGTGGGAGGCGGCGGCGCATACCTGAACCACACCATTGGTAACGAGGCGTGTTGCTTTTCAGGCGGCGCATCCGGTTGGGGAGGCCAGGCCGTGGCATCGGGCGATTATGCGCTGACACGTTCCGGCCGGTTTCGCGCCGGCCTGATTGCGCGCTATTACTACATACCGGTGAATCCTTACTCGAACGCGCGACTCCTCACCGTGGGGCCTGACTTTACATTTTCGTTTCGATGAGCGGACCACGCAGGCGCACAACTTGCACCGGAGCGCCGGCCAGCAGTTCGCGCACGGTCTTCTGTAGCACCGGGTGGCGAAGATCGGGCGACAGGTCCGCCAGCGGCTGCAATACGAAGCGCCGTTCCGCCATGCGCGGATGCGGAACCTGCAACTTCGAAGTCTCGACCACCGCGCTGCCGTAGAGCAGGATATCGATATCGATGGTCCGCGGCCCCCTGGCGACGGTGCGCACACGCTTCAGCGCACGCTCGATCCGTGCTGTGCGCGCCAGCAACTGCATGGGGAACAGGTCCGTCTCCGCCTCCACTACCAGGTTGAGAAACCAGGCCTGCGCGGTGTAATCCACGGGCTCGGTCTCATAGACGGGGGAAACGCGCAGCAGCTTTATGCCGGCGGGCGGGAGGGCGTCGATGGCGGCGCGCAGGGTCCCCTCGCGGTCGCCCATGTTAGAGCCAAGACTGAGGTAAACCGGGTTCAAAACAGCGCCGGCTGATCGTCGCGCCGCAGCTTCGGTTTCACGTTGAAATACTCGTAAGCCAGCTCGGTGGCTACCCTGCCGCGCGGGGTGCGATTGAGAAAGCCGAGCTGGATCAGGTAAGGCTCGTATACTTCCTCAATGGTTTCGGCCTCTTCGGAGATGGACGCCGCAATCGTGTTCACGCCTACCGGACCGCCGCGATACTTTTCCAGAATGGTCATCATGATTTTCTGGTCGATCTCGTCCAGCCCGTAGCGATCCACATCCAGCAGGTTCAAAGCGGTTTGCGCCACCACCTGGGTGATGATCCCGTCGGCGCGCACCTGGGCGTAATCGCGAACCCGCCGCAGCAGGCGATTGGCGATGCGCGGCGTGCCCCGGCAGCGGCGCGCAATCTCTTCCGCCGCGCCATCTTCGATGGTCACCCCGAGCAGGCGCGCGCTGCGCAGCACGATGGCCTTCAGTTCCGCCACGCCGTAGGGATCCAGCCGCAGCACCAGGCCGAAGCGGCCGCGCAACGGCGCGCTCACCAGGCCCTGCCGCGTGGTGGCGCCGATGGCGGTGAACCTGGGCATGGGTATAGAATGCGTCCGCGCGCCCGGACCCACACCCACCAGGATGTCCACCCGGAAATCTTCCAGCGCCGAATAGAGCATCTCTTCCACGTCCGGCAGCAGGCGGTGGACTTCGTCGATGAAGAAGACCTGCCGCGCGCGGATGTTGGTGAGGATGCCGGTGAGATCCAGCTTCTTCTGCAGCACCGGTCCGCTGGTGGTGGTGAAAAGAACTTCCAGTTCCTCGGCAATGATGGAGGCGAGCGTGGTCTTGCCCAGCCCGGGCGGCCCGTACAAGAGCACGTGGTCCATCGCCTCGCCGCGCAGGCGTGCGGCTTCGATGGCGATGGAGAGGTTCTCCTTCAGCTTGTTCTGTCCGGTGAAATCGGCCAGGCGGCGCGGGCGGAGGCCCGTCTCAAACTGCAGATCTTCAACTTGGCGATCGCCGGAAATCAGTTCCCGGTCGGGCATGTGCTACCAGCTTACCTCACCAGTTCCAGCGCCTTGCGGAAAAGCGGCTCGAAATCCTGCGGCGCGCCGCCGGTTTTGGCCTTGCGCACGGCACTTTCCGCCTGCGGACGCGCACAGCCCAGATTCAACAATGCCGACAGCACGTCCTGGTCGATCCCGCTCAGCGCCGCTTCCGTCTGCTCCGGCGGCGCTTCGCCGGTAACCGCCGGCATTTTGTCGCGCAGTTCCAGCACCATCCGCTCGGCGGTCTTCTTGCCTACTCCGGGAATGCGCACAAGTTTGGCCACCTCGCCGCGCTGAATGGCGTGTATCAGGTCCGCCGCCGCCAGGCCAGAGAGAATCTTGACGGCCGCGGTGGGCCCGATTCCGCTCACTCCGATGAGCTTTTCGAAGAGCGCTTTTTCGTCCTGCGTCAGGAAGCCGTACAGCGACAGGGCATCCTCGCGCACGTGCGTATGGATGCGCAGCCGCACCTCCGCGCCTTCTTCCGGAAGGTGGGTGAACGTGGAGACGGGAATGGTAACGTCGTAGCCCACGCCGCCGGTTTCCACGATGGCCTGATTCGGATGCTTCTCCACCAGCACGCCGCGCAGCAAAGCGATCATAACCCTTGATTGTAGTTCGAGTGCGCGTGCCGCCAGCTACACTATGGCTTGGCCCGACGCCGCTTCTTTGTACCCGCAATTCACGCCGGCGCCGCCGAACTGCGCGGCGAGGAGGCCCGCCACCTGGCGCGGGTGCTTCGCGCCGAACCCGGGCAGCTTTACGAAATCTCCGACAACCAGTCGGTATGGCTCGCGGAAATCGCCGCAGCGCAGGGCGACCGCGTGGTCTTCCGAACGGTGGAGCCGGTGACCGTCGCGGAGTTCCCCGTACACATCACGTTGTGCGCGGCACTGATCAAGTTCGATCGCTTCGAGTGGCTGGTGGAGAAGGCCACGGAACTGGGCGTGGAGCGGATCCAGCCGGTGGACGCCGCGCGCACCGAGAAGGGACTCTACGAAGCTTCGCGCAAGCGCAGCGAACGTTGGGCCCGCATCGCCCGCGAGAGCAGCCAGCAGGCGCGCCGCGTGCGCATCCCGGAGATTCTGCCCGCCTTGTGCTTCGAAGCGGCCCTTGGGGTGGAAGCAGACCATCGCTATTTTCTGGAAGAGGAAGCCGCGCCTGCCTTCCTGCCGCTGTTGCCGGCCGCGCCGGCTGCTTCAGCGCGGGTAGCCTTGCTGATCGGCCCCGAAGGCGGCTGGACGGATTCCGAGCGCTCCGCCGCCTTACAGTCCGGTTGGCAACCTGTATCACTGGGACCGCAAATTTTACGTGCGGAAACAGCCACTGTGGCGGCACTGGCGATTGTGGTCAGCGCGTGGAGCCGGTGAATTCATTAGAATGAAGTCAGTACGATAGGGATCGCGTGGCCAACAGCTTCGATATTCTCTTAATCGCCATTTTTTCCTGGACGCAGTTTCGCATCACCCAAATGCTGCTGGGCGCGGCCCGCCGGAGACTCGCCGGCCGGGCTCTGAGTGGCGCCAGCGCCGCCGTCGCAGCGTTCAATCTGCTGGTGGTCTGCGGCTACATTCTGAGCTACTCCGACCTGGTGTCGCCGCCTGCGCGGCCTCCCGGCCGCCTCTCCGCGCTGATGGGCGCCGTGGCGCTCTTCTACCTGATGCTCGCCACCGGAGTATTGGTGCTGCGCGGCGATTCTGCAGTTCGCCCACAAGCGCCTGGCGCCGCGCGTCGATCCCGACCGGCGCCGTCTGCTGCATGCGGCCGGCAATGCGGTACTGGCCGCCCCCGTCGCCGTGCTGGGCTTCGGGTACGTACGCCGCACCGATTTCCGAGTCCGGGAAATCGATGTGCCCATTGCCGAACCTGCCGCCGGATCTGGAAGGCTTCCGCATCCTGCAACTCAGCGATATCCATCTCGAGCGCTTTTCTCAGCGAGAACGACCTGGCCCGCGTGGTCGACGCCGCGGTGGAAACTGCGCCCCCACCTGGCGGTCGTCACCGGCGACCTGATTTCCTCCCACGGCGACCCTGTGGACGCCTGCATCCGCCAACTGGCACGCGTCAAGGCCGACGCCGGAGTCTTCGGCTGCATGGGCAATCATGAGCGGTATTCCCGCCTGGAAGATTACGTCGCAGCACGCCGCTGCCCGCGTGGGGATTCGCTTCCTGCGCAGCGAGGCCGCAGCGCTGCGCGTCGGCGATTCGCTTCTGAACCTGGCGGGCGTGGACCACCAGTCCAAAGCCGGCGGGAAACGGTACCTGGTAGGCGCCGAGCAGTTCGTGCGCCCGGACGCGGTCAACGTTCTGCTCTCCCACAACCCGGACGTATTTCCGGTGGCGGCCCGGCAGGGCTATAATTTCATGCTTGCGGGACATACTCACGGAGGACAGGTTACTGTCGAAATTCTGGACCAATCGATCAACCCAGCCCGTTTCTTCACGCCCTACGTTTACGGGCTGTACCGTAGCGGCGCCGCGTCGGCGTACGTCACGCGCGGTATCGGGACCATCGGCATTCCGGCCCGCATTGGCGCACCTCCGGAGATTTCCGTGTTGCGGCTCAGAAAGGCGTAGCCCCTTTTCCCGTGCGCTATCTGATACTGAGCGACCTTCACGCAAATCTGCAGGCTTTGGACGCGGTAGTGGCCGCCGCGACCGGCCACTACGACCAGGCGCTGTGCTGCGGGGATCTGATCGGTTATGGCGCCAACCCGAACCCCGTTGTGG
This sequence comes from uncultured Solibacteraceae bacterium, assembly GCA_963748795.1. Classification (GTDB taxonomy): domain Bacteria; phylum Acidobacteriota; class Terriglobia; order Bryobacterales; family Bryobacteraceae; genus Sulfopaludibacter. The sequence continues at coordinate 9,308 of CAVVLD010000102.1, forward strand.
AATGGGTGCGGGCCCATTGTTCGCACGTGGTGCGCGGCAATCACGACAAGGCCTGCACCGGTCTGGACGACCTGGAGTGGTTCAACCCCGTGGCTCGTCAAGCGGCGCTCTGGACCCAGCACGCGTTAAGTCCGGACAATGCCGAATTCGCACGCAACCTGCCCAAAGGGCCGCTGCTGATCGCGAATTTCGAGCTGGTACACGGGTCGCCCTACGACGAAGACGAGTACGTGCTGGCGGCGGACGAGGCCACCCAGGCTTTCAACTATCTGGAGCGGCGCCTCACCTTCTTCGGCCATACGCATGTGCAGGGCGGCTTCATCTGGAACCGTTCGCGGGTGGAAACGATCGCGCGAACATCGCTGCGCTGCGACAGCCAGGTGATCGAAATCGATCTGGACTGCGCTTACCTGGTGAATCCCGGTTCCACCGGCCAGCCGCGCGATGGCGATCCGCGCGCCGCCTATGTGCTCTACGATTCCGACGCATCCATGCTTACTTACTATCGCGTGGAATACGACGTGGCAGGCGCGCAGAAAGCCATTCGCGATGCCGGCCTGCCCGACATTCTGGCCGACCGCCTTTCGGTCGGCAGATAGTAGACTATTCCTATGACCTATTACGGCGCTAAAGAACTGGCCAGGAGTTTTCGCACAGTTCGCAAGAACACGCTCACCATGGCGGAGGAGATCGGCGAGGAACATTATGGCTTTCGGGCCGTGCCCGACTGCCGGACCATCGGGCAGACGCTGGTCCATATTGCCCATGCGTGCGAGTTACAGGAGCATTTAAACGGCGTCCTGCGCGTGACCGCGCTGGAGGGTTTCGATTTCATGGGGTTCATCGGTCCGCGCATCGCCGATGAGCAGACGCCGCGCACCAAGGCGCAGATTGTGGCCCTGCTGCGCGAGGCGGGCGACCGCTTTTCGGGATGGATGGAAGGTCTTTCCGACGAATTCCTGGGCGAATCCGTGGCTATGCCGCCGGGCGGGACCCCGCCTTCCAAGTCGCGCTTCGAATTGCTTCTGGGAGTCAAGGAACATGAAATGCACCATCGCGGCCAACTGATGATGATGGAGCGCATGATAGGCGTGGTGCCGCATCTCACGCGCGAGATGCAGGCCCGCTTTGCCGCCGCGGCCGCCGCAAAAAGTTAAGTGTCCCAACGCTCCCTCGCGGTCGCGGCTCCGATCAGCCATGACCGTCAGCGCACCGGCTAGCCAATCTCGCGGCGCATCGCGCTCATCCGCGAGAAGAAGTTCGCCACGCTCTCCAGTTCCACTTCGGGAGTCGCCGCCAGGAACGCCTCGAACTGCCGGTCGATCACGGCGTACAGAGCCTTGATCTTCGCTAATTTCCTGGGATTGACCTGCACCAGCACACTGCGCCGGTCGTTTGGATTGGGCTCGCGCTTCACCAGTCCGGCCTTCTCCAGGCGGTCGAGCATCACCGTTACGCCTCCCGTCGTCAACCCCGTGCACTCGGCCAGTTTGCCGGGTGTCGCGGGTCCCAAAAGATCCAACAGGTTGATGCATTGCATGTCCGTCATGTGAAGGCCGACGCGTTCGGCCATCTTCTGATGGAACAGGATGGTACCGGCAATAAAATACCGGATCTGGGTGAACAGCGTCGCGTGGAGTTCCGTACGTTTATGGGTTGACATCGTCGTCCATGATGTTTATTTTATAAGTATCTTGCTAAATAAGATTTCTATCCAACAAGATAACGAGGTGCTTCCATTATGACAGCTACGGCGCAGAAAGGTTACCGCGGCATGGGCATGGAGGGGTCCGTGGCCCGCTGGTACGAAAAGACCACCCGCAAAGACTTGGCGGAGTTTCGACGCCTTGCCGCGCGTCTCGCCGCCCGTTTCCCCGAGGGCGGCGACGTGCTGGAAGTGGCGCCGGGACCGGGCTTTCTATCTATCGCCCTGGCGGAGGGCGGGAGGCTAAGGGTCACCGGACTGGACATCAGCAAAACGTTCGTGGAGATCGCCGGCAAAAACGCGGCGAATGCCGGTGTACGGGCGGAGTTCCGGCAGGGCAATGCCTCCGAAATGCCGTTTACGGCTGACAGCTTCGACCTGCTGGTGTGCCGCGCGGCATTCAAGAACTTTTCCGCGCCGGAAAGAGCGCTCGAAGAGATGCGCCGCGTGTTGCGTCCCGGCGGCACGGGCCTGATCATCGACCTGCGGCACGATGTGCCCATGAGCGAAATCAAACGCTATGTCAATGGCCTGGGACTGAGCTTGTGGAGCCGCTGGTTCACCAACTTCACGTTCCGCTTCATGCTGCTGAAACGCGCGTACACCAGCGAACAGATGCGGAAGATGCTGGACAGCGCAGGATTCAGCAGGGTCGAGGTGACCCTCAACGCGATCGGCATGGAAGCGTGGTTCGAGAAGTAGCGGCGCTTACGCCGTATCGAGCAGGAGTCCGACGGCCACGGAGAGCTTGCGCCATGCCAGCTCATCCTGCTGCAACTGCTTCACGCCGGCCCGCGTCAGCTCGTAGTACTTGGCCCGCCGGTTATTGTCCGAAACACCCCAGTGAGCCTTGATCCAACCCTTGCGCTCCAGGCGGTGCAGGGCGGGATAGAGCGAGCCCTGCTGCACCCGGAGGGCATCCCGCGAAATCTGCTGGATCCTCTCGGAAATGGCCCAGCCATGCATGGGCTCGAGCGCCAGCGTTTTAAGAATCAGCAGATCGAGTGTGCCCTGAGGCAGGTCCACACGTTCGTCAGGCATTTTTGTTCCCTATTCACTTCTACAGATGAAAGGATAGCGCAAGCCCTGTCGAAGTGCAAGGGGAGCTAACAACACCCAGTTAGTTAAGTTAACTGAACAGCATCGGAAGGTCTTACCTCCCCACGTTGGCACGACGCAGGCGATCGGTTTCGGATAACTCGTCGGGTTCACCCGCGGGAACCTGCTCTGCGTCTTCGGCCGGCGTGACTTCCATCTGTACGGGATTTCTCAGCCGGCGAGCCCGTGCTCCGTGCCGCAGATGTTGACCTGGATTCCCATTTCGCGGAACATGGCGGCCTTGGCGGCGAGGGCGCGATTGGCGCCGGCGGCGTCGGGGCCGTAGGCCACCTGAATGTGATTGGCCTTGTGCTTGGCCATCAACTGATCGCGCGATACGCCGCAGGTGACGGCGTGCATCACGGGCCATTGCGGCGTGGTGATGCGCCAGCGGCGCTCGGTTTCTTCCTGGGGCAGCTCGATGGCTTTGGCGCGGCCGATATCGGCGTGCAGCGCTGCCGCCTTCCACGTAGATGCGGCTCCAGACGACTTCGCCGGGCTTGCTGACGCCTTTAATGGTGCCGCCGCCGAGGCGGAAATACATCGGCGGCTGGCGCTCGCTGACCGCGCCGGCATAACCCGCCGACGAGGTGCTGGGGCGGAACCGAGCCGGAGATTTCGAACACCCACACGAAATCGCCGCCGATACGTGTTCGCCGTAGCGCACGTCGTGCAGGGTGGTCTCGGGATCGAAGCCGAGCTTCGTCCAGACGCGGTTGGTGACCAGGGCGTCGAGGCCGGCGCATTCGTCCACTTCGTTGAAGTGCGGCAGGGCCTTGCCTTCGTACAGCACGCGGCCGTTGCCGGCGGCGGTGACCGGCGGCCGGTCCACGTTGTTCAGCAGGCCTTCCACCAGGTCGGACGCCGGCGGCGAGGTCCTTCAAGCCCTGCTGATACTGAATGCCGATCACGTCGCAGCCGAAATCGTCGGCGATGCGCAGGGCGGCGATGTACATCTTGCACTGGTCCAGGATCTGGTCGTCGGTGAGTTCGGTTTCGGGATTGGTGCCGGTGCGGAAGCGCATGCCCTTGGCATCCAGCCAGCGGCGGATCTCGCGTGGCTTCGGCATCGGGCACGTCGCGCATGGCGGCGTAGAGGCTGCACTGGCTCAGGCGCTCCTTGAAGACGCCCATGGGCATGCAGGTTCTCGTCGGGAATGATGGCGTTGTACATGCCCATGCAGCCTTCGTCGAAGACGCCCATGATGGCCTTGTCGCGGCGCAGTTGGGCGGCGAGTTCGCGTCCCGTGGCCGCGGCGTCGGCGGGCAGCGTGAAGGCTTCCAGCGGCCGGACGTGGGAGAGATCGTGCTCCACCGGCTTGCCGCCGAGCCACTGGCGCAGGCCGCTCAGGAACAAGTCATCGGTGAAATCCTCGCTCCAGAGGGTGGAGTATTTCACGCCGGCCTTGGTCAGGCAGCCGTTGAGGTTCAGCATGCCCACCAGTCCGGGCCACTGTCCGCTCCAGTTGGCGACGGTGAGGATGGGCCCCTGGTGTCCCACCAGGCCCGGCAGCACGTGATGGCTGTATTGCCAGACGGCCTCGCAAACGACCAGCGGCGCGTCTGCGGGAATATTGCGGAATACCTGGTTGCCGTACTTCTGACTGTCGATGAACCCGTGCTGCTTTTCCGGGTCGTAGGCGTGAGCCCGCTGAATTTCGCGACCTTCGCGGCGGATCGCTGCCATGATGGCCTCTTCGGCCTTCTGCTGCGCGGCCCAGCAGTTGCGATTGGCGGACAATCGAAGGTCGCCGTTCGCGATGAGATAAATTGCGTCAGCCATAAATTCTCGTTAACGTTAAATTCTAACGTAAATCGCGTTCTTGTGCGGCACCCCGCCGGAGCACTACAATGGCGGGTCACCATGTCCGATTATCTTGCGGTAGACTTGGGCGCCGAAAGCGGGCGCGTGATGCTCGGCAGCCTCGCCGGGCAACGGCTGGAATTGGAAGAACTGCATCGCTTCCTGAACCAGCCGGTACAGCTTCCGGCGGGCCTGTACTGGGATGCGTTTCGCCTGTTCCACGAAATTGTAGAAGGATTGTGCGCGGCCGGCCGGCGGAAGCTGGCGCCGAAGGGCATCGGCGTGGACACCTGGGGCGTGGACTTCGGCCTGGTCGGGGCCGACGGCACGCTCGTAGGCAGTCCCCGGCACTATCGCGACGAGCGCAACATCGGGGTGCCGGAGCGGCTTTTCGAGCGGGTGCCGCGCGCCGAGGTGTTCGGCTGCACGGGAATCCAGATCATGGCGATCAACTCCCTGTACCAGTTGTATTCCATGCGGCTGGCGGATTCCCCCGCGTTGGCCGCGGCGGAGAAACTGCTGTTCATGCCGGACCTGCTGGCCTACTGGCTGAGCGGCGTGCAGCGGTCGGAAGTCACGATCGCCAGTACGTCGCAATTCTACAATCCCAAGACCCGGCGTTTCGAGACTGAGTTGCTTGAGCGCCTGGGAATGCCGGCGAAGATCCTGGCGGAGCTGATCGAGCCGGGAGAGCAGCTCGGCACGTTGCTGCCGCACCTGGCGCAAGCCAGCGGACTGGGCGCGGCTCCGGTGTATGCCACCGCGGGTCACGATACCGCATCGGCGGTGGCCGCCGTGCCGGGGCAGGGGGACGATTGGTGCTATATCAGCAGCGGCACGTGGAGCCTGATGGGAGTCGAACTGCCGCACCCGGTGGTGGATGAGCGGTGCTACCAGTTGAATTTCACCAATGAAGCCGGCTTCGGCGGGCGCACCCGTCTGCTGAAGAACATTGCCGGGTTGTGGATTTTGCAGGAGTGCCGGCGCGCCTGGATGGCGCAGGGCGAGACGTTCACTTACCAGGAACTCGCGGCCATGGCGGAAGAGAGCGGACCCGCCGCGGGAGCGATCGATCCGGACGATTTTCTGCAGCCCGGGGACATGCCCGCCCGAATTGGGGAGTGGTGCCGCAGCCACGCGCTCTCGCCGCCGCGCACGAAGGGAGAAACCTGCCGGCTGATTCTGGAAAGCCTGGCGCAGCGATATCACGAGGTCCTGCAAGGTCTGGAATCGCTCACCGGTCACAAGATCAATACTATCCATATTGTGGGCGGCGGGTCACGAAATCGTTTACTGAATCAACTGGTGGCGTCGGCGACGGGGTGTAAGGTGGTGGCCGGCCCGGTGGAAGCGACGGCGGCGGGGAATGTGCTGGTGCAGGCCATCGGTGCGGGCGAAGTGGCGAGTCTGGAGGCGGCACGGGAGATTGTGCGGCGGTCATTTGAGATTGAAGTGTTCGAGCCTGCGGGGTAAATTCGCGTGAACCGGCAAGGCGTTTCAGCCGGATTCCGGCGGGAACTTTTGAAGGATGTCCTTGACCGTTTTGACGAGCATCCCGGGAGCGTCGGATTTCGAAAGTGCGGCCGTGGCTCCAAGCCACTCCGCAGCCTTCAGGAGCGCTCCGTCCAGATAGCCGGACACCACTACGATGCGGAGCCCGGGCATGGAGGCGCGTAGCTCCTTTAACAGGTCGAATCCGTCCGGCTCCGGCATGTTGAGGTCCAGAACCACAAGATCGATGGGAGTCTGCCGCAGCAGTTTCTTAGCATCTCCGCCGGAATGGGACAACTGCACGGAATAGCCGCCGTCCTCGAGGATCGTGCCGAAGAGCTTCAGAATGGCGAGGTCATCGTCGATGACGAGAATCGTAGACATGGCTCAACCCCAATGCCGGGTATTCCTCGATTTGCTCGCCCCAAATCGAGGCCGGCCTTATCTCCGGTTGCCAGAGTGACTCCGGACCGACCCTGATTATATGGCGTTGAAGGGGGAAAATCCAACACGATTTCATCCTTCTGGAACCAAGAGGCCACGAGAAACGGCCTTTACCCCTATTTGTGCACCCCTATCCCTGCAAGGTTCCCGAGAGCATTTCAGATGTTTTTGTCTACAATCTAAGTGGATGTTGCGGCTTTTGATTGTCGATGATGAGCCCGCGGTGCTCTCGGTACTCTCGCTCGCGTTCAGCCGCGCCGGATACGAAGTCAGGACGGCTTCCGACCCGTTTAAAGCCATGGAGCTTTGCGCGGCGGAGGCGTTCGACGCAATTCTTTCCGACGTCCAGATGCCGGGAATGGACGGCCATTCGCTGGTCCGGTGGGTGGCGGGCGCGTATCCGAATATGCGGTCAATCCTGATGTCCGGTTACGACATACCGTGCGGCAATTGCCCTTATCAGGGCCGGTGCAAACGGATGCAGAAGCCCTTTCTGCCCAGAGACGCTGTCGAAACGGTCAGGCAGGCGCTCGCCGCGACGGTGGACTAGGGGCCCTGGCGCCCGTAACGACCAGGGCAGGAGGTCGAAATATGGAGCTATCTGACGAGAAGGTTCTCGAATTGCTTTTAGCCGATTGCGAGAAAAGAACTCTCAGGAAATCCAGCCGCCTTCCAAGCGCCGGAACAGCCTCTGGAGACCGCATATCAGCCTCCGGCAAGGCGTTCAGAGTCCCGCCGGTGTCAATGCGGCATTTGCGGCAAGTGTGCCGAGAACGCCCGGTGGGAGCGCATCTTTGAAGCCAAATTTGCCGACCCGGATTATTACACCCGCCCTCTCCACGTGTCCCACGGGTCACCGCTGGCAGACTGACAAGCATTCCGTGCTTTGTTCGTCCCCCGAGGCGTAACAGGGCTATGATGCGAGTGATGACGATCATCAGTATCGGTGAGCTCCTGTGGGACGTGTTTGAGGATTCCGAGAGCCTGGGAGGGGCGCCCTTCAATTTCGCCTGCCACGCTTCCCGCCTGGGGCACGAGGTGATTTTCGTGAGCGCCGTGGGCGACGATGCGCGCGGAGCGGCGGCCATTGCGAAGGCGGCCGGTCTTGGTTTGCGCACCGACTTTATCCAGGTGATTCCGGGAGTGCCGACCGGCACGGTTTCGGTCCGTGTGGATTCCGCCGGACAGCCGGATTTCACGATTCACCGGCCCGCGGCTTACGATGCGCTACAGCTTGGCACGGCGGATCAGGAGCGGCTGGCGGCGATGCGGCCCGAGTGGTTGTACTACGGCACGCTCTATCAGGCACAGCCCAGCGGGCGCGCGGAAGTGGCCAAACTGGCGGCGGCGCTGCCCGGCGCCAGGCGGTTTTACGATATCAACCTGCGCCGCGATTCGTACTCGCGGCAATTGCTGGCGGACTTGCTGCCCCACGCCGGCGTGGTGAAGCTGAATGACGATGAAGCGTCGGTCATCGACTCGCTTTTTGGCTGCCGCCACGACTCCCTGGCGGAGTTCACGGACTTCTGGTCACGCAAATTCGGATGGAGCGCTGTGGCGGTGACCCGCGGCTCGCGAGGCTGTGCGGTGCGGGTGGGCGCGGATTACGCCGAGCCGGCGGGTTATGCGGTGACGGTGGCGGACACGGTGGGGGCGGGCGATGCGTTCGCCGCGGGCTTCCTGCACGGACTGGCGCAGGGATGGGACGCGGAGCACACCGGAGATTTCGCCAACCGGGTGGGGGCCGTCGTCGCCTCGCGGCGCGGCGGCGTGCCCCCGTGGTCGATGCCGGATGTGGCGGCCTTATCGTAGCCGTTAGAACATGAACTTCACCGCCAGTTGCATGGATCGTGGAATGTTGGCGATGCTGCTGATGACGCCGGCCGAGCCGTAACTGATGCCGCCATTCGAGTACGAGGGCGCGATCGAAGTGCCCGGGGCGCCCAGGACCATGTGGTTGGCCACGTTGAATGCTTCGGCCCGGAACTGCAGCGATTTGGTTTCGGTGATGGCAATACTCTTGGCCAGAACCACGTCCAGGTTGATCCAACGCATGGTGCGCAGGAAGCCGATGGGAGTGTCGCCGAAACCGTAGCCGGGGCCAACCATGAGTGACGCCGGACTGACGAAGCAGGCGGGGTTGTACCACTGGGAGACACTCTGGTGAGCCACGGCGATCTGGCAGCCGGGCAGGACGCTGGGACGGCTGTAACCTGTGATGGAGCCGGCCGCGTCGGAGAGATTGGCCGGATCGGTGCTCAAAGGAGCGATGCCGGCAATGGTGGTGGGCACGCAGCCTGTAGCCGTGGACGAGGCGCAGATGTTGCTCGCGCCGCCCCAACTCGGATTGAATGCCTGGCCGGAGCGAGCCAGAAATGCGTAGTTGGTTTCCCAGTTGCCGAGCACGCGCGAGAGCACGCCTTTCTTGAGCCAGCGCTTCCCGGTTCCGAACGGCAGTTCGTACACGGCGGTCAGGGTGAGCACCTTGGGGATGTCGTAGGTGCAAACACCCTTCGAGAGGTGAGCGTTGAAGAAGTATTGGTAAGGGGCGGCCTCGGAGCCGTTCTCGGCGTTGAAATCGCCGTTGGAATCGCCCAGGCATTTTTCAAAGGTGAAGGCCGCCAGTGTTTCCAGGCCGTGGGAGAAGCGCTTCTGGAACTGGGCCTCCAGGGCATGGAAGGTCGAAAAGCCGACGGACTCGGAGTAGTTCCAGCCCTGTGCCGCAAACGGCATGTACTCGTTCTGGGTAATTTGCGCCTGGGTGAGCGGCGTGGTGGGGCACGTGAATCCCTGGGCGGGGTTGTTCTCGCAGAAGGGGCCGCCCTGCGGGTAGTTCGCCTTGCAGCACCATTCCAGGCGCTGTGTGTGACTTCCCACGTAGGCGATGGAGAACATGCTGGTGGGCGACAATTGGTGTTCGATCTGGATATTCCACTGCTGCGAGCGCGGATCGGTATAGTTCGGGTCGTTGGTATATCCGCCGAAAGTCGAGCCCCATGGCGTAGGCGCCACGACGATGGGATTGCTCCCCGCCAGTCCGGTGAGTTGCGAGGTGCCGTAGCCGCCGTACGGGCCGCAAGTGGTCAGGCTGGTGCAGATGGGGGCCACCGTGGGCGTGGGCGACGTGCCCATGGGAGCGGTGTTGAGCGTGTCGGAAACGCCGCGCGTCCACGGCCAGATGGAGCCTTGCAGTGTGTTTTCGGCGTACTGGCTGCGATAGGCAATAGGATCGTAGAAGATGCCGTAGCCGGCGCGCAGCACCGTGTTATTCATAAAGGTCCAGGCGAGGCCGATGACGCGGGCCGATATTGTCGCTGATGGATTTCAGTGCCGGCTGGTTCGGCGAAAACGCGATGTTATTGAGCGTGTTGTAAGTGACGCCGCCGACTGTGACATTGAACGCCGGGTTGGCGCTGGTGAGGCCGCCGGGAACGCACGGCGGCAACTGCGACGAACTGCACCCGGTAGTGTACGCCGAACTTTGCGCCGCTCCAATGATGAACTGCTGACCGGGGAGGTTCAGAGCGTTGACCGTCTCGCCGTTACTGGTAAGAATCTTGACCGCGGGGTCGTAATCGTAACGCAGCCCCACGTTGACGGTCAGGTTGGACCTGAGATGCCACTCGTCCTGAATGAAGAAGCCGACCGGCGCCATGCGCACGTGGACCTCTTCGTACTGCGGCACGTTGACCGTCAAGCCGGACGGAAGATCCAGCAGCATGGATGCCAGCGCGTTTCCCTGGTTGCTGCCGCACGCAAACAGTCCGGAAGCGTTGGTGGGGCAGGTCTGCGAGGTGCTGGAGGTGAAGGTTTCGTAGGTGTTGATCTCCAGCCGGTTTTCGTAGAGATACTCGCCGCCGAAGCGGACGGTGTGATTGCCGTGAGTCCAGGTCATGGCGCCGCTGAAGTTGTGCTCGGGGTTGGCGCGATGCTGCGGCCCCACGTTTCCGATTCCGCTATTGGCCGAGCCGATGTAGCCGCCCACGTTCAGGAAGAAGCCGGCGGTGGCGTCGAGATTAGAGAAGCCGGCGGCGGTTTCCGGTTTGTACCCGTCGGGATTGGTCGGATTGACCATGACGGGCCGGGCGTTGATGCCGCCGCGCAGTTCCAGAATCAGGTTCGGGGTAAAGATGTGATCCCACGCGCCGCCGATGTTCCAGGTGTGGAAGGGACTGGGCGTAATCGACGTCGTTCCCGCGACAATGCCGTTGTTGGTGTCCCACATCATGTAGGCGCGGCCGAACACGATGTTCTTTTCGCTGAAGTGATGATCCACGCGGAAATCGAAATTGTTGGCGTTGTTATTGCTGGTGCGGGAATCCAGGCAATTGTCGATGGCAAAGGTGAGGTTGGGAGTGAACTGGCAGTTCTTATATTGCGGCGCGGTATACGCCGAAATCACACCGGCCAGCTTGGAATCGATGAGCGCCGAGGGAATCTTGGCGCACGGGCTTCCTCCGGCGGATTGAACTCCGTAGCCCGGCGTGCCGAAACTCAAACCGGGAGTCAGCAGCGGCATGGGATTGCCCGAGGAATCGCAGCGGAAGGGCACCGAGGAATTCGGTCCCGATTCGGCAAACGGGTTGAAGATGGGGTTGGGAGTGAGCACCGTCTTGGCGGCATTGACGGACCCGATCAGCGACTGGCTGAAATCTCCCGAAAGCTCCTCGGGGTGGGGATGTTGGCGTAGCTGTTCTGCGGCTGCGAGAAGCGCCATCCGTACGCCACATAGAAAAACGTCTTGTTGCGGATGATGGGTCCGCCGAACGTCCCGCCGTATTCGTTCTGCGTGTAGCCCAGGGGCGCGACCGGCGTGCCCGAGAGGATGGCGGAGGCACCGGCAGAGGTTTGCGACCCCGACGCGACGTCGCTGGCCAGCTTGTTGGCCAGGGTGGGACAGCTTGCCGGGGAGCAGAATCCGGTGAAGGGATTGCGCGCATCGAAGATCTGGCTGCGCGCGAACTCCCACGCCGAGCCATGGAATTGATTGGTGCCGCTCTTGGTCACGATATTGACCACCGAACCGAGCACGTTGCCGTACTGGGCGTCGTTGTTGTGCGACTGCACCTTGAATTCCTGGATGGTATCGGCGATGGGCGGAATGGCCCAGCCGCCGCCGCGGTCGTCGGTATTGATGATTCCATCCATGTAGTAGGCGTTCGAACGGTTGCCGGCGCCATTCACAGAGGCTTTGTAGACGGTGGAACCGGGAATTGAGATGTTGCCTCCGTCCGGGTTGCCGCCGGCACCGGTCTTGCCCGCGGAATTGCCCTGCGATGTATCGACCGGGTTCACGCCCGGCTGAAGGATCAGTAACTGGGTGAAATTGCGGCCGTTCAATGGCAGTTCGTGAACCATCGTCTCGTCGATGGTGGTGCCCAGTTCGGTGCTGGCACGCTGCACCATGACCGCCACCGATTCGGCGCTGACTGTTACGGTCTCGCTGGTGGCGCCAAGTTCCAGGGTGATCTTTTCGGTCAACGTCTGGTTTACGTCGAGTTTGAAAACCGGCAGCGCGGCTTTCTTGAACCCGCCCTTTTCCACGGTCAACACATAGTTGCCGGGCAGCAGGTTAATGATGGTGAAGGCTCCATCCGCGCTGGTGTTTCTGCTGCTGGTGACATTCTGTGCCCTGATTGACCACAGTCACCTTGGCGTCCGGCACGCTGCCGCCGGTCGCATCCACCACGGTGCCGGTTACCACCGCCGTGGGAGTCTGGCCCCATAGACCGCCGGCACACAACAGAAGTGCCGGCAAAAAAGTGCGATGGCTACGAAGACATCTGTTCAACACGCTCTACCTCCATAAAGAATCGAACTATCGGCCCGGGATCGTCACCGGGCGCGTGACTGCCGCCTCGCCTTCGCCGGTGGGGTTGACGGCCGCCACGCTGAACGTATAAGTCTGCCCGGGCTCCAGGCCATCCACCACGGAAAACGTCGTGTGGGTTGTGCCTTCCAGCGCGAGCACCCTCCGGCCGGTGAAGGTCACTTTCCGTCCGCCGGGATTCACTGTGACCGCGTACGCCAGCACGGGCGCGCCCGGAGCTTTCTTATCCACCGCCGCCGGGTCCTGGAAATGGATGCTGACCAGGCCGTTCGCGCCGGCGAGGGCGGATACCCTGGCGGGCGGAGCGGGGCGGGGAATCGGTCTCTCGTCCCCAGTGACTGAGCGCGAAGGCAGGGATGGCGAGCTTTCCCCATGGGCATTCTTCGCCGTCACCGTGAATGTGGTCGCGGCGCCGTTGGCGATACCCGGCACCTTGACGTAAGAATTGGCCTGAAAGTCAGCCGAAGACACGGTCACTCGGGCGCCGCCGGTCGCGGTCACGGTGTACGCCAGCACCGGCGCGCCACCTTCATACACCGGCGGGCACCAGGTGACCAGGGCATAACCGTTGCCGGCGAATGCCGCCACACGGCTGGGAGGTTCCGGCGCTCCCGGTTTGCTGAACGTGCGGTCGAGCAGGGTCCGCCATGGCTTCTCGAGGCCGGCGGCTTCCACAATCGCCGCGGGCACCTGGGCCAGCGAATCGATCAGGCGATTGCCGCGCTCGGTAACGTTGTCCTTCTCGGAATCGGCATCGCCCTGCTGCCAGTAGTTATTCAGAATGGCCAGGGGATCGCGCCTCTGCCATCCTGGCCGTTGTAGTAATCGGCGTGGCGGCTGCCCCAGTTATCGAAGTTGGTGTTGAAAATAACGTTGCCGGACACGGTGATATTGCAGGAACCGTTGTCGGTGTAGATAGCGTGTCCCGAGCCGAACTGATCGGTGACCACATTGCCGGTGACCTTTTCACCCATGGCCAGGCTGGGCCGGTGAGCCCTTGCGTGTAGATGCCGCCGCCATCGGCCAGCACCAGCATGAAGTTGAAAATCCGGTTGTGGACAATGTTGTTCTGCGAATAGTTGGCCTGTCCGGCCTGTTTGATTTTGTCGGGCCAGCCGCCCCATCCCATGGAGATGGCCGCGTAGGGAGTGTGGTCGATCTGGTTGTGCTCGATCAGGACGTGGTGCGCGTAGCCGGTCACAATGCCGATGCCGCCGCGAAACTCCGCGCCGATGTTCCAGATATGGTTGTTGCGGATGCTGTCGTCGTGGGTGACATCGGCGCCTTCGGCGAGAGGCTTGTCGACGCCGCCGAGTTCCACGCCGTTGCCGGAGATATCGGTGAAGGCGCAACCTTCCACGGAATCGCTTTGCGCGCCCTCGCCCAAGTCCAGGCCGGCCGCGCCCAGGTGTACGAAGGCATCGCCGCGGAACTGAATTCTCTGGCTGTACTGGAGCCTGACGTTGGCCGGCATTTTGGTCCAGGCGCCGTAGGGGCATTGGCCATCGCCGCCGGGGGCCAGTTTGCACAGGCCCTGAGTGGCCCAGGCGCGCGGCCCGGTGAGGGTGTAGTTGGCCTGGATTTCGGAAAAGCCTTCGGGCTGGAGGCTCCGAGCCACCCGGCATAAGAAAACTGCAGGTCCCGGAAAGCGATGTCATGGACGGGCGCGGCGGCGGTGCCTTCGGCGGAAAGCAGGGTTTCCAGCAGGGGAGCTTCGACGTCGGCTGTGGCGAGGTCCTCGCCGGGGCGCGGCACATAGTAGAAGGTGCGGGCGGCGGGGTCGAAATAGAATTGTCCCGGCGTGCCCAGCAGTTCGAAGGCGTTCTCCACGTATGCAGGTTGTTTTCCGACACTCGCCGGACCCACCAGGTTGGCGGTGCGGTGTCCGGGGCCGAGCAGGATTCGCCGGGTGGAGTTGTCCCAGCAGGGCTGCGCCATGGCGATGGCGGTCCCGCGGATGGACGCTACCGGGCAGCGAGGTTCGGTCCAGCCGCCCAGCCCCGCCTCGCGCTCGCTCCAGATGGAATTGCCTCCGGTGTAGACGAATTCCAGACCGGCGGGATTGCGCCACCCGGCCATGACGTCCGAGGAAGCGGTGTAGCCGGCATCGTCGGGAGTGACGGCGACCGGGAGACGTCCGCGGGTGCGCGTGGCGCGGACGCCATCGATGTAAAGCTGGCGCGCGTTCCGCAAGCCTTCGGGAGCGGGCGCGCTCCAGAGGTTGCGCGCACGGTCCAGCAGTTTCCATCCCGTGACGGCGATGCCGCCGCTAATCACGGGCAAGGCGGAAGGGGTGGCGCTGGTGTAAATCACGCTGTGGCCGCCAGAGCCGGAGTCGCGCGCGTCGAGAGCCAGAGGACGGGTCAGGCGGTAGGTGCCGGGCTGCAGGTATACGGTGAGGTCGGCGCTCATCCCGCGGTTGCGCGCGCGTACCAGGTCGCGGGCATGCTCGAGGGTACGTATGGGTTGCGACACGGTTCCGGGGTGCGCGTCGTTTCC
>CAVVLD010000103.1:0-21251 GCA_963748795.1 uncultured Solibacteraceae bacterium
AGCGATCCAGGGCTGGAGGTCGAAATATGGAGCTATCTGACGAAAAAGTTCTCGAATCGCTTTTGGCCGACTGCGAGACGAGAACTCTCGGAAATCCAGCCGCGTTCCAATAGCGGCACAGCCTTCTCGAGACCGCATATCAGCCTCCGGCAAGACGTTCAGAGTCCCGCCGATGTCAATGCGGCGTTTGCGCCAGGTGTGCCGAGAACGCCCGGTGGGAGCGCATCTTCGAAGCCAAGTTTGCCGACCCTGATTATTACACCCGCCCTATCCGTATGTCCCACGGGTCACCGCTGGCAGACTGACAAGCATTCCGTGCTTTGATGTCGGGCTATGATGCGAGTCATGACGATAATCAGTATCGGTGAACTCCTTTGGGACGTGTTTGAGGACTCCGCGAGCCTGGGAGGGGCGCCTTTCGATTTGGCCTGCCACGCTTCCCGCCTGGGGCACCAGGTGATTTTCGTGAGCGCCGTGGGAGACGATTCGGGCGGAGCGGCGGCGATTGTGAACGTGGCCGGCCTGGGTTTGCGGACGGACTTTTATCCCGGTGATTCCGGGAACGCAGACCGGCACGGTATCGGTCCGCGTGGATTCCGCCGGACAGCCGGATTTCACGATTCACCGGCCCGCGGCTTACGATGCGCTGCAGCTTGGCAAGGCCGGTTCAGGAGCGGCTGGCGGCGATGCGGCCCGATTGGCTGTACTACGGCACGCTCTATCAGGCAGAGCCCCGCGGGCGCGCGGAAGTGGCCAAGCTGGCGGCGGCGCTGCCCGGCGCGAAGCGGTTTTACGATATCAACCTGCGCCGCGATTCATACTCGCGGCAACTGCTCGCGGAGTTGCTGCCCAGCGCCGGTGTGGTGAAGCTGAATGACGATGAAGCGTCGGTCATCGACTCGCTTTTTGGCTGCCGCCACGACTCCCTGGCGGAGTTCACGGACTTCTGGTCACGCAAATTCGGATGGAGCGCGGTAGCGGTGACCCGCGGCTCGCGAGGCTGTGCCGTGCGCATGGGCGCGGATTACGCCGAGCCGGCGGGTTACGCGGTGACGGTGGCGGATACGGTGGGGGCGGGCGATGCGTTCGCCGCGGGCTTCCTGCACGGACTGGCGCAGGGATGGGACGCGGAGCACACCGGAGATTTCGCCAACCGGGTGGGGGCCGTCGTCGCCTCGCGGCGCGGCGGCGTGCCCCCGTGGTCGATGCCGGATGTGGCGGCCTTGAGCTAGCCGTTAGAACATGAATTTCATGGCGAGTTGCATGGTCGCGGAGTTGGCGATGCTCGTAATCACGCCGGCGGAACCGTAGCTGACGTTGCCGTTCGAGAACGAAGGCGCGATCGAGGTGCCCGGAACGCCGAGGATCATGTGGTTGAAGACGTTGAACGCTTCGGCGCGGAACTGCAGGCGCTTGGTCTCGCTGAGGAGGATGTCCTTGGCCAGGGCGACGTCGACGTTGATCCAGCGCATGGAGCGCAGGATTGCCGATGGGCGCGTTACCGAAGCCGTAACCGGGGCCGACCGCGGCGATGCCGGACTTACGAAGCAGGCCGGGTTATACCACTGCGAAGGACTTTGGTTGCCGCGTCGAGTTACAACCGGAAAGGACGCTCGGCCGGCTGTATCCGGTGATCGAGCCGCCGGCATTGGAAAGATTGGCCGGATCGGTACCGGTTGGCGCGACACCGGCAATGCTTACCGGCACGCAATTCGCGGTGGTGGTCGAGCGTGCAGATGCGTGCTGGCGCCGCCCCAGCTCGGGTTGAAGGCCTGGCCGGAGCGGGCGATGAACGAGAAGTTGGTATCCCAGTTGCCGAGCACCTTGGAGAGCGACGCCGTGGGTCAGCCAGTGCTTCTCCATGACCGAAGGGCAACTGGTAAACGGCGCTCCAGTTGAAGACCTTCGGCATGTCGAAGGCGCAGACGCCCTTCGAGAGATGCGCTGTTGAAGAAGTATTCGTAGGGCGCGCCCTCCGACCGTTTTCGGCGTTGAAGTCGCCGTTGGAATCGCCCAGGCATTTCTCCCATGTGAATGCGACCAGGGTTTGTAGTCCGTGCGAGAAGCGCTTCTGGAACTGCGCCTCGAGCGCATTG
Organism: uncultured Solibacteraceae bacterium; assembly: GCA_963748795.1. GTDB lineage: Bacteria > Acidobacteriota > Terriglobia > Bryobacterales > Bryobacteraceae > Sulfopaludibacter. Next base: position 2,097 of record CAVVLD010000103.1, read on the forward strand.
AAGGTGGAGAAGCCGGTGGACTGCGAGTAATTCCAGCCCTGCGCGGCGAACGGCATGTATTCGGCGCTGGTTGATCTGCGCCGGGGTGAACGGCGTGGAGGGGCAAGTGAAACCTTGCGTTGGCGTTGTTCTGGCAGAAGGGGCCGCCCTGCGGATAGTTGGCCTTGCAGCACCATTCGAGGCGCTGGGTGTGACTGCCTACGTAAGCCGACGGACACCATGCTGGTGGCCGACAACTGGCGCTCGATCTGGAGGTTCCATTGCTGCGAGCGCGGATCGGTGTAGTCCGGGTCGTTGGTGTAGCCGCCGAAGGTGGAACCCCACGGCGTGGGCGCGACCACGATGGGGTTGCTGCCCGCGAGACCGGTGAGTTGACGAAGTGCCGTAGCCGCCGTACGGGCCGCAGGCGGTGAGACTGGTGCAGATGGGGGCGACGGTGGGCGTGGCGGCCGTGCCCATGGGCGCGGTGTTGAGCGTGTCGGAGACGCCGCGCGTCCAGGGCCAGATGGAGCCCTGCAGCGTGTTTTCGGCGTACTGGCTGCGATAGCTGATGGGGTCGTAGAAGATGCCATAACCGGCGCGCAGCACGGTATTGTGCAGGAAGCTGCCAGGCGACGCCGATGCGCGGGCCGATGTTGTCCTTGATGGCCTTGAGCGCGGGCTGGTTATTGGAGAAGACGATGTTATTGAGCGTGTTGTAAGTGACGCCGCCGACGGTAACCTGGAACGCCGGGTTAGCGCTGTTCAGTCCGCCGGGTACGCAAGGCGGAGCCTGCGGCGTGGCGCATCCGGTGGTAGTAAGCCGCGGTCTGGCTCGACACCGATGATGAACGCCGGCGGGCAGGTTCGAGCGCGTTGACGGTTTCGCCGTTGGCGTTGAGCAGGTGGACGGCGGGATCGTAGTCGTAGCGCAGGCCGAGATCGATAGTGAGGTTAGGCAGCACGTGCCATTCATCCTGGAGGAAGAAGCCGATCGGAGTGATGCGCGACGTGCACTTCTTCGTACTGCGGCACGTTCACGGTGAGCGCCGAAGGGAGATCGAGCAGCATGGAAGCGAGCGCATTGCCCTGATTGCTGCCGCAGGCGAAGAGGCCGGAAGCGTTGGTGGGGCAGGTTTGCGTGGCGCTGGAGCTGAACTGTCTCGTAGTGGTTGGTCTCGAGGCGGTTCTCGTAGAGATATTCGCCGCCGAAACGGATGTTGTGCTTGCCGTGACTCCAGGTGACGGTGGCGTTGAAATCGTGCTCGGGATTGGCGCGATGTTCCGGACCGACGTTGCCGATGCCGCTGTTGGCGTAACCGATTAGCCGCCGAGTGAGGATAGAAACCCGAGGTCGCGCTCGAGATTGGCGAAACCGGCGGTGGTTTCCGGAGCGAAGCCCGCCGGATTGGTCTGATTGACGACTGACAGGCCGCGCGTTGATGCCGCCGCGCACTTCGAGCATCAGGTTGGGCGTGAAGATGTGATCCCAGGCGCCGCCGATGTTCCAGGTGTGGATACGGGCTGGGCGTCACCGACGTGGTGCCGGCGACGATGCCGGTGGTGGTGTCCCACATCATGTAGGCGCGTGCCGAAGACGGTGTTCTTGTCGCTGAAGTGGTGGTCGATGCGGAAGTCGTAGTTGTTGGCGTTGTCGGTTTTGCTGCGGCGATCGAGGCAGTTGTCGACGGCGAAGGTGTAGTTGGGCGAGAATGCGCAATTCTTCAACTGCGACGCGGTGTAGGCCGCAATCACGGACGCGAGCTTCGGATCGATCAAGCCGCTGGGGATCCTGTTGCAGGGCGTTCCGCCGGAAAGCTGGAGACCATATCCGGCCTGTCCGAACGCTGCGCCGGGATTCTGCAAGCGCCATGGGACTTCCCGCGGGGTCGCAGGTGAAGGGCACCGCCGAATTGGCGCCCGATTCCGCGAAGGGGTTGTAAGATAGTGGAGGGCGTGATGCCGGTCTTGGTGGCGTTGACGGCGCCGATCAACTCGGGACTTACCGCGCCGCTGAAATCGCCGCCGAGCTCCTGCGGCGAGGGCACGATGGCGAACGAATTCTGAGGCTGCGAGAAACGCCAGCCTTCGTAGGCGACATAGAAAAACGTCTTGTTGCGTGATGATGGGACCGCCGACCGTTCCGCCAAATTCGTTCTGCGAGATAACCGAGCGGCGCAACAGGCGTACCGGAGAGAATGGCCGAAGCCGCCGGCGGAGTTCAACTGACCCCCGGCCACCTGGCTTTGCCAGCTTGTTGGCCAGAGTCCGGGCAACTGGCAGGCGAGCAGAAGCCGGTGAAGGGGTTGCGGGCGTCGAAGATCTGGCTGCGCGCGAAGTCCCAGGCCGAACCGTGGAACTGGTTGGTGCCCGACTCTTGGTGACGATGTTGACCACCGCGCCGAGCACGTTGCCGTACTGGGCGTCGTTGTTGTGCGACTGCACCTTGAATTCCTGAATGGTGTCGGCGATGGGCGGGACGGCCCAGCCGCCGCCGCGGTCGTCGGTATTGATGATGCCATCCATGTACTAGGCGTTGGAGCGGTTGCCTGCGCCGTTCACCGACGGGCTGTAGACGATGGAGCCGGGAATGGCGATGTTGCCGCCATCGGGCTGCCGCCGACGCCGTTGCCGCCCTGCGCGGTGTCGACGGGGTTGACGCCCGGCTGCAGGATCAGCAACTGGGTAAAGTTGCGGCCGTTCAGCGGCAGCTCGTGCATCATCTGCTCGTCGATGGTGGTGCCCAATTCGGTGCTGGAGCGCTGGATCATGACGCCCACGGAATCGGCGCTGACGGTGACGGTTTCGGTGGAGGCGCCGACCTGCAGGGTGATCTGTCTCGGTCAGCGTCTGGTTGACGTCGAGCTTGAAGACGGGGAGCGCGAGCTTTCTTGAAGCCGCTCTTTTCGACGGTGAGGATGTAGTTGCCGGGCAGCAGATTGATGATGGTGAACGTCCCGTCCGCGCTGGTGTTTTTGCTGCTGGCGACATTGGTGTCCTGATTCACCACAGTTACCTTGGCGTCCGGCACGGTGGCGCCGGTCGGATCGACCACGGTGCCGTTCACAACGGCCGTGGGCGTCTGGCCCCATAAGCCGCCGGCACACAACAGAAGTGCCGGCAAAAAAGCGAGATGGCTACGAAGACATCTGTTCAACACGCTCTACCTCCATAAAGAATCGAACTATCTGCCCGGGATCGTCACCGGGCGCGTGACTGCCGCTTCGCCTTCGCCGGTGCGGTTGACGGCCGCCACACGGAACGTATAAGTCTGCCCGGGCTCCAGGCCATCCACCACGGAAAACGTCGTGTGGGTTGTGCCTTCCAGCGTGAGCACCCTCCGGCCGGTGAAGGTCACTTTCCGTCCGCCGGGAGTCACTGTGACTGCGTACGCCAGCACGGGCGCGCCCGGAGCTTTCTTATCCACCGCGGCCGGGTCCTGGAAATGGATGCTGACCAGGCCATTCGCGCCGGCGAGGGCGGACACCCTGGCGGGCGGAGCGGGGCGGGGAATCGGTCTCTCGTCCGGCGTGACGGGCCGTGACGGCAGGGACGGCGAACTTTCCCCATGGGCATTTTTTTTCGTCACCGTGAATGTGGCCGCAGCGCCGTTGGCGATGCCGGGCACCTTGATGTAAGAATTGGCCAGAAAGTCCCCTGCCGGCACGGTCACGCGTGCGCCGCCGGACGCGGTCACGGTGTACGCCAGCACGGGCGCGCCGCCTTCATACACCGGCGGGCACCACGTGACCAGGGCATAACCGTTACCGGCGAATGCCGCCACGCGGCTGGGAGGTTCCGGCGCACCCGGTTTGCTGAACGTGCGGTCGAGCAGGGGCCGCCATGGCCTCTCCAGGCCCGCGGCTTCCACAATCGCCGCGGGCGCCTGGGCCAGCGTATCGATCAGGCGATTGCCGCGCTCGGTAACATTGTCCTTCACGGAATCGGCATCGCCCTGCTGCCAGTAGTTGTTCAGAATGGCCAGGGGATCGCGCGTCTTGCCATCCTGCCCGTTGTAGTAATCGGCGTGGCGGCTGCCCCAGTTATCGAAGTTGGTGTTGAAAATAACGTTGCCGGATACGGTGATATTGCAGGAGCCGTTGTCGGTGTAGATGGCGTGTCCGGAGCCGAACTGATCGGTGACCACGTTGCCGGTGACCTTTTCACCCATGGCCAGGCTGGGGCCGGTGAGCCCTTGCGTGTAGATTCCGCCGCCATCGGCCAGCACCAGCATGAAGTTGAAAATCCGGTTGTGGGCAACGATGTTGTTCTGCGAATAATTGGCCTGTCCGGCCTGTTTGATTTTGTCGGGCCAGCCGCCCCATCCCATGGAGATGGCCGCGTAGGGAGTGTGGTCGATCTGGTTGTGCTCGATCAGGACGTGGTGCGCATAGCCGGCCACGATGCCGATGCCGCCGCGAAACTCCGCGCCGATGTTCCAGATATGGTTGTTGCGGATGCTATCGTCGTGGGTGACATCGGCGCCTTCGGCGAGAGGCTTGTCGACGCCGCCGAGTTCCACGCCGTTGCCGGAGATATCGGTGAAGGCGCAACCTTCCACGGAATCGCTTTGCGCGCCCTCGCCCAAGTCCAGGCCGGCCGCGCCGAGGTGCAGGAAGGCATCGCCGCGGAACTGAATTCTCTGGCTGTACTGGAGCCTGACGTTGGCCGGCATTTTGGTCCACGCGCCGTAGGGGCACTGGCCGTCGCCGCCGGGGGCCAGTTTGCAGAGGCCCTGAGTGGCCCAGGCGCGCGGCCCGGTAAGGGTGTAGTTGGCCTGAATTTCGGAAAAGCCTTCGGGGCTGGAGGCTCCGAGCCACCCGGCATAAGAAAACTGCAAGCCCCGGAAAGCGATGTCATGGACGGGCGCCGCGGCGGTGCCTTCGGCGGAGAGCAGGGTTTCCAGCAGCGGAACTTCGACGTCGGCTGTGGCGAGGTCCTCGCCGGGGCGCGGCACATAGTAGAAGGTGCGGGCGGCGGGGTCGAAATAGAATTGTCCCGGCGTGCCCAACAGTTCGAAGGCGTTCTCCACGTATGCGGGTTGTTTTCCGACACTCGCCGGACCCACCAGGTTGACGGTGCGTGAGTCCGGGGCCGAGCAGGATTCGCCGGGTGGAGTTGTCCCAGCAGGGCTGCGCCATGGCGATGGCAGTCCCGCGGATGGACGCTACCGGGCAGCGAGGTTCGGTCCAGCCGCCCAGCCCCACCTCGCGCTCGCTCCAGATGGAATTGCCTCCGGTGTAGACGAATTCCAGACCGGCGGGATTGCGCCACCCGGCCATGACATCCGAGGAAGCGGTGTAGCCGGCATCGTCGGGCGTGACGGCGACCGGGAGACGTCCGCGGGTGCGCGTGGCGCGGACGCCATCGATGTAAAGCTGGCGCGCGTTCCGCAAGCCTGCGGGAGCGGGGGCGCTCCAGAGGTTGCGCGCACGGTCCAGCAGTTTCCATCCCGTGACGGCGATGCCGCCGCTAATTACGGGCAAAGCGGAAGGCGTAGCGCTGGTGTAAATCACGCTGTGGCCGCCGGAGCCGGAGTCGCGCGCGTCAAGAGCCAGGGGACGGGTCAGGCGGTAGGTGCCGGGCTGCAGGTATACGGTGAGGTCAGCGCTCATCCCGCGGTTGCGCGCGCGTACCAGGTCGCGGGCATGCTCCAGGGTACGTATGGGTTGCGACTCGGTTCCGGGGTGGGCGTCGTTTCCGGTGGGGGCCACATAAATCTGCGCCGACACACCGGGGGACAGAGACAATAATAGAGCCACCAACCTCGCGAAGACCATAAAGCAAGCTGGCTGCCATGCTATCAACGTTAGCGATAAAGAAAAAGGGGGAAAGCACTCACTTTCCGGTTTAGATAAATGGATTTCCGTTTCTAATAAGGTGAGATGGACAGACCAGGAGGTCTGTCTTACCAGAACTTCAGGTAGGGTTTTCCTTCGGCGAGCCGCAGCAGATAGAGGCCGGCTTCGCGGGCGTGATAATCGCCCCACATGGAGGACTCGCCGGCTCCCGCTGTCCAACCGTTGGGTCTGTGATACACCGAGTGAAGAATGAGGCCCTGGTGCGCGGCGTCCGTACTGAGGTACGGCTCGGCAAAGAGCGTGTCGCAAACGGTGAGCCCGGACTGAATATACCGTTCGTCCTTCAGGAAGTGGCCCAGCCGCAACAGCCCCTGCGCGCCGATGGCCGCGGCTGAACTGTCCACGGGTTCGTGAGGATTGAACGGGTCGGCGGGCGCGCCGCACCAGTCGCCCAGTTTTTCCAGGCCCGGCGCGCCGGTGTCCCAATAGGGGATGCCGTCGGGCGGCGTGTTCTCGATGTAAAAGTCGCAAGTGGCGCGCGCGGCCTTTTCCAACGTTTGGTCGCCGCCGGTGAACTCCAGCAGCTCGGAGAATCCGCACATGGCCCAGGCCAGCCCGCGGGTCCACGTGCTGAACGGCGAATAGCCCTGCTGCGAGTTGGGGCAGCGATAATTGCCGTCGTTGGCGATTGAAGATGCTCTCGTGGGCCACGCGGCCGCGGACGTCGTAGGAATCGCGCCCCTCGCCATAGTACACGGAGTAGTGCGCGGTGGCGTCGGCGTGCTGCATGGCGCGATCCAGCAGCGAAATGCGTACGTCGTTTTCGCCCATCAGGACGTGGCCCAACTGGTGGCTCAGTACCAGGGCGCGCAGGGTGCGGACGGTATCGACAAACAGCGAGTGCGGACCGTTGAAGGAATAAATGTAGCCGCCGCCATCGGCCGTCCGCGACCAGCGCATGGCTTGCACGGCGCCCGAGCATTTGACGGCCAGCTCGTAAAAGCGGCGTTCCCAGGGGTCGTCCGGGATCCGGCCCTCCGCCATGAGGCGCAGCAGGTTGCCGTAGGTGCTGATGTTGTTGAAGCCGTGATCGTGTACGCCGGTGTGGGTGAGATGCGGCGCCATGACCGAGACCGTGCGCTCGCGGCCCATCTCCAGAAAGGCGCGCTCCCCGGTGGCGTCAAACTGGAGGATGGCGGAGCCGAATTGGAATCCTTGCGTCCATTCCGTCCAACCGCGGCTGGTGTAGCGCCCGCCATCGGTGCATACGGGCGAACCCTGAGCAGGCGACCAGGAATTCTCGATGGCCCGGATCTTGGCCGCAGACAGTTCGAAGAGGCGGCGCAGTTTCGGCAGCAGAGAGGCAGGGCTCAGGTCGTAGCGGATCTGAATCATCTTCTTCGATGGTAGCGCGGAGAGGTCTGGGCAAGCGGTCCGCGGGGCGGCCGGTCACACGCCCGCGGCTTTCAGCGCGGCCAGCACGCGGTCGTCGCGGAACGGCACCCGTCGGAGGCGAACGCCGGTGGCGTCGTAGATCGCGTTGGCGATGGCCGCGAGCATCGGCTTGCAGCGCCGTCTCGCCGGCTCCGTAGGGCGGCAGGTCGGGACGGTTCGGATTCGGATCGCCGTTCACCAGCACGATGTCGATCTGCTCCGGCATGTCGGCGTGGCGTGAGCGTCGGATGCGAGACCCAGTCCACGCTGGTCACCTTCTCGGTGTCGAACCGCACTTCTTCGTGGAGCGCGCGGCTCAGCGCGTGCAGCATGCCGCATTCGACCGTGTGACGCAGGGCCTCGGGATTGACCACCAGGCCGCAGTCGTGCGCGCAGACCAGGCGCTTCGCCCAGACGTGGCCGGTCTGGCGATTCACTTCGACTTCGGCGATCTGCGCCACGACGGTCTGGCTGCGGAAGGAGTAGGCGATGCCGCGACCGGTGAGGATGTCTCCGGTGCCGAGCGGCTTGGGCGACGGCCGCGCGTCCCAGCCGTACGTCTCCGCGGCGGCCTTGAGCACCGCAATCGACCGCGCGCGCCGGAACCCGGTGTCATCGTCCGTGCCGGCCGTGAGCAGCTTCATGCGGAACTCCAGCGGATCGGCCTTCGCCGCCACGGCCAGCTTCGTCGATGAACGACTCGGACGCGAAGGTCGACCTGCGGACCGTTGGGGTCGCGCAGGTTGCCGGTGCGCAGCGGCGTCTCCCACACGCAGCGGCAGGCCGACCACATCGCCGTCATCCGGCGATTCGGAATCGCGTACATGTCCGACGGCATCGAGGCGCTGCCGCGGCCGGGCTGGCCTTGCCGCCTCGGCCCATCAGCTGCGCGATCAGCACGGTGTCGGGCTCGTTGTAGCCGAGGTGGTTGTGGTCGCAGGCGCGCGCGTCGTAGTCGTAGCGCCATCAGACTTGCCCTGCGCGTCGAGAGCCGCCGCGCATCTTCACCAGGAACGCCGGGCCCTTGGTGTCCCACGCCGTCTCCTCGTCGCGCATCCACTGCATGCGCACCGGCCGGCCGAGCTCGCTGGGCGATCCAGGCCGCCTCGAAGCCGGCGTCGTCGGCCGCGGTGCGGCCGTAGCCCTGCGGGCCCTGCATCCAGACGACGCGCACCTGCTCGCGCGGCATGCCGAGGAACGTCGCGACGCCGTTCCGCATGCCGTACGACTTCATGTCGTTCGAGTAGATCGTCATCTGACCGTTCGACGGGATCGGCCATGGCGTGCGCGCCGGCGAACGCGGTGTGTCCCTGGAACGGCACCTCGTACTCGGCCTCGATGATCTTTGCCGCGCTCGCGAAATGCCGCGTCGGGATCTCCCGCGACGATCGGGCCTGCCGAGGCCGACGTCGGCGTTGCCGCTGCGCATGTAGTTGAAGAGATCGTCGGACGCCGGGAACGGCGCGGTCGCCGGCTTCTCCCAGGTCGCCTTGAGCTGGCGGGCGGCGCGGATGGCCTGCTCTTCGCGCTCGCACACCACGGCGACGTAGTTGCCTTTGCTGCACCACCTTGACGAAGCCCGGCAGGTTCTTCGACCGACGATTCGTCGATGCCCGTAAGCTTCGCGCCGGCGAACGGCGGCTTCACGTTGCGCGCGTGAACCATGCCCGGCAGCTTGACGTCGACGGCCCACTTCAGCGAGCCGTCCACTTTGGCGGGAATGTCGTCGCGCTGCGGCGACTGGCCGGCGTATTTGAGCTCCTGCACCGTCTTGATTTGGCCTGGCCGGTGATCGCGTTGATGTTGGCGCCGGTCAGCGTGACGTTGAATTTCTTTCCGCCGATCAGCTCGCCGTAGGTGACGCGCTTCGACGGGTCGGCTTTCACGGTGATGACGCGCGTCGCTGACCGCGAGCTGATCGACCGGCACTCCCAGGCGCGTCGACGCCATTTCGAGCAGCACGCGGCGCGCTTCGGCGGCGACGCGGCGCATCGGCCAGCGAATCGCGTCTCCATCGCGGTCGGAGCCGCCCGAGCCGCCCTGATCGACGGTGATGTCGGTGCTGCCCATGATGCAGGTGGTCTTGTCGAAGGCGATGTCGAGCTCGTCGGACATCAACTGGCGGAAGCCGTGCCGGTGCCCTGGCCGAGGTCGGTCTTGCCGACGTAGAACGTGGCCGTGTTGTTCTGGTGAATGACGATCCACGAGTCGAGCTGGTGGAAATCGGGATCGGGATAGGGGCCTGGTCCCTGCAGCGCGCGGCCATGCTCTGCGCGCTCGCCTCCGAAGCGCCGCGCGAAGCTCACCGCGAGCAGTCCCGCGCTTCTGCAGGAAGCCCCGGCGGTGCGTCACGAGGACGATCTTCGATCTGTTTCGGAATTCTGCGTAGAGGTGCTCATGCCACCACCTCCTTCCCGCGAAGCGGGCGAGGCATCGGCGATCGTCTTGGCCGCGCGCTTGATGGCCGCCTGAACGCGGTAGTACGTCATGCAGCGGCACAGCGTTCCGTTCATGGCCTCGCGGATCTGCGCGTCGGTCGGATGCGGATTCTTGTCGAGCATCGCCTTCGCGGTCAGGATCTGTCCGTTCTGGCAGAATCCGCATTGCGGCACCTGCTCGTCGATCCAGGCCTGCTGCAGCGGGTGCAGCTTGCCGTTCGACGCGAGCCCTTCGAGCGTGGTGATTTCGCGCCTTGACTGACGACGCGGGCAGGATGCAGGAACGCACCGCCGCGCCGTTGATGATCACGGTGCAGGCGCCGCACTGGCCCAGTCCGCATCCGAACCGGGGCCCTGCAGGCCGAGGTCGTTGCGCAGGATATAGAGCAGCGGCGTGGCCGGATCGACATCCACGTGTGTGCGTACGGCCGTTCACCTTCAGTGTGATCTTGCTCATCGATCCACCCTCCTCATGCATCCGAGGTACTGACAGAATTATCTGCCTGAACGGATAGCGGGTGCAACGATCATAGCGTCCCGCCAGGCACTGCGCGGCCGCGGCCTGAAACAGGGATACTCCGGGCAGGGAGCGCGGCGGGTCGTCTCGCTGGGCAAAGCTCCGCTATGAAGGGACCTCGACAAGGGGATAGGCCTCGACGTATTCCTCTCCATGGCAGCCGTAATACGCCACCGTGCGCGCCGCGAAATCGACATCGTACCGGACAACGCCGGCGCGCCACGAAGCCGCCAGGAATTCCGGAAATGTGCTTTCTCCCGCCTGATCCGTTCGCAATGCGGAAATCAGCGCGTCGCGGTTGAATGGCGGCACGTCCACCGTGCCGGCCACTAATGGCGTGCCCTGGGTCACGACTGGCCCGTCGTTGGTCAGGAAAAGGCTCTGGCATGCGGGTAGAAACCAGACATTCCGAGTCACCCCCGCTTGCCGCAAGGTCTCGGCGAGGTAGGGAAAGCCTCCGACTTTAGGCCGGATTGCCATCGCCCGTTTCCGGGCCGTCTCTAAGGTATCGATCGCTTTACTCATAGAAGATTCTCCTTCGTGTGTTCGGGGGATTATTCGGTCGGCACGTCCCTGATCCGGTGAAACTCGGCCAGTTTGCCAAGCAGGCGGCGCAGAGTGGCCCGTTCGCCGGCATCCAGGCCATCGAAGAACTCCCGATCGTTCCGGTCGGCGATCTCCGCGAGGCGGGGAAGGACGCGGCTGCCCGAACGCGTCAGGGAAAGCAACTGGACGCGGCTATCCTCCGGTTTGGTCGAGCGCGCGACCCAGTCCTTGGCTTCCAGTTTGTCGATGATTTTGGAGACGGCTCCGCGGGTCAGATCCAGGGCTGCTGCGAGATCTCCCGGGGTGATCCCCGGCCGTTCCTGGATGCGGCACAGCACAACCCACTCGGCCACGGAAGTGTGCTTCGCCTGCAAAGCCCTGGCGAACGAGCCCGAGACGTGATTGGAAACGCGGCGCAGCCAGTAGCCAAGGTGAGACTCGAGGTCCGGCGCCGGCTGTTGTCGCGGCGCGGCTGCCGCCGCAATATAGTTTCCATGGAAACCAGTATACTTTCCTTGGAAAGAATCTGTCAAGGGCCGGCCCTTTTCGTGAAGCGTTCCGGTCAGCTCTCCGTCACGAGCAGCAACGATTTCGCCTAGCGGTTACGCTATCGTAACCACATGAGCACCTTTTGCAGTCTGCGCACGAATACCGGTGTGCTGTTGATGGCCCTTGCCACTTTTCAGGCCCCTGCCCAGGAAGCCAAGCCGCCGCTTCCTCCGCCGGCGGCCGATGCGAAGGATAAGGAGAAGCCCGCGGCCGAGAAGGAACCGCCCTTGCCGGCCGACGCGCACGTGTCACAGAGCATTCAACTGGAAGGCAGGACGCTGAATTACACGGTCACGGTGGGCTCCCTGCCGGTTTTTGACAAGGACGGTAAGAAGAGCGGCGAGGTGGTATACACCTCCTATGTGATGAGCGGCGCGGACCGCGCGGTAACGTTTGCCTTCAACGGCGGCCCGGGTGCCGCGTCGGTGTATCTGAATCTTGGCGCCATCGGGCCGAAGCACGTGAAGTTCGGCGACCAGGGCGACAGCCCGTCCGATCCGGCGACGTTGACCGACAACCCGGGGACGTGGCTGGACTTCACCGACCTGGTCTTTATCGACCCCATCGGCACCGGGTACAGCCGGTCGCTGGTCTCGGCGGACGAGACCAAGAAGCAGTTCTACACAACCGAGAACGATATCCATTACCTTTCGCGCATCGTCTACGACTGGCTGGTGAAGAACGGACGCATGGCCTCGCGGAAGTACCTGGTGGGCGAGAGCTACGGAGGTTATCGGGGACCCCGGATCACGCACTACCTCCAGTCCACGCTCGGCGTGGCCATGAATGGCGTGGTGTTGGTTTCGCCGTATCTGAATCCGGCGCAGGATGAGAATGCCGATATGTCTCCGATTCCATGGATGATGACGCTACCCTCTATTGCCGCCGCGCATCTGGAACGCGAGCACAAACTGACTCCCGAAGCCATGGCGCAGGTGATTGCCTACACTCGCGGCGAGTATGCCACGGACCTGCTGAAGGGGCGGAGCGACCCGAAGGCGACGCCGCGCATCGTGGAGCGGGTCACCCAGATGACCGGCCTGGAACCGGAATTTGTGCGCCGGGCCGGCGGCCGCCTGGAGATTGGCGCCTACCTTCGCGAGGTGTTCCGCGAGCAGGGCAAAATCGGCAGCGTATACGATTCCAATGTAACGGCGTACGATCCCTACCCGTTCGCCCCCGAGCAGCGCACGAACGACCCGATTCTCGAGAGCATCATCGCACCGACGACGACCGCGATGGTGGATTTCGTAACGCGCGTGGTCGGCTGGAAGACCGACGCGCGATACAACGCGCTCAGTTACGACGTGGCCTCCCAGTGGGACCGCGACAGCCGCTCGCTGCACGCCGGAGCGGTTCCGGACTTGCGGCAGGCCGTGGCGGCGGATCCGAAACTGCGCGTGTTGATTGCGCACGGCTGGAACGACCTGTCGTGCCCGTTCATGGGCTCGGTACTTACCGTGGACCAGATGCCGGTGATGGGGGATGCCACGCGCGTCGCGGTTCACGAATATCCGGGCGGCCACATGTTTTACAGCCGTACTGACAGTCAGGCCGGCTTACGGAAGGACGTGCGCGAGATGTTCAGCAAGCATTAGTACGGACGACTACTTGCCGGGTTGCCCCGGGCCGGCAGCGTGATTCCAGAGGTTGTGCCACAGCCTGAGCGTGGAAGCCCACAGTCCCAGCGCCTGCAGCACGCCCACGCAGGCCGCCACGAAGACTACCAGGTTCAGCAGCGCCTTTATGGAGCCGGCCATCGGAATATACGTGTTGATGAGCCACAGCACCATTCCTACGACAATCAGCGTCAGAACGATGTTTATGACTGCTTTGGCGCCGCCCGGCATGGGTATGTAACTATTGGCAAGCCGCGCGATGGCCACCACAAGGATCACGGCGACCGCGATATAGATAAACGGCATCGTCACTACCTTTCCACATATGTATGGGCAATTCAGGTGCCAAAGAATTGATCGATACTCGAGCATGTGATTCAATGGTTTCATGAGCGGGATGCGCGGGTATTTGCCAATCTTGCACGACCGGGTGCGAAAACGCGAGTTCAACTCCCTCTTCCTGTTCGTCACATCCCGGTGCAATTCGCTGTGCCGTACCTGCTTTTATTTCGACAAGCTGAATAGCAAAGACGATCTGACAACGGAAGAACTCGAACGTATCTCGCAGACCTCACCGCCGTTTCGTAAGTTGTGGCTCTCCGGAGGGGAACCTTTTTTGCGGCCGGACCTGGCTGAGATTGTCGCCACGTTCGTGCGGCGCAACGGCGTACGCAATGTAAACCTGCCGACCAACGGCCTGCTGCCGGAGAAGATCTTTCCCACGATGGACCGGATGCTGGAGTTGTGTCCGGAGACTTCGATCGACCTGAACTTCTCGTTGGACGGCCTGGAGAAGACTCACGATTCGATCCGCGGCGTTCCCCAGAACTTCGTCCGCACGTTGGGGACGATTCACAAGGCGGCGCAGCGCTACGGCGGCATTAAGCGGCTCCGGCGAAATGTGCTCACGGTAATTACCCGCGAGAATTACCGGGAGGTGGAGCAACTGGCGGTCCGATTGAAAGAAGAGGCCGAAATCGATGGCCATTACTTCGAAGTAATACGCGGCCAGGCTCCGGACCCTTCCTTGAAGAACCTTACTAAAGAATCGGTAGCGGATTTACATCGCCGCCTGATGCCGTTTCACCGCTACTACGCCGACGCTCTCTTTGCCAACTTACCCGTGGGGGTGCGGCAGTTAGCCAGAATTTACTATCTGGGCAATCTGCGATTTCACTTCGACCTGCATGAGCAGTGCCTGGAATCGCCGCAGGCGTGGCCCATGCCTTGTACGGCGGGCGAAACCTCCATCGTCATCGATCACAACGGGCGATTTCGCGCCTGCGAGATGCGCGGCATCGTGGGGAATCTGCGCGACTACGATTTCGACGTGCGGCGGGCTTTGGAGTCGGAGGAAATGCGCCGCGAAGTGGACGCGATCCCCCAGGCGAACTGCTGGTGCACGCATAGCTGCTTCATTCAGGAGAGTTCCAAGTTCTCCGCCAGGGCGCAGTTAGTGACGATTCCGCTTGCGGGCATGGCAAATACATCCCAGGAACAGAAGGCTGCCCGCCAGTAAGCCGAGGGTAGCGGGTTCGGGCGTACTCGTCACGAAGGGGCTATCGACCGCGGTAATGAAGCGCTGATTGCTTCCCGGCGGATTCGGGTTGAAGATGATCACGCTGGACAGGAACACCTGGCCGGCGGCAAACAAGGGGCTCGACGGCTTACTGAAGACGTTGGCGTACTCGGCCTGAGCCTGGTTTACAAACGCCTGGGTTCCCGCCGGTTCCAGCGGCCCGACCGGCAACGTTCCCATCGCTTGCCAGATGGCAAAGGTGATGGGTGCGGCATAGTCATCGATGAAGGCAGTGTACGCCGGAGTGTAGGGCGAGGGGGGATTGGGGTGCGCGTAGGAATCAGGCGTGACGCCCAACGCCTTGGCTTTCGACAAAAGCAGCGAAGCGAGGAAAGCCGCTTCATCTTCCGCTTGTCCCACCGGCGCGGATATGGTTCCATCCGTTAACGTCGAGCCCCAATCGGTCGTGATATTGCCATCCAGGCACATAAAAGGATCCGTGGAGACGGTGGTATGGGTGGTGGTGTCGGTGAGTTTTCCAGGGTAGGGACCAACGGCCTCGCCGTTGGCCGCCGGAATGGGATTCGGTTGGGGACCCAGATAGAAAGAATAACTGTCGGCATACAAAGGGATGCTAACCAAAGTCATCAGCGCCAGGATGATCACGACGGACAGCCGGGGACAATTGATTGGATTGGGACCATTCATGCTTGTAAACTTCATGATGTCTCACGGAAGGTCGAAATCCTATAGATCCAACAACATAGGGGTACTCATAAACTGCGGGAATGCCCTGAAGCCACGGGCCGGAATTACCGGATTTTACTTAGAACCACCAGGGATCTGCTGAAGCGGCGCATACCTACCGAAGGAGCGCATCCCGCGGGTGATATAGTTTTGAGACGATGAGACCTTTATCCTCCGTCCCGAAAGCCGTGTTGTTCCTGACGGCGCTGGGCCTGGTATGCGCGTGCGCACAGGAACCCGCGCGCCCTCCACTGCCCCCGCTTCCCGCTCCGCTTGATGTGCCCAAACCCGGGCCTGCGACCGACGCGCCGTATGCGCCGCAGCCCATCCTGCCCGGCGGCATCGTCGTGCCGATGTTTCCGCCGGGTTCGCCGCTCCTCAAGGCGGACCGCGTCAGTGAGCCGGAGACGTACACCATGAGCCGGCGGCGTGCCCGGGCGCATCACCAGCATCGTCAACATCCACAATCCGTCGATCGAGGTGCACCCGGTGCAGGGCGGCATCAACACGGGCGCGGCGGTCATTCTCGCGGCGGGCGGCGGACACAACACGCTGAACGTCGGGCGGAGAGGCGGCCGACTTCGTGCCGTTCTTCTACAACTACGGCGTCAACACCGTGATCCTGCGCAATCGCCTGCGCCGCGACGGCTACGACCCGCAGACCGACGAAGTCTACGACATGCAGCAGGCGATCCGCATGGTCCGGGCCTACGCGCAAGGACTGGGGGATCGATCCCGAACAAGATCGGCGTGATGGGATTCTCGGCCGGCGCCGAGCTGGCGGCGCCCGCGGCGATCTGTATCGCGATTTCGACAAAAAGAACGACGATGCCGGGCAATCCGCTGGCGCAGGATCAGCTCGCGCCCGGATTTCGTCGGGCTCGTCTACCCCGGGCCGTCGCCGTTCGCGCGGCAAGCGCACAGGCGTCGATCCCGGATGACGCGCCGCCGTCGTTCATCACGTGCGCGGCGGGTCGACGATGCCGTGCACGCGGTCTGGGCCGACGAGTATTTCGCGGCGATGCTCCGGGCGCGCATCCCGAACCTCGAGATGCACATCTACGGCGAACGGCCGCCATCCGGGCGATCCGCTGCCGGACGGCGCCAGCATGTCGGGCGGGCTGACCGATCGCAACGACACGCCCTACGGCACGTGGCAGTTCCGGTTCATCGACTGGTTCCGCGATCTCGGCTTCCTGCAGAAAGCCGGGCGTCGAGACCAAAGCGGCCAAGGATGCGGCTACGTTTGTGGCGCAGCCGGCCACGCGGCGGTGAGGGCGGCGCCCTTCCCGGGCCCGAGTGAATTCTCGGAACACAGCAGGCCGCCGGCGCGTTGTTTCTGACATGGGGACACTGGCTGACGACCTGCGCTATGCCTGGCGCATGCTTCTGAAGAATCCCACGTTCGCGGCGATTGCGGTGGCCGCCCTGGCGTTGGGAATTGGCGCCAACACGGCGATCTTTACGGTAGTCAACGCGGTCCTGTTGCAGCCGCTGCCTTACCGGGAGGCGGACCGCATTGTGAAGCTGCAGCGGATGTACCCGACCGGTCCGCAGGGAGCGAACTCCATTCCCAAATACATGGCATGGACCCACAACCACGTATTCGAGAGCATGACCCTGTACGGGCAGAACGCGCCGGGGATGAATCTGGGCGGCGGCGACCGGCCTCAACAGGTGAAAGTACTCACCGTGTCGAGCGGATTTTTCCCGGTATTCGGAGTGAATGCCGCACGCGGCCGCGTGTATTCCGCGAAAGAGGACGTGCCCCATGGACCGGCGCTGGCCGTTGTTGCCTACGGCCTCTGGCAGACACGCTTCGCCGGAGATCCGCAGCTTGTGGGGCGCGCGATTCAACTGAACGGGGCGCCGTACACAGTGGTGGGCATACTTCCCAAGGGGTTCGCTTCAGACCCTCCGGCCGACATATGGATCCCGCTTCAGGCGGACCCTGACAGCACCAACCAGGGGCACTATCTATCCGCCGCGGCGCGGCTCAAGCCGGGTGTCACCCTGGCGGCGGCGCAGGCGGAAATGAAAGTGCTGGCGGAACGGTACCGGTTGGCCAATCCAAAACTGGTGGACCCGAACGAATCGGCCACCGCGATACCGATGCGGGACGCCGTTGTGGGGAATGTGCGGACGGCGCTGCTGGTTCTGCTGGGCGCGGTGGGATTCGTGCTGCTGATCGCGTGCGCCAACGTGGCCAATCTGCTGCTGGCGCGGGCGGCGGGGCGGCAGCGGGAGATGGCGATTCGCGCGGCCATCGGCGCCGGCCGCTGGCGCGTGGTGCGGCAGTTACTCACGGAGAGCGTGCTGCTGGCGGCCCTGGGCGGCGCTGCTCGGGATTCGTGCTGGGCGTGTGGGGCGTGCGCGTGCTGCTGCTGCTGGCTGCCCGGGCAACATCCCGCGGCTCACCGGGCCGGATGGCTCTACAGCCGTGGCGCCTCCGCTGGACTGGCGCGTGGCCGTCTTCACCATCGGGTTGGCGCTGCTGACGGGCATTCTGTTCGGCGTGTTTCCGGCGCTACAGATTTCGAACACCGACCTCGCCTCCAGGCTCAAGGAGACCAGCGGCCGTTCCGGCACCGGCGGCGCACCAACCGCACGCGCTCGATTCTGGTGGTGACGGAGGTCGCGCTGGCGCTGGTGCTGCTCTTCGGCGCGACACTGCTGATCCGCTACCTTCATGGGGCTCCGCGCGGCGCAGCCGGGAATCGATCCGCGCCACGTGCTCACGTTCGACCATCGCCTGGGCGGCGCGGGCTACGATACCACGGCGCAAAATCGAGCACTTCGGCGCGCAGGCCGTGCGCCGGCTGGAAGGCCTGCCCGGCGTGGAATCGGCCACGCTGACGATCATGCTGCCCGCTTCCGGCAACGGCGGCGCCGATTTGCCGTTTAACGTCGTCGGGCGCACTCCCAAAGCAGGGGAAGATATGACGGCGACGAACAGTGGCGCTTCGTTTCGGCGCATTACTTCCAGACCTTCACATTCCGGTGGTGCGCGGCCGCGCCTTCGCCGAAACCGACACCGGCAACGCCTCGCCCGTGGTGATCATCAATCAGACGATGGCCGCGCAGTATTGGCCAAACAGGATCCCGTCGGGCAGGTGATCGTCATCGGCAAGGGCCTGGGCACCGAGTTCGACGACCCGCCGCGACAGATCGTCGGGGTGGTCGGCAATGTGCGTGAGACCGGGGTCACGATGGCGAAGTGGGGGTGATGTACGTTCCCGCCAGCGCAGTCTGCCGGAAGGGCTGATGGCACCTGACCAATCGGCGTTTCCGCTCTCGTGGGCCAGTCGCGCACCCAGGATCCGATGGCTTCCGCACCGCGGTGGAGCGGGAGATTCACGCCGTGGACGCGGACCTCACCATCGGCAGCATGCGCACCATGGAACGGTGGTCGGCGCTTCGGTGGCGCGCCAGAGCTTCAACATGACGCTGCTCGGCATTTTCGCGGGCATCGCGCTGCTGCTGGCGGCCATCGGTGTGTACGGCCTGATGGCCTACTCGGTAGAGCAGCGCACGCAGGAGATCGGGATCCGCATGGCCCTCGGCGCCAGGGCGCGGCGACATGCTGCGCCTGATGCTGCTGCAAGGAATGAAACTGGCGGGAATCGGGGTGGCGGTGGGTCTGGTGGCATCGTACGGCGCGACGAAGGTGCTGGCCAGTCTGCTCTTTGGGATCAAAACCAGCGACCCGCTGGCATTCGGAGGAGTGGCGGTGATACTAACGCTGGTGGCAGTAATCGCGACGTACGTGCCGGCGCGGCGCGCGTCCACAACGGCCCCCACGGAAGCCCTGCGTTACCAGTGAGGCGGGGGTTGGGCTGTGGCTCGCTTCGCTCGCCGTCCGAGTCGGAGCGGTCGGGGGCTCATCCCCTATCCCCAACCCCCACCCCAACTCCTCGTTTTATTGCCCCTGCTTATTGTCCACCCGCGGGGGCTGTGCGATTCGAGCTCGGAGGCGCGGGCTTGCCGGCGTCCAGGTGGTCCCAAT
>CAVVLD010000104.1:0-8706 GCA_963748795.1 uncultured Solibacteraceae bacterium
ATTGGACCGATTCAGGCCGCGGATGAACACGGATGAACGCCGATCTTTCTGACCGGGCGAGGATGGTCGCGCCCTGCCGGTTTTTTGAACTCCTGCCCAAATGACGGCAGAATCCATCGGGCACGGACGATCGCGCAGCGCACAAGTCCATTGGTTTCAATCCCAGTTGCATAGGGCGGGAGTGGAACGACCGAATGCCCTGACCAACCCAGCAGGGCTCGCGCGCCGGAGGGAAGACCAAAATGAAAATCGCCAAAATACTGGTAGGACTCGCATTAGCGGCTGGGGGCCTCGGAAGCGCGCCGGTCGAGCCTTCCGGTGCCGATGGCGCTGGTAATGCTGAGCCCCTCCGCCGCCGCGGCGGAACGCCTACCGGCCGGGTGGCAGCTCAAGGTGAACCGGGGCGCCCCGGATCTGACCGTGATTTCCGAGGGCGAAAGCCGTGTCCTGCGATTCAAGAGCTCCCGGTCGTCGTTCGCCATCGAGCGCGCCGTGGATATCGACGTCAACCGCTACCCGCTGCTCACCTGGAACTGGAAAGTGAGCCAGCTTCCGGCGGGCGGCGATTTCCGTCGGCTCTCCACCGACGATCAGGCGGCCCAGGTGCTCGTGGTCTTCGCGGACCATCGCGTCCTCAGTTACATCTGGGACACGTCGGCCCCCAAGGGCACATTTCAGTCCGCCAGTTCCATACCGCTTCTCCATATCTTCGCGATGGTGTGCCAGTCCGGCGCCGCGGCCCTGAATCAGTGGACTCCGGAATCGCATAACCTGGCGCGGGATTATGAAATGGCCTACAACCGGCCGCCCTCGAACGTCAAAGGCATCCGCCTTCAGATCAATACGCAGCACACCGGCGGTTCCGCCGAAAGCTATTTTGGAGACGTTTCGTTCGAGGCCGCGCGCTAAGAACCCGCCGCCTGAGCCGCCTGCTGTAGAACCTCTGCCATCCTTTCGATTCCCTGCGCAAAGCCTTCCCCGCTCGCCGCGAAGCCGAGGCGGAAATGAGAGGCCATGCCGAAGCAGTCTCCGGGAGCCAGTAGGACCCCGTGTTGCGCCAGGCGCCGGCAGAAATCGCGCCCGTCCATGCCGTTCGCAAGCCACGGAAAGGCCGTCATACCGCCCTCGGGGCGCACCCAGCGAAGCACATCCTGATGCTCCGCGAACAGCCGGTCGAGCAGGCGAAGGCTGGCCGCCGTGGTGCGCCGGGTCCGGCTGTAGATCGCCTCGCGGTGCCGCACAGCCAGGGCGGCCAGGCGCTCGCCCAGCACCGTGCTGGAAACGGTAAAGTAGCTGCGGGCGTTCAGATACTCCTTGCGGCGGCGCGCATCGGGCTCAATCATCCATCCGATTCGCAGACCGCTCAGGCACAGCGCTTTCGAAAAATCGCCCAGCACCGTGGCATGCGCCAGCTGCGCCGCGGAGCGCTTCGCCGGGCCGTGATAGATGGGATGGTACACCTGGTCGCACACGAACGGCACGCCTCGCTCCGCGCAGAAATCGTGCAGGCCTTCCATATCGCCTTCGCTCAGCACCGAGCCCGTCGGATTGTGCGGCGAATTGACCAGAACCAGCCGGGTGGCGGCATCGACCAGCTTGCGGATCTCATCCGGATCGACCTGAAAGTTGTCGCTCGCCCGCAGGGTATAGAAGCGGGTCTCCAGCCCCAGGGATTGGGCGACTGCCGCATTCGTCGGAAATCCCGGGTTGGGCAGCACCACGTTGGCTCCCGGTTCGGCGGCAAGATGCAGCAGGATCAGGAGCGCTTCGGCGGCGCCGGTCATTACCAGCACGTGATCCGGATCGGCGCCTTCCATGCGCGCCAGTTCCTCGCGGAGTTCCGTCGTGCCGGCGGGAGGCGTGTAGAACAGCCGGGTTTCCAGCAAATGTTCGACGTCCCCGCCCAGTGAGAGCAGTTCCCGCAGTGTCCAGACCGGGCCGGTGCTGGATCCCAGGTCGAACTCGATCGGTGGATTCGCGGAGAACTTCTGTTCCAGCCATTGGTCCAACAGGAAAGGAGGCAGCTTCATGCTTGATGATAGCCCGATTTCCGCCGCGGCTCCTCACCGCGGACGCACAACATATTGAGCGTCGGTGGAAACGATGGGCGGCGCTTTGGAGCCTGGCGGCGGATGCACCTCCACGCCGTCCAGAATGGCATCCCGCACCTGCTCCAGGCTCAGGCCGTTCCGCCAGGTGGACGCCGCCGGCTTCTCCCAGCCGATCTCGACGTTGCTCATGCGCAGTCCGCGCGCCTGGCGAACCGTCAACGCCGTAGCCGTGTGTTCGTAAGGCGCGTGCGGGTCGGAGGAGACGAACAGCTTGACGTTGTCCAGCCTGATGCCCTCCAGCCAGCTATCGGGATGGCCGTTGATGCACCGAAGTTCCGGTGCCGTGCGCAATCACGTTCTGGATGGATCACGTTGCGAATCACTGCCGGCGGGCCGGCTCATTGTCGCGCTTCGTGCCGTCCACTTCGCTGCGGCGCTTGATGTTGAAGTGAATCGGATCGCCATCGCCCCACCAGAACCAGTCGAAGCGGCGGGTGTCGATGGTGAGGTTGGAGATCACCACGTCTTCCACGATGCCGCCATCGAACACCATGAACGCCATACCGCGATTGGAATTGGTGATGACGACGTTGTCGATGGTGACGCGCCGGATCGCGTTGGAGTTGCCATCGCAGAACTTGATCGCGCTGGATGCCGACGACAGCCGGCAGTTGGTCACCGTCACGTTTTCGGTCGGCAGCGCGGGCCCCCAGATATCGGCCGAGTAGAAGACCAGCGCGTCGTCGCCGGTTTCGATGGTGGAGTTGGAGATGCGCACGTCCTGGCAGCCGTCGGGATCGATGCCATCGGCCCACACGCGCCTCCTTCTGGCTGGAGTAGATGTAGACGCCGTCGATCACCAGGCGCTTGCAGGCATACGGGTTGATGGTCCAACTGCGCGAGCGCAGGAATTTCAGGCCGGTGATGCGCACATCGTTGCAGCGCAGCAGCAGCACCATGCGCGGATAGATCGTTCTCTTTGGGGAAGCCGATGCGGAAACGAGCGCATCAGCGGCTTGCCGGTGGCTTCCATCAGGCGCTGGTTGGGCAGGATGTAGTAGTCGGTGAATGGTGTTGAGACGCCACTCGTAGGTGGCCTGCCCGTCCAGCGTGCCGCGGCCTTCGAGCGCGATGTCGTGCAGGTCTTCGCCGTAGATCAGCGCGGATTTCGGCGCCGGGTCGAACTGCCTGCCGTCGAGCGAAGCGAACAGCGTCGCGCCGGCCTCGAGGTAGAGCCGCACTCCGGAGCGCAGATGAAGCTGGCCGGAGGTGTACTCGCCGGCGGGACGTAGACCGTGCCGCCACCGGCTTTGCCGCACGCGTCGATGGCCTGCTGCAGAGCGGGCCGGGCGTTGTCCGGTTTTGCGGCCGGTGGCGCCGTAGTCCTTCACGTTGAAGACAGGGAGCGCGCACAAAAGGCCCGTGAAGAGGGTGAAGAGGAGCGCGAAGCGGAGCGCGAAGCGGCGTGGCATTCCTAGAGAGCGTATCACCGGCGGCTTCCGCGCGCCACCGCCGTCACGCCGTCACGCCAGGGCTTTCGCGGCCTTCTTCACAGCGTCCTGGCCAACCTGAATCAGCGCGCCGAAACGGCCGTTGCCCGCGCAGAGGGCCTGCACGGCATAGACGTCGATCTTTTTCGCCGCCAGTTTCACCAGCGCCTCGGCGACCGCGCCCGGGTGGTCTTCACCGGTAACGTGGAATGCCGTCTGCTTCTTGCCGATCTCGATCTTGAGCCGCTTGGCCGCCTTTTTGAAGGCCGCTGCGTCTTCCGGAGCCAGATCGATCCGGGCCTTGCTCTTACCGGTCGGATAGCCCCAAATGGCGACAAAGTTTACGCCGGCTTCCTGGAAGGCGCTCAGCAATTGTGCCCCCTTACCCGGCTTATTGGGAATAACTGCCGAGTAGAATTCGAGTTTTGTCATATTCAGGTCCTTTCATCAACAGTGCTGCTCCCAGTGTACTGCGGACTTTCGCGCGCGCGAACCCGTCCTCACATTGCCGTCGCTTGCTGGTTTGAAGTCGAAGGCCTCGCCAGTACCCCGGTGTCACAAAACATGTGACTTCGCGGGCTTTGTAACACAGCGGCTCCGAATCGGGAACGCTAAAATAGTCCTGAGGTTTGGGATATTGTCGAGCTCCTGGAAAGATTGGGAAGGCCGGACTATCAACGAGCAGTACCCTTTGGAGCGGTTCCTGGGGAGTGGGGAGCAATCCGCGGCATTCTTCACCGAAAATGCCACCATCAAACTGGTTGCGACGGATCCTGAGAACGTCGAAGGCCAGCTCTCGCGGTGGGAGCGCGCCGCGCGGCTGTCGCATCCGCATTTGATCCGCCTGTTTGACGGCGGAGTCTGCCGGCCGGAAAGCGACGGACTGCTCTACGTAGTGATGGAGTATGGTGAGGAGAGCCTGGCCGGCGTGCTTCAGGAACGGCCGCTGAGTGTGGCGGAGGCCCGCGAAATGCTGGGGCCCGTTCTGGAGGCGCTGGCGTATCTTCACAGCGAAGGCCTGGTGCACGGCCATATCAAGCCCGACAACATCATGGCGGTGGGCGAGCAGGTGAAGCTGGCGAGCGATGGCGCGAGCGGCCCGCTGGAAGGCCACTCGCCGGCCGACGACGTGCGAGACCTGGGGATGACGCTGGTACAGGCCCTGACGCAGCAATCGCCGCGATATGCGGGGCTCGAACTGGTATTGCCGGAAATTTTGCCCGCCGAATTTGCGGCCCTGGCACGCGGCTGCCTGGACCCGGATCCCGCCCGGCGTCCCTCCGTCGCCGAGGTTGCCGCGAGGCTCCATGGAACGCCGCCGGCGCCGCGCCATGAAGCGATTCCCGAACCTGTTGCGCACCAGCGGCGCAACGTGCCGGCGACCGCGGCTGCCGTGGTCCTGGCCCTGGGCGCCGTCGTCATCGGGGCGGGAATTCTGCGAAAGTCCGGTGGACCCGCGGCAAAAGAGCCGCCGAAAGTGGTAGCGCCGGATCCGGTGAAACAGCCTCCCCTGCGACCTGCGCCGCCGAAGGCCGTCGAGAGTCCCACGCGAGGGCAGGTCGTTCGCGAAGTCTTGCCCGACATATCCCGGCAGGCCAGAAGCACGATCCGCGGATCGGTGAAGGTGAGCGTGCGCGCGGCGGTGGATGCATCGGGGCGCGTGGTGAGCGCCAGGCTGGAATCCGCGGGTCCGAGCAAGTACCTGGCGAAACTTACCCTGGAAGCCTCGCGCCGTTGGGAATTCCGGCCGCCGACGTCCCAGGGCAACAACCTTGCCAGCGAGTGGATGCTGCATTTCACCCTGACGCGCGGCGGCACCACCGTTCGTCCTGCGGAAGTCTTAAGGTAATACGCGGAAGATTCCGTAGACGGCGAATGCGGCGAGGCCGCAATTCCACAATCGCGGACGCCAGGACGTTTTCCAGAACAGAGAGAAAAGCAGGACAAACGCCACCGGGGTCAGGGCATTGAAATGCTGCGCCTGGGTCCAGTGACCTTTGGCCAGGGCACAGAGCCCACGTGTGAGTCCGCACAGCGGGCAGGCTTTGCCGGTGAGCCAGTAGAACGGGCAGGCGCGGAAGGCGGGCTCCGCCGGCGGCGAAACCCACCACAAGATGCTGAGCAGAAGAGCCGCGCCCGCCAGCCGAAGGCCAAACGCCCGCGACATGCTACAGCGCGCTGGTCTGCGGCTCAAAGCCGACAAGCTCTTTGTAGGCCACGGTAATCGCCGCAATGCTCATCGGGATGGTCACCAGCAGCCCGACCACCAGGCACAACAGGCCCAGCACATTCACCAGGAACGCCAGGACCAGGAACATGGTGAAGCCGAAATAATCCTGCTTGACGATGGCGTGGCTGGCCTGCATGGCCGGCCAGAAGTCCATCCGTTTATCGACGATGAACAGGTAGGTGAATTTCAGCGAGGCGGCCACCACCAGCCCGGGAATGATGCACAGGAGCGTGCCGGCGAATGTGAACACGCCGATGAGGAGAGACGCCACCAGCGTGGGAATAAAGAAGTTGAAACCCTTGAAGAGATCCGCGAACTCGGCTCGCTGGCCGGCAATTTTCTTGATTGTGTAGATGTGGAATCCGGCGATGAGCGCGCCTTGAATCAGGGGCACGCCGTTGAGGACGAAAAAGATCAGAGTGGCCAAAGCGTAGGTGCCCATGTCCGCCTTCACCAGGTCCCAGCCGGCTCCCAGCCAGTGTCCGGCGGACACCTGCACGTTGGTGGGCGGCGTCCACACGGGGACCGGCCCTCCGAATGGGGCCGCCGGGGACCCGACCACGGTTTGCCCGCAATTGGAACAGAATTGCTGGCCTTCGGCTATTTGCGTTCCACAGCGATCACAAAACATGAATTTGCTCCGTACTAGAATACGCCAAAGCCAACGGCGCCGTTCAATATTCCCCTGCTTCCTCTCACCCCTTCCCGATAGGTTACGCCAGGAGGCCCGGCATCGTGATACAACTTGAATCAGAAAGGAGGCAGTATGAAATACTTCTCCACAACTCTACGGATGGTTGGTTTGGGTGTGTTGACCCTGGCTGCGATGCCCGTGTTTGCCGACACGCCGGCGGGATTGGCGGCATTCAAGAGCAAGGATTATCAGAGAGCCTATAAGGAGTGGAAGGCGGCGGCCGACGCCGGACAGGCCGAGGCGCAATTCGATTTAGGGATTCTGTATGCCCAGGGGTTGGGCGTGCGGCGCGACCTCACGGAGGCGGCATTCTGGTACCGCAGATCCGCGGAGCAAGGGAACGCGGAAGCCGA
Organism: uncultured Solibacteraceae bacterium; assembly: GCA_963748795.1. Lineage (GTDB taxonomy): Bacteria > Acidobacteriota > Terriglobia > Bryobacterales > Bryobacteraceae > Sulfopaludibacter. The sequence continues at coordinate 6,819 of CAVVLD010000104.1, forward strand.
ATTTGCGCTGGGACAGATGTACTCCCGCGGCTGGGGGGTGCCGAGGGATGAGGCCGATGCAATCCGCTGGCTGCAGATGGCCAATTCCGTGGAATCCGACGGTCCTCCCACCGATTGGGCTAACGTGGAAGGGTATGGTATGCCGCAGGACAATCAACTGGCTGCGTATTGGTACCAATTGGCAGCCCAGAAGGGACATCCGGAAGCGGAGTTCAACTTGGCCCGCCTGTATGCCGGCGGCCACGGTGTCAAGAAAGACGAAGAGCAGGCGGCCCGTTGGGTGAGTGCCTCCGCCACCCAGGGTTACGCACCCGCGATGGTCAATTTAGGAATGCGCTTCGCCGCCGGCAATGGGGTGACCCAAAACGAACAGCGCGCGTATTTCTGGCTGACTCTGGCCTTCCTGCACGGAGAGAAGAGCGCGGAAAAGACACGCACCGCGGCCGCAGCCAAGCTGAAAGCCACTGAGGTGGCCAGCGAGGATCACGCCGCCCAGAACTGGAAACCGAGGATGGCTCCAGCGAGCCTGAAATAGGAGACGCGGCACACATGCTTCCGCGACAGACATGAGATTCGCCATTTTACTCGCGGCTTCCGCCGTGGTGTTCGGCCAAACCCCGGGCGACCCCACGGCGGTGCTGGAGCGGGCACGCACCCGCCTACAGGCGATGGCTCACGATCTGGAGAAGTATGTGTGCGTGGAAACGGTCAACCGCAGCTACTACCGGCGCGTGGAATCGCAGGACCCGGCGGCTTGCGGCCCGGATGAGGACAACGCCTCCCGGAGCGATCCGCATGAATTGGAATTCACCGACCGCGTGCGGCTGGAGGTCACGCTCTCGGACGGGCGCGAACTGCATTCCTGGCCCGGCGCCACGCGGTTCGATGCGCGCAACATCGACGAAATCATCCGCGACGGCCCGGTATCGACGGGCTCGTTCGGCGGCTACCTGTCCGGCATCTTCGCGTCGCCTGGGGTCACGTTTCAGTACAGCGGCACGCAAGAGCGAAACGGGAAAACGCTGTTCGCATACCGCTACCGGGTGCCGCTGGAGGCGAGCCGTTTCCAGATTAAAGTGGGTTCGGGCTGGCTTCCGGCGGCGTACGAGGGCGAAATCCAGATCGATCCCGAGTCGCTGGAACTGGAACATCTCACTGTTCGGACCAACCAACTGCCGGCCGGAGCCCCATTTTGCTCCGCCGCCACGACCCTGGAATACGAACTGGTGCACGTGGGTGACAGCGATGTCCTGCTGCCGCGCCAGAGCCAACTCGATATCCAGATCAAGAGCGGGCGGCAGACGCGTAACACGATCACGTTTACGGGCTGCCGGGAGTACAAGGCGGACTCGGAAATCGTTTTTGCCGGCGATCCCGGACCGGCGAGCGCCGCGGCGCCGACAGCGGGCCGGGGACGGGTCGCGCTACCTATCGGGCTGCCGGTCACGTTGTCTCTGGTGGACCCCATCGACAGCGCCACGGCCGCGGCAGGCGACCCAGTGACCGCGACGGTGGTCAAGCCGGTGCTGCGCGCCGGTTCGCGCGAAGTGCTGATACCCGCCGGCGCGCAGGTTCGAGGACGCATCCGCCGCGTGGAGCATTATCTCTGGCCGGAACCATATTTCCGGATCGCCGCGTCATTCAATCGCGTGGAGGTAGGGCGAATCGTCTCGCCCTTCTTCGCCCGGCACGAAGCCGACCCGCAACTGGCCAATGAACTGGACGCGGATGTGGCGCCCCGCGGTACGGGAATCGTGTTCTGGGGCGTGGGCACATTCCTGTTCCCCAGTAAAAAGGACCACATGACCGTTCCCGCCGGGTTCGAATCGAAGTGGTTCACGCTCGACACGGGATTGCGCTGATTGGTCCGAAGAATCCGCGGCCGCCG
>CAVVLD010000105.1:0-45720 GCA_963748795.1 uncultured Solibacteraceae bacterium
CCTGGCCTCCCCAACCGGATGCGCCGCCTGAATAGCAACTCGCCTCGTTACCAATGCATACGCGCCGCCGATCGGAACCTCAACCTGCTTCACAAATACTTCGCTGTGAAGCCGGCGGGTGATTTCAGTTGGCGCCGCGCTCTCAAAGAACAGACTAAGTGCTCCGATGAGGTTGGCGCGCGCGTCTTCGATCGAAGTCCCCTGGGCGAAGGAGAGTTCCATCGGCGTTCATCGGTGGTTCGTTCGATCGATTCTACTTCAGCCATTTCAGGAACACCGGCAGGGAGTGCAGTTGATCCACATGATCCGGCGCGGAGTTTCCGGCGAAGCCGATCATCAGAAAGCGTCCCGCCGACGCCTCGCTGAGCTGCTGCGTGCCCATGGGTCCCCACTTCAGCACCGGGCGGAGCTCTGAGCTTGAGGTGCTCCGCCAGGTAGTCGGCCGTTTCGGTGGTGCTGGCGAATGTGCCGGGGAAGATCTCCGAGTGGGTCACGATCATTCGCTTGCGTCCGGCGATGGCGTCGCGGCCGAATTGCAGCCAGATCTCCAGATTGTCCGTGCCGATTTTCGAATCCAGCGGCCCGGGCTTGCCCTCCGTCGTAATCGGTGTGGATGCCGTCGATCATCAGCGCTCCGTCGACACGCGCTGTAAGCGCCGGGTCTTGCAGGATCTGGCGGATGGCGCCGCATCCGGCGCTCCAGCCGCCGAGCATCACGCGGGCGAACTGGAAGCCGGCCTTGCGCTCCGCCTCGTTGAGCAGGTCCGGAAACCGCTTGGGGTCTTCGAACAGGCGGGCGTAGGTGCCCGATCCCGAGCCCGCCTGCACCGCGACGACCGCCATCTGATTGCGCGCGCCGGCCACCTCCGGCAGCCACGTGCCGCCGTGGAAGAAGAACAGGATGGTCGAACGCCTGCCGGCTTCACGCCGGCGGAAGGAACAGCTCGCCCAGTTCCAGCTTCTCGCGCCGGCCGGGCGGAGTTTGTTCCTTCAGCCGCGGATGCGCCCGCGTGTGCTCCACCATCGGCGAAGGGTTCTGCGATTGCTGCGCCAGCGCGGCGCCCACCAGCAGGAGATGGAACCAGCGTCTCAACGAGCCCGTTCTGCTTTCGCCGCTTCTGCCTTCACCGCCAGCCGCAGATGGCTGTGGTGCCGGCTATAGCCGAAGTAGATGGCCAGCCCGATCGCCAGCCAGACGCACCAGCCGGATCCAGGTCATGCGATCGAGCGAACGCCATCATGGCGAAGCAGACCAGCACGCCCAGAATCGGCACCAGCGGCACCAGCGGCGTCCGGTAGGGCCGCGGAGCGTTCGGGATTGGTCTTCCGCATCACGATGATGCCGATGCACACGATCACGAACGCCAGCAGCGTGCCGATGCTGGTCATGTGGCCGAGGTTCGAGATCGGCAGGAAGCCGCCGAGAAGCAGCCGAAACGAAGACCATGAAGATCAGGTTGCGAGCGCCACGGCGTCTGGAACTTCGGATGGATGTCCGAGAAGACCTGCGGGCAGCAGGCCGTCGCGCGACATCGAATAGAACACGCGCGACTGGCCCAGCAGCATCACCAGAATCACCGAGCGTGTAGCCCGCGATGATGCCGATGTACGATGGCCGTCTGCAGCCACTCGAAGGGAAGAGCTGCGATCACCGTGGCCACCGGCGCGGCATCGCCGTGGAACGTGCTGTAGTGGCACCATGCCGGTGAGCACGTCGCGAAAACAGCGATATAGAGCACGGTGCAGACGACCAGCGATCCGATGATGCCGATGGGCATGTCGCGCTGCGGGCTTCTTGGCTTCCTGCGCCGCGGTCGAGACCGCGTCGAATCCGATGTAGGCGAAGAAGATGACCGCCGCGGCGCGCATGATGCCGCTCCAGCCGAACTCGCCGAACGCGCCGGTGTTCGGCGGAATGAACGGCATGTAGTTGTCCGGCTTGACATACGAGCAGCCCACGCAGATCACGATCGATCACGATCGTGACCTTGACCACCACGATGACCGCGTTGACCCTGGCCGATTCCGAGATGCCGATCATCAGCAGGCACGGAGATCGGCCACACGATGAAGACCGCCGGCAGGTTGATGATGCCCGCCGGTTCGTCCCAGGGACAGTGCGTCAGCGCTCGCGGCAGTTCGATGCCGAAGTGTGCAGCAGCTCGACCACGTAGCTCGACCAGCTCACCGAGACCGTGGCCGCGCCGACGGCGTACTCGAGCACCAGGTCCCAGCCGATGATCCAGGCCAGCAGTTCGCCCATGGTGGCGTACGCGTAGGTGTACGCGCTGCCGGCGATCGGGATCATGGTGGAGAATTCGCTGTAGCACATGCCCGCGAAGGCGCAGCCGATGGCCGCGACCACGAAGGAGAGCACCACGGCCGGGCCGGCGTTATCCGCCGCCGCGATTCCGGTGAGCGAGAACAGACCCGCGCCGATGATGGCGCCGATGCCGAGCGCCACCAGGTTGACGGGTCCCAGCGTGCGCTTCAAGTGATGTTCGCCGCCCTCGGACTCGGCGATGATCCGTTCCAGCGATTTCGTCTCGAAAAGGTTCATGCATTGTCCTCCTCCCGCCAGATGAAATAGACCGGCACGCCCAGCAGCACGATGATGAGGCCCGGCCAGGTGTAGTTCGGCTTGTAGATCAACAGGAAGATCTCGATCAGACCGGCGGCCAGAATGTACAGCGGCCGGCAGAACGGGATAGCCGAAGGCTTTGTACGGCCGCTCCATGTCCGGCCGGGTGCGACGCAGCACGAAGAGCCCGGCGATGGTCAGAATGTAGAAGAGTAGCACGGCAAAGATAACATAGTCGAGCAGATCGTTGTAGCTGCCGCTCAGGGTCAGCAGCACCGCCCAGACGCACTGCATGAGCGAGGGAGAAACCGGCGCGTGCGTCTTCGGGATCGAGTGCGCCGGCTCGCCGGAAGAACAGCTTGTCCTTCGCCATGGCGTAGTAGACGCGCGCGCCCGGAGAGGATCAGGCCGTTGACGCAGCCGAAGGTGGAGATCATGATGGCCGCGGCCATCAGCTGCACCGCCACCGGCCCGAACATGCGGGCCGCCGCCGCGGTGGCCACGCGATCTTCCGCCGCGTGCTGAATGGCTTCGGGAAGGTCAGCACGTTCAGGTAGACGAGGTTGGCCAAGCGATGTACAGCGCCGAGACGATGCAGCACGCCCAGCGCCAGCGAGAGCGGCAGGTTGCGCCGCGGATTGCGCACTTCGCCCGCCGTGAAGGTCACGTTGTTCCAGGCGTCGGAGGAGAACAGCGAGCCCACCATGGCGACGCCCACCAGCCGCACGCTGGTCGAAACTCCAGCTGGAATCGCGCCAGAAGTCGGTGAAGTTGCTGGCCACGGCGTCCGGATTGCGGCCCACCAGGAAGCCGCAGCCGATCAGTCCGGCGAGCGCCGCGATCTTGGCGAAGGTGAAGACGTTCTGCACCATGGCGCCGGTGCGGATGCCGCGCGTGTTGCAGCGCGCTCAGCACCACGATGATCGCGATGGCCAGCAGTTGCTGCGTGGTGAGCCCGATGCGCCCGCTGCCCACCAGGTAGTTCTGCGCCGAGATCCACGGCACGAAGACGCCGGTGTATTTCGCGAAGGCCACGGCCACGGCGGCGATGGTGCCGGTCTGAATCACCATGAACAGCGTCCAGCCGTACAGGAAGCCGTACAGCGGACCGAAGGCTTCGCGCAGGTAGACGTACTGCCCGCCGGCGTGCGGCATGGCCGCCGCCAGTTCGCCGTAGCTCAGCGCCGCGATGAGGGTGAGGACCGCCGTCGACCACCCACGTCATCATCATGAGACCCGGCGATTGCACCTGCCGGGAGATGTCGGCCGCCACGATGAAGACGCCCGAGCCGATCATCGAGCCCATCACCAGCGTGGTGGAATCGATCAGCCCGAGGCCTTTGACTAGAGCCGTCTGTCACGAGTTGTTGCCATTGTTCCATCCGTTCCCGCAGGGATTGGGCCGTAGCGGCATCGGGCAGCAGGCCGGCGATCACGGCCACCGAATCGGCGCCGGCCCTGAGGACATCGAGAGCGTTCTCCAAAGTGATGCCGCCGATGGCCACCAGCGGCTTTTCCACCAGGGCGCGACAGCGCCGCAACTCCTCCACGCCGACCAGGGGATCGGGATTCTGCTTGGACCCGGTGGCGAAGACCGGGCCGAGCGCCACGTAGTCCACCGGCTCGCCGCCGGCCGCGCAGAGTTGACTGACGTTGTGGCTGGAAAAGCCGATCACCGCATCGGGTCCCATCAGTTGGCGCGCGTCGCGCGGCGACAGATCGTCCTGGCCCACGTGCAGTCCGGCGCCCAGCAGCAGGGCGAAATCGGCGCGATCGTTGACGATCAGGTCGGCGCCGGCTTCCGCGCACAGCCGCGCGACCTGCCGGGCCGCATCGAACACGTCGCGCCCCCAATGGCCCTTGTGGCGAATCTGCAGGATGCCCGCCCCGCCATCCAGGAATGCCGCCGCTGCCGTGGGCAGGGGAATTCCCCGCCGGGACAGTGCTCCGGTGTCGAGAATGGGATACACCCGTGGCAAATGCATGTCTGACCGATTAGGTCATTGTGTCACACCGAAAGTGGTATTTTCTGAAGCATATGCCGGATCTGGATTTCGGTCTGAAAGGGAAACGCGCAGTGGTCACCGGCGGAGCCAACGGCATTGGGTTCGCCACTGCGCGACTCCTGGCCGCCCACGGCGCTTCGGTGTGCATTTTCGATCTGGAACGGGAAAAGTCCCACGACGCCGCCCGGCAGATCGGCGCCGACGCCTACCCGGCCGACGTCACATGCCGCGAGTCGCTGGACGCCGCTTTCCGCGCGGCTGGGACGCCCGATATTCTGATCGCCAACGCTGGAACGGTCTCGGAAGCGGAATTCTGCGACCACACGGCGGAGGAGTGGAACCGTATCGTGTCGGTGAACCTGACCGGCGCGTTTCACTCCATGCAAGCGGCGGCGCGTCTCATGAGGGAGCGGCGCAACGGTGCCATTGTGCTGACGGCCTCCACCAATTCCTACGATGGGGAAGCGCGCCTCGCCGCGTACAATGCCAGCAAAGCCGGGTTGCTGGGCCTGGTACACACCGCTGCCAACGAATTGGGTCCATACCAGATCCGCGTGAACGCCGTCTGTCCGGGGCTGATCCGCACACGTCTTACCGAGGGCCACTTTTCCAACCCGGAGATTCTGCGGAACTACTTCCGGCAGATTCCGCTGGGGCGCGGCGGCGAACCGGACGAGGTCGCGCAAGCCATCGTCTTCCTGGCATCCGGCCTGGCTTCGTACATCACCGGAGCCACGCTGTTCGTGGACGGAGGCCAGATGGCTTCGAAATTCGGCACGTGGAGCGAAGACACCGCCGAGTTCCGGGATGGCCGGTGGCGCCTGCGTTAACGACGTGGAATCGCGGGGGATGAGGGGCAAAGCCGCCACCATCGCATTCAGGCAAGGTAGATTACTTGAGTGAAGGGCTGTCGTCGCCAGAAAATCGCATGGTCCCGGCTCAGCCTCTCTCCGAATGGCGCATGAACCGTCCAATTGGCGAATCGAGCGGAGCCGCCATTCCCGCGGCGCTTCACCGCGATATTCCAGCCCAGTTCAAAACCATATTGTATTGGCCGGGAGGCTCGACCAAACACGCTACAAGAAATCTGTTGCCGTCGCGGGTATCGAGCGGCGCGCTATATGGGCTTCCCCCCATCGCGCGGGTGCTTGGCTGGCTTTGCGGACACGCCTTAAACAGCCGAACCGGCGCGGGCACGTTTCCGCTGGCGAGCCCGCGCGTATTGACGCTGAAAATTACGTCTCCAGCGGACACATAGTAAAGCTCGGTACCCGCTTCGTTCCACATCGGGTATTCGCCGCCATTGTTCGAGATCTGAATGGTGCTGGCGGATGGGTCGGGATGCCCTGGGAACGCCCGGACGTATATCTCAGACCGGCCGCTCTCATCCGACGAAAAAGCGAGCCACCCGGAGTCCGGCGAGAAACGTCCTGCCCATTCCCGGCCCGACGAATTCGTCAGATTTACGCGAACCTCGCCCCTGACGGACCCCACCCGGATCGTGCCGTCTCCAGAGGCCATCCACCCGTCTTTCGACCAGTCTGTCGGCGCTTCGAACCCCTCGATTCTCGTTTCCGGTGCGCTCTGGTCGAGCGATGTTTTCAAAAACGCCAACATATTGCGGCCATCCGCCCGATCCGAACCAAACGCGACCTGTTTCCCGTCGGGGGACCAAACCGGAAACCAGTCGTTAGCCGGATTGTTCGTTAAGCGAAGCCTGATGTCGCGGCCCACCTCGATAAGAAAAAGATCCCGATTGCCGGTCTTCGGATCCGGCATCTCCAACAGAACGCGGTCGCTGGATGGAGAAATTCTCGGCTGTTGGTATGGACCCGGAGCGCCGAGAGTTCCAAGTTCATTGCCGTTTCGGTCGAACCAGACTAAGCGCGCCGTGACCCCGTCGGCCGCGCTGGAAACGATCAGGCTGCCGTCGTTTGAAACGTTGAAGTAAGCCAGAATCGAAGCCGGACTGTAGCCAACTCTATCGACAATCACCGTGGGGTCGCCGCTCACGCGCCCCGTCGCGACGTCGAAGTGCTGCGTGACGAGGGAGCCGTCGCGATAGTAAATCAGGCTGCCGTTCGCATACGCGACGCGAGCCTCTGCGAACATGATCCGCTTGACGTCCGGCGCGTCGAGCGATCCCACGTAGAGCGAGTTGTTCATGCTGTTCGCGCAGCGCGCGACGAAGAGGAACTGCTTACCGCCGGGAAGGAATTTTGGAAAGCGATGGGAGTTCTCGAGCCGCGTCTCGTTCAGGTTTGTGAGTGGCTGAGGCTTGCCGCCGGAGTCACGCACACGCTGGAGAGGCTCACGGTTTCGAGCGCGAAAGATGATATCTCCCTGGGGGTTCCAGTCAGCATCCTGAAGATCCGACGTTTCGGCGATAGTCAGAGGTATCCCTCCAGTGGTTTTGATCTTCTTGATCGCCCCGGCGGAATAGAATCCGATCCATTCACCGTTGGGCGACCAAAATATGGTGCCCGTCGCGCCTTCGGTTCCGTGAAGCGGCCGCGAAGTAATGGAGCTAATAGGTCGGAGCCAGATGATCGGACGGCCGGTCGAATCGAGGCCACGGTAAGCGAGTAGGCGGCCGTCGGGTGAAGGGGCTGGCAACGAGCCGTCCTCCCGGTCGAGTGTGATGTTGAACTCAGCGGGGCCGCTGTTTGAAGGCGAGGCCGCACGGCGCCAAGCGAGAGATGCGGCGAGAACCGCGAGCACGGCGATCATGACAATCCCCGGGAGACGGGAACGTCGCGCGGGCGCTCTCGCGGGCGGCGACCATTCCAACTGCCGTTGGATGTCGGCGGCCGACTGCCAGCGGTCATCAGGCGATTCGTTGAGGCAGTTCCGGATGATGTGAGCGAGATACGGCGGCTCGGTGAGTACCACGTCGCGCTTGCCGGCGATCATCTCGCGGAGTATGAGGCCGAGAGCATAGATGTCGGTTCGGGGGTCCGCTTCGCGGCCTTCGCGCTGCTCGGGAGACATGTACGCCGGCGTGCCGAGCACCGTGTTCGCGATGGTAATTGTCTCGTCGGTTGACATCTTCGCCAGGCCGAAGTCCAGGACTTTCGCGCCAGGCTTGGTAAGGATGATATTGGCTGGCTTGAGGTCGCGGTGGACGATGCCCTTGGCGTGTGCGGCCGCGAGGGCGCTCGCGATCTGCGCGCCATAGCGGGTTGCCCGGTCGAGCGCGATCGGTCCTTTCTTGAGACGCTCGTTGAGGGCTTCGCCTTCGACATACTCCATGACCAGGTAGTTGGGACCGATGTCGTGGAGGGTGCAGATGTGCGGGTGGTTCAGTTGCGCGATCGCCTTAGCTTCCCGCTCGAAGCGCGCTGAGAATCGTTCCTGTGAGAACTTGATCGCGACCGCGCGGTCGAGTCGCGTGTCACGCGCCTTCCATACCTCGCCCATGCCGCCCTTGCCGATGCTCGCCAGGATCTCGTAAGGGCCGATTTTGCAGCCGACAGCGATCACCATGAAGGATCCATTCAAACCAGTCTACTCAAATTGTTTGTTCGCACGAAAACTCCGGTTTTCCATGCTTTGGGCGTGTCGTCGCTCTGGACAAAGGACGGGTACGGAAGCGTCGCAACGGTTGGGCGCGTGGCGCGTTACGGCCAGTGGGGCCGAACCTCCCAACCGGGCTACGCGAAGTTGATGTTCGCGGAGAGGCCTGACTCGCCCGGGCGCTCGAACAGGTTGAGAAGCGCCGCGCGTTCGGCGGCGCGGGTGCGGAGTCGGATCATGATCACGATTCCGTGATGAGGCTTGATCCGCGCAAGCTGGAGGAAGTCATCCCGGTTGCAGGTGATGAGAATGCATCAGCGATCGTAGGAGAAGTCCAGGATGGCCTCGTCGGGACAGTCGTGGTCCAGGAATATGCGAGACACGAGTAGATCTGGGCGCGTGAGAGTTGCGGAAAACAGTTCTGGCGGAGTGAATCGATGGTCTCGCCGTTTTGGAGGCGACCGATCACGTCATGCACCGCGACTCGCGTCCCTTCGACGGTCGGGTTACCACCGCGAACCCCGGCAATGCGAACGATGTAACGGTAGGCTCTGAGACACGGAGCCGATATCCGGATGGTGGGGGAGGCGGAGGAGAGTGTCAACTGTCGGGCGTATCGTCGTCCGCGCTCTATCCAATTTTGCGACGGAAGCCGCCCACCAGGTCGCCCAGCAGTTCCTGGAGCAGCGGACTTTGCGGGTACGGGTGGCCGCGATATTGGCGGAATCCTTCGCCGTACGGAAAGCCCGCCTGCCGGCCGCGCTCGCGCGTCCAGCGTTCCATGGTCTCCAGATAATCGTCCGTGCCGTGATGCTGCCGCAGCCACACCCGCTGGCTGTCATGTTCGGAGAGCATCTCGCGCTTGCGCGCAAATGTCTCCGTCACGTTGACCACGAAATCCGGCGCGACCGCGTGGCCCTCGCGATCCTCTCCGCCCACCGGATCCATCCAATAGAGGTGCGGGATGGCGTCCAAAGCGGGCGCCGGATCCGCCGCGCCAGTATGGTAGTTCGGCGCCGGAGCGGCGAAACAGGCGTCGCGGACCAGCGCGCTTGCCGTTTCGTGATCGCACAGGTAATCCACCGGAGATGCAGTGAGCACCAGGTGCGGACGGGTCTGGCGCAGCACCTCCACCACCCGGCGGCGCGACGGGTCGTCGTTGAAGATCGCCAGGTCACCCATCCCCAGGCACAGATAAGCCGCGCCGATGCGCGCAGCCGAACGAGCCGCCTCTTTCCTGCGGATACCGGCGATTTCTTCCGGTCCGAGTTCGCGCGACCCGCAGTCCCCCGCGGTGAACGTGGCGATGGTGACGGAGTGTCCCAAGCCGGCCAGCAACGCTACTGTGCCGCCGGCCAGAATCTCGACATCGTCGGGATGGGCGTGGATCGCCAGAATTCGTGCCATGCGTCATCCCCCCAGAACCTTCAGCACATACGCGTATTGGTTGGGCTTCTGCTCCGGCATGGTCACCGTCAGGCCGGCAGCATCGCGTTGGAACTTCAGCGGAGCTTTGCTGCCCAGCATTTCCACGCGCGCCACCTCTCGCGGGAAGTGCGTGCTGCCGGCGGCGAGCGTCTGGATGGTCACCCTGCCATCCGCAGGCCAGGCCAGCGCGGTGGCGTACAGCGCGCCCTTCGCGGTGGTGAAGCGGATGTCGCGCGCGGTGTAGGGGCGGGTATTGCGCTCGTTGAAATTGCCGGTTCCCTTCACATCCGGCTCGCCTTCGCCGTACACCGTGAACGGGCGCGTGCCGAAAAGGGCTTCGCCGTGCGCGGGAATCCACGATGCCAGCCCGTCCAGAACCTTGCGCTCGTCGTCGTCGATGGTGCCGTCGCCGCGCAGCGGAATGTTCAGCAGCAGGTTGCCGTTCTTGCTGACGATGTCGATCAGCATGTGGATCACGGTCTCCGCGGTCTTGTACCTGTGGTTCTCGAAGAGGGAGCGGCGGTAGTGCCAGTCGCCGATGCAGGTGTCGGTCTGCCAGGCCGCGGGCAGAATTTTATCGGCGCGCCCGCGCTCGATGTCCAGCACCATGGTGCCGGTGTGATCCGGCGCCAGCCCCTTGGAATTGAGCACGGCTTCCAGTTTCCCGCCGTGCCTTTTCATGTTGGCGTTGTAGTAGTGCGCGGCGATGTCCAGGCCGGCCTGGCCCAGCGGCAACTCGGTATTGTCGAAGTAGAGCAGGTCGGGATGGTAGTTGTCGACCAGGTCCTGGCAGCGCAGGAACCAGCGGTTCACGAATTCCGGATTGTTCGGCGGCGGCTCTTCGTTCCACTTGCGGTCATGCTGGTCGTGCCAGTCCTGCGCGGCCTTGATCGTGGTCAGGCCGGGCGGCATCGGCATGGTGGCGCCGGTGTACAGTTCCTGCGGATCGAGCCCTTCCCACCATTTGCCCTTGCCGTTGCCTTTGTGGTGAAGCCGTCGTAGGGCACGCCGGCCATGGCGCCTTCCGGGTCGTAGCCGTAGGCCGTCTGGAACCAGTGCCAGGCGTGCGCGGAGTGGTTGGTGACGCCGAAGCGCAGGCCGTGCTCGCGCGCGACCTTCGCCCAGGTGCCGACGATGTCCTTCTTCGGCCCGATGCGTGACGGAGTTCCAGGCGTGATGCGTCGAGTCGTAGCAGTCGAAGTTGTCGTGGTGGTTGGCCAGGGCGACGAAGTACTTCGCGCCGGCCTTCACGTAGAGCTGCATCAGCGCTTCGGGCTCCCACTTCTCGGCCTTCCAGAGGTTGTCGATCTCCATGAAGCCGAACTTCGACGGGTGGCCGTAATGCTCGACGTGAAAGTTATTCTGCGGGTGGCCCTGGATGTACATCTGGCGGGCGTACCAGTCGCCCTGCTCGGGCACGCATTGCGCCGTCCAGTGGGCCCAGATGCCGAACTTGGCGTCGCGGAACCAGTCGGGCGCGCGGTATTGCGCCAGCGATTCCCAGTTGGGTTGGAATGTTCCCGGCGCGATCCGCCGCGCCTCTGCGCCGGCAATGCGTGGCGCCAGCGCCGCCGCGCCCGCGAATTGCAGTATCTCTCGTCGGGTCATCATGCTCCTTGAAAATGGACCGGCCGGAGGCCTGTCCTACTTGGCCTGCGCCAGCACTTCCGAGGGCACCGGCTTCCCGCGCTTGCCAAAGCGGATCTTGCCGTCGGGACCGATCAGGTAGACAGTCCTCTTCACAATGATCCCATTCGCGTTGTAGAGCGCGGCCACCTTCTGGCCGGCATCCACCAGAAGTGGAAACGGGAAATTGAACTTCTGGCGGAATTTCTGATGGGCGTGCGCGTTCTGCGGATTCACTCCGAACACTTCCACGCCGCGCGCTTTCACATCTTTCCAGTCATCGCGGAATTCGCAGAGCTGTTTGGTACAGCCGGGCGTATCGTCGCCGGGATAGAAGACCAGCACGACGTTCTTGCCGCGCAACTTGGAAAGAGTGACGGTCTTTCCGGAATCGTCCTGCAGTGAAAAATCGGGCGCCGGCGTGCCGGCGGGTAGCGGATCGGAAAATAGCCAGGAAAACATTATTGCACCATGATGTTCACGGAATTACTCTGCACTGAATCGACCGAGAGTACCACCGGCTCAAAGCCGCGCGCCACTCCGGCGGGGATCTGCACATTCACCTGATTGAGGCCCGCGAGTCCGGGGGCGGGCCCGCTGTACACAGGCTGCACCGGCGTGGCGCCGATGAAGACGGTGGGAATTGCGCCCGTGACCCCGAGGCCCGTACAGTAGATCTCCAGAAAGTTCTCGACCTGCACGATGCCGCCCACGAAGATGCCCGGAGCCGCCGCGGCGATGCTTACCTGTGCGATCGCCGGACCCGCGGTCAACGTGGTGGTCCCCAAACCGATATCGGGCGGAACGAGGAAGAGGATCCGGGAAGCGTTGCGCAGACAGCGGCGCGATTGCCGCGGCGCCCAGTGTCACGGCGGCTCCCTGCAGATTGCTACCGGTGATGAGCGCCAGGGATCCCGGTGCCATGCCCGCGGCCATCGACGCCGCGTTGACTACCGAAGTTATCGCCGGCACGGCACTGCCTGCCTGCAAGGTGATGCTCGCGGCGGGCTGACCGTCCACCGCCAGTTTCAGGGAATTGACGGGTGCGGGACCGGGGATCCACTGGAAACTCGCCACGCCCTGCGCATCGGTGAATGCCTCCGACGGCACCACGATCCCGTCCAACGAGGGCGTGGCCACGATGCCGGCGCCGGGGTACGGCAAGCCGTTGGCGTCCGTAAGCCTCACTGTCGCCTGGCCGGGCATCTGCACCAATTGCAAATTGGAACTGTCCGATACCTGTACGCGCGCAAAGGCCGTTTCGTACGACGCATCGGAGGGTGTGGCTTGCACTTCCTCCACGCCGGTCTTCATGCCGTTGAAGGAAAACGTGACGCTTGCCGATCCCGCCGGAATCGTTACCGTGGCCGGGACCTGCGCATACCCGCCAGGTGCGCTCAGTTGTACCGTCACGTCGGCGGCGGGCGGCGTGGTCACCGTGAGCGTCGCGCGCGCGGTGCGGCCTGCCACGACGCCGCTGGCCGGGGAGAGCGATAGTTTCATACTGCGCCGCAGTGTGGTATCCGCTGTGCCGCGGCCGGATGCCGCGTTGGCGTAAAACGTCTCGAACTGCTGCCGGTACGTGTCGAGTTGCACCAGGTCCGCCGCCGAAGGTTGCGTGCCTTGCGCCACCACCAGGATGAAGGCGAAGCGGAAGTGCCGCTGCGCCACGGTGGAATCCGGCGTGCGCCGGCCCTCCGCCGCGATCACGTCGTTCGCGCTGATGTTCTGCCGCGCGCCGTCGAACCCGATGCCGCTGAGTTGATGCTGTGCCGCCGCATAGTTCGGCGAAGGGTTGTTCACCAGAAACACATCCGGCACCTCCGACGCGGCGCGAAAGCCCATCAGGTACTGATCCAGAGGCGAGTAGGCTTGCGTGATATCGGTGGTCAGGAATTCGGGCCTGGTGCTGCCGCCGCGGTCGGCGATCCGCTCGCCCTCCATCACCGACGCTTCGGAGTCGAACAGAAAGCTCCAGTGCGCCAGTTGAAACCCGAGCATCGGCAGCGCCGCGCCGTTCTTAATGCTGGCGAAAGCCAGAAACAGGTGGCCTGCCTCGTGGGTCAGAATCGTTAGCGGCGTATCGGCTTGCGGTGCGCGCGCCGGAACCAGCGCATTCGGATCCACCGGATATTGGCTCAGCGGGCCCAGGTTGAGCACCGATTGCAGCCGCGCCACCGACCCGAATTGCAGCCCGTCATCCTGTTGCGGCACGCCGTACCCTCTGCCGCTGCTGCGCACGGTCTCTTCATATGCCACCGTGCCTTCACCCAAGGCTGCGATGCCCATGTTGTTGTAGATCACCAGGTAGTCGTATGCGTCCTCATGGGTTTGGTAGAACTGCTGCGCCACGGTCACTACGTCCAGTGTAAGGGTGTTGCCGAAGATCTCGGCCACGGTTGCGGTATAGGTTGCGCCGGCGTCGGTCAGAAAGTCCACCAGCGTGGTGCCCGGCTGCAGATTCCCGGGCGAGATCCCCACCACTGCCGACGTGGGATTCACGCCCGAGTATGAAAACTGGATGCGCCCATCGGGATATAGCCGCACCTGGAATGTCTGCAGCGCGCCCGTGCCCGAAGTAGCGTACTCCGGAACCTTGACCCAGCTCACCACCACCCGCGTGACGTCCGCCAGCACGCGCACGCCGCCCGCGGTTTGCGCGGGGTTGAGATCGTCGAATAGCGGGGAGATGCGCGGCGGCCCGGCCGTCATGCGGCCCAGCGCGCGCTGTGTGGACGCGTTGTCGCCCGCGGTGAACGTCAGATTGCCGTCCGAGTTCACGTACACCTGGCCGTAGCCGGCGCCGAAGAACGGAAAGCGGAACGGCAGAGTCACAGCGCGGCTGTCGTCATCGTCCAGCGCCGCCAGGGGGGAGCCGTCAGACGCGGCAGCGGCATCGTAACCCTGTTGCGTCACGGAATAACCATACTGCGTCGCGCCGGCATTCACCGGCGTGAAGGTCAAGGTCGAGCCGTCCAGGTTGAATTGATTCTGCGGTTCCACCACGCCGTCTGCGGCATGAAGGATGGCGATATTGCCCGCATCGGAATCGGCCGGCTGCGGTGTCGCGACACGCGCCTGCGCCCGCCGCGCTCGCAAAATCCGCCGGTGGTGGAACAGCGATTCGTTCAGCGTCTCCCGGCTGGTTCCGCAACCGCCATCCAGGTGGTGCGGCCACGCCGGCACGGCCAGACACGCTACTACTAAGAGCGAAGCTGGCCGGTAGCGGCGCATGGTGGACACTTTCGATTCTCCCACCGAAGCCGGTGCGATAAAATCCGATCCATGGCCTTTTGTACGAACTGTGGATCGCAAGTCGCGACCGGTGCGCGTTTCTGTAACAACTGCGGGCAGCAGATGGGGGCGGCCGCTGCCGTGGCGCCCGTGGTGGAGCCTCTGGATTACAGCATCGAAGGAAACAACTTGCAGATTGCCCGCCTGCGCCTGAAACCCGGGCAGGAAGTGTATGCCGATGCCGGCCGGATGGTCTATAAGACCGCCAACGTGCAATGGGACACGCGCATGACCGGCAACAGCCTGGGCGAAAAAGTCATGGGCGCCTTCCGCCGCGCCATCACCGGCGAGTCTCTTTTCGTCACCTATTTTCGAACCGATAGTCCCGGCGAGGTGGGCTTTGCCGGCCACTACCCGGGCAAGATTCAGGCTTTCGACCTGCCGCTGGGCCGCTCCATCCTGACGCAGCGCGACGCCTTTCTGTTCGCTCAATCCAGCGTGCAGTACAGTGTCGCGCTGGTGAAGAAGTTGGGCGCGGGCTTCTTCGGCGGCGAAGGCTTCATCCTGGAAAAGTTCACCGGGCCCGGCACTACGTTCATCCATGCCGGCGGCGACTTCATCAATTTCGATTTGCAACAGGGCCAGGTGATACAGGTAGATGCCGGATGCATCGTGGCCTTCGACGAATCCGTGGATTACGATTTTCAATTCGTCGGCGGCGTGAAGACGGCGCTCTTCGGCGGAGAGGGCCTGTTTCTGGCCACTCTCACCGGTCCCGGCCACGTGGTGGTGCAGAGCATGACCATCGAACGCCTCCGCCGCGAACTGGTCCCGCAAGGCGCCCAGCGCGACGAGCACACCGCGCTGGATACCCTCGGCGGCATTCTGGGTTCTCGCGACTAAAAAATCGCTCACCTCAGGCTGACGGATTTTTCAGTGCGTCATCGAATAGATGATGTAGTTGACGCCGATGCGGATGCCGAGGGCGGCGTAGTGTTCGGGATACGACGGCGCGTCGGCCCACTCCCAGGAATCGCCGATATCGGATTGATAGGTGATGGCCACCATGAGGCGGCCGTGGTCGTCGAAGATGCCGCGCCAGTGATCGGGGCAGCCTTCGCATTTCCAACTGCGGCCGGCGCGCACGGAGCCCTGGCTGGCCACCTGGTAGCGATCGTCCAGGTCATAGACCGTGTGAAAGATGGCTTCGCTTATTGTCCAGCTCCACCACTTCGCGGTCGGGGAACACTTTCTTCATGCTGGCCATGAAGACGTCCCACTCGTAGTCGCCCCAGAAATCGTCCGCCATGAAAAACCCGCCGCGCAGCAGGTATTCGCGCATGCTCTTGGCCTGGGCGTCGGTGAGCTGCCAGTGTCCGGTCTGGACGGCATAGAGCCACGGCCAGTCATAAACACTGCCGTTATCCAGATTGACGGGCTGCTCCACGGAGCGCACCTGAATGCGCGTCAGGCGGCGGACGGCTTGCAGGAAATGGCGGTCCGCGCGCGGATAATCCTGGGTCCAGATGGAGTCGCCCTCGCGCCAGTCGCCGCTGCCGCGGTAGCCGCGAAATCCGTAGCCGCGTCCGTAGCGGCCGCCGGGCGCGGGCGGGTACATGAGGCGGGCGAACACGAACTCGGTCTTTTCCCGCCAGTCCGGCGGCAGGGGAATTTCGCCTACACGATACTCCACCCCGGGATACTCGCGGAACGGCTGTTGGAAAGCACAGAGCGTTCCCAGCAGGAGAACGGCCGTACCCAGCGCGAAAACCCAGCGGACGGTCATGGGAATACCTTGCGTTGAGAATATCATGTAAGGCATGTCCGAAGACGAACTGCCGCGCCGCTTGTCACTGCTCGACTCGGTCACCATCGTAGTGGGCACGATTATCGGTTCGGGCATCTTTCTGGTTCCGAACCTCATCGCGCGAAATCTTTCGTCGCCGGGCCTGATCGTCGGAGTCTGGGTGTTCACCGGAATTCTCTCCTTCTTCGGAGCGCTGGCCTATGCCGAACTGGGCGCGATGATGCCGGCCACGGGCGGGCAGTACGTATACCTTGCGCGAATGTTTCGGCCCGCTGGCTGCATTCCTGTGCGGCTGGACTTATTTCTTCGTGGTGCTTTCGGCGGCGGTGGCGTGGCTGGCCATCGCCTTCGCGAATTATGTGGGATTCTTCGTGCCGCTCACGCCGGTCACTTCGAAACTCGTAGCGCTGGGACTGATTCTGGCAATCACTCTGATCAACTATCGCGGCGTGGCGATGGGCGCCGCGGTGCAGAATCTTTTTACGTTCCTGAAGCTGGCCGGACTGGCAGTGCTGATCGTGGCCGCGTTCCTTCACGGCGGCAATGCGCCGCCCCAGGGGGCGGCAACGTTGCCGTTTTCCGTTTCCGCATTCGGCGTTGCCATGATTTCCTGCCTGCTCTCTTACGACGGCTGGGTGGCGCTGAGCTGCATGGCGGGCGAAGTAAAAAATCCCAAGCGAAACCTTACCCTGGCCGCCGCCCTGGGGCTGAGTATCGTGATTGCAGTTTATGTGCTGGCCAACCTGGCGTATTTGCGCGTACTATCGGTGCCGCAGATCGCCGGGGCCGAACGCGTGGGAGCGCTTGTGGCGGAGCGCGCCATGGGTCCATTCGGCGCGGGCCTGGTATCGCTCACCATTCTGCTTTCCATCGCCGGCTCGGCCAACGGATGGGCTATGGCGGCGCCGCGCATCTACTTCGCGCAGGCCCGCGACGGCCTGTTCTTCAGCCGTTTCGGCTCCATTCATCCGCTGTACCGGACACCGGCATTTTCCATTCTGGCGTTCGGCTTGTGGTGCGCGCTGCTGGCCCTGACCGGCACATACGAAACGCTGGCATCCTATGCGATGTTCGCGGCGTGGGTATTTTACGGGCTCACCAGCATGGGCGTGATGGTGCTGCGGCCGCAGGCACCCGGAGCGTCCCCGCCCGTATAAAATGCCGGGCTATCCGTTCACACTGTTGCTGTTCCTGGCCGTGGCGCTGGGGTTTGTGATCAATACCTTCGTGGCCACGCCGGGGCCCGCGGCAGTGGGTACACTGCTGATTGCAACGGGCGTGCCGGTGTTTTTCGTGTGGCGGCGCATCCCTCAAAAGGGCTAAAACGTCCGTTCCTGGAAACGCTTTGTTGGTTTCGAACGTCACGATATCAGCACCATAACAACGGAGATTAGGGATCATGTCTGCAACCGCAGGCGTTTCAGCGCTAGACCGCGTGTACGCCGAATGTGTCAACCCGCAATGGGTCCGCCTGCTTAACCTGCTCCAGATGAACGTGCGCTACGAACGCTGTACCGGCGTCGAACTGTTCACTGCCGACGGCCGCCGGATTCTGGACTTTCTCTCGGGATATTGCGTTCATAACACGGGTCATAACCACCCGGCCATTGTCGAAGCGCTACGCGAGGAACTCAGCCGCAGCGGCCCGGTCATGCTGCAGAGCCATGTACCGGAACTGGCAGCGGAACTGGCCCACCGTCTGACGGCGCAGCGCCGGCGGCGGTCTGGAGCGGGCCTTCTTCACCAACTCAGGCAGCGAAGGAGTGGAGACAGCCATTAAATTTGCGCGGGCACACACACGCCGCGCGGGCCTGTTGTGCGCGGAGGGTGCGTTTCACGGCCTCACCTGCGGTGCGCTCTCACTGATGAGCGATGCGCACTGGCACGAAGGCTTCGGCCCCTTACTTGCAAATGCCCAGGCGGTGCCGTTCGGAAGCATAGCCGCCCTGGAACAACAGCTCGCCACGAAAAAGTTCGCTGCCTTCATCGTGGAGCCGATCCAATCGGAAGGGGGAGTCCGGGTGCCCGCGGCCGGCTATCTGAAAGCGGCGCAGACGCTGTGCCGCCGCTACGGAACATTGTTTGTACTGGACGAAGTGCAAACCGGCATGTGGCGCACCGGCGAATTTCTGGCGGCCCACAAGTTCGGCGTGGAGCCCGATATGGTGGTGCTGGCCAAGGCGCTGAGCGGCGGACTCGTGCCGGTGGGAGCGGTGCTGGCCACTACGGCAATTTCGAATTCTGTGTTCAGTTCCTTGCAGCGGGCCTTTGTGCACGCGTCCACGTTCGGCGAAAACGCCCTGGCCATGCGCGCCGGACTGGCGACGATGGATGTCCTGGAGGGCGAACGGCTGGGTGCCGCGGCCACCAGGCTGGGCGCGCAGTTGCGGGAAGGATTACGTCATGCGCTGGCGCCATACGAAATGGTGAAGGAGGTATCCGGCGAGGGGTTGCTCTGCGGCATTGAATTCACAACCCCCCGGACGCTTCGCCTGCGAGTGGCATTCGAAGCGTTCCGCCGGATTCACAGCGCCATGTTCGGACAGATACTGGTGATGCGGCTGTTCCGCGACCACGATATACTTACGCAGATCTGCGGCAATAACTTCAACGTGCTCAAGGTGGCCCCGCCACTGGTGGCAACTGAATCGCACCTGGAACAATTCGTTTCAGCGGTGCGGAACGTGGTGGACCTGGCCCACAACTCCACCGCCTTCTGGGGCGAAGCCCTGGGGCTGGCACGCCGTGCAGTAAACATTTAACCGATCATCATGCTATTTAAAAATTTGTTTCTGGTCTTTGCAATTGGCTTTTCCGCCATGCCGGCGGCAGCGGATGCTCCCCTGTTGGATAACGGCTACAGCCACATGTACGATCTGCAATTCAACCAGGCTCACGACAGCTTTCACGAATTTGAGAAGATCCATCCGGGGGACCCGATGGGGCCGGCGTCCGATGCCGCCGCATATCTGTTCACGGAGTTCGACCGTCTGCATATTCTGCAATCGGAGTTCTTCGTGCAGGAGCAGCACTTCTACACCGACAAGAAACTGGCTCCGGATCCCGAGTTGAAGCGTCGCTTCGAGCAGGACCTGGCGGCGGTGCGGCGCCTGGCCGGAGCCGCACCGGCCGATGCCAATGCGCAATTCGCGCTGCTGCTGGCGCGCGGGCTCGAGTCCGATTACCTGGCGCTGGTGGAGAAACGTTACGGAGCTTCCTTTCAGCAGATGAAGGCCGGAAGACAGATGGCCGAACAGCTTTTGTCCGCGCATCCGGAATACTATGACGCCTGGATTGCCGTGGGCGTCGAAAACTATATGCTGAGTGTCAAACCTGCACCGGTTCGATGGCTGCTGCGCCTGGCCGGTGGAGAGACCGATCGCGCTCTCGGAATCGAAAAACTGAGGATCACCGCAACGAAGGGCCATTACCTGAAGCCGTTCGCGCGTCTGCTGTTGGCGGTAGCCGCCCTGCGGGACGGCAATCGCAAGGAAGCGCACGATACCCTGGCCGGCCTGTGCCAGGAGTATCCGCACAATCCTCTGTACGCTCAGGAACTGGCAAGGCTCCAACCGGCTGGGAGTGTCGCCCGGTAATGCCATTCTCATCTTCGACGGACGTCTTCGTCATCGGAGGCGGTCCGGCAGGTCTGGCTGCCGCGCTGGCCGCGCGGCGGCGCGGATTCTCCGTGACGGTAGCCGATTCTTCCGTGCCCCCCATCGATAAAGCCTGCGGCGAGGGCATCATGCCCGACGGCTTGACCGCGGCGCGGCTGTTGGGGCTCGACCTGGAGACGGGCGACGCCCGGAACTTCCGCGGAATCCGTTTTTGCGCCGGCGATCATAGCGTGCAAGCCACTTTTCCGCACGGCTACGGCCTGGGCATGCGGCGTACCGAACTCGCATCAACTGATGGTGGATCGCGCCGCCGATGCCGGCGTGCGTCTGATGTGGGGCGCGCGCGTCGCCGGGATCGGTCCCGGAAGCGTCACGGTAAATGGCGGCTCTGTGTCCGCACGTTGGATCGTGGGCGCCGATGGCGGCCATTCCGCGGTGCGGCGCTGGGCCGGCCTGGATCGCTGCGAGCATAGTAGCCTGCGCTACGGATTCCGCCGGCATTACCATGTGGCTCCCTGGAGTGAGTACATGGAACTGCACTGGGGCGATGGCTGCCAGCTTTACGTGACGCCGGTGAGCAGCCGGGAGGTCTGCGTGGTGTTGATCTCGCGCAACCCGCGCCTGCGTCTGGCCGAAGCTCTGCCGCAGTTTGCCGAGGTGCAGCGTCGCCTGGCGGGTCGCCTGGCGACGCCGGAACGCGGCGGCGTTTCGGCCTCGCGCCGCTTGCGCGCCGTCTGCCGCGGCGATGTGGCGCTGCTGGGGGATGCCTCCGGCTCGGTGGATGCGATCACCGGAGAAGGCCTCTGCCTGCTGTTTCAACAGTCCGTCGCGCTGGCCGGGGCGCTGGAGGCGGGCGACCTTTCCCGGTACCAGGCGGAGCACCGCCGGATCGGCAAACGGCCCGAGTTGATGGCGAGCCTGATGCTGTTCATGGGCACACGCACGCGTTTGCGGACGCGCACCATGCGCGCCCTGGAATCGAAACCGGCCCTGTTTCGCCGGATGCTGGCCCTGCACGTGGGAGAACTGAACCCGCGGCAGATTCTCACCAATGGAGTCGCTCTGGGATGGCAAATTCTCACCGTATGATCAAAATGTCGCGCACTGTTTTGTCTCAACTGGCTTGCGCCGCGCTGCTCACGGCGGCCACCCTTCCGGTTCTGCATCAGAGCCTGCAAATCGATCCGGCGGAGACCAAGGTGGAGTTCACCCTGCCTTCGCTGCTGCACACCGTGCATGGGACCTTCGCGCTGAAGCGGGGCACCATACAGTTCGACCCCGCCACCGGCAAAGCATCGGGCGAGTTGGTGGTGGACGCCACCAGCGGCAATAGCGGCAATGGAGCGCGCGACCGCCGCATGCATAAAGACATTTTGCAGAGCGACAAGTTTCCGGAGATCGTGTTCCGGCCGGATCGCGTGGATGGAAAAGTGCTGCCGCTGGGCGCGTCGCAGGCTCAGATGCACGGCATCTTCTCGATTCACGGCGAAGACCACGAAGTGGTGATGCCGTTGGAGGTGCAAGCCTCCGAGGGCCAGTACACCGCCACCATCCATTTCAGCGTGCCGTATGTCAAATGGGGAATGAAGAATCCCAGCACCCTGATGCTGCGCGTGAACGATACGGTGGATATCAAAATCGAGACCGTGGCCAGGATCGCGCACTAGGCCCGGCGCTGCTCGAAGAACTCCTGGAGGAGTTCCACGCACTCCACGGCGAGCAGACCCTCCTCTACGTCCACCCGGTGATTCAGCACGTCGGAATCGGCCAGGCGGAATTTGCTGCGCACGCCGCCGAAGCGGAGGTCGCGCGCTCCGAACGCCAGGCGGCGAATGCGTGCGGCGACCAGGGCGCCCGCGCACATGACGCAGGGCTCCAGGGTGCAATAGAGCGTGGCGTCTTCCAGACGATAGTTGGCTCGGCACGCCGCGGCTTCGCGCAGAGCCAGAATCTCAGCGTGCGCCGTGGGATCATTCCGGGCGAGGGGCGAATTCCATCCGCGCCCCAGGATTTCCGCATTGGCAACTACCACGGCGCCGACCGGCACTTCACCCGCCGCGGCCGCCATGCGCGCCAGGCGCAGCGCTTCGCGCATGTACTGCTCGTCAGAGTCCACTCGTTTATAATACGGAAATCCTAATTGCCGAACTGGAAATTCACCACGAAGTCGAGCACGAATCCGACCTGACGGGAAGAAGCGTAGCGCCCTTCGCATCGGCAAGGATGCTCCGTACACGCGAAGCGCTTGCCCTGATATTGACCTTGACGCCGCATACTACACAGCAAAGGCGTTGCGCCTTCTTAATGCTCGGCTCGCTCACGTTGCCTGCACGCCCTTACTGACCCTACCGCAGATCTTGCGGTTGCCATTGGCAGTCAAAGTCATATTCCGCACACGACGACAGGACCTCACCAGTCGCGATGTGACGTTAGGACATTTCCAGCACCAGGCCTATAGCTGCTGACAGCCGGTGCCAGTTGACCTCCTCCTGTTCCAAATACTTGCGGCCCGCGGCGGTCAGGGAATAGAACTTTGCGCGGCGGCTATTTTCGGACGCACCCCACTTGGCTTTGATCCATCCACTCTGCTCCAGCCGGTGCAGCGCGGGGTAAAGCGCTCCCTGATTCACCTGGAGCACTTCCTTGGACACTTGCCGGATGCGTTGGGCGATACCCCACCCGTGCATCGGTTCAAGGGCGATGGTCTTCAGGATCAGGAGGTCCAGGGTTCCCTGCACAAGATCGTGCGGCTTGCTCATCCGATTTCCCCTCAGTTATAGACAGGTCGATTCTATCCCTTCTCTTGTCGGTAATCAACAGGAGATTCTCGCTCGCTCCGTAGCGTGATGATCGGATCGGTAGCAGCCGCTCTGCAGGCAGGGAAGAGTCCCGCTACAAACGTAGCAAGGAATAGAACGATAACCCCCGACATCAAAGCGCCGGGATCGTTTGGCGCGAGCCCATACAGGGCGCTTCTCGCCACACGGCTTCCGAAACCGGAGAGCAGCAGCCCAACGAACATTCCAAAAAGAATGACAGCGGCGGACTCTTGCATCAAGGAAACCACAATCCTGATAGGGGCTGCCCCCAACGCCATGCGAACACCGATCTCCTGCCGCCGTTGTACCACTGCGTAGTTCATCACTCCATAGAGTCCCAGGGCTGCCAGGATGAGCGACAGGGCGCCGAAGAGGCCGGCGACCTTTGATAACAGCCGCTCGCGGACCAGCGTATCGTCGATGTACTGCTGTTGCTGCGCGACCTTCGAAATTTTAAATTGCCCGGCCGCTTTTCGCCGTAATTCACGAATAAGGGAAGCGGTGTCCTGCCGCCCCCGCACTTGCAAGGTCATGGCGAATCCGGGATGTCCTTGCGGTGAGATCCAGGCGCTCATCGCGGCATAAGGCACATAGATGATGGGCGGTCCGGCGCTCCGCAAGTTGGTGACCTTTACGTCCCTGACAACTCCTACAATCTCGCTCCAGTTGGGAGAGTCCGCGATTCTACTCACCTTGTGACCGATGGGGTCTTCACTGCCGAAGAACTTGCGCAAACGCCTGGTTTACCACCGACACACCCGGTAAATTTCGCGGAACCGCTCTATCCTCCAAACCTCGGCCCTCGGTCATTCCGATCCGTAGTGTCGTAAAGTAATCCGCTGAAACAAAGAAAATGACCGCCGTTGGATCGACGGAGACGCGCTGGCCGCCATCCGTACGTAATCCAATAGACTGGGCAGAACCATCAAAAAGGGTGGCCGAACTCACGCTCGCCTTCTGCACGCCGGGGAGTGCCCGTACTCGTTGCAGCAGCTCTGTCCAGGCGCCGGGATACATCGACTGTTCGTCACCGAGCCGGGGCAAAGTGAGACGCGCGACGAGAACGTCTCGCGGTTCAAAGCCAGGCGCCGCCGACAGCAGATTCGTCAGGGTGCGGCCAAACAGAACCGCACCGATTACCAGGACTAGCGACAAAGCAATTTGCGTGGCGACGAGAAGCTTCCTCTGCCGCCCGCTCCTTTTGCCGGTTATCCGGCCGCCGGTCTTCAGTGCAGCAAAGCAGTCTGCCCTTGCCGAGTGAAAAGCGGGAAGAATGCCGCTGAGGGCGACAGTGACGAGAGCAAGGAAGCCGGCCTACGCGAGAAGCCGGGCATCCAGACCGACGGCAAGTTCCGCCGGCTCGCGGGAGGATGTCAGCATCCGAATGAAAAGTGGCGCCGTCCAGTACGCGATCAAAATCCCGAATGCCGTCGCCACGAAGGCAAGAAGGATGCTCTCTGTCATCAGTTGCTGGAGTACTCTCGCGCGCCCGGCTCCGAGAGAGATGCGGATTGCGATCTCCCGCTGTCGGGCAGCTCCCTTCGCGAGAAGCCGGTTGGCGGCATTCGTACACGCAAGGAGCAGAACCACAGCCGCCAAAATCATCACGAGTTGAAGCGGTCGCCTGTATTGCTGGCGGAGGGCGGCAATACCGCCGCCGGCCGGCGCGCCCTTGATCTTCATGCCAGCCAGAAACCGGTCAATCACGGATTTTGGTGTTCCTGGCGGAGCGTGCAGACGAACATCTTCCAGCATTACCTCGTCGATTACGGCCTGCATGGGCGCAGCCGCCCGATCGATGCTCACGCCCGGACGCAAGCGGCCCATGGTCTGCAGCCAGAAGAGATGATCGTTCCGGAGGCGCTCCAGAGGCTGCGCAGCAATGCAAGTCCAGACATCAACGAATTTCCCGATCTCAACGCCAAAAAAAGGCTGGGGCGCGACTCCGACGATCTCGAACGTCTGGTCGTCGATCCGGAGTTTGGATCCGAGTGCCGCGGCGCTTCTGTCGAATCGTTCCCTCCAGAGGCGATCGCTGATCACCGCTACGGGATGCTGACCTGGCTCCCGGTCATCGCTGGCGGTGATGAGCCGCCCGAGGACGGGTCGCACACCAAGAACCTGAAAATAATTTCCGGAAATCGCCTGCTGATAGAGTTGCTGATCACTTCCCCGATTCAGGCTGACAATTTGCGGCTCCGCCGGTTCGTATGCCATGAGATCGGCAAACGGGCGGATCTGCTCGCGCATCTGGAGATAGGCCGGGTAGGAAGCTGGCCCCTCCCGATGGATCGTCGCTGAGCCGTTGGCCCGCACGTCCGAAACAAACGGCCGGGCTCCAGCGCCAGTACGAATGTGGCAAGCGCACTGAATCCGGGATCGCGCCGGAAGGCGCGCGCCGCATACTTGAAGTCGCGGCCCAGGTTCGCAGCCCAGGTCACGCGCCGTTCGTCCCGGCACTGTTCCTTCGCGTTTTCGAGCGCACCGAAGTCGCGCCGGGCCAGCACTCTGGCCTGATCGGCACCGATACCCGCCCGCGTATATTTTCGGATCTGCAATTCCAGATGCGCGTTAAGCTCCTCTTCCATCTCAGCCTCGACGCGGCGAGCTAGAAAGATTGCACGAAGGCGTAAACGAAGGGTGGTCCAGTTCATTTCATTTCAAGCCAGCTCCAGAACTCTGCCCATTGCCGTAGCGAACCGGCGCCAATTCTCCCGTGCCCGGTCGAGTTGCTTTCGACCCGATGGCGTCAGACGATAGAAACGGGCGCGCCGTCCCAACTCGGACATCGCCCACTCTGCTTTGATCCACCCCTTGCGCTCCAACCGATGTAACGCGGATAGAGCGAGCCCTGAGTCACATGCAGGACGCTGGCCCTCACCCGAGAAGCGAGGCCGCGCCCGGGTCCAGAAACAGAGTCGCGGCGGGATGCCTGCGCAGCGCCGAAGCGGGGCACTCCTCCGTGATCGGGCCCTCCAGCGCCGCGCGCACGGCCGCGGACTTTCGCTCGCCATTGACGAACACCAATGCCCGCGGGATGCGCAGGAACAATGGCACCGTGAGAGACAGCGCCTGCTTCGGAACGTCTTCGAGACGCTCGAACGCTCCGTCATGGACCTGTTGCAGCCGGCAGACCTCGTCGAGTTCCACCGGACGCACATCTCGCGGCTCATCGAAGCGGCACACCGGAGGGTCGATGAACGCCAGGTGCCCGTTCTCTCCGATGCCCATTATCACCAGGCAGGGGCGCGCGACGCGCAGAAGTGCGGCATAGCGATCGCATTCGGCATCCAGCCCGGCGGCCTCGGCGTTCAGCCCGTGGAACTCCGCGACCGGCACGTGGTCGAAGAGCCGCTCCCGAAGAAATCGCCGGAATGAGGCCGGGTGCGCCGGACTCATGCCCGCGTATTCATCCATGTGGAATGCAGTGACGCGCGGCCAGTCGATGGCGTGCGTCCGCAGGGCGGCGAGAAACGGGTCCTGCGAAACGGCGGAGGCGAACACGACGGCGGCCTTGCCTTCGCGGCGAATCTGCTCGCCGATTGCCGCGGCGGCGATATCGGCGCCGGCCGCGCCGGCGTGGTCGCGGCCAGAGTAAATCTTCACTTCCATCTGAGAGGAACGAATCAGCATAGGTCAGCTCAACCAGCCGTCCAGGCGGCTGGTCACGAAACGGTCGTCGGCGAGTTGCGGGTAAGCCGCGGTAACACGGTCGATCTCTTGCAATTGGCCGGGCGAAAGGTCCTCGTCCGGATCCAAACACCAACGGCCCTCCAGGAGTCCCTGGCGTCGCAGAATCTCGTGCAGGCCCGCGATACACCCGGCAAAACCGTGGCGCACGTCGAAGAGGGCCGCATTGGCATCGGTGAGGGCCGCGGATTCGGCCAGTATTTCGGCCGAGCCCGCCCCACGGGCCTCGCGGCATTGGTGAATCCGATCGACCAGTTCCACCGCCCGTCGCGTCCAGACGGCCCACTGCCCCAAGAGGCCGCCGCGAAAGTGCGCGGTTCCCCCGCGGAGACGGAAATCGGTCAGCAGATCGGGAATGATGTTGTCGTCGTTGCCGGTATAGAGAGCGATCTCGCCGGCGCGTCCGCTCTCCACGACGCCGCGCACGACATCCAGTGTCTGGTAGCGGTTGAAAGGCGCGACCTTGATGGCTGCGACTTCTTCGATGGCGCAAAACCCACGCCAGAATTCGCACGAGAGCGGGCGGCCTCCCACCGCGGGCTGCAAATAGAATCCGAAGAGCGGGATGACGTGCGCCACCGCGCGGCAGTGATCGAGCAATTCGTCATCGCTTGCCGCGGGCAGGGCGGCCATGCTGAGAAGGCCCAGGTCGTACCCGGCGCCGCGCGCGCATTCCGCTTCAGCGACGGCCTGCGGGGTCTGGCCGCAGATTCCCGCGACCTTCACCAGCCGCTTTCCGGAACGGCGCTCGAACTCCGAGGCGACTTGCGCGGCCAGGCGAAGTACGGGCGGGAAGAGGCCGATGCGCGGATTTCGGATGGCGAATTGGGTGGTGTGTACGCCCACCGCGATGCCTCCCGCGCCGGCATCGCAATAGTAGCGCGTGAGGGCCACCTGACGGCGCTCGTCGAGCTTGCGCCGGCCGTTCAGAGCCAGCGGGTGCGCCGGAATCGCCACTCCGCTGTGTAGCGCCTGCCGCACCGCCGCATCCATCGGGTTCAGAACCTCCCGTCCGCAACTTCGAAATGGGTGGGCTTATCGATGGAGGCGCCTCCGTTTTCGATCCAGCCGGCCGCCATTTCCATCAGGGCCGCAGCGGAAACCTCCGGCGGTCCCAGCAGGCTGCGGCACGCCGACGAATCGCTCAACAGCGCGCTTGCACCCTCAGCGTCCCCGAAGGTGCACGCGCGGCCAAAGCGTTGCGCGAACCAGTTGGCTGTGTCGCGGACCAGGAGCGTCTCCGCACCGGTCACGTTCAGAACGCGCGGCGGGGACGCACAGTGTTCCAGCGAGCGCAGTGCGTAGGAATTGGCGTCGCGCTGCCAGATTGCATTGAATGCGGGAACCGCCAGTTCCACCGGCAGCCCCGCATACACCTTGCGCGCAATATCCATGACGACGCCGTAGCGCAGGTCCACGGCATAGTTGAGCCGGAAAAAGAGACACGCCAGGCCGCGATGCCGCGAGTAGTATTCGAAGACGCGCTCACGCCCCAGGCAAGACTGTGCGTATTCTCCGACGGGCGCCGGGGCTTCCGTCTCCACGCAGCCGCCGCGCCAGACCTCCCGGAAGGGATACACATTGCCGGTGGAAAAAATCACCATGCGGCTGCGCGCGAACTTCTCGGCCACAATTGCGGGAACCACGGCGTTCATCGCCCAGGTCAGTTCCGGACTCCCCGTGGAACCGAACTTCCGGCCCGCAAGGTAGAGGACATTAGGACACTCAGGCAGCCGCGCGACCTGTTCGCGCCGCAGCAGGTCGCAGGCAATCGCTTCGATGCCCGGTTCCGCCGCCACCGTGCGCGACACCGCCAGAATCCGCCGCGGTTTACCCGCCGCCGCCGCAGCCTGCCGGCAAAGGCGGGCCAGGGACGGACCCATTTTGCCGCCGGCGCCCAAAATGAGGATATCGCCATCCAACCTTCGCAGGAAGGCGATGTCCGCGTCGGTGGGACGGGACAGCGCCCGTTCCAGATCTGCCAGATCTCGGATGGCGGCATCGATCATCACCTTTCATCGTATGCCGCCGGAGCCGCTGGCCGCAGGTTCGTTTTCTGCCGGACGCCAAGGCTTGCCAAAGTGCGCCACATCCGGGATGGCGCGCCTTTGCGCCGCACCTTTTCGATGAATACACGTTTCCTGTATAGACGGACAAAACCATAAGGAGCAAGTCATGAAAAATATCATCACGAAATCAGGAATTTTGATCGCGGCCGGCCTCGCCGTCTGTGCCATGGCGGTTGCCGCCCCTCCCACCGCCAATCTCATGCGGATCGACATTCCGTTCTCGTTCTTCGCGGGTGAAAAGAGCATGCCCGCGGGAATTTACTGGGTCAGGCTCGACGCGCGCTCCCACACCCTGGATCTGACGGCAGCCAATGAAGACGCATATCAAAGATTGCTGGTCACCGAGGGCTACACGACGCGGAAGGAATCGGCTGCCGGCCGAGGTGTGCTGTCATTCCGCAGGTACGGCTCGACCCTGGTGCTGAAGGGGGTCTTCGCACCCGGCGACACGGCGGGCTACAACCTTCCGGCTTCCCGAGTCGCGGCCGAACTGGCAAAAACAACGGCCCCGGCGAGTTCCGGCGAAGCCACGGTGGACGTGCCGTACCGGTGATGCCGGCTTGCGGAATGGCGCGGGTTCGCGCGTCAGGTAAGGCGCTGGAGCAACTGCCCGAAACGGGCGTGATCCCTCACGGCATCGAGATCGCTGTCGTGCAGGTACCAGCCTTTCTGGGTCACCCCGTTTTTGCCGGCCTTCTCCAGGCAATCCAGCGCCGGTTCCACCAGTCCCAGCAGGGAAAAGATGCAGCCCACGTTATAAAGCAGCATGGGGTCCCCGGGCTGGAGGGCGAGTGCCTGCTCGGCAGCCGCGCGGCCGCGCTCCCGCTCGCCGAGCGCCACCAGCCCGTTCGCGGTCATGTATAGCGCGCGGGCATCGTCAGGATTCATCTTGAGGTGCTGCCCGGCGAGCTCGATGCCGCGCTTCCGCGCCGATACCGCCTCGGCCGCGCGGCCCAAATCGTCGTAGATCTGAGCCATGAGCAGCAGCGACTGAAAATCCGACGGATTCGCCTGAACCGCCTGCTCGTAAAGCCCTAAAGCCTTCTCCCGCTCGCCTAGCGCAAAGCAGTGGCGGGCATAGAAATAATACGCTTCGAAGAGGCCGGAATCGAGCCGGATAGCCGTTTCGAAGGCCATCGCGGCTTCCTGGTTGCGGCCGTGCAGCGAAAGGCAAAAGCCGCGCGACGCCTGCGCCTGCGCCAGGCCGGGGTCCATCTCCACTGCCTTGCTGCTGGCCCAGTCGGCCTGTTCCCGCAGGATTTCGGCGCGGCTCGAATAAAAGTACAGGTACGACCAGCAGTCCGCCAGTCCCGCGTAGGCCTGGGCATAGTTCGGGTCGATCTGCATTGCCTGCAAAAACAGTTTCAGCGCGAACTCGATGGCCTGCGGACTGTACCGGTAGTAGAAGCTGCGGCCACGGAGGTAGCAATCATAGGCGCCGAGATTGCTGGTGAAGGGCCTCCGCAGGGCGTCTGCCTGGCTCGGCGTGAGGGCCACCCGGAGCGCGTACACCACGTTACGGGCGATCTCGTCCTGAATGACGAAAATGTCTTTAAGTTCCCGATCGTATTGGGCGCTCCAGAGATGGTATCCGGTGTCGGCTTGCGAAAGTTGCACTCCAATCCGGAGCCGCTCCGCCGACTTGCGAACGCTGCCTTCGAGCAGCGCGGTCGCGTGCAGCCGGCGCCCTGCTTCCCGCGGATCTCCGCCCGGTGACCGGAAGCGAAACGACGCCGTCCGGGAGACTACCCGCAAGCCTTTCTGGCGGCTCAAAGCGTTGATAATCTCCTCAGCCATGCCGTCGCAAAAGTAGGCCTGGTCGCGCTCCCGGCTCATGTCCACGAAAGGAAGTACGGCAACCGCGGGCGCTGTGCCAGGATCCGGCGCCCGCTCCCGTGCTTCCGCGCCCCGGCCGGACCACCACGCATCCAGTTCGGACCGGTAGGCATAGACGGAGCCCAGCGTATCGTGCCGCAGGCGGTGGACCGGCAGGCCTTCTTCCCTTTCCCAACGCTGCACGGTGCGGGCGCCGCGCTTGAGGTAGGCGGCGATTTCTTTCCAGGAATCCAGCCGGTCGTCCGCCTGCCGGCGCCCAATTGGGGGAACTTCCTGAAGGTCAATGTGGTTCGGCATCTGGTCCGGTTAGCCGCGGCCTCGTCTAGTATGACGCAAATCATACTATTCTGTTCCTTTATCTTTTGGACCGGCGCCCCGACCTGGCCTTGGCAGCCGGGATCAGCTTTTCAGGAACTGGCCGATGGCGCGCGTGGCCTGGCGGATGCGCTGATCGTTCTCTACGAATGCGAATCGCACAAAGCCCTCGCCCAGAGGGCCGAACCCGATCCCCGGCGATACCGCCACCTGGGCATTTTCGAGCAGCAGTTTGGCGAATTCCAGCGACCCGCCGGCGCGATACCGTTCCGGCACCGGCGCCCAAAGGAACATCGAGCCGCGCGGTTTTTCCACCGGCCACCCGGCGCGTTTGAGTCCGTTGACCAGCACGTCCCGCCGCCTCTGGTATGCCGCGCAGATCTTTTGGGTATCCTCTTCGCACTCGCGAAGCCCGATAATGGAAGCGATCTGTATGGGTTGAAACACACCGTAGTCCAGGTAGCTTTTGATGCGCGCCAGCGCGGCAATCATCTTCTGGTTGCCCAGGCAGAAGCCTACCCGCCATCCGGCCATGTTGTAACTCTTGGACATGGAGAAAATCTCCACGGCGATCTCTTTGGCGCCATCGACCTGTAGGATACTGGGCGGCTTGTAGCCGTCGAATCCCAGGTCGGCATAAGCGAAATCGTGAATGATCATGGTGCCGTGCAGCGCCGCCAGCCGTACAATCTCACGGAAAAAATCGAGGTCCACGCATGTGGTGGTGGGGTTGTGCGGAAAGGAAATCAACAGCAGCTTGGGTTTTCGTGACGATGTGCGGTATAGGTCTTCAAGCCGGTTGAGGAATGTGGCGGCATCCGGCATTGGCAGCATGCAGGCGTGGCCCTCGGCCATAATCACGCCGTACTGATGGATGGGGTACGCCGGGTTCGGAGACACCACCGCGTCGCCCGGACCCACGGTGGCGAACAAAAGGTGAGCCAGCGCATCCTTGGCGCCGATGGTCACGATTGCCTCGGTATCCGGATCCAACTCCACACCGTAATTGGCCAGGTACCGGCGCGTGATTTCTTCCCGCAGTCGCGGAATGCCGCGCGATTGGGAATACCGGTGGTTGCGCGCATTCCGTGCTGCCTCGATCAGTTTGTTGACGATCACGCGCGGCGTGGCGCCGTCCGGGTTTCCCATCCCCAGGTCGATGACATCGATCTGCGCAGCTCGTGCTTTTGCCCGCATCTCGTTGATGACGGCGAACACATACGGTGGCAGTTTCTGAATCCGGTAGAAATCTTCTGAGTTTTCGGACATTAACGCTATTTTACGACGCGCGCAGAAATGGCGTCCCCAGGGGGATTCGAACCCCCGTTACCGCCGTGAAAGGGCGATGTCCTAGGCCGGGCTAGACGATGGGGACTTGCTGGCCGGAAGTAAGGTGAACTCTTCTACTGTAGCGGTCCGGAGGCTCAACCGTCAACCTGCGGTCACGGCGCGGCGCCCCAATCGCCGGGAACCCAAAAGCGCTCCCGGAATGGCCGGCAGTGGGAGCACCTGGTCTACCGCTGCCAGTTCGATTGCCTCCCTGGGCATTCCAAAAACGACGCACGTCGCCTCGTCCTGGGCAAGGGTGTAGGCGCCCGCAGCGTGCATTTTGAGCAATCCCTGGGCACCGTCGGAACCCATTCCGGTCAGAATCACGCCGACCGCCGCCGCTCCCGCCGCCTCCGCCACCGAACAGAAAAGCACGTCCACCGAAGGCCTCTGATAACACACCCGCGGCCCGGTTTTGACGTTCACAAAATAGCGCCCGCCATTCCGGCGCAACAGCATGTGCAAGTCCCCCGGCGCCACCAGTGCCCGTCCGGGGTGCACCGCGTCTCCATCCACGGCCTCTTTGACTTCGATCTCGCAGATATCGTTCAATCGCCCGGCGAAGGCTCGCGAGAATTCCGAGGGAATGTGCTGCGCGATCACGATTCCGGGAGACGATTTCGGCAGCCGTTTTAAGAGCGAGGCGATCGCTTCGGTGCCACCGGTCGAGGCGCCTATCGCGAACACTGCGTCCGGAGCCGGAGGCAGTTCCCCCGGGACCGCTGCACGCGCGGGCGGATGCGGTTCCGCGGCCGTGGTGGCTCTCACCCGGGAATTCGCGGCAGCACGAATCTTGGAGGCCAGCGAGTGGCGCAACTCACCCACCGAATAAGGGCCGCCCGGCTTGGCCAGCACTTCCACCGCGCCACACTCCAGAGCCTCCACTGCAGCCCGGCACGACGTCTGGGCCAGCGAACTGATTACCACCACAGGCATCGCATGGAAATGCATCAGTTTCTTCAGGAATGTGAGTCCGTCCATGCGCGGCATCTCTATGTCGAGAGTCAGAACATCAGGCTGTAAGGCCAGAATCTTGTCCCGCGCCACGTAAGGATCCGGCGCTGTTCCGACCACTTCGAGATCCGGCTCTCCCGCCAGGGCTTCAGTCAGGATCTTGCGAACAATTGCCGAATCGTCGACGATCAGAACCCGTGTTTTTCGGTTGAGCATGCCGGGGTTTCTCCGTTCCGCGTTTGTTCAGGCCGTACCCGCCCCGGCAGCACTGTGCTGGACCGTCAGAGACTCAGTGCGAATAGCAACCGTCAAATTGCCACCGCCGATTTCCACACGATGCAGGGCGCTCAGCCCTGTCGTCGGGGACGCCCGTTCCTCGCGCTCGTTCTCCTCGCCCAACTCCGGTTGGGCCAGCCGGAAAGTGACGGCACTCTCCACCCGGCTTAGCACCGAACCGCATATCATATTTGCCAGTTCACACACTACCTCGCCCACCTGTTGCTCGTTCAGGTCTTCTTCCTCAGCGCCCAGGAAATCGGCGCTGATCGACCGTGCGGCCTCTCGCGTTACACGCAAAGTGAGCGAACCCGACGGCTCGCCGTCGAAGCTCAGATGGGCGGTCACTTCGCCTTCCGGAAGGCCGGGTCCCTCCTCCGCATCGCCCAGCGAACGAATGAAGAACATCTTCTCCAGCACATCTTCCACAGATTGCTGCAGCACGAATTGCAAAGAATCAGACATGAATTTCTCCCAGCGTGCGCTCGAGCTCCGCCCGCAGATCCTCAGGTGCAAATGGCTTGGTCACGTAACCCCGGGCCCCCAGGGACAGCAGCCGCTCGATGCGGTTTAGGGTGGCGTCGGTCGAAATCACGATGGCCGGCACCGAACGAAGCATCTCGTCAGCCGCCAGGCGGCGCAGCAGTTCTTCGCCATCCATCATAGGCATGTTAATGTCGGTCAGGATTGCATCCACCCACTCCTTGGCCAGCAGATCGAGGGCTTCGCGGCCGTTTGAAGCCTCCAGGCAGAACGATGCGTCAAACCCGGAAACGTCGATCACCCGGCGCACAAACGCCCGCATCGCCGGGGAATCGTCCACAATCAAGATGCGATATGCCAAGAATTGCCTCCCTTCCGTGATACCCCGGAGAACAGTTCGCGCTGCCCGCCGCCCTCTTGCAGCCACACCCTGCCGGTACCGATTTCGAGCCGCACGGTCCGGGATTGCACCCCGCCGACCGCCTCGCTTTGCAGCAGGATTCCCGACTTCCACAGGATCCGGCGCAGCGCCTGGTAGTTTCGTTTGCCGATTTCGAACACGTTCTGCGGGTCCATCATCTGGGCCCCCCCGACTGCTTGCGCCACCAGCCGCCGCTTCGACGCGCCCTGGCCGTAAACCGCTTGTAGCAACAGCGGAATGCCGGTATCGGCGAACATGTACGGGTTTTCGCGGCCTCGTACCGAATCGATCGTTGAATCCGGCAGCATGAAATGCAGCAGGCCACCGACTTCCACGGACGGATCATAGCACCGTCAGCCCGATACATGAACCAAGCGCGTATGTCACCAGCACCTGCCCTGGGACGTTTCCGACGCGGCAGTCCGCAATGCCCACTATGACCTCGGCCACGGAGCGCCCCGTTTCCCCGGTTTCCTGTAAATCGCCGGCCGCACGTATTCCAGTGTGTGGGTGACTCTCGACAGCGATTCGGCATGGCCCACAAACAGATAGCCGCCCGGTTCCAGGCATTCGGCCAGTTTGTTGACGACCTGTTCCTGTGTTTCCCGGTCGAAGTAGATCATGACGTTGCGGCAGAATATGACCGCGAATTGCCTGGGCCAGGAGAATCTTTCAATCAGATTGAGCCGTTGAAAACGGGCCTGCTGCCGTAGCTCCGCGCCCGCCTGATAGCTGTCCGGCGGCCGCCCCGCGGCGACGAAGTATCGCTTCAGCCACGAAGCCGGCAGTTCCTTGCAGCGTTCCGCCGGATACACCCCGCGCGCCGCAATCCTCAGCGCCTTATTCGAAATGTCACTGGCGGCAATCTGGATGCGTCGCGCCGGCAATGCATCGTTCATCACGCATGCCAGCGTCCACACTTCTTCCCCGGTCGAACAGGCCGCGCTCCAGAGTTCGACTCCTTCCCGCCCCGCAAACGAGGGCAAAACCTCTTGGCGCAGGAACTCAAAGTGGTCCGGTTCCCTGAGGAATGAGGTGTGGTTGGTCGCCAGAGCGTCGATCATCGCCGCCAGAGACTCGCCGGTCTTGTCTGCCTGCACGTGTTGGCAGTACTCCCGAAAGGAGCGGAAATTGCCACTTCCCACCAGCCGGCGCAACCGTGCCGAGACGAGTTCCTCCTTACCCTCCCGCAAATCCAGACCGAAGGAGCGATGGGCCAGCCGGCGAATCTCGTCAAATTCGTACGCCGCCAGGGACCGCACTTCGTCATTGGGACAGTCAGCGGTTCGTTTCACTGGTCCTGTCCTTAAACAGCCGCTCCAGGTCCAGAATCAGACCGACCCGGCCGTCCCCTAAAATGGCTCCTCCGGCAATTCCGGCAACGCTCTTGAACGTCTCTCCCAAGCTCTTAATTACCACCTCCTGCTTGCCGATCAATTCGTCCACAACCATGCAAAACCGGTTTCCTTCCACCTCGGCCACGATCAGCACCGATTGGCACGGATCCTCCGAACGCGGCTCCATGTTGAACTTCCGGTAAAGCCGGAAAACCGGCAACAAGGCGTCCCGAACCAGGGCCATCTCGCCACGCTGCTGCACGCTCCACAAGATCTTCTCGGTCGGCCGGAACATCTCCCGCACCGCGAAAAGAGGAACAATGAAACGCTCTTTCCCCACTCCCACCACCAGGCCGTCGATGATG
The DNA here is from genome assembly GCA_963748795.1 of uncultured Solibacteraceae bacterium. Taxonomy (GTDB): domain Bacteria; phylum Acidobacteriota; class Terriglobia; order Bryobacterales; family Bryobacteraceae; genus Sulfopaludibacter. The sequence continues at coordinate 35,710 of CAVVLD010000105.1, forward strand.
GCGAGCGTCAGCGGAAGCTTCAGCAGGAAGGACGTGCCGCTTCCAGCCTGGGAGTGAATCTCGATGCGGCCGCGCAGTTTCTCTATGTGCCGGCGGACCACGTCCATCCCCACACCGCGCCCCGAGACGTTGGTTACCTGTTCGGCCGTGGTGAAACCGGGCTCAAAGATGAGGTTGTGAATTTCGCTGTCGGACATGCCGGAGCCGGAGTCGACTATGCCCCGCTGGACGGCTTTCGCCAGGATCTTCTCGCGGTCCAGTCCGCGGCCGTCGTCGGCGATTTCGATCACTACCTGTCCGGCCTGGTGGTGCGCCCGCAGCAACAAGCGCGCCTTCGGGCCCTTGCCCTTATCCAGCCGTTCCGCCGGCGGTTCGATCCCGTGGTCCAGGGAATTGCGTACCATGTGCATCAGCGGATCGGCCAGTTCCTCCACAATCGTCCGGTCGAGTTCGATCTCGTCCCCTTCGGTCACCATCTCAACCTGCTTTCCGAATTGGCGGGACAAATCCCTGACCAGCCGCGCCATCCTCCGGAATAACGGACCTATGGGGACCAGACGCATCGCCATCGCGGTCTTCTGCAACTCCGTAGTGATCCGCAGGAGTTGCGCCATGTTCCGCTGCAGCCGCTGGCTCCTGACGGTCCGCAGATCCGGATCGTGCCGAACCAGCGACTCGGCGATCACCATTTCGCCGGCCATGTCGACCAGGTAGTCCAGCTTGGCGGTATCCACCTTCACCGCCATGGCTTCGCCGCGCCGCCCGGAGCGCGCCGTCTCCGGCGGTGCGCCGGCTGTTTCTTCGCCGGCCGCGGGCGACTCTGGCGGACCGGCACCGGCTTGCCCTCGACGGCCGCCGCCAGTGCCGCCAACTCGGCGGCCGGCGGCGAATCCGGCGCCGACGTCAATGCCCGAATGCGCGCCAGCAGGGCGCTCGTCCTGCCGCGGCGCGTCGGTGGGATTCTGCTGCAACGTCGCTTCCAGGTGCGCCATCCAACGGCGCAAGTGATCGGCGCTCTCCAGAATCACGTCGATTGCCGTGGGCGTGATCTTTAATTCGAAATTGCGCGCGCGGTCCAGAACCGCTTCCACTTCGTGGGCCAGCTTCTGTATATCCCAAAGCTCCAGAAAACCGGCCAGCCCCTTCATGGTGTGAAATCCGCGAAAGATGGAATTCAGCGCTTCGGAATCGCACGGGTCCCGCTCCACCGCCAGAACCTGTGTCTCGATTCGTGCCAGATGCTCGCGGCTCTCGAGAACGAAGTCCGAGAGTAGTTCGGGATCCTGCGCCAGACGGTTCTCCGGACTCTCCGGGGCAGCCGGCGCACTTTGCCGCCTCGATTGCCGCTTGCAGCCGCAGGATTCCCTCCTGCAGTTCTGCCGCCGCCTGTTCGCCGGAAAGGCCGCCGGTACCCAGGGTGGCGATGATTCCTTCCGCTGTCGTCCCAATCGCGCCCGCGCCTTCCTTCGCTGCGTCCAGGCGAATCTTTTCCAGCGCCGGAATCCAGCCGGAGATGTTGGTGCTGGCGGCGGGATCCTCGACCATCAGCCGGAGGGCCAGATCGTCCACGCGTTGACGGAGCTCATCGCTTGGGTGCAAGCATCACCTCTTGAAAACCCTCTTCGTGTTCATCCAGGGGAAATGCCGACACGGCTTGGCACCGCATCGCGGGCGGCGCTGCCGGAAGCTCCTGGTGCGCCCGCAGTGAGTTCCCCAGGGCCGCGAGGCTCGAAGAGGTGTTGGCCGGGGGGCTGGCGATCCGCTGGCCCCGAGTGGCCGGCTGCTCGCGTACGCCGCCCACCAGTTCACGGAGTTTCTCAACGATACTGTGCAGACCCTGCGCCTGTGCGGCCAATTCTTCGCTGGCTTCCGCGCTCTTTTCCGCATCGGCCGCGCTGCGTTGGGTCACCTGCTCCATCTGGCTGACCGCAGTGGCGATCTGCTCGATTCCCCGCGATTGCTCCTGGCTGCCTACGTCCACTTCGTCTACCAGCGTCTTGACCTGGGTTGCGCTGCTGGTGATCCGGCCGATCGATTCCCCCACCTGCGCCAGCTTGGTACTCCCGGCACTGGATTTTGCGATGGATTCCTCGATCAGTTGGGCGGTGTCCTTTGCGGCTTGTGCGCTGCGCTGCGCCAGGTTCCGGACTTCGTCGGCCACCACGGCAAAACCCATGCCGGCTTCGCCTGCCCGCGCCGCCTCCACCGCGGCGTTCAGCGCCAGAATATTGGTCTGAAACGCAATCTCGTCAATCACCCGGATAATCTTGGAGATCTTCTCACTGGAACCGTTGATTTCTTTCATGGATTCGACCATTTCTGCGAGATTACGGTTGGCGTTCTCCACCAGCCGGGACGTTTCCCCCATAAGGCCTGCCACAGCCCTGGTGTTGTCCGCGTTTTTGCGGGTGACCGCGGTGATCTCCGTGGCGGAGGAGGACGTCTCTTCCAGGGTCGCCGCCTGTTCGGAGCTGCCCTGTGCCAGCGACTGGCTCGCCGACGCGACCTGTCCGGAAACCGCCGCGACTTTCCGCGACCCTTCAAACATCTCCGTGGCGACCTCGCGCAAATGCCCGGTCGCCGATCGCACCACCACAAATGAAATCGCCGCGGCGAGGGCGCCGGCGCCAAGCAGAGTGATCAGGAACCACCGAAGCGCGGACACATCGCCTTCGGCATTCCGCTGGTCGCTTAACACGACTTCGTGAGCCAGTCGCTGCAACTCATCGGCGCACGTTCCGAGGTCCCGGTAAGGAACCAAAGTTTTCTCCGCCAGTATCCTTGCGGCGCCATCGGCATCACCCGCCTCCGCCAGACGTTTGAGTTCGGCATGAGCCCTCAACCAGACGGCCACCAGCTCTTCCATTTGTCCGAGCACGCGGCGGCCTGCATCGGTGGTCAGTAACGGCCGGATTTCCGCCAGGCTGGACTGCATCACCGCGGTGTTCTGTTCGAAGAGGCGCTCCGATTCCGCCTGGCGCGCCGGGTCCTTCGCGTATGCGAACACGAGGCTTCCCCGTTCTTCAGCGGCCATATCGGATTGAGCGTCATTTACCCGGCCGGCCAGCTCCACTTTGCGCACGGTCACCGAGGCTGTATTCGCGATGGAGTCGTTCATGGCGCTGCTGTAGCGCAGCCCGACCCAGGCAGTCACCAGCAGGAGAGCCGAGAGTGTGAAGGTGCACGCGCCGATTCTGGCGCCCAGGGTGAACTTCCGTCGTTTCATACCGTCTCCGTCAAGACAAGATGGCGTTCAAGCCGTGAATTTCCGGGGTGGAAACCACCTTGTCGATGTCCAGCAGGATCTTTACCTTGCCCTTCACCTTGGCCATGCCGAGCAGATAGCGGCCGGCAATGTCTTCACCGAAATCGGGCGTATCTTCAATTTCCGGAGCTGTCAGGTTGAGCACTTCCGAAACGCCATCGACGACGATGCCCATCAGCACCGACGACGATTCGCCCTGTACCTGAGTCACGATAATGCAGGTGCGCTGGGTGTACTCGGCCGCCGGGAGGCCGAACTTGAGACGCAGATCGATCACCGGCACCACTTTGCCTCTCAGGTTGATTACACCCTTGATGTGGCAAGGCGTTTGCGGTACCGCGGTGATCTCCTGTAAGCCCATTATTTCCCGGACTTTCAGTACGCGAATGCCGAACTCCTCGTTGGCCAGGTGAAACGTCAGATATTTGCCGGCACGCACATCGGTCTGCGTGCCCGCGGGTTCCGTTACAGAAAGCATGGTAGACGCCATCGGTTTTCTCCAGATCTTATTTACACTTCCAGGGGACAGGCCGTTCCGATTGCATGGGGCAGGGCGTGACTGGCCTTTTCCGTGGGAGCCAGGCACATCTTGATGACCAGCGACTCGCCGTCCCAGGGAAAGCGCACCACAATCCATTCGGTTGTGCCGGCGCTCTTCGTCCGGAAATTCTTGCCGAACACCACGGTCGGAATGCTCAGCCCAAGCGGCCCCAGTTGACCCTCCAGATCGGTTTTCACGCTGCCGATCACCATGTTGGTGAGTTCGGCGACGGCGTCCAGGACTTCTTCGTCCACCGCCGTGCTCTCGGTCATCAGCATCAGCGAACAGATGCGGCAGGCCACCGTGGGAGAACAACTGACGCTGCCGGTTCCGGCCCAGGATCCGGCCAGTCCGATGAACGACACGACTCCGTCATTGACCTCGGGCGTGCCCTTTTCGACGGAAAACTCCCCACCGCCCAGTTCAGCGCCCAGCATCGTGGAGAACACCTGGGCGGCGGATTGGCGAATGGATTCAACAATGAAATCTTGCAGGTTCATATCGGCAACACTGGCTCCAGGATTCCAGCCAGCTTCTCCTTGATCTGATCGGCAGTGAACGGTTTGCGTACGTAGCCGGCGGCCCCCAGCTTGACGGCCTCGCCGACCTTGCTCTCTCCGCCTTCGGTCGTGATCATCACCACCGGGATGTGATGCCAGTCGGATGACGCTTTGATCGCGGCCAGCAGTTGCAAACCATCCATCTTCGGCATATTGATATCGGTGAGTACGAGTTGGATACCCGGCTGATTCCTGAGCTGTGCGAGCGCCTCTTGGCCGTCGCCAGCTTCATGGATGGAACGGATCGACATTCCGGTCTGCCGCAAAACACGTTGCAGAATCTTGCGGATCGCAGCGGAATCGTCCACAACTAAAACGTCTGAATCCATTCGACTCCTTACAATCCATTTATCGGTGGGAATGGGATTTTCATTAGGCCGGGGCGACGAATTTGTGCGCCTGCACGGCTCCCAGCCAGTTCCTAAAGTTTTGCCTTCAGGCATCCGATACTTGCTCAGGAGCCTGAGTTTTGAACCGCCAGCTTTCGCAGCAGGAAATCGATGCCGTCTTCCAGAACATGCAGGACCACCGGCGGGAGTCTCCGGCCGTCAAGTTCGATTTCCGGCGGCCCGACCGCATTCCCAAGTCGCAGGTCCGCGCCATTCACCTGCTGCACGATACGTTCGTGCGCAACCTGGTCTCGAGCCTGTCGGCTTATCTTCGCTCCTATCTGACGGTCAACCTGGTGAGCGTGGAACAACTCTCTTACGCGGAGTTTCTGGACGGGCTTCCCTCGCCCACCTGCATGGTCTCGCTCGGGCTCAGCCCTTACGACGGCAATGGCGTGCTGGAGTTGAACCCGTCGCTGGTCTTTCCGATTCTGGAAATGCTGCTGGGAGGCACCGGCAAATCGTCCGGTTCCATTCAGCGCGACATCACCGAAATCGAGCAGAAGCTGCTGGATGGTCTGTTCCGCATCATTCTGCACGATCTCCGCGAAGCCTGGAAGGGCGTCACCGAGGTGGATTTCACCATTGAATCCATGGAAACCGAGCCGCAGTTGCTGCACATTCTGGCGCCCAACGAGGCGGTGGTCTCCATCGGGGTCGAGGTCCGCATCGGCGAAACCGTGGGCATGATGAACATCGCCATGCCGTCGATTGTCATCAAGATGATGCGGCAGAAGTTCGACCAGCAATGGTCGGTGCGCAAGACCCACGCCAGCCAGACCGAACAGACCCGCGTGCTGCGCCTGCTGCGGGACGCCCGCCTGACGCTGGAAGCCCGCCTGGAAGGGCCGACCCTGAGCGTTCGCGACTTCCTGGGCCTCGCCGAAGGCCATCTGCTGACCTTCGACTTTCCGGTGGAGCGGCCCATCGATCTGCTGGTGAACGGCACACACAAGTACGCCGGACAGGTAGTCAGCACCGGAAGGAAGCGAGCCTGTCTGATCGAAAAGATCAAGCCCTCGCCGGCTCAAGGCAAAATCAGCGAGGGAAAGCCGCCGGGAGCGGGAGCGGTTGAATCCGGATAAAAGACCTGCAGAAAATCCAGGAACGCGCGTCCCCGCCTGCGCCCGTTATTGCGGTCGAATTCCAGCCGCTGGAGGAACACCAGCAAGCCCAGGATGTCCGCGTCCCGCGTCTTGGACATACCCAGCCGCTGGCGTTCCTGCTCGCGAAACTCTCCGGTGCCGCGTTGCACCGCGGCGTAGACACCGGCCGCCAGCGGATTGGTCGGGATGCTTTCGTAGTACACGCCGCTCTGCAGCGTCCGGTAGGTTCGGATCAGAGACTCCAGTGCCTCTCGCACGTCGAAATCCACCGTCCCGGGGTTGCCGAGCGCGGCTGCCGCCACGGTCTGCCCCAGGAATCCCAGCAGCGGCTCGTTCTGTTCCAGGAACTCTTCGGTAACCCGGATATCCTGGTTCGGAACCTGCGCCATCTCGATTTCCGGCGGTTTGTCGTGCTTCCGGGCATCCCGCAAGTACTCGCAGTCGAGCGGGCAGGTCACCGTCACCTCGCGCTCGGTACCGCAGCAGATGGTGCAGATATCGCCGCCCACTCCCGGACAGAAGCGGCGCGGCCGCCGGGTCTCGCAAATTGCGCAGGCCATTCCCTTAGTATAGAAGGCAGGGGAAACGCCGCATCGATGAGCAGGACACACCTATTCTTCAAAGTGGAACTGGAACACGATCCCGAAGAGGATCCGGAGCGGGCGGGCGCCGAAATCTGCCGGCAGATTCAAAGAGTTTACGGCGTCCGTTTCGCGGAACTCTCCAGCATCACGAAAGTGGAGGAGTAGCGGCGGGTCCCAGCATCTGCTCGTAGGTGCGGCGGAAGAACGCGTCGGTCATGCCGGCGATGTAGTCGCACACCACGCGATGCGCCGGCTCGCACGCAGCCTGCTGGCGATAAGGCTCCGGCATCTTGCCGGGATCGTCCACGAAGAACCGGAACAGTTCCTCGATCATGGCCATCGAAAGCTGCCGGCCGTCCTGCAGTGCCGGCGAATCGTACACCGTGCGGTGCAGAAAGCGCTTGAGGGCCCGGCTGGTCTCCGCCGCCTCCGGAGTGAAAGCCGCCAGCCGCTCCGGCAAACGCCCGCACGTCGTCAACATCGGCCACGCCGACCGCTCCGCGCGCCGCGCACCGTGCCTTCGATCAGCCCGGAAACCAGCGCATCGACCAGCTGCCGCAGAGCTCTCGTGGAAACGCTCGCGCTCGGTGGCCCCGGGAAATTGCGTCTCGACCGCCTCGTGAATGGCCCGATATTGCGGCACGCACTCCGCCACGTCCTCGGCCGAGAGCATCCCCGCCGAGAAGGCGTCGTCCAGGTCCGCCGTGTTGTAGGCGACCTCGTCGGCCAGATCGATCAGTTGCGCCTCCAGCGGCGGACGGCAGGCCGGGCAGGTAGTCGTCCAGTTCCGGCCGCTCGCCGGGAGCGTAATCGCGCGAATGCTTGACGATGCCCTCGCGCACTTCAAAGGTCAGGTTCAAGCCGGGAAAGCGGGCGTAGCGCTGCTCGAAACTCTCCACGATGCGCAGCGCATGCAGGTTGTGATCGAAGCGCTCGCCGAACCGCGCCATCTGCCGGTCCAGCGCCTCCTCGCCGGCGTGCGCGAACGGCGGGTGGCCGATATCGTGCGCCAGAGCCAGCGCCTCGGTCAGATCCTCGTCCAGTTCCAGCGCATGAGCCAGCGTGCGCGCGATCTGCGCCACTTCGATGGTGTGGGTGAGCCGGTTGCGAAAATGGTCCGAAAGCCCCGGCGTGAATACCTGCGTCTTGGCCTCCAGACGCCGGAAGGCGCGGGAGTGGACCACCCGGTCGCGGTCGCGCTGAAACTCGTTGCGGTAAGGGTGCGCCGGTTCCGGATACCGCCGTCCCCGACTCTGCGCTACCGGAAACCGCAGGCGCGCCAGCATCCGACGCCGCGTTCTACTGCTGCGGCAATTCGCCGTACAGCGAGATCGCCACCTGCCCGACCGAACCGCCCTGTGTGCGCAGCGGGTCCAGAAGCTTGCGCGCTTCCGCCGGGTTCTTGATCATCAGGTAGCGGGCCAGCGTAATCTCCGCCTGCTCCTTGGAAACGAACACGGTGGGATGCGCCATCAGGTCGCGCAGCGTGCTCTCGCCCTGGGCGTCGCGCCCGTCGGAGAAGTAGATCTGGGCCAGCGAGAGCTTGGCCAGCGAGGCATACTTCTCGTCTGCCCTTCTGAGCCACTTCCTGAAAGCTCTTTTCCGCCTCCGCCAGCTTGCCCTGGTCGGCCAGGATGGCGCCCAGGTAATACTGCGCGATTTCACCTTCCGCGCTACCCGGATATTTTGCGGTCAACCCGGCGAATGCTTTCGTCGCTTCCTGGTCTTTCGCCTGCTGCGTGGGGAACGTCAGACCCCCGTTGCCGCTAATGCCGCCCACCGGCGCTTCCTGAACCTGGATGGCTTGGCTCAGCGCCTGCTCCCGCGCTGCCTGCTGGCCCCGCGAATACCAGATATATCCGAAGATCAACACCAGGACCACCAGCCCGGCGGCGCCGTAGCGGAAGATTTCTGTCCGATGTTCTTCAAAAAACTCTGCTGTGTGCTCGACTTCGAGGGCGAACTTATCTGTTTTTAGCTCTTTACGGGTGATTCTGGCCACGAAAACCTCAGGTGTAGTAGAACTTATATCGTAGCATGTCTGCCACCTTTCCGGATGCCGCCGGCGGATCTATACTTGAGCCGAATGGCTCACAAGCTCCGGAACTTCTGGCAGCGCATCAGCGATGGCGTCGCCATACAGCAGATGTGGGCGCAGTTGGCCGCCGACGCCCGCGCCAGCTACCAGTTCTATTCGCAGGACCTGGAATCCGAACGGCGCGCCGGCGAATCCCACTTCAAACACGTCTTGCGGATGGTGCGCGGCCTCTTCTGGGCCCTGGTTATGAAGCTCCCTCCAGGACGGCGCGTAGTGCTTCTGATCGCCCTGGTACTGCTGGTGCTCCCCAAGGTTATTTTGAGCGGCAGCGACCAGCAGTTCGATACCTCGGGCGCCAGGTTCTTCGCCGGCGCGCTCCTGGTGATTCTGCTGGCGCTGGAACTGAGCGACCGCGTCACCATGAAGCGCGATCTGGAAATCGCCCGCGAGATTCAAAGCTGGCTCATGCCATCGGAAGCACCCACCATCCCCGGCGTGGATATCGCCTTCGCCGGACGGCCCGCCAACACCGTGGCCGGCGATTACTACGATGTCTTTTTTCGCCCCGGCGAGCGCCTCCTGGTGGCGGTCGCGGACGTGGCCGGCAAAAGCATTCCCGCCGCGTTGTTGACCGCCACCCTGCAGGCCAGCCTCCGCACGCTTGCCGCGTTACCCGGCTCGATCGCCGAACTGGTGGACCGCGTGAATCGCTACTCCTGCGAGCAGAGCTTGAACGGCCGTCGATTCACCACCGCCTTCATCGCCGAACTGGAACCGCCCACCGGCGGCCTCACCTACGTGAACGCCGGCCACAACTGGCCCGTCCTGAAGCGCGCCTCCGGAGCCATCGAGCGTCTGCAAACCGGCGGACTGCCGCTCGGCATCACCACGGGCCGCTCCTATCAGTCCGGCACCGTGTCCCTGGAGCGCGGCGATCTGCTGTTGATCTTCACCGACGGCCTGGTCGAGGCCGAGGATGAAAGCGAGCACGAGTACGGCGAGGAGCGTATGCTGGCCGTGCTGCAATCCATGCACCCCGCCGCCACAGCCGCCGAGGCGCTCAAGCGCATCATGTCCTCGGTGGATGCGTTCGTGGGCCTCACCCGCCAGCACGACGACATCACCTGCCTGGTGCTGCGGATGACCTAGCGGGAGTTTACTGCGAGCGGCTTCTCAGTAAACTCCCGCTAGCGACAATACTGTTCAGTGTAAGCTAATCGGCGGGTTACGCCTTGGAAAGGCGCCTACGGTCGCCCCGCCGAATTTCTGGCGCGTAAATCTCCTGCCATATTCCAGTGCTCGACAACCGAGTCGCTTCCGCCGACGTTCGACGAAGCCGGGGGGTAGAATGGCATACGACATGCCAAATGCAGACAAACCTACCCCTGGTCGCACCTACACCGCCAAAGTTCTGCGAATACGCGGGCGGAGCATGTGATCAGAGTTTTGAAAACCTGCGTCCCACGGAGGGGTTTGCGGTCTACCCATCCGAACCGGCGTTCATCGCGGATGCAGTCGAGAATGCGAT
>CAVVLD010000106.1:0-21838 GCA_963748795.1 uncultured Solibacteraceae bacterium
CTGCTCGGGCCGCCGCTGCCGCTCGTAGGGGGTCTTCAGGTACTTGCCGGCTTCTTCCTGCGCGCCCTGGGTGTTGTCCTTGGTGCGGATGGCCAGGTTGTATTCGTTGACCGCGCGCTCGCGCTGGCCGGTGACGTCGAAGATCTTGCCCAGGTTGATGTGCGCCCAGACCTCGGTCCACTTGGGCTCCAGGTCGCCGTTCAGCGCTTCGCGGAACTCGTTGGCGGCCGACTGCCAGTTGTTCTGCAGGAAGTAGACTTCGGCGATGCGGTAGTGCGCCAGCGAGCTGTTGCGGTTGGTTTCGAGCGCCTTCTGGTATTCCTTCAGGGCGTCGGCGAACTCGCTCAGCTCGGCGAACTGCTCGCCGCGGCGGATGGCCACCGCCACGCGGATCTTCGGGCTGTAGCGCAGCACGCGGTTGTTCGGGATCGATGACGACGTTCTTCGGCTTGCCGAACGTATCCACGGAGAACTCCGACGAGGTGCCCACCACTTCGACGCGCTTCTGTCTCGGGATTGCCTTCGGTCTCGATCTTCAGGTCCACCGGCATGCGGAAGGTGTCGAGGTCCTGCGAGATCTTGCCCATCACGCGGAAGCCCCTTCTCTGCGGGTGCGGAAAATGGTGTACTCCAGCTTGAATTCGGGCGCGCCGCTCGATTCGATCCACTGGATGAAGAAGTAGCCCAGCTCTTGCCGGACACCGTCTCCACCACCTTGCGGAAATCGTCGGTGTTGACCGATTTCCAGGCGTACTGCTGCGGCGAACTGTCTTGAGCGACCTCGAAGAAACTTGTCGTCGCCCAGCGTGTAGCGCAGCATGTTCAGCACGGCCGCGCCCTTGTCGCCGGTCAGCGCCCACAGCTCCGGCGAATAGTCCTCCAGGCGCGCCGATTGGATGATCGGCACGTTGTCCACGGTCAGCGCCGTCCACCATCACGTCGTGGAGCTGCGTTTCCATGGCGCCCGCGCCGTTGGCGTGCTCCGTCCACAGCAGCTCCGAGTAGGCGGCCAGTCCGTTGGTCAGCCACAGGTGGTTGCGCGTGGCCGGCGAAACCAGCTCTTCCCACCACTGCCGCGAAACCTGGTTGGCCAGCAGCGTTGGGCTCACCGTCCGGGCGATGCCGCGCGGCGCGAGGAAGATCAGCCCGGGCGCGGCATAGCCGTTGGGCGCGCCGTCTTCGGTCTCCACCACCGTCAGGTTGGCGTACGGCGGCAGCCCGAACGTGCCCGTGAAGTAGGACATCGATCTTGCCGATCTCCTCGCCGTAGGGCTGCGCCATGCGTCCGCCTCCGGCGCCGCGGAAGTAGAGCGACGTGGTGACGCCCTCGGACTGCACCTTCGCCGGCTGCTCCTTCACCACCGCGATGCTGCCCGGGAAAGAGGGGCGCTCGAACTTGAATTCGTAGACGTTCTTGTCGCCGGCCGTCTGGTGCGAATCGAGGCCGCTGCCGAGCACGGTGTAGCCCGTGGGCACGGTGATGTTCATATCGGCGGCGAAGCGGTCGGTGGTGTAGCCGCTCACCGGGAACCAGCGCGCCGGATACATCAGGTAACGCGAAATCGGGATGGATGGCGGCGAACTTGATGCCGTAGACCGGCGAATCCTCCTGGCCCGTCAGCCGTGCCGTCGTAATAGAAGGTCACGGTGACCGGCTGGCCCTTGGGCAGCGGCTGATCGAAGCTCAGCCGCACGGTGAAATCCTGCTGGTTGCGCGAAGCCGGAATCTGCTTGCCCTGGTCGTCCACCACGCGCGAGACGTTCAGGGCGTTGTTCAGCTCGAAGGTGGCCGAGGTGACGTTGTCGTCCAGCGGGATGAAGCGGACCGCGGCCTTGGCCGGCAGATGGTCGAGGTATTGGGCGATGACCTCGGCGTCGATCGGTGTAGTGCTGCACGTCGATGCGCGGAGCGGCGCTCCTGGCGGCGCGGACAGCGCTCCAGCGACCGCAGGCCAGACCGGCCATCGAGGCCGGCCAACGAGTGCGAAATCACGAAACATGAGCAACTTGTCCTTCCAAAATCTCCTGCAATCACGGCCGCCGCGCGCTGGGCGCGGTCATCCCGCCCTGCGACAGCTTGCCGCGCACTTCCGCCAAGCCCGGCTTTCATCTCGTCGCGCGCGCCGCGTCATCCGTCAGCAGCCGCCGCGCTTCGGCGGCGATCCGCTCGCCGGTCATCTGGCCCTGCATCAGCTCGGGCACCACCGCGCGCCCGGCGATCAGGTTCACCATGGAATAAAACGGCACCTCCACCAGGAACTTCCCAGCCATCCAACTGGCCGGCGTCACCTTGTAAAACGTCACCATCGGAGTGCCCAGCAGCGCCGCCTCCACCGTCACCGTCCCGCTGGCGGCCAGCGCCAGATCGGCGTGCGCCATGGCGTCCCAGCTTTCTCCTTCAATCACCCGAATCGGCGAGCCGCCCATCCGCTCCCGAAAAAACGCCGGCCCCGGTCGTGGCCGAGGCCGGCAGCACCAAATTCACGGCCTGTCTCCCGGTACAAGCCGGTCCACGGCATCCAGCAGCGCCGGCAGATGACGCGCCGCTTCTCCGCGGCGGCTCCCGGGCAGCACCGCAATTAATGGACGGCTCGCAGCCAGTCTGTGTTTCCGGAAAAACTCGTCCGGTCGAAGCGACGGGCGCACCAGGCCGGCCAGCGGATGGCCGATGTAGGTGGCGCCAACGCCTTCGCGCCGGAAGAATTCCTCCTCGAAGGGAAAGATGCACAGCAGGCGGCGGAGGGTGCGGCGCATTGTCTCGCACGCGGCCTTTGCGCCACGCCCAGACCTGCGGCGCCACCAGGTAGACCACCGGAATGCCCTGCGCGGCGCAGTCGGCGGGCCACGCGCAGGTGAAAATCCGGCGAATCGGTCAGGATGGCCAGGTCCGGCCGCTCGTGCGCGCGCCGCCGGCCACCAGCTTGCGGTATTCGCCGTAGATTCGCGGAATGTGGGCGACCACTTCCACCAGGCCGACCACCGCCAGGCTGGCGGCGTCCACCACGGTGCGCACGCCGGCCGCGCGCAGGCGCGGGCCGGTGCAGCCGAAGAACTCGGCATCCGGTGCAATGCCGGCGCAGTTCGTCCACCACCAGCGAGGCGTACAGGTCGCCCGACGCTTCGCCGGCCGAAACCAGGATTTTCGGGTGCATCTCTTCCAAGTTTAGCGTGCCTCGCCTGCTACAATCGGACTCAACACGGGAATGTCCACCGACGCCGACCGATCCAAACTGACGGTGGAAGAACTGGCCGCGCGCTTTCGCGGCGAGATGATTCCGCTCACCAGCAAGTTCTCCTACTTCTCCACGCTGCCCGATCGCGGAGGAGGATCTGCGGCAGTACCTGAACGATCCCGATCGCGGCCATCTCGCCGGCCATCGTCGCCGCTGCTGCCGCAAAGTGGGCCTGCTGCTCGCGCCGTACCTCGAGAAGGGCAACGGCAAGGAGACGGCGACGCGGTGACCTTCGAGCGGCCCGCCGGAGTCGCGCCAGATCGCGCTGCTCGCGCCGCGACCTGACGGACATGACCGTTCTGGCGCTGGGCATCAAGGACATCGAAGTGGCCGACTACCACTACCAGTTCTACAACGCGCTGGCCGCGGCTGGTGGCCGACCGCTGGCCGCCGGACGTGCAGGAGCGCTTCTACCGCACCATCCGCGAGGAACTGAGCGCCGAAGTGCACGGCGAGGTGGACGAGAAGAGCTGGCACCTCAAGCAGGCGCTGCTGCGCCGCCAGACCAACGTGCGCAAGGAAACCAAGCTGTTCCGCGAGTACGCCCGCCAGGCGTTCGAGGACACGCTGACGCTCTACCTGCACGGCACCTGCTGCGATATCGACGTGGAAACCGGCCCGCGCCAGATGCCCAGCCGGTACCTGCGCCGCCGCCTGGAGCTGCTGATCTCGCTGTTTCCGCCGCCGCGAAGGCTACGCGGTGCTGCCGGAGCAGCTCAAAACCCGAAGCTGACGCCGCGGAAAGGCGGTTTATTCCAGGTAGAACACTTCCTTCATCATGGCGAAGCGTTCGCCGGGCTGCATGCCGGGCACGGGCTCGAACAGGCGGCTCATGAATTGCTGCCAGCGCTGATTCACCGGGTCGCGGTCCAGTTCGTCCCAGGCCTTGTCGAAATCGTCCACGCGGAGGCACAGAAACAGTTCCTGACCGCGGCGGAAGATGGAGTAGTCGGAGATGCCGACCTCTTTCAGTTTGGCCAGCAGTTCCGGCCAGACGCGCTGGTGCTCGCGCTCGTACTCTTCGATGGCATCGGCTTTGATGCGGAGCTTAAAGGCGTAACGAGGCATGGGTCTTAAGCGTAACTGGATACCGCGGCGGCGTTCTTTTCGGCGCGCTCGGCGGTGATGCGCTCCAGATAGCCGCTCTGGCGGAAGGCGTCCATCGGATCCGCCGGCAGGCCCTTGCGACTGCGCCCACTCGCGAATCGCCGGGCGCACGTCGGTGGAGAAGGCGTCCTTGAGGCAGGTCTCGGCGTCGACCAGCGCGCAGTGCTCGCTGGTGCGCGGCCAGCGCTTCGTGATCCACCAGCGCGGCCTTGGCGTACAGTTCCTGGCGGTGGTCACGGTCTGGATCATCGCCTCGATCTTGCCCTTCAGGTTGTGGCTCTGGTCGATCATGTAGGCGATGTCGGCGCGCTTGCCGGTCTCCCACTCGAAGTGCAGGATCTCGTGGAAGATGCGGAACACCTGGTAGGGATCGATCGAGCCCAGCGTCAGATCGTCGTCGGCGTAGCGGCGGTCGTTGAAGTGGAAGCCGCCGAGCATGTCTCGAGATCGAGCAGCCAGGCCACGATCTGCTCGATGTTCTGCGCCTGATAGTGATGGCCGGTATCGACCAGCACCTTGGCCTGCGGTCCGGCGGCGCGCGCGAACAGCAGCGCCATGCCCCAATCGGCGATGTCGGTGTGATAGAAGGCCGGCTCGAACGGCTTGTATTCCACCAGCATGCGCTGGCTCGCCGCGACATGCGCGCGTGGGCGGCCTGCAAGGCCTTCGTCGAACCACTGCTGGCGCTGGCGGATGTTCTGCGTGCCGGGATAGTTCGAGCCGTCGGCGAACCACAGCGAAAGATCGCGGCTGCCCAGCGCGCGTGGCGATCTCGACGCTATCCAGCATGTGGGCCAGCGCGGCCCGGCGAATCTCGGGATCGGGATTGCCGAGCGAGCCGTACTTGTAGATCTGATCCTGAAAGACATTGGGATTGATGGAGCCGGCGCGGACTCCGTACGACGCGGCGAGCGCCTGGATTTCAGCGCGCGTCCCCGGCGCCGTCGGGCAGATCCCAGAGCACGTGCAGCGCGACGGTGGGGCACACGCCGGTGACGCGATGCACCTGGCCGGCGTCGCTGAACTTTTCTTCGATGGTGGTGGCCGCCGCGGGCTGCAGGAATTTGCCGAAGCGCGTGCCGGTGTTGGCGAATCCCCACGAAGGCAATTCGATCTGAAAACGGTCCAGCGCCTGGATAACGGTATCGGTTGCTTTTTCGTTCACGGATTATGCCACCCTACTCGTAACGATGTTCCCCGCAGTGCGGCCGGGGGTCAAACAATTATCCCTCTTGCGCGCATGGTTTCGTAATGTAGAACTTTCAGAAGACGGTTCGACGGGGCGGAAGTCACATTTCGGAGGCATTTACCCTGAAATCGATGAAATCAGGCCACGGATTTGGCGGTTGCGGGGACAGCGCCGGATGTTGCTGCATCCACAAACAGGAGCGGAGCGCCGCGGAGCCGGTCCTGCCGATTCCGTAACCACGGTACCCCGGCGAAGGCCTACCATGGTATCGATGCGCCGATCTATGTGTGTCCTGTGTTTGCCGTGGCGGTGGTGGCCGGTTTGCTCTCCGCCGCGTCTCCGGCCAGCCGATCGCGGATCTCAAGGACGACCTTCCTGAATCCTCCGGACGATGCCCGCATCATGATGCGGTGGTGGTGGTTCGGCCCTTCGGTGACCAAACCGGAGCTCGAGCGCGAAATGCGCGCCATGAAGGAGGGCGGCATCGGCGGGTTCGAAGTGCAGCCCGTTTACCCGCTGGCATTGGACGACCCGGCGACCGGATTTCACAACTTCCGTATCTGTCGCCGGAGTTTCTCGACGACCTGGCGTTCACCGGCGAGCAAGGCCCACGAACTCGGGCTGCGCATGGATCTGACGCTGGGCAGCGGCTGGCCGTTCGGCGGCCCGCACATTCCCATCTCCGAAGCCGCCGGGCGGCTGGTAGTGAGCCGGGTGCCGGTGCCTGAGGGCGCCACTGCGCTGACCCTGCCGAGACTGGCGGAAGGCGAGAGCCTGATTGCCGCGTTCCTGGCAAGCGGGCGGCAGCACTCGTCAACTGACCGATATGGATGCCAGCGCGGTGCGACTTCCGCCCGCGGAGGGCGGCAGCGGTCGCGCATGGTGCTCTATTTTATCGCGGGGCACACCCGCGCAGCAGGTGAAGCGGCCGGCCGTGGGCGCCGAAGGTTTCGTGCTCGATCACTACGACCGGGCGGCCATCGCGACGCATCTGGCGAAGGTCGGCGAGCCGCTGCTGCGACGCGCTCAAGAAGACGCCGCCGTACGCGATTTTCAGCGACAGCCTGGAAGTGTACGCTCCGACTGGACGCCCAATTTTCTGGAGGAATTCCGCAAGCGGCGCGGCTACGATCTGACGCCCTACCTGCCGGCGCTGGCGGGCGACGATGGGCGAGAAGAGTGCTGGCCATCCGCCACGATTGGGGCAAGACGCTGACCGAATTGTGCGACGACAACTACCTGAAACCGATCACGCGGTGGGCCCACGAGCATGGCACGCTGTTCCGCTCGCAGACTTACGGCATGCCGCCGGTGACTTTGTCGAGCAACTCGCTAGGTGGATCTGCCGGAAGGCGAGGGCACGCAGTGGCGGCACTTTTCGACCACGCGGTGGGCGTCGTCGGCCAGCCACCTGTATGGGCAAGCCGGTGACATCGTCGGAGACCTGGACATGGCTGCATTCGCCGGTGTTCCGCGCCACGCCGCTGGACATGAAGGCGGAGGCCGATATCCATTTCCTGCAGGGGATCAACCAACTGGTGGGGCATGGCTGGCCGTATTCGCCGCCCGAGGCGGGCGAGCCGGGCTGGCGTTTCTACGCCGCCGGCGGTGTTCAACGATCACAATCCCTGGTGGATGGTGATGCCGGATATCACCACTCTACCTGCAGCGGGTCAGTTTTCTGCTGCGGCAGGGCCAGCCGGACAACGATGTGGCGTCTGTATCTGCCCACCGACGATGCATTCGCGCATTTCACCCTGGGCCACGATTCGGTGAACCAGGCGATGGACGGGCTGATCGGCAATACCGTGATTCCGCAGATTCTGGACGCCGGGTACAACTTCGACTTCATCGACGACGGCTTCATCGCCAGGGGCGGCGTGCCGTATCGCATTTTGATTTTGCCGAACGTGGAGCGGATGCCTCTGGCGACGCTGACAGCGGATTCTGGAATATGCCAAAAAAGGCGGCACGGTGATTGCGACCCGGCGGGCTCCTTCGCTGGCGCCGGGTCTGATGGATGCGGGCGACACGCCGAAGATCCGGAGCCTGGCTTCGGGATTGCATGTGCTGACTGACGAAAACGAGTTGGGCGCGACCATGCACAAGGCGCTGGCCGCGGATGTGGCAACGGCGCCGGAGATCGGCTTCGTGCATCGCAAGCTGCCGTTCGCGGAGCTTTACTTCCTGGCCAACACGAGCAATCACGAGGTACACCACGAGGCCGTGTTCCGCGTGCAGGGGCTCTCCGGCGAGTGGTGGGACCCGGTCACCGGAAAGATCACCAGGG
Source organism: uncultured Solibacteraceae bacterium (assembly GCA_963748795.1). GTDB lineage: Bacteria > Acidobacteriota > Terriglobia > Bryobacterales > Bryobacteraceae > Sulfopaludibacter. The sequence continues at coordinate 7,820 of CAVVLD010000106.1, forward strand.
CCGGCGGCGCGCAGCAGGATCTGACATTAGCGCCTTACGAATCGCGGGTGCTGGTGTTTTCGAAGGAGCGCGCGAGCGAGCCGGCAGCGCCAACGGGACCCGAAACCACGGCGCTGGATCTGAGTTCCGGCTGGAAGGTGACGTTCCCGGGCAGCGCGCCGGTGGAGATGCAAAAGCTGGAGACGTGGACCGACCTGCCGGATCGCAAGTTCTTTTCCGGCCGCGTGACGTATGAGAAGAGCTTCGACTGGAGCGGCACGCCGGGGCGGCCGGTCTATGTGAACTTTGGCGAGGGCACGCCGGTGAGCGACACCGGGCGCCGCCCCGCCAACGGCATGCGGGCGATGATGGAGAGCCCGGTGCGCGAGGCCGCGGAGGTTTACGTGAACGGGCAGCGGGCCGGGTCGGTGTGGTGCGCGCCGTACGAGGTCGAGGTGACGAAACTGCTGCACGCGGGACAGAATTCGATTCGGGTGGTGGTGGCGAACCTGGCGCTCAATGAAATGGCGAAGGGGCCGCTTCCGGACTACAAGGCGCTGAACGCAAAGTATGGCGAACGGTTCCAGGCGCAGGATATGAATGCCGTGCAGCCGCAGGCCTCGGGGCTGTTGGGCGGCGTGCGCCTGGTGACAAGGTAGGACAGGCCTCCTGGCCTGTCCCCTAAGATGATTATGGTAAACTCCGCTCTCTCTCCGGTGGGCCTGCTGATGGCGGCGTCCATGTCGGTCACCAACGTATTGACGGACGTGGCTCGCAAGCACGCTTTGGAGAAGCGCGACCTGATTCCGGCCACGCTCTGGATCCGCATCGCGGTTACGGTGGTGTTCGCCGCCGCGCTGCTGTGGCAGATCGCCGCCGGGTCGCCGGTAGTGATTCGGGATGGCGGGCCGCTATTCGGGATCGCGGCCCTGCATCTGGCGCCGGTGCCGACATTCTTCATTTATTTGACGCTGGACGTGGCGCTGATCACGTGCGTCATGTGGCTGTATTTCCGCGCGCTGCAGATTTCTCCGCTCTCGCTTTCGGTTCCGTTTCTGGCATTCACGCCGGTGTTCCTGATTCCTTCCGGGTTCGTGATGCTGGGTGAATTGCCGCCGCCGTTGAAGTTGCTGGGGGTGGTGCTGATCGTGGCCGGGTCGCTGGCGATGCACCGGCGGCTGTTCGCGGTGGGCTGGCTGGCTCCGGTGAAGGCCGTGATTCAGGAAAAGGGCAGCCGCTACATGCTGATGGTGTCGTTCATCTTTTCCATCACCAATCCGCTGGATAAGAAGCTGGTGGTGATGAGCGACGTGTTCACCGAAGCCTTCTCTTATGGCCTGGGACTGTGCCTGGCATTCTTCGTTTGGGGAAAGCTGCAAGGCGCGGATTTCCGGGCGGCGGCGCGCGGGAACGTGAAGTGGATTTCGCTGGCGGGCCTGCTGGACGCGGTTTCGCTGTTATTCCAACTGGGGTCGTACGCCTATATCGCGGTGGTGATCACGGTGAGCATCAAGCGGGCCGGAATCATTCTTTCGGTGTTGGCGGGATGGCTGTTTTTCCGCGAGCGCGAGATTACAGACAAGGTGATTGCCGCGTCGGTGATGTTCTGCGGCGTGCTGATTCTGTATCTGCCGTTGACAGCCGGGGAGGCGTTCGGGGTCACTGGACTCACGCTGGCGGGTATGGCGCTGGCGCTGTATTTGACCCGGCACGAGAACGGGGAGGCGGCGCATGGCCGGTAAGACAATCAATGTGGCGTTCGTCGGCTGCGGCGGCATGGCGGCGCATTACCTGAGCGTGTACCGGGACCTGGAGTGGGTCCGGGTGGCTTGCTGCGTGGATGTGGACGCCGCCGCCGCGGCTCGTGCGGCCGAAGCGTGCGGCAGCGTGCCCGCGACGGACTACAGTGCCGCCCTGGCTCCGGAGGTGGACGCGGTGGTAATCAGCACGCCCAACTCGCAACACCGTCCGCAAGCGGTAGCGGCCATCGAGGCTGGCAAGCACGTGCTGCTGCAAAAGCCGGTGGCGGCGAATCTGGCCGATGCCGAAGCCATCGCCGCGGCGGCGCAGCGCTCCAGCCGGACGGTGGGGCTCTATATGAGCTACTTCGATCAGCCGCTGATGCACGATCTGCGCGATATGGTGGCGCAGGGCCGGCTGGGCGACGTGGTCCACTGCTATGCGCGGCTCATGCATACCGGCGGGATGATGTGGTCGCGGGAGGCACAGCAGGGCGTGCGCACCTGGCGCGGATCGGTGGCGGAGACGGGCGGCGGCTGCTTCATCCAACTGGCGGTGCACTATATTCACATCTTTCAGTGGATCACCGGGGCGCGGGTGGTGAAGGCCACCGGGTTCACGCGGAATCTGCACTGTCCCGGATTGGAAGGCGAAGACCTGGCGGTGGCGGTGCTGGAACTGGATTCGGGCGCTATGATCACGCTCGATACCGCCTGGTGCGCGAGCGGCGAAGAACTGGCGGTGCACGGCACCAAGGGGCGCTTCCAATATCGAAATAGCCAATGGCTGAGCGTGGCTTCGACGTGCGGTGCGTTTCGCGGGCGCGTGGTGGAATACTCGGGCGGGTTGGTGCAGGCATTCGGCGGCGAGCAGGGGGAAGAGCAGCAGATGGAGATCCGCCCGCCGGCGTTCGGCGACATCGCGAATCCGCTGAATCAGCACCGGGCATTTTTGGAAGCGGTGCGGGACGGGCGGCCGGCGCCGGTCTCGATTGCGTCAGGCGTCGACGATATGCGGGTGGTGTTTGCGGTTTACGATGCTGCCAAAGAAGTGGGCCGGCGGATGACCTGATCGACCATGCCGGATGGAACACAGTGTGGCTGCAATACCGCAGGCACGGGGTCCGCGATAGGAAACCGGCACTGAGGGGGAAGACAGTCTCGGGAGGCAATTGAAGTGCTGGAGATGTGTGAAGATCGCACGGCTTGCCGGGACGCGATAAATTAAAGGGTGAGGGTGAAGTCAACCAGAAGAGAATGGATGCAAACTGCCGGAGCGGCTGCGTTGCTGCGTCCGCTGGCGGCCCAGGAGACGCCTGCCGCGGGCAATCCGTTGGCGCTTTGGTACCGGGAGCCGGCAAAGCAGTGGGTCGAGGCGCTTCCGGTGGGCAACGGCTACATGGGCGCGATGGTGTTCGGCGGCGCGCCCCAGGAGCGCATCCAGCTTAACGAGCACACACTGTGGAGCGGGCACCACCTGGAGGAAGACAATGCCGCGGCACGCCAGCAGATCGAGAAGATTCGCGAGTTGCTGTTCGCCGGGAAGTACGGCGAGGCGAATTCCGTGGCTCCCCCGGGCGGCAGGTTCGTGGGACCGGCGGCCGCCAGGTTTAGCTATCAGACTCTGGGCGACCTGTTTCTGGACGTGCATCACGAAGGCCCCGCGCAGGAGTACCGTCGCGAGCTGAATCTGGAGACGGGCATCGCGCGGGTGGAGTATCGCGTGGGTAAGGCGCGGTTCACGCGCGAGGTGTTTGCGTCTTATCCCGACCAGGCTATTTTCATCCGGCTGGAATGCGACAAGCCAGGCCTGCTTTCCTTTGTGACGCGCCTGACGCGGGAGGTGGATGCCAAGATCGAGAACGTCGGGCCCAATCGCCTGGTGATGCGCGGACAGGCGCCGGACGGGGGCGTGCATTTCGAGAGCCACCTCGAGGTACGGGCGGAAGGCGGCTCGGTGGCGGCATCGGGCGGCGGCATCGGCGTCGAGAAAGCGCGCGCAGTCACCCTGGTGCTGTATGCCGCTACCAGTTATGGCGGCAAGGATCAGGCGGCGGAATGCGAGGCGCGGCGTAAGGCTCTGGCCGCGGTGAAATACGAGGACGCGCGGCAATCGCATATCGCCGACTATCACCACCTGTTTCTGCGGATGGCCCTGGACCTGGGCGGGCCTGACCGGTCCGCTGTTCCGACCGGCGAACGGCTCGCGGCGATGAAGAGCGGAGGGTACGGATCCGCAACTGATCGCCCTGTACTTCCAGTATGGGCGGTACCTGCTGCTTTCGAGTTCGCGCCCGGGGACGCTGCCGGCGAATCTGCAGGGGATCTGGGCGGACGGGTTGCATCCGCCGTGGGAAGCCGATTACCACGTCAACATCAACATCCAGATGAATTACTGGCCCGCGGAAGTGTGCAACCTATCCGAGTGCGCGGAGCCGCTGTTCGACTTCACCGAAAAACTGATCGAGCCGGGGCGTAAGACGGCGCAGATCTCCTACGGCTGCAAGGGATTCGTAGTTCACTTCACCACCAATGCGTGGCATCAGACCGAGCTGGGTTCGCCGCAGGGAATTAATTTGTGGCAGGGCGCAGGCGGGTGGCTGTCGCGGCATTTCTGGGAGCATTACCGGTATACCGGCGACGAGAACTTCTCTGAGGAACCGGGCGTGGCCGGTAATGAAAGCGGCATCGGAATTCTACCTGGACTACATGGTGACGGATCCGCAATCCGGACAGCTCATGGCGGGGCCCGCATCCTCTCCCGAGAACAGTTACAAGACGCCGGAAGGCGGGCGGGCGCAGGTGGACATCAATCCCGCGATGAGTGTGGAGATCATTCGCGATACGCTGACCAACCTGGCGCGCGCGGGGGAGATTCTGCGTCTCGAGCCGGACCTGTGCGACCGGGCGAACTTCGCCTTGAATCGCATGACGCCGCTGAAGGTGGGAAGGTACGGGCAGATTCAGGAATGGTCGCAGGATTTTGACGAGGTGGAGCCGGGGCATCGTCACATGTCGCAGCTTTATGCGCTGCATCCGGCGAACCAGATCACGCCGCGGCGCACGCCCGACCTGGCCGGCGCGGCGCGGGCCACCATCGAGCGCCGCCTGGCCAACGGCGGCGGCCACACGGGATGGAGCCGGGCGTGGATCGTCAATTTCTGGGCGCGCCTGGAGGATGGCGATACGGCGTACGAGCATGTGCTGGCGCTGATTCGCAATTCGACGCTTTCGAACCTGTTCGACACGCATCCGCCCTTCCAGATCGACGGCAATTTCGGAGGCACCGCGGGGATTGCGGAGATGCTGCTGCAAAGCCACGCGGGCGATATCAGCCTGCTGCCGGCGCTGCCCAAGGCATGGCCGGAAGGCCGGGTCCGGGGACTGAAGGCGCGCGGCGGGGTGCAGGTGGAGATCGTATGGAGCGGAGGCAAGCCGGTAGAGGCGCTGCTGGAAGCCTCATCCGACGGCGATTACCGCGTTCGATCTCCACGCGGGACGCGAGTGGTTAAGATTCGCGCCGGCGGAAAGAACATGACGCCTTCCCTCGACCCCGATGGTGTGTTGAAATTGACGGTGAAGCCGGGAATGGGTTATCGTCTCACCTTCGCTTCGTGAGGAGTTTCATGTCTCGCAAATCTGTTTTCTGCCTGCTTGGCGCCGCCGGCGTTCTGGCAGCGGCGCTGGCCCTTGCGCAACAGCCGCAATCGAAGCCGGGCGACCTGGGATTCACCGATACGCCGATGCTGCCCAACCTGCCGTGGCACGTACACGATCCGGCCCGGCCGCATCCCAAAGTGGTTACGCCGGGAGCGACTCCCGGCGCTCCGCCATCGGACGCGATCGTTTTGTTCGATGGCAAGGATCTTTCCAAGTGGCAGCAGGAAGGGCGCGGAGCCGAGCGCGGAAAGATGGTGGACGCGCAGTGGAAAGTGGGCGACGGCTACTTTGAAGTGGTCGGCGGAACGGGCAGTCTGCTCACGCGGGAAAAGTTCGGCGATTGCCAGCTTCACGTGGAGTGGTCGTCACCGGCGGTCATTAAGGGCACCAGCCAGGGGCGCGGCAACAGCGGCGTGCTGATTATGAGCCGCTATGAAATCCAGGTGCTGGACGCGTGGAACAATCCCACTTACGCGGACGGACAGGCGGGCGCCATTTACGGGCAGTGGCCGCCGCTGGTCAATCCCGCGCGGCCGCCGGGAGAATGGAACACGTATGACATTCTCTTTGAAGCGCCCCGCTTCGAAGGAGACAAGCTCGTCAAGCCGGCCTACATCACCGTGCTCTACAACGGAGTGATGGTGCATCACCACAAAGAGTCGATGGGGCCGATGGTGTACCGGCAGGTGGCGCACTATACGCCGCACGGTGCGGAAGAGCCGCTGATGCTGCAGGACCACAACGGCGATAAGGTGCGATACCGGAACATCTGGATCCGCCGGCCGGGGAGCTACGAGTAAGACAGAAGTCAGAATGGCGGCCACTCCTCACTGCGAACGGGGCGTTCGCGGCGGGTGTCTCCAGGATAAGCTTCGAATGATGTCCGTGGGCTGGACCTCGCCCCGGAGCCACTAAATAAATAAATAAATAGCCGGAAGCACCAACTTAGTGGTCGTCAGAAAACTATTAGATCAATTGGCTCTAAACCGCTCCCTCACGGTCGCGGCTCTGAACGCGCATCGGAGCCGCGACCGTGAGGGAGCGATTGGCATGGTTATTTCCTGACAAACGCTTAGCTGGCTCTGACCGAAGCGGCGAAGGTCTACACGCACGGCGGAAGGCGCTCGATCTTGCCCACCATGAGAATGTATGCGAGGGCGCCAACCAGGGCCAGCCCGGAGATATAAGTGAGGCCTAAGGAGAACTTCCCGCCCCGCACTAACACGCCGATAATTAGCGGCACTGTCACCGAGGCCATGTTGCCCATGAAGTTGAACACTCCGCCGGTTAGCCCGATCATCTGCGTCGGCGCTACCGCGGAGATCAGGGACCAGGTAATCGACGCCAGCCCGTTGCCAAAAAATCCCACCCCCATGAACGCGATCGTCCAACCCGGCGTCCGGGTGTAATTGGCGCCCATGATCGTCGTCGAGAGCAGCAGGCCCGCGATGATGGGAGCCTTCCGGGCGAAGCTCAGAGACAGGCCGCGCCGCACCAGGAAATCGGAAGTTAGGCCGGAGCAGATTACACCCGCGAAAGCTCCTAAGAACGGGAGCGACGCCAACCAGCCTGCCTGCTGAAATCCGATGCCCCGGTACTGCACCAGGTATGTCGGAAACCAGGTAAGAAAGAACCACAGGGTGGAATTTAAGGCATACTGCCCAATGTAGATACCCCACAACTTCGACTTACTCAGCACATACCAGAGGTCGCGCAACCGGAACGTCCTTTCGCTTCCGCCCGGATTCCGGTCGCTGAGGTCAACCAGCCCCCCGCCGCTGCGGATCAGTTCGATCTCGGCCTCATTCGCACCCCGATAACTCAGCGGCCCTCGATACACCCGGCGCCAGACGGCGGCCCAAATTAAACCCGCCAGCCCCACCGAAATGAAGATACTGCGCCAGCCGAAATGAATCTGGAGGTAGACCAGCGCCGGGGTAAGCAGCGCCAACCCGATGAACTGTCCGGAAGTGTAGACGCCGATCGCCGTCGCGCGCTCACTCTCCGGAAACCACGTGGTCACAACGCGATTGTTAATCGGGTATGACGGCGCCTCCAGTGCCCCGATCGCCAGACGCAGCGCGAACAGCGATGCAACACCTGATGCCAGGCCGAGCAGCGCGGTCGCAACCGACCACAAGGCAATCAGCACTGCGTACAACTTGTGCGGATGTATCCGGTCCACCAGCCAGCCGCCCGGAACCTGGCAGAGCACGTAGCTCCATCCGAACGCCGAAAATACCAGCCCCATCCGGATGGAATGAATCCCCAGCTCTTTGGCCAGCACCGGTCCGGCGATGGACAGGTTGGCGCGGTCCAGGTAATTGATCACCACCGAGAGGAACAACAACGCGAGAATGACGAAGCGGGTACGAGTAGGGCGGCTGCTCAATGCGATTCCCTCGCCACCACGTGGCCGCGGCAACCGACAAGGAAGTCCAGATCGGCGCCGGTATCCGCCTGAAGGACATGGTCGAAGTAAAGCCGCTGGTAGCCCCCGGCCATGGGCGGCGGCACCGGTTTCCAATCGGCCCGGCGCCGTGCCATCTCTTCCTCGGACACATCCAGATGCAGCCGGCGCTGCTCCACGTCCAGTTCGATGCGGTCGCCCTCCCGGACGTGTGCCAGCGGACCACCGATCGCCGCTTCGGGACACACATGCAGCACGACCGTCCCGTATGCCGTGCCGCTCATGCGCGCGTCCGAGATCCGGACAAGGTCCGTGACTCCGCGCTTCAACAGGCTTGCGGGAAGTCCCATGTTTCCTACCTCGGCCATCCCGGGATAACCCTTCGGGCCGCAGTTCTTCAGCACCATCACGCTGTTTTCGTCGGCATCGAGCGCCGGGTCGTCGATTCGCCGCTTGTAGTCCTCTATGTTTTCGAACACGATTGCCCGGCCGGCGTGCCGCATCAGCCGCGGCGATGCGGCCGAAGGTTTGATCACCGCACCGTTCGGCGCCAGGTTGCCACGCAGAATGGCGATGCCTCCGCGCTCCAGCAGCGGGCGGTCCCATGGCCGGATCACCTCGGCATTCCAGTTCGGCGCCTCCCGGCAATTCTCCCAAATCGTTTTCCCGTTCACCGTGAGCGCATCGCGATGCAGCAGGTTGTGCTCGCCCAGCGTGCGCACCACTGCGGGCACGCCGCCGGCGTAATAGAAGTCCTCCATCAGGTACTGTCCGGACGGCATCAGGTTGACTAACGTCGGGCAGTCGTGGCCCAGGCGGTCCAAGTCGTTCAGGCAGAGCGGCACCGCCAGCCGCCCGGCCATCGCCAGCAGATGAATCACCGCGTTCGTCGATCCGCCTAGCGCGGCGTTCACGCGGATGGCATTCTCGAAAGCCTCGCGCGTCAGGATGCGCGAGATCCGCAGGTCCTCCGGCACCATCTCCACGATCCGCCGCCCGGCCAGGTGGGCCAGGACGGACCGGCGCGAATCCACAGCGGGGATGGCGGCGTTGCCCGGCAGCGACAGTCCCAGCGCCTCCACCATCGACGCCATGGTCGATGCCGTCCCCATCGTCATGCAGTGTCCCGGCGAGCGCGACATGCAGGATTCCGCTTCCATGAACTGCTGCAGACTCATCTGGCCGGCTTTGACTTCTTCGCTGAACCGCCACACGTCCGTGCCCGACCCGATATCCCGCCCCTGATACTTGCCGTTCAGCATCGGCCCGCCTGAAACCACCAGCGCGGGAATATCGCAACTGGCCGCCCCCATCACCAGCGACGGCGTGGTCTTGTCGCAGCCGCACATCAGCACGACTCCGTCGATTGGATTGGCACGGATCGATTCCTCCACGTCCATGCTGGCCAGGTTGCGGAACAGCATCGCGGTGGGGCGCATGATCGACTCGCCCAGCGAAGTCACCGGGAATTCCACTGGGAATCCGCCCGCCTGCCACACGCCGCGCTTCACATGCTCCGCCAGGTCGCGAAAGTGCGCGTTGCACGGGGTCAGCTCCGACCACGTGTTGCAGATCCCGATCACCGGACGTCCGTCGAAGACGTCTCCCGGAAGACCCTGGTTCCGCATCCAGCTTCGATGACCGAACCCGTCCTTGTCAGCCTTGCCGAACCAGTCCGCCGACCGGTATTTCATCTTGCCATCCGTGCTCATGTCTGCTCCTGAAATTTCTGGAACGGGCGCGCCAGAGTCGCACCGGAACCAAGCGCTTCTTCGATCCGCAGCGCCTCGTTCCATTTCGCCATCCGCTCCGACCGCGCAAAGGAACCCACCTTCAGTTGTGCCGCCCCCCAGCCTACCGCGAGATGCACGATCGTGACGTCCTCCGACTCGCCCGACCGCGCCGAGACGATCTGCGCCATGCCGCTCTCGCGTGCGGCTGCGAGCGCCGCCCGCGTCTCCGTGACGGTGCCGGCCTGGTTGGGCTTGATCAATACCGCGTTACACAGCCGGGCCGCCGCGGCATCGTGCACCCGCGCGGCGTTCGTCACCAGAAGGTCGTCTCCGATCACCTGCACTTTCTTCCGAATGCCGCGGTGAAGCGCCGGAACCCTTCGGAATCGTCTTCCGCCAGCGGATCTTCGATGGAAACAATCGGATATCGCTCGATCCATCGCCCCAGCAATTCGATCATCCCGTCGCGTGTCCAGCACCCGCCCGTCGCGGCTCAATCGGTATCCGGCCCCCGAGCGGAACTGCGAAGCCGCAATGTCCAGGGATATGGACGCATCGCTGCCGGGAACCAGTCCCGCCGCTTCGATGGCGCGCACCAGCGCATCCAGCGCTTCCTCGTTGGATTCGAACGCGGGCCAGTATCCGCCCTCGTCCGCGACGCCCTGCAGCAGGCCCCGGTCGGCGAGGTAAGCGCCGGCCGCGCGATAGATCGCGGCGGACGCGGTCCAGAGCCTCGGCGAAGGAGCGCGCCGTGGGACAGACCACCATGAGGTCCTGAATATCGATGCGCCTCGCGGCGTGCGCACCGCCACCGAAGATCTGGATCTCCGGCAATGGCAGTACAGGTCGCGTCCGGCGCAAGGTGACGCCAGAGCGGACGGCCGTGTGCCGCCGCCGCGGCATGAAGCGTCGCCATCGAGACCGCGATCAGCGCGTTGCCGCCCAGCTTGCGCTTGTCGGTTGTGCCGTCGGCGTCCACCAGCAGGCGGTCGATACTCTCCTGGTCTTCGGCGTCGGCCCCCGCCAGCGACCGCGCGATGCACCCATTGACGTTCGCGACGGCGCGGCGCACGTCAAATCCATCGGCGTCCCGGAGGTCCACCGCCTCGCCCGATCCCGTGGACGCTCCGGCGGGCGCAATCGCGCGACCTGTCGCGCCGCACTCCAATTCCACCTCAGCTTCCACCGTAGGACGGCCGCGCGAGTCCCAAACGCGGCGTCCGCGGACAAGGCGAATGGCCGTGGCTTTCATCTTCAAATCCCCAGCCGGGCGGCCCAGACGCGTTCGATCTCCGCCAGCGAACTGCGGCGGCATCCCGATCAGCGGAAGCGCCACCTCCCGCACCAGGCTCTGGTCAGCGGCAGTCAGGTACTCCACCGGGCTTTTCCCGTCTACGCGCGCCAGCATCAGGGCGGCAAGCAGCCGCGCAGTTCTTTCCTCTACCGCCGCCGGAGACTCCCAACTCACACCCTCGCGATACGCCACCTGCAAGGCGCTCGAACGCCTCGATCAGCCGCCGCGCCGCCGCACGGTTCCACAGGCATTTGAGCAGCAGGTGGTTGAGGCAGAATGCGAGATCGAATGCCGGGTCGCCGAACCACGCGCACTCGGCGTCCAGAAACACGGGTCCGTGCGGCCCCGCAAGGATGTTCTTCGGACTCACATCTCCATGTACCAGCGCCACCTTCGTAGCCAGTGTGGACGCGGAGAGCGCGAGGAGCGGGCTCGCCATCGCGGGATGCCGCCTCGCGGTCGCCTCGAAGTACGGCTCCAGCCGGATCGCGTGGAACACCTCGTCAGTGGCAAATACCTCCGCAACGGCACGATCTCCGGCGGTCTGCGCGTGAATCAATGCCAGGCTGCGTCCCACAGCGGCGGCAAAGTTCGGGTCTACATGGCCGTCGCGCAACTGTTCTTTCCAGACCGGAAACATCGCCGGATCGAGGTACTCCATGGCGAACAGACCCGCCTCGTCGTCGCGCGCCAGAAGCCGCGCAGCACTACCGGGCAGAATGCGCCCCACGGTCACGAGCCAGTCCGCCTCGTGGCGGTTGCGCGACGTCGGCGCCTGCCAATCTCCGGCGACACGCAGCTTCGGCAGCGCCCGTTTGACCACGAATACGCGGTCCCCGGCCTCCACCTTGAAAATGTCCGAGGACACGCCTCCCGGCAAAACGGTAAACCGTACCTGCTCTCCTGCCTCGATCAGTCCAAGCCCGGCCAGGTCGCGCGTCAATCAACTCCTGCGCGACTCCTGTCACAGCGAGAACCCTCCGTCCGCGATGTGAATCGCTCCCGTGGTGAAGGCGCTCTCGTCGGACGCCAGATAGACCGCCAGCGCAGCGATTTCGTTCGGCTTTCCGATTCTGCCCATGGCCTGCCTGGCTTCGAACTCGCGGCGTACGTCCGCCACCGGCCGGCCCTGCCGTTCCGCCTGTGCCGCGATCCGGGCTTCGAGCGAAGGCGATTCCACCGTTCCGGGACAGATCGCGTTGCAGCGAATCCCCGCGCGGATGAAATCCGCCGCCACCGCTTTCGTGAGGCCGATTACGGCCGCTTTACTGGCGCCGTAAACATACCGGTTGGGAATGCCGCGCACCGACGAAGCACCGGACGCGACATTGATGATCGAGCCTTTGCCGCGCTCGAGCATACCCGGCAGGAAGGCCTGGATCGTGCGATGCATCGACTTCACATTCACATCGAACGAGTAGTCCCAATCTTCCTCGGAACACTCCAGGACTGTCCCGTGATGCACGAATCCGGCGCAGTTGAACAGAATGTCCACCGGACCGATCCGCGCGGCCAGAGACCGCACTGCCTCGGTCGAGCGCACATCCAACGGGAGCAGTTCGCCGCTAAGGCCTTCCAGTCTGGCCGCAGCGATGTCGGTCGCCACCACGCGGCAGCCCTCGCGCGCAAAGGCTTCCGCCGTCGCGCGTCCGATGCCTGCTCCCGCCGCCGTGACCAATGCGAGTTTATTTTCTAAACGTCCCACAGACGAACGCACCATACCACACGCCCCCGAAACCGGCAACTCGCCGCACCTGCCTCCAAATGCCTGCGAGCAGGTAAGGGGCTACTCCGACCGTGAGTCACCCTTGGGCCAGGAGGTGTATGCTCCCACTTTGATGAGGAAACATGCGCGGATTATCTGATCGCGTGCGCCTACAGACTGCTGGAGGTTACTGGGGGATCGCGGGCCAATCCTCATGGTGACTGGGTCTGTCAAGTATATCCGATCCGCAGCGCCCAAATAGTGTCCGATATTCGTCCTTAACGCCAGTTTGCACTGCTGGTGCTGCGAGTGAGATGTGTAACCGGAGAGTAGTAGACTAATTCGTAGCAAGCGTGCTTCGGCAACATGCAGACACTCGAATGCGACGTTGCCAACACTCTGGGGCAGCGCTCGTCACCAACACCATGGTCGGCGAGGCCAGCCGGTTCCTGACCTGCGACTTTTCCCGCGAGTACATTCAGGATCCGCCCGACTATGATCGATACGGGTCCTGGGTGCGCAATTACGCCTACCCTCTAATCGACCTTTGCTCGCTCATCGATGCAATTGTGCTGCACGACCAGCTCTACTCCCTACCGTGCCAAGATGAACCCGGAAACGGCTGACCTCGATCTGCGCCGCAGTCTAATTGGGGCAGGCATCCTGCAAGAGTTGGATACGAATGACCGCGGGCGGGCCATCACCGACCTTATTCTTCATGGATTGGCGCGGATCGAGAATGTGGAAGCTGTTACCGGGGGTTACGTTGACTTCGAAGCGCGCGTGAGGGCGGAAATCGCTGACATCCTGAACGGTCAGGACGACATTTACGAGGTGATGCTTCCCTACCAGCATGGCCGCAAACTCGGATTGCACTCATTCGAGGATACGGGCCGAAGAGTGATCGCTGCGGTTGAATACGGCTGCTCGGGTGCTTACGAAGACGGCAAATCACTCCTCCACGATATGTACTATGTGTATGCGGCCGAGGCATTCCGCCTCCCTTATTGGCCGCAGATGGGCCGCATCGAGTTTGCGAAACATTTCCCGAATCGATTCGATAAAGACACGCGAACCGCGTTGTACCAGAAAATGGCCGATGCGCTCAAAGCAACGGTAGCAGACGTCGCTGCGGAGTTTGAGGAGTCCATCGCGTACATTCCGCCATTTGCCAGCCTGGTGCTGGAACGTAGCCATAAGCCGGCAGACATCATTGTGCGCACCTTCGAGCTTCGCGAGGAAATGCGGGCCCTCAGGGAGAGTCAGCCAGCTTGAGCACCAGAGATTGGCCGCGGCGTCACTGGCGCAGCGCAAAGCCTTGATACAGAAGCGCAGCGAACTGCTGGCGCAGATGAGCAAGGCGTTTGAGCGAACCGACTCAGTGCGGCTTCAGAACATCATCCGATATATCCCGGAGCTGATTCGGCCGGCTCTCAATCCGCTGGACCCTACCAGGTATAGTGCCAACCTGCTGCTGCAGCCAGTCGAATGGATCTTGA
>CAVVLD010000107.1:0-9789 GCA_963748795.1 uncultured Solibacteraceae bacterium
GCGAGCGGGTGAAGCAGGACGAACCGCTGTTCGAGATTTCGACCGACAAGGTGGACACCGAAATTCCTTCGCCCGCGGCCGGCACACTCTCGGAGGTGCTGGTAGAAGAGGGCAAGACGGTCGGCGATCAATACGGTGGTGGCGCGGCATCGAGGAACGGGGCGGAGGCTGCCGCGGCAGCCGCCGCGCGGCGCGCCCGCGCCGACCCCGGTGGAGCCCGAGCCGGCCCCACCGCCGCCCCCGGTGCAGGCCTCGCCTTCACCGCAAGCCCGCCCGGCCCCCGCCGGTGGAAGAGCCGGCGCGGCGAGCCCGCGGGCCCGCTTTCGCCGCTGGTGCGCAGGATGGCTCGGGAGCACAATATCGATCTCGGCCAGGTGCGCGGCACCGGCGCAGGCGGCCGCATCACCAAGCAGGATGTGGAAGCCTACCTCTCGCAACAGGCGCGCTCCGCCGCTGCCCGCGCCGCCGGCGCCGGCAGCCCGCGCCTCTACCGCAGGCCGCGGCGCCCGCGCCCGCGCCGCCGCCTCCGCGCCGGCCGTTCAGCCGCCGCGCCGCTCCGCCGGCGCGGCCAAGACACGCATCGAGCCGATGAGCACCATGCGCATCAAGATCGCCGAGCACATGGTGCTTCCAAGCGCACCTCGCGCGCACGTCACCACGGTCCACCGCGTGGACATGACCAAGGTGGCCGAAGCTCCGCGAGCGCGAACAAGGTCGACGTTCCAGCCGAACTATGGCTTTTCGCTCACCTACCTGCCGTTCATTGCGCGCGCCGCGGTGGTGGCGCTGCGGCAGTTCCCGCTGCTCAACGCCTCGCATCGAAGGCAGTAATATCATCTATCACAACGAGATCAACATCGGGATCGCGGTGGCGCTCGAAAACGGCCTGATCGTGCCGGTGATCCGCGACGCCGACGAAAAGAACGTGCTGGGCTTGCAGCGTTCCATCGTGGACCTGGCGACGCGCGCCCGCTCGCGCCAGCTCAAGCCCGATGAGGTGCAGGGCGGGACGTTCTCCATCACGAACTTCGGCAGCTTCGGCAGCCTGTTCGGCAACGCCGGTGATCAATCAGCCGCAGGTGGCGATCCTGGGCGTGGGCACGGTGGACAAGACGCCGGTGGTGATCGACGACGCCATCGCCATCCGCTCGATCTGCCATCTGTCGCTGAGCTTCGATCACCGGCTGATCGACGGCGCTCTGGCGGACCAGTTCATGACCAAAGTGAAGCAGGTGCTCGAAGGCTGGTCGGAGGAAATTCTGTAGGGCAGGGTGGCTACGGCTAAAGTTCGCGATATTTTGAAAATGTTGCACAGGGACGGGTGGTGGCTGGAGCGCCAGGTAGGCAGTCACCGCCAGTACCGTCACAGCGCCAAGCCCGGTACAGTGACCGTGCCAGGACAGATGAGCGATACACTGGGACATGGCATGGTTGGCAGCATTCTGCGGCAGGCGGGTTTGACATCGGTGGATCTGAAATGAAATATCTAGTGATCTTCGAGCAGACCGATACCGGATTCGGTGCCTATGCTCCCGCACTCCCGGGTTGCGTGGCTACCGGGCGAACGCGCGAAGATGCGGCGGCACATATGAAGGAGGCGATTGACCTCCATATCGAATCTCTGCGTATGCATGGAGAACCAGTACCACCGCCATCAGCCGCCGACGTGGATTTCATCGAAGCAGCTTAAGAGGCGGCCGACTGAATTACCCAGGTATCAATTGAGATACAGTGGCAGCGGAGTCCGGAATGAAACGGCAATCTTCGAAAAACCAGTTATGAAGCAACTCGAACTCCGCAAGGGGCTTCCGTTTCCCGTCTTGATCCCGAACGCCAAGACCCGCGCAGCCATGAAGGAAGCGAATCAGCCTGCCAGGCTCAAGCGGTATCGTACATTCCGCGAGCTTCGCGGCAAAATCTGATGTCCCTGGGGTAACGACGCCGGCAGCCATGCGGAGTTGTTTGAATAGCACCGGCGAGCATTCCTTTTCCGCCGGGTAGTAGACTGGGACCATGATTTCGAGACGCACCACGCTCGGGCTGCTCGCCGCGGCGCCCTCCGTGCTTTTACCGCGCAAGTCGGCGGCGCAGGATTCGCTTCCTTCCATCGCCAAAGGGCCGTTCGACGGGACGGCCGAGGGGCTCAAGAAATACGAGATTCCCGAATGGTTCCGCGACGCCAAGTTCGGCATGTGGGCCCACTGGGGTCCGCAATCCGCGGCCGAGGACGGCGACTGGTACGCGCGCAACATCTATATTCAGGGCAGCGATCAGAACAAGTATCACGTGGAGCACGTACGGCCATCCGTCGAAGTTCGGCCACAAGGATATCTGCCGGTTGTGGAAGGGCGACCAGTTCGATCCCGACCACCTGATGCAGCTCTACAAGAAGGCCGGCGCGAAATATTTCATGAGCATGGGCGTGCACCACGACAATTTCGACCTGTGGAACTCCAAGTACCAGCCGCGCTGGAACGCGGTGGCGACCGGACCGAAGAAGGATGTGGTGGGACTGTGGCGCAAGGCCGCGCAGAAGCACGGCCTGCAAGTTCGCGGTGAGCGAGCACCTTTCGAACAGCTACAACTGGCTGGCCGTTTCGCATGGCGCCGATAAGACCGGCCGAACTGGCCGGCGTCCCGTACGACGGCCAGGACCCGGCCTACGCCGATCTGTACCATCCCTTCCCCAAGGGCCAACCGATCCGCCACGCAGGCCATGAGCCGCGTGGCGCCGGATTCCTGGAAGCAGCAGTACTTCCGCCGCATCCAGGATCTGATCGACAACTATCAGCCGGACCTGCTCTACACCGATGGCGGCATTCCCTTCGGCGATTACGGCTACAGCTGGTGTCGCACTCTACAACGTCAGCGCCAGCTGCACGGCGGAAAGTCGAAGGCGTTTACACCAGCAAGACGCCGCAAGGATTGCGACGAGGGCACGTGCGCGCTGGACATCGAACGCGGCGTGGCCAACGAGATTCTGCCGGAGCCGTGGCAGACCGATACCTGCATCGGCAACTGGCACTACAAGAGGGGCATCCAGTACAAGACGCCCAAGACGGTGATCGACATGCTGTGCGACATCGTCAGCCGCAACGGCAATCTGATGCTGAATTTCCCGCTGCCCAACAGCGGCATGCTGGATGCCGATGAATTGAAGGTGCTGGACGGCATCACCGAGTGGATGGCGGTGAATAGCGAAGGCATTTATGGTACGCGCCCGTGGAAAGTGGCCGGCAATGCCACGGTAGCGGCCGGCCGGCGCGATGGGGCTTCAACGAGCGGAACCGCAAGGAACTGACGGCCAGCGACGTTCGCTTCACCACCAAGAAGGGCAACGTTCTGTACGCGTTCGTGATGGGGTGGCCGGAGAAGCGAGGCTAGCCATTCCCACGCTGGCCCTCGGCGGCAAACTGGGCGTCGGCAAGATCCACAACGTCGAATTGCTGGGCCACAAGGGCAAGGTGACAGTTCACGCAGGATGACGGCGCATTGAAGGTGCGAGATGCCGGCGGAGAAGCCTTGCGAGTATGCCATCACGCTGAAGGTCGTGGGAGCGTAGGGTGAGGCTTACCGTCTGTCTGGTTCCTCTGCGTTGGCTGCCCAGTTGTTCGCCGCTAATCGTTCCGCTGGCGCCGCTCACCGCGGAAGAGATCCGGGCCGCGGTGGCGATTCTCAACTCGGCCGGCCATGTGCCGCCGGGAGCGCGATTCAGCCATGATCGTCACTAGAAGAGCCGCCCAAGGACCTGGTGCTGCGGAACGCCGCGGTGCCCCGGCGCGCCTTCGCCGTCATTTACGAACCGCGCCGCGAATCAAGACCTACGAGGGCATCGCCAATCTGACCTCGCGGCAGGTGGATTCGTGGAAGGAAATCCCCGGCGCGCAGCCCGCGGTGACGGAGCGAGGATTCCAACCTGGCGGACGCCATTGTGCGCGCCGATCCGCGCTACGCGCAGAGCCATGCAGGAGCGCGGCATTCGCGATCTTGAACGCGGTGGTGATCATGGCCTGGACGGCCGGATACTTCGCTCTGCCGGGCGCCGAGCAGGGCCGGATCGTGCGCGCGGTGCCGTACTATGCCGGGCACGGCGCACAACTTCTACGCGCACCCGGTGGAGGGCGTGGTGGCGCACGTCAACCTGACCACTCGCAAGATTATCGACTTGCTCGATACCGACCGCAACGTCGCCGGTCTCGCGCAAGAACGACGAGTTCACCGCCCGGCTACGCGACCTGGCGCGCGGCGCCCGCGCCGCTTGCACATCACCCAGCCGAACGGGGCGGGCTTTCAGGTCGAGGACGGCGAGGTGACGCTGGCAGAAGTGGCACTTCCGGTATGCCCTGCACCCGCGCGAAGGCCTGGTGCTGTACACGGTGGGCTACGAAGATGGCGGCCGTGTGCGGCAGGTGATGTACCGCGGCTCGCTGTCCGAGATGGTGGTGCCGTACGGCGATCCCTCGGCGCGGCTGGTTTTTCCGCAACAGTTTCGATGCCGGCGAACTCGGGCTGGGGGCAATGGCCAGCCCGATGCGTCCGGGCCTGGATTGTCCGGAGAACTGCACGGTATTCGACGCGGTGGTGGCCGATGAGGCGGGGGAGCCGCACAGTCATTCCGGGAGCGGTGGCGATCTATGAGCGCGACGCCGGCATCTCCTGGAAACACGGCGACAACGTACGGCGCGCGCGCGAGCTGGTGGTGTCGCTACCTGACGCCAGCCCGGCAATTACGAATACGGCTTCGACTGGATCTTCCACCAGGACGGGACGCTGGAAATGCGCGCGGCGCTGACCGGCATCATGGCGGTGAAAGGCGTGGAGGACGGCGCGCACGATCCGCACGGGCACATCATCGCGAAGAATATCGACGCCGTGCACCACCAGCACTTTTTCAGTTTCCGCCTGGATCTGGACGTGGACGGCACCGCCAATCGCGTGGTGGAGATGAATAGCGCGAGCATGCCGCCCGGGCCGCAGAATCCGCAGGGCAACGGCTTCATCATGCAGGAGACGCCGCTACGCACCGAGCGGGCCGCGCAACGCAACATCAACCTGGAAAGCAGCCGCCGCTGGATCGTGCGGAACGGCGCGACAACGCGCTGGGCACCACTGGCTACGCGCTACTACCCGGGGAGAACGCCGTGCCGTTCGCGCGGCCGGATTCGTGGGTCCGCAAGCGCGCCGGGTTCCTGAACGCGCACGTCTGGGTGACGCCATACAGTCCGACGGAGATGTACGCCGGCGGGCGATTATCCCTAATCAGAGCCACGGGCGGCGACGGACTAACGAAATGGACGGCGGCGAACCGCTCCGTCGACAATCGCGACGTCGTGCTGTGGTACACCATGGGAATCACGCACAATCCGCGGCCCGAGGATTGGCCGGTGATGCCCGTGCATGCCGCGGGTTTCAAGCTGGTGCCCTGGGGCTTCTTCCCGCGCAATCCCGCGCTAGATCTGCCGCCGGGACGGTAAGACAGGCTATTGCGAATCCGTCTGGTTACGCCTAACCAATCGGCCGCTCGCGGGTCCAATGCGTTGGGATGCTGCAAGATCTCAGATTCGCGATTCGCTCGCTTCGCAAACGGCCGGGGTTCGCCCTGCTGGCCATACTGACGGTCGCCCTTGGCATCGGTATCAACGTTGGGATGTACACAATCGCCAACGGGGTGCTCTGGAAGCCTCTGCCCTATAGCGGCTCGGACCGGCTGGTGAAGTTCAACGAAATGTCCGCGTCCGGAATGCTGAATTGCTCGTACCCGAACGCAGTGGACTGGAAGGCTCGCAGCGGAGCGTTTGAAGACATCGCCCTGGAAAGGCCATTTCCCCTGGTGGCCCTGCGCTTGAATGGATCGGTGGAGAACATCGCCACCGGCTTCGCTCATGCGAATCTCTTCTCGGTGTTGCGCGTCCGGCCTGCGTTGGGACGCCTGTTCACGGCGGAGGAAGACGGTCCGGGCGGCGAACCGGCCGGTGTGATAACCGACCAGGCATGGGAGCGTTACTTTGGGCGCGACCCGGGAGTGATTGGACGCCACATTCGCGCGCTGGCAGCGATGGAAGGCAAGCAGGCCGATTCCGTGGTGATTGTGGGGGTTCTGCCGCCGGGTTTCCGCTATGACAATCGGGACCTGTGGCTGCCGCTGGACCGCTTTTGGGGCGCGATCGATGCCAGCCGTGGAAATCACTGGTTCAGCGGCGTGGGACGCCTGAAACCCGGTGTGAGCCTGGAGCAGGCGCGGGCCGATCTGAACTCGATCTCGCTCGATCTCGAAAAACAATATCCCTCCACGAACCAGGCTGTGCGAGCGGTGGCGGAATCGGCCATCGACTGGTACACGGGCCGGGGTCCGGACGCCCCTGTTGCTGCTGCTGGGCGCGGTGGGATTTGCGCTCCTGATCGCGTGTAGCAACGTGGTTCACCTGCTGCTTGCACGGACGGTGGGGAGGGGCCGTGAGATCTCCGTGCGGCTGGCGCTCGGCGCGGACCGTCCGCGAATCCTGCGGTTGCTTTTTGCTGAAAGCCTGGTCATCGCGGTTACCGGCGGCGCGCTGGGCGTGCTGTTTTCTGGTTGGGCGGTGCAGTGGGCGATTGCCGCTCAACCGCGTCTGCTGCCACGCGCGAATACGATTCACGTCGACTCCGCCGCGCTGCTGTATGCCCTTGGCATCATCGGAGCCACGCTTCTGGTTTTGGGTTTGATTCCAGGATTGTCGGCGCGCACCAACCTGCTTGACGCGATGCAGTCAGCGGGACGCGGCGGAACCGACCGCCGCCGGCAGCGCCTGGGATGGGGTCGATAGCGGCCGAGATCGGCATGGCTTCGCTTTTGCTGATGGGCACCGGGCTGATGATCCAGACCTTGCGAAACCTTACTCGCGCGCAGTTGGGGTACCAGCCGGAACACGTGCTGGCGGTCGATTTCAGCCTCTCGCCATTCCAGTACGATAGCGAGTGCAAGTGGCCGCGGCCAGCCGGCGGATGCTGGATGCGGTGCGGAGCATTCCGGGTTTTGTCACGGCTGGTTTCGCTTCCCCGTTCAGTGTGGGTGGG
The DNA here is from genome assembly GCA_963748795.1 of uncultured Solibacteraceae bacterium. Taxonomy (GTDB): domain Bacteria; phylum Acidobacteriota; class Terriglobia; order Bryobacterales; family Bryobacteraceae; genus Sulfopaludibacter. The sequence goes on from CAVVLD010000107.1 coordinate 7,054, forward strand.
AACGGCATGCTGCCTCCGGTTTCGCTTCCCGGACGGCCGAATCCGCCGACCCTTCCTTTGATCGCGGCGACCTCAGTCTCCGCGGGAACCCTGGAAACGCTGCGCATCCCGTTGCGGGCGGGCAGGTTCTTCGATCCGCGGCAACCCGGCAAGGGACAGGTAATTGTGAATGAGGAATTTGCCCGCCGCTTCTTCCCCGGTGAGAATCCGGTAGGCCGGCAGATCGAACAGTTTGGAGTTGGTGAGATTGTCGGTGTTGTCGGAAATACGCGTTTGCAGGGGCCTGTTTCCAAGGACCTGCCCGAAACGTACTGGCTGGATCCGGGCGGCTGGGCGAATGGAACGTTGTTAGTGCGGACTGCGACATCGCCCGGTTCGGCAATCGAGGCGGTACGCGCCACGCTGAAGCGAGTGGAACCGGAAATCCGGCTGGCATCGGTAGAGCCTTTGCATACGGCGGAAGAAGCTCGCACCACTCTACAGAGGTTTACGCGCGGCCTGCTTCTGATCTTCGCGGCGCTGGCCGTGGTGCTGGCAACTCTGGGAATCTACGGCGTTGCCTCGTACGGCGTGGCCCAGCGGAAGCGGGAAATGGGGGTTCGCATGGCGCTGGGGGCGACGCAGGGGAACGTCGCGTGGATGGTTCTGAGACAGACTTTGGGAGCGACTCTGGCGGGCGCGGCGGCCGGGGCAGCAGGCGGCGGAGTGATGGCGCGATTCCTGGCCAGCCAGTTCTACGGAGTTACACCACGGGATCCGGAAATCTATGCCAGTGTGCTCCTGCTGATTCTCCTGGTGGCCATTGTCGCATCGCTGGCTCCGGTGCTGAGTGCAACGTGCATCGATCCGGCCGTCGCTTTAAGGGAGTAGGCGGTAAGACAGGCCTCCCGGCCTGTCATCGCCATGTTACAAATGTGGCTTGACCTATTACGAACGGCACCTACCTCACTGGCAGCCTGAAGGCACGGCTCTTTTCGTGACCTGGCGCCTGCACGGGTCTTTGCCCAGGATGCTTCAGTTCGCGAGAAATCAGACGGCTGGAAAGGCATTCGTTGCGGTGGATCGCCAGTTGGACCGCGCTGCCACCGGGCCCCGGTGGCTGGCAGATCAGCGCGTGGCTGAGGCGGTGGCAACGGCCCTTTGCTTTGGCTGTCAAGACCTTGGCCTGTACGATTTACGGGCCTGGGTCCTGATGATCAATCACGTCCATATCTTGATTTATCCGAAGGTTCCTTTACCGAAAATCACCAAGGCGATCAAGAATTATTCGGCCCGTCAGGCCAACGTGATTCTGGGCCGCACCGGCCAACCGTTCTGGCACGACGAGTCTTATGACCATTGGGTACGGGGACAGGATGAGTTAGAGAGGATTGTCTTGTATATCGAGGCGAATCCGGTGGCAGCGGGTTTGACCACCAGACCTGAGGATTGGCGTAGGTCGAGTGGGTTTCGGGAATCAGCGTGACAGGCCGGGAGGCCTGTCTTACTTCAAACTTACTGCCGGGAAGTAAGGTCCACGTTCTTCGCGTGTCCACCAGCCTTTTTGTCCCCACTTAGTGAAGTGATAGAGATATAGCTGCGCGCGGACGAACTTAGGCGGCGACCTCGGGAACGGATTGTACTCCATTAACTTCAGCACGCTCGGTTCGCCCTGGAGCAGGCGAATCATGAAATTTACGAACCAGCGGTTTTGCTCGTACGATCCGAGGGCGGCGAACCACATTTGCCAATCCAGTCTCGGCTGGTGAGGCTCTACAATCGGTGGCGCGCGGCGCAAATCGCCGGGTTTGTACGGGAACCTGTACGCCTGCCAGGTTATGCCGTCGTTCGAACCTTCAACCTCAATTTCCTGCCGCTCGGTAGTCATCACGGCGAACAGCCCGTACGAATTCACAATGTGCAGGGGCTCCACGTACCGGAGAACGGCGGCACCTCCAGGCGGTAGCGGGACGCCGAACAAGCCGAGGCAAAGCAAACCGCTGGCGATTGCAACCACAACCGCCGCGCCACACAGCAATGGCCCTGCTTTGACGCCGTCCGGCTCGATAAACAGCCACACCAGCAACCCCAGGGCGAGTAAGTTGAAGAAGGTGTAATTGCCGGTAATCAGGATTAACATTTGCAACAAGGCGGTTATCCCCGCACCGGCACGGCGCCAGCGGCGAGGCGCGAAAAACAGAAACGGAACCGCCAGTTCCACCACGAATGTGAATACCGTGGAAGCCTTCTGGAAGAACATTGGCAATTGGTAGAAATACCATGCTGCCGGAGTGGGCAGAGGCTGCGTCTCGTAATGGAAATGAAGCGCGGTGAGGTTGCGCCAGGCGGCGTCGTGGCTGGCCAGTTTCACCACTCCACTGAAGAACATGAGGCGGAAGGCGAGCCAGCGGAACAGCCAGACGCTGACTCGCGAGGAGTTGGCGAACAGCGCCAGAAAGCCCGCTTCGGAGAGCAGGATGTCCCATTGGAACGAGAGGAAGTCCTGGCCCACCGAACAGACCGAGAGCCACAGCACCAGGCACACTGCCAGGGCCGGGCGCTGCCAGCGGGTGAAAATCGCTACCAGCGCCGCCAGCGCTCCGCCCATCCACACCAGGCGCAGTGCGGCGTCGCTCGAGTGGAGCCAGAGCACGGTGGGAACTTCCCAGTAACCCGAACCGCCTAACTGCTGGCGGACGGCCGCCAGGAAATCCGCATAAGGCAGGATTCCGTGCGATCCGACCAATCCGGGGGCCT